>CAMBFI010000054.1 GCA_945865935.1 Bordetella parapertussis | reverse complement strand
ATCACAGTGACCACGCTATTATTAGAATGCAGGTCAATTCCGCTATATTTCATTTTCAGCCTCCGGCAGTTAAAGGGTTTGCACAAACTCACTTTAACTGCGACTGCGCCTAGTACGCAGGGAGGCTGGCTAGATGATTTTCACTACTGAAATCAACAATTAAATCTCATCTGAAAAATACGTTTTGCAAACTATGGGACTACTGTCAGATCAAGTTCAGTTCCGACTTGACGCTCAGATCCCTCGTAACTTGCAAAGAGTCGCAGTAATGCCGCGTAGCTGAAGTCACTAACTTCTTGTTCAGCTAGGATTGTTGTATACAAGTAGTTCAGGGAAGCCGTAGTGGTTGCTGGTGTTGATTGTTTTGGTTGTTGGGATTGTGATTGGTCTGTCTCTTAGGTAGATATTATGGGGACATGCTTTTATTCTGCACCCTCAATAAAACCGACTCTCGATGAAAATCCAGAAATTCTTTCTGACCTTGCGTAAATGAACCGACGTTTATGGTCTGATCGGTATTAATGCCCATGCGTTGTAGCGATGGTCGATGCGCTACTGGCGAGATAATTAGTTGCCCATTGTTTTCAAAGCCGATGAAGCCCCGATCAAATAAATGATCGATGCTTGGGGTTAGGAGCAACCCGTTTTCACCATTTAGACGCTCTTCATTAGTCGCATCGCGCCAGGGTTTGCAGTGGCTGGCGATTAAATGAGTGGGATTGTCTACTTTGGTGATGCGGCAATGTGTCTCGATCTGTTTGACGCGATCTTTAAAGAGTCCCTGACCGATGCGTGAACGCACAAGTGCGACCCGTTCGGTATCGGGGATGCTTTTATTTTGCTCGATGGTTTGTTCAATCTGGTGTTCCCAGAAATCAAGATCATCGGCTACGACAGGCTCAACGAATTGGGCGGCATGTAATAAGGGAGTGGCCTCAGCACCAATCAGATGTATCAACGCAGCAGCAAATTCTTCATTAACACTAGCAAGGTAGACGGACTGAAGACCGTTCCCGTCTGTCTGTAGGGGAGAGTATTTGGCTGGCAGAAAAGGTCTGAGCTGTGCGATATGTTCTTTGGGACGGATCTGGTGTGTCAGTTGGGTGAACTTCACTTTGACTTTCCACCCTATGTTTTCCCAATAGGAGCCAGCGTTTCCAAACTCAAGGGGCTTGGGACATTCCCAGCAATAAGACTCGGCGATGCCAATCGCCAGGATGCGAGTGTCTTTAAAGGAAAATATTAGATCACCAGGCGAGACCTCTCGCATGAACTCGTAGAACTGATTGCGTGCTTGGTTCTTGTTTCTTTTGGGCGACCAAAGGTAACCACCTTCGATCTCATGGCGGTAGGTTTGATTTTGGTTGACCCACCAGTAGCGCATTTGGTCTCGTTTGATGTCATTAAGCGGTTTGGCAATGTAAAGAGTTTATACAGATTGTTAGGATTGTTACAGGCATAAGGCAAGTTAGGCAGAAAAATTAGTCTTTCACTAATGATTAATTGAATTGGTGTGTGTCTCATTTGGGGAGACAGTCTAATTCCGTGTGTATTATGAGTACTTACCTTCCCTACGACCATCAAACACCACTTGAGAATGTACCCGGTTAGAAAAGCAAGCAATTCAATAATCAGAGCATTCGTTTCTATATGAAAGTGGTTCGTCAAAACTAGATCCCCGTTGGCCGGTCAAATTCCCCCATCTCTGGCCAGGTCAAACTCCCCCAGCTGAGCGGGCTGTAAATTAGGGCCAATCGCCCAAGTTTTAGCCGCAGTTCAGCCCCTGGCAGGACGTTATCTTTACCCCTCGACTGAGGGGAACTGGATTGAACGTCTTGAAACCGCACTTACAAACGACGATTTACACCTTGCTGGCCGCTAAAACGAGCCAGTATGAGATTGCGCGCGTCACCGGTATCGACCGCAAAACAATCCGAGGCTATGCACAACGTTGGCTGGCCGGGGATTCAAATTCCCCCGGGGTGGCCACCGGCTCCGAAGTTCAAATTCCCCCACCCCGGCCACCGGCTTTGGCGGGCTCTGGTTCGAGCTCGGCGTGCGAGCCGTACCGCGAGTTCATCACCGCGCAATTGCGGCTACGTCGCAATTACACCGCCATCTATCAAGACTTGGTCGATCAGCTTGGGTACACCGGTGGCTACAACAGCGTCAAGCGCTTTGCGGGCAAGTTACGCGAAGTCGATCCGGTTCAGTTCGATCGGCTTGAGTTTGCGCCGGGCGAAGAGGCGCAGGTAGATTATGGCGAAGGCGCGCCGACCAAAGTGCCAGGCACGCAGCGGTATAAGCGGCCACGCCTGTTTGTGATGACGCTACGGTATTCGGGGCGCAGCTTCCGGCGCGTCGTCTGGAAGTCCAGCAAGGAGGTTTGGGCGCAGCTACATGAACAAGCTTGGCGCTACTTTGGCGGTACCACGCAATATGTAGTGCTCGACAACCTCAAAGAAGGTGTCATCACACCGGATCTGTATGAGCCCGAACTCAATCGAGTCTACGCAATGGCGCTAGCTCACTACGGTGTCGTGGGTGACCCTGCTCGAATCCGTGATCCAAATCGTAAAGGTAGTGTCGAGAATGCAATTGGCCACACTCAAGCCACAGCGCTTAAAGGACGGCGGTTTGAATCCCTTGAGGAGCAAAACGAATTCCTCGAACACTGGGAAACCCGTTGGGCTGCACAGCGAATCCACGGCAGTCACAAAAAGCAGGTCGAAGCCATGTTCCAGGCAGAGCGCCCCTATCTAAAAGCGTTACCAATTACAGGGGTTCGTTACTTCAAAGAAGAGCAGCGCTCAGTGTGTGATGACACCTGCATTCGGGTGAATCACAGCAGTCACGCTGCACGCCCAGCTAAGATTGGTGATCGTGTGCTGGTTCGATTGTTTGACCACCATCTCGAGATCCGTGATCTAACAACGCAAGTGCTGCTGCGTACGCATACCCTTGTCGATCGCCCTGGCACGGTGGTGCTGCCAGACGAAGAGCGGATCTTTAATCCCTCACGCGAGACACGGGCTATCTTGCGTCAGGCGCAGGCAATTGGGCCTGCGACCCACGAACTGTGCGAAACATTATTCAAACAAGAAGGCCGTGTTGGGCAGCGCAAACTCTGGGGAATCGTGGGGTTAGTCAGGAGCCAGCCTCGTCGCCTCGTTGAGCAGGCCTGTGAGATGGCGCTGCACGATGGTATCCATAGTTACAAGGTTATCAAAGCGTTAGTTGAACGCCTAACGGCGGAGGCGCTTGCTTTGCTCGATGTCCCGCTTCAGAACGAACTCATGCTCACGCAGGAGCACCCCCTCATACGAGGAGGTGAGGATTATGCCGACCTGTTCACACTAGGCGCTCAGCGTAGTGCCAATTTATTACTTAATCATAAGGAGTCTAACTAAATGACCATGACCATGACAGAGATTGATCGCACACTGCGAGAACTGCGATTATCAGGAATCGGAGCTACGCTTGAGACTCGGATCGTTCAGGCGCAGGCGTCCCAGCAACCATTTATTGAAACCTTCTCGCTCGTGCTGCAAGACGAACTTGATCGGCGCCGCTCGCGCCTGATGGATCGCAGATACAAAAAGTCTGGGCTCGATGAACGTGCAACGCTTAACGACTTTGACTGGCGATTTAATCCAAAGCTTCCAAGGGCAGCATGCTTTGAACTGCACACGTTAAAGTTTGTTGGCGATGGGGCTAATGCATTGATTATTGGCAAACCCGGCACGGGTAAAAGTCACGTCGCCAAAGCGGTGACGTATCAGGCCACGCTGCAAGGGTATGACGTACTGTATCTTGAAGCCGACGGTGCGTTTGCTAAATACAGCCTGTCCAAGCCGGAAGAACAAAACAAAATAATGCGAAGCCTGCTCGAACCAGACCTCTTGGTGCTCGATGATCTG
>CAMBFI010000053.1 GCA_945865935.1 Bordetella parapertussis | reverse complement strand
GGGGTATTGGCGTTGGCATCGTACCAAGCACTAAATTCTCGAAACTACCCCATTCTTTGCAAATCAGAGCTCGCATCATTGTTTCTATTTTTTGTTTGTTGGAAAGCACTCGAGAAGTTTGTATCATCCCATAATCTATTGCTCTTGCACAGCAGGCAGCTACGGATGCTATTGACGCGCCATTTTAAGCGCGGCCTCTATCGCCTCAGAGCCCCTGCTCATTAGCTAGCATTAAGCTTCTCTTCACACGATGCTCTCATTTTAGGAATAATATCGTTTCGTTAAGGTTGCGCGCATGAAATGTTGCTGTCGCTTTGTTGGGACTTAGTCAACGAGTTTTTCTGTAGTTTTTTATTTTGTGCACCATAAGTTAAGGCGATTAAAGAAATAAGGCAATATGCGAACTGACTTGCCTGCGAGTTTTCCGGTGTGGCCGCTTGCAGCAACACTCGCCACACAAAGCCTAGCCACAATGGCGGCCTACTCATTTCCGGTAGTGGCCCCGGTGATTGCAAAAGATCTTCAGGTGCCAGGAACGTTAGTCGGTTTCTTTATCTCTACCGTTTACGGTGTTGGGATTATTTCGTCATTACTGTCGCCGCGCTTTATTCGTCGTTATGGTGCAGTGCGAGTGAGCCAACTCGTACTGCTCGCGACACTTGCGATGCTGTTGGCTTGCTCGCTGGGTAGTGTGCTTTCGGTGGTCATTGGCGCCGCGCTACTTGGCTTGGCGTACGGTGCAACGGCACCCTCAAGCACCCATTTGCTTGTACCGCGCACGCCCCCTGGTGTCATCAATCTGGTGCTGTCGATTCGGCAGATCGGCGTTCCTCTGGGCGGCGTGTTGGCAGGTCTCGTGATGGCGCCGTTGACCTTACATCTGGGGTGGCAGGTAGCGTTGTTGTGTCAGACAGTACCTGTGATGCTCGCTTTGTTTTTACTGCAAATTCCGCGAGAGCGTTGGGACAGTGACCGTGATCCTGCAACCGAGGTGTTTTCTAAGGCTGTACTGTCTCCTGTAAAGATATTGCATGAAAGCAGTGCAATCCGGTCTCTTGCGTTTGCAAGCTTTGTCTATAGTGGTGTGCAGCTCTGTTTCATTTCGTTTTTGACAGTTCATCTGACCACTAAAACCAGTTTCGATTTGGTGCAAGCGGGGCAGGCACTTGCCGTCTATCAACTCTCTGCTGTGCTCAGTCGACCGCTCTGGGGGTGGTTGGCCGATGCTTTCGTGACGGCGCGACAGCTTCTTATTGTGCAGGGTTTGATTATGTGTGTGGCTGCAGTGCTCGCGGGTCAGTTTGCCGCGAGTTGGTCGCAGCTTTTCGTTCTGTGCGTCTGCGCAGTGGCCGGTGCGACTGCAAGCGGGTTTACCGGCTTGGCGTATGCAGAATGGGCGCGCTTGGGCGGTGCGAAACGAACTGAAGCGACAGGCTTAGGTTCGGGCATTATGTTTGCCGGCGTCATGATTATGCCTTCAATCTTCTCTGTCACGGTCACATTTTTTGATGACTATGGCATTGCGTATGGTTGCGTCGGTGGTTTGGCGCTGCTATCCGGATTGCTGCTGTTTGCCACCAGGCATTCGCGTTAATTCATCACTGGTATTGGCTATTACACCTTGAGCGTTCAAGTGCTAAATTAATGCTGGCTAGACTCATCCCAATTACAAACTAGAGACTATCGTGCAAAAAATACAACTAGGCCGTTCGGGCATTACTGTGCCCCCAGTGATTTTTGGTTGCAATATTTTTGGCTGGACAGTCGATAAGGCGCAGTCGTTTCGTTTGCTAGACACGTTGGTCGACTCAGGTTTGAATGCCTTGGATACTGCTGATGTTTACTCGTACTGGGTCCCTGGTAACAAGGGCGGTGAGTCTGAAATCATTATCGGAGAATGGCTAAAGGCCAGAGGTCGGCGCCATGATGTGCTGATTTTTTCTAAAGCTGGGATGGAAATGCCAGGTATAGGCAAAGGCCTATCTGCTCAATATCTGACGAGTGCGATAGAAGCTTCACTGAAGCGACTACAGACCAATGTGATCGATTTGTTTCAGTCACATCGCGATGATGAGGTCACGCCTCACGAAGAGACTCTTGAAGTCTATGACAAACTGATAAAGGCCGGTAAGATTCGCGCGATTGGAGCATCTAATTATTCGGTCGCACGTTTCAAGCAAACGTTAGAAGTTAGTGCACGCACCGGCTTACCACGCTATGAAACGATGCAACCGCATTACAACCTGCTTGAGCGCGCCATTGAAGCTGATCTCTTGCCACTGTGTGCGAGCGAGGGTGTTGGCGTTATTCCTTACTATGCGTTGGCCTCGGGCTTTTTATCAGGCAAATACCGCTCTGAGGCTGATCTCGGCAAAAGCCCACGCGGTGCGCGCAGAGCCGGAAAGTATCTAGATGCCAAGGGCTTAAAAGTCTTGGCCGCACTTGATGCTGTCGCCGACCGCTACCACACGACGGCTGCGCAAGTCGCAATTGCGTGGTTCAAAGGGCGCCCAGGGCTTGCTGCGCCGATTGCCAGTGCAACAACGTTTGAGCAATTGACTGAGTTGGCACAGGCTGCGGTGTTGGTGTTAGACGCTGAAGCTACTGCACATTTAGATGCTGCAAGCGCTTAGGTGAGCTGGCATGTTGGATACCGGTCAGCTTTGAAGTCTCGCAAAGACACTTGCCGGTACGAACAGCTCTGAGGCAACGCGGTTGAGTGCCTCTGTCGCACAGATAGCGACAGAAGCTTGGTCAACTGGGTTATGCCTTATTGGTCGCGTACGTTCGCGTCTTTAATGATTTTGCCCCAGTGTGCCAGATCTTTTTTAACGAGCCCATCCATCTGTGCAGGTGTCATTGGCATCATGTCATAGCCATCCACGTTAATGCCTTTAATCACCGCTGGGTCTTTCATCACTTCGTTAAACGCAGGCACGAGCTTAGCCATGACTTCGGCAGGCAGGCCTTTGGGGCCGACGATGCTAAACCAGATCGTCGCATCAAAGCCCTTGTAACCTGACTCGTCAAGGGTTGGCACATTAGGCAACATAACACTGCGTTTGAGAGATGTGACTGCTAGCGCCTTGAGGGTACCGGCTTCGATCTGGGTGGCCGCTGCACCTAACGACGAGAACAAAAAGGGTACGTGTCCGCCTAAGACTTCAACCACGGCTGGGTTGCCGCCTTTGTAGGGTACGTGAGTGATGCCGAGGTTTTCAAGCTTGTTCAATTGCTCGCCGGCTAAGTGACCGACGCCACCAATCCCTGAGGTGCCATAGCTCCATTTTGAGGGATCTTTCTTAGCCAACGCGATCAAGCCTTTAATATCTTTAGCCGCCGAATCCGGGCGCACCACAATGGCTGTGCCGCCACCCGCAATCATGGCGATATTGGTAAAGTCTTTTAGTGGATCGTAGGCAAGCTTGCGCATGTTTGGCAGGATCACCATGGGACCTGAGTCAGTGATATGCAAGGTATACCCGTCTGGGTCAGCCTTAGACGTGATGTCTAACGCGATCGAGGCGCCAGCACCAGGCCGGTATTCCATAATAAACGGCTGGCCGATGATTTTTGATGTGCGTTCGGCGATGGGGCGAATCAGTTTGTCGGCCGCGCCGCCTGCTGTATAACCGATGATCATTTTGATCGGTTTGTTCGGGTACTGCGCTTGAGCGCCAGACGACAACGCCAACAGGCCGAGCACCGCAAGAGCGGGTGTAATGAATTTTTTCAAACCGTTCGATATTTTTTTCATGGGTGTCCTTTGGAAATTTCGTTTTTTTCACGCAGGAGATGATCCTGCAAGTTGGGTAATATTGTGAAATGGTATTGCGAAAAATTAAGCTTCAGAAAACACTTGCTCAGGTTTGACCATGCCCTTAACTTCAACGGCATTGCCTGACGGGTCTAAGACCAAAAATACATGCTGCTCGCGTGGGGTGCCGATAAAGATATGATCAGGCTCCATGGCGAAAGGCGTGTTGGCTGCACGCAAGGCCGCTAGCATTTTCTGGTAGACCGCACTTTCAACGATCACTCCAAA
>CAMBFI010000052.1 GCA_945865935.1 Bordetella parapertussis | reverse complement strand
CAAACAGAAATCCTAGGCGAATCCTTTGATCAGGCCATTCTTTATCAGGATCAATGTCAACGTGGCCGCGAAGATGGCGAAGTGCTGGCGCTGTTACAGCTCGGTCTGAAGAATGCGTCACGGACAAAAGAAATTGTAGAAATACGTGGCGAGTTCACCGCGATTGACACGGCGCTGGCCAAACTTCAGCCCGGACATCTCTGTTTGATTCTAGTAGATCAAGTGCAAGAGGCACTTGATCACCTAGCCAAACGTATCGCCGAAGCCTAGCTCTTGCTTTTCTCGTTTGCACTACCTGGTGCAAATGGGAAAGCAGCCATGAGCGCCCGAGTTTGATCCTGCATCTTGTCCTGCATCTGAGACAACATGGTCTTGCTCTGCTCGACATAACTGTTCATCATGTTTTGCACGGCCGGTGTTTGCGCAGTCATCATTTGCGTCCAAACATCGGGCGCAAATTGGTTCGTGCCGCCGTATAAGCCCTTTGACTGCTCGGCCATCCGGTCCTGCACTTCCATAAAGACCTCAATGTTTTTCTCAAGATATGAGCCCATCATCCCTTGCATGGCGTGACCATAAAAACGGATGACTTGCGCAAGCATCGTCGAGGAAAACATCGGTACCCCGCCACTTTCTTCTTCAAGAATAATCTGCAACAAGATGCTTCGCGTCAGATCTTCGGCTGACTTCGCGTCCACGACCTTGAACGATTCATTCTCGAGCACCAGTTGCTTCACATCCGCGAGCGTGATGTAGGTGCTTGTTTTTGTGTCGTACAAACGGCGATTGGGATACTTCTTAATCAACCGTACGTTCGTCTCTGCTGCTTCAGTCATTACTTTCCCCAATACTTGTTTTTAATTTTTAGCTACCGATCCATCAAAAGACCATCTGTCTGATGGCCTTAACCCATATGCAAACCGCCATTCAAGGAAAAGTCTGCCCCCGTCGAAAATCCCGACTCTTCCGAAGCAATCCACGCAATAATCGACGCGATTTCCTCAGGACGCCCTAAGCGCTTAACGGGGATGGTTGCGACGATCTTTTCTAATACGTCTGGACGAATCGCACGAACCATATCTGTGCCGATATAGCCAGGTGACACCGTATTGACTGTCACCCCCTTGCTCGCAACCTCAAGAGCAAGCGACATTGTAAAACCATGAATGCCCGCTTTGGCTGTCGCGTAATTAGATTGCCCAAACTGGCCTTTTTGGCCGTTGACCGAGCTGATATTAATGATGCGTCCGAAACCTCGATCGGCCATACCATCAATCACTTGCTTGGTGACATTAAACAGACTGTTTAAGTTTGTATCCATCACCGCACGCCAGTCATCTGCAGTCATTTTGCGAAAGACGCCATCGCGCGTGATCCCTGCGTTATTCACCAATACATCCACTGGGCCATGCTCGTCCCGAACCTTCTTAAAGGCTGTGGAGCAGGACTCCCAATCTGACACGTTACCGACCGAAGCATAGAAGGTATAGCCTAAGACCGCCTGCTCATCGATCCATTGCTGATGATCGCGGCTTGGGCCACACCCTGCAATCACGGTCATCCCTTCTTTCGACAATCGCTGACAAATCGCCGTACCGATGCCACCCATTCCACCCGTTACGTACGCAATCTTTGCACTCATCGTCATCTTCCTTTGCCGGTTTCTGCGGCCTGTGGCACCACGCTAAACTGCTCTGACCTTTACGTACGATCCAGGCGCTGCCTCGATCACTTTATATTTTGTACTGCCTAGTGCCTTCGCTGGTTTTACTTTTTTTCCGCTTTGAGCCGCCAGCCATTCGTACCAGTCCGGCCACCAGCTACCGGCCACCTCAGTCGCAGCAGCATCCCACTTCTCAGGATCGGTGTGTGACGACTTGTCGGTCCCCACCCAGTAATTACGCTTTTTCTTGGCAGGTGGATTGATCACGCCCGCAATATGCCCTGACGCACCGAGTATGAAACGATTCTCACCTGAAAACAACGACATCGATGCAAACGCCGAACGCCACGGCACAATGTGATCCTCGCGCGAGGCATACAGATACGTTGGCATATTCAACTTGCGTAAATCAATACGTTGTCCGCAGCAGGTCAGTTTGTTCGGCGCACGTAGTTTGTTTTCAAGGTAGGTATTGCGGAAATACCAAGTAAAGAACGGGCCAGGCAAATTCGTGCTGTCGCCATTCCAGAACAGCAAATCAAAGGCGGCGGGCGTTTCACCTTTTAAATAGTTCGAGACAACATAGTTCCACACCAACTCATTGGGCCGCAAGAAAGAAAACGTTGCACCGAGTTCACGCGCAGACATCAAACCACCTTGACCGATCTGCTGCTCTCGAAGTTTGGCGTGTTGCTCATCCACAAAGACACCCAGTGCGCCGGTATCTTTGAAGTCCACCATGGACGTCAACATCGTTAAGGCTGATACGGGTTGCTCGCCGCGAGCGGTCGCCACGGCTAGGGCCGTAGCCAGCACTGTGCCACCCACGCAGAAGCCCAGCGCATTAATCTGCTGTTGACCTGAAATTTCACGCGTGACCTCAAGGGCTTTCAAGACGCCTTCTTCGAGGTAGTCGTCCCAGGTCGCACTCTCGATGCCGTCTTGGTCCTCGGCTATGGGGTTACGCCAGGACATCAGGAACACCGTAAAGCCTTGCTCGACGGCGTGACGCACAAAGGAGTTCTCGGGCTGCAGATCGAGAATGTAAAACTTGTTGATGCACGGTGGCACCAACAGAATCGGACGCTGATACACCGTGGTCGTGGCGGGCTTGTATTGAATCAACTGAAAGAAGCGATTCTGAAACACCACAGCACCTGGGGTAGTTGCCACATTGTCGCCAACCTGAAACTTGGTCTCATCTGTCTGGCTAATGCGCCCACGCTGCACATCGGACAATAAATTCTTCAAGCCCGCGACCAGGCTCTCGCCGCCGGTATCGACTAACGCAGCTTGCGCGTCAGGATTTGTCGCAAAGAAATTAGCGGGCGACAGCGCATCGATCCATTGCATCACAGAAAACTGCAGCCGCTCCTTGGCCTCAGGCGCAGCGTTCGACGCCTCAACCATTTTGCCCATTGCGTGCGCCGACAACAGATACAAATGCGCCATCATTAAATGCGCTGGGCTGCTCGCCCACGCTGGTGCGGCAAAACGTCGATCCTTAATGGGAGCCAAATGTCCTGCAGCGGCGTCCTGAGACAGTTGCTGCCAACCTTGCATGAAGTCATGCTGAATTTTTGTGATGGCCTCTGAGGGCACCCCGGCTGGCATTTGCCAACCTTCAGGAAAAGGAAAATTCAATTCGGCAACCTATGGGACGATTTTGACTTCATTATTGCAGCGCGCTAGGGATCGTGCGCTGCAATATGATGATTGTCAATCAGGTTATCTGCTTAGCCCAGCCAAACGAGTGTGGCCATTCGTCCAGTTTGCCGATCTCGTCGATAAGAAAAGAATTTCTTAGCTTCGTTCGACACCCGGTCACTCACTGTGCAGCATCCCGACAGCTCGACCTGATCAACGCTCAGGCGCAACAGGCGCTGTTTGGCCAACCCAGCTAAGTCGGCACGCCATTTCCCCAGCTCAAGGGGATCAACCGAGAAGAACCCCGCCTGCGGCTCTCCGTCCTGCCCAAAGGCCAGGCGCACGTCTTCTCCGACCTGAAACGCGCGAGGTCCAATGCCGGGACCTATCCAGGCCCGCCAGCCGGACGGCTCCGTCAAACCACAAGACTGTCGCTTACGTTGCAAGTGCTCGAACATGGCTTCAAGCACCCCACCGGCCAAACCTTTCCATCCCGCGTGCGCGACACCGGCAACGCGCCCTGCCTCGTCGGCCATCACCACCGATAGGCAGTCCGCCGTCAGCACAGCCAGAACGCGCCCAGGTTGAGACGTCACGCTGGCGTCCGCACGGGGTGCTGCGCCGAGTTCTTGGCATTGGGTAGGGTCATCGGCGTCAATGACGCGAATCCCATGCACCTGGTTGAGCCAGATCGGATCTGCTGGCAACAATGCGCGCAGGATCTGTCGATTTTTCTGAACAATGTTCGGGTCATCCCCTGCACCCAAGCCCAGA
>CAMBFI010000051.1 GCA_945865935.1 Bordetella parapertussis | reverse complement strand
AGCCGAAGAAGTGCCCAGGTGTCGCTCGGACCGACAGGGTCTTCGTCACACACGGCGCACTCGTCTTGATCTGGTGCATAAGGCGTGCCGCACGTCGGACACGAGGCCGCATCGACGGCCACCACCGCATCGGGGTCTGCTAATTTTTGCTGGACGAAACTAAACGAATCAATTAGTCGACTGACCGCAGGCGCCATCCCCAATGTGTGGCGCCAAACAGCTAGCCGCTGGCCTTCATTAAATAGTTCGATTGTTCCAACACCCGCATGATCGCGGTTCTGCAGGGCGTGGGTCGCGGCGATATTCCAGATCAGCCAATCCTGCTCATTCGGCGCGCGCGACAGCAGGCGACGAGAAGTCAACACAATCGCGCCTGTCGCAAAATAAAGCTTATCGTCCAAGTCAGGTTCGAGCCACGCCAACACCTGCTCGTCGGGCTCGAGCAAAGCCATCGCGGCGTTGGACCAACCACTTGGCAACGTGATGTTGAGCGGGGACTCGGCGGTTGAGAGTGGCGTCATGTCAGCAGGTCGGTATACCCAGGCTCACAGACCACCCACTTCAACGAAAAGCGGTTCATCGGATGAATTTGGCTAGCTCGGTTTATCATGGAACAGCGCAAGTATAACGACCAAGCTGCAACCCAGAGAGTGCCTTAGTCAGCCTAATTGCACCGAGCGCTGTTTTTACTGCGATAATGAGACAATCCTCCAAATGCTGCGACGCAGCATCCCTTGTAAACGTGTCATGAGTCAACCTTCCCCAACGATCCGACGTCTGGTTCACCTAAAGGGACCAAACATCTGGACCTATCGCCCCGTTCTCGAGGCTTGGATAGATGTTGGCGAGCTCGCAGGTTTGTCCCCACAAGCGCTCAAAGCCACCTACGCGCGTTTGACTGCCGCTTTACCGACCCTGCTAACCCCAGGCGGGGGCATCGAGGCCTCCAAGGGCTTTGCCAAGCAGTTCGAAAGCGGTGTTTGGGCGCCTGCCTTGATCGAACACGTCACGCTCGTTTTGCAACAACGCGCTGGGATGCCGGGAGGGTTTGGTGAAACCCGCGCCACCGATACGCCCAATCTATACAAGGTGATCGTGCGCGCTTGGCACGAAACCGTGACGCTTCAAGCGCTCGAATCCGCAATCGCGCTGATATCCAGCGCGGTGACAGGGTCTGTTCTGGCTGTGGACCCGATCATCGACACACTCCACACACTTAGAATCAAGCATTGCCTCGGCCCGAGCACTGCGTGCATTGTCGACGCGGCAGATGACCGCGACATTCCCGCCATCCGGCTGAGCGCAGGAAACTTACTGCAACTGGGGTACGGCATCAATCAGCGGCGTATCTGGACAGCGGAAACTGACAACACCGGTGCGATTGCCGAAACAATCTCACGTGACAAAGACTTAACAAAATCTCTATTGCAAGCCTGCGGTGTCCCTGTGCCGCAGGGGCAAGCGGTCGAAAATGCCGCACAGGCGTGGGAAGTCGCTCAAGAAATTGGCTTGCCTGTCGTCATCAAGCCGAGCGACGGCAACCATGGCCGAGGCGTCTTTACCAATCTATCCACGCAAGCCGAGGTGCTTGCTGCCTACCCCGTAGCGGAACAAGAAGGGTCTGGTGTGCTCGTCGAGCGCTTCATTGCCGGCTTCGAACACCGCTTACTCGTCGTGGGAGGCAAACTCATCGCCGCCGCACGTGGTCAACACGCCTGCATCACCGGCGACGGCACACATTCGATTCGCGCGCTGATCGCCTCACAACTCAACGCGGATCCTCAACGTGGTCGCGAAGAAGACCTCCCGCTCAACTACATCAAGCTGGACTCCGTCGTAGAACTGGAAATCGCGCGTCAAGGCTTCTCTTGGGAGTCCATTCCAGCCCTCGGACAAACTGTCGTGATCCAACGCAACGGCAACGTCGCGATTGACTGCACCGAAGCCGTACATCCCGATATTGCCGAGACCGTTTGTACCGCGGCTCGAATTGTTGGCCTAGACATCGCCGGTATCGATCTCGTGGTGCAAGATATTTCCAAACCGCTCATTGCTCAGCAAGGTGCAATTGTGGAGGTCAATGCCGGCCCAGGCTTACTGATGCACTTAAAGCCAGCGATCGGACAGGCGCGCCAAGTGGGCCGCAATATCGTTGAGTACACGTTTCCCCCGGGGGACATGGCACGCGTGCCGGTGGTGGGCATTACGGGCACCTATGGCAAGAGCATGGTAGGTAAGCTTCTCTATCACCTGCTCGGTCTTCACGGCTGGAACACGGGCTTATCGACCACCGACGGACTATTTGTACAGAAACGTAAGCTGCACGCCGGCAACAGTGCCAATCATGAAAACGCTCGACGTGTGCTGCTTAACCGGGAAGTGCAAGCCGTTGTGCTGGAGAACGGCGCCAAGCAAATCCTGAACGAAGGACTGACCTACGAGCGTTGCGAAGTGGGCATCATCACCAATATCGACTGGACCCAGGACCTGTCTGAGTACAAAATTTACTCGCCGCTTGAGCGTAGTGATGTCTACCGTACACAGATGGACGTGATCTTGCCTTCTGGCATGGCCATCCTGCTGGCCGATGACCCACAACTGCTCGCACTATCGCAATACTGCGATGGGCAAATCACTCTCTTTAGTAAATCCGCCTCGACCCCTGCCCTCACTGAGCACATTAGCGCCGGTCACCGCGGGGTCTTTATGGATCACGGTCAGTTGATCATGGCTGAAGGCGCACGACGCTATAACCTATGCAACGTCGCTGCGATCGCGTGCACCGAACAAGCGCAAAATCATCAACAAATCTGCAACGTCTTGGCTGCGGCCGCCGCCGCGTGGGCGCTCGGCGTCTCGATGGAACTGATCGAAGCTGGGCTCCTGGGATTTGACCCAGATACCGCACTACCCTCATGATCAACTCCTTTGGCTGCGCTAATATTCCGCCATTGCGGTGAGCATCATTTTTTCCACAGGAAAACAAATGGAAGTTTCTCGTATTCGTGCTTTACGTGGCCCCAATTTGTGGAGCAAGCATACTGCCATCGAAGCGGTCGTCACCTGCACCGGCGCTGAGGCCGATCTCGATCAGATCCCGGAATTTGTGACACGCTTACGTGCGCGCTTTCCCGATGTCAAACCTTTGCGCCCCTTTGGTCACAAAGAGCCAATAAGCGTCGCGCATGCCCTGGAAGCTGTGGGCCTTGGTCTGCAAGCGGCAGCGGGCTGTCCGGTTGCCTTCGGACGCACTAGCGCCACGCCGGAAACCGGCGTTTTCCAAATTGTTTTTCAGTACACCGAGGAGCCTGTGGGCCGTTTGGCCATGGAGCTCGCCGAGGCGCTTTGCTTAGCTGCGTTAAACGACGAACCCTTCGATATCAAACTCGCGTTATCCAAACTACGGGAACTCGACGAAGACGTGCGTCTGGGACCTAGCACGGGTTCAATCGTTGATGCAGCGCTTGCACGGGGCATACCCTTTCGTCGCCTCACGGAAGGCAGTCTTGTTCAGTTCGGCTGGGGTAGTAAGCAGCGCCGTATTCAAGCAGCAGAAACGAGCAACACCAGCGCGATCGCTGAAGCCATTGCCCAGGATAAAGATCTGACTAAGATGCTGCTTGAGGCGGCGGGCGTTCCTGTCCCCACGGGTTTTGTTGTATCCGACGAGGCGCAGGCTTGGGAAATCGCCAACAAAGTTGGGCTCCCCGTCGTCGTCAAACCGCGCGATGGCAACCAAGGTAAAGGGGTGGCGGTCAACATCGAAACGCGAGAGCAATTGGCGAAGGCCTTTGCGGTTGCGAGCGATATCAGTAGCGACGTGATTGTCGAACAATACATCCCCGGTCACGACTTCCGCATGCTGGTGATAGGCAATAAATTAATCGCAGCTGCGCGCAGAGATCCGCCGAATGTGATTGGTGATGGCGCTCATACGATTACACAACTTGTCGATCACGTTAATTTAGACCCACTACGCGGGGATGGGCACGCGACGGCCCTCACCAAGATTCGCTTTGACGACATTGCCATCGCAACGTTGGCTAATCAAGGTCTGACAGCACAATCCATCCCTGAAAAAGGCAGGCGAATTCTGTTGCGCAACAACGCCAACTTAAGTACCGGTGGCAGCGCGACAGATGTCACTGATGAAGTCCATCCAGAATTAGCCGCGCGCATTATTACGGCAGCACAAATGGTCGGTCTCGACATCGCAGGGGTAGACCTTGTCGCCGAGACTGTCGCCAAGCCGATGGAAGAGCAGCGCGCTGGTATCGTCGAAATCAATGCAGCGCCTGGCTTGCGCATGCACCTGAGTCCCTCTTTCGGCAAGGCACGCCCTGTGGGCGAGGCGATCGTCTCAACGATGTTCGCCGAAGGCGACAACGCCCGCATCCCCGTCGTGGCCGTGACAGGAACAAATGGCAAAACGACGACCGTGCGACTGACTGCCCATTTGCTCAGGACAAGTGGCAAACGCGTGGGCATGACAAACTCTGACGGCGTCTATATTGAGCAGCGCTGTATCGATACCGGTGATTGCAGTGGCCCACGCAGTGCCCGTAACGTGTTGATGCATCCGGATGTCGATGCCGCGGTATTGGAAACTGCACGTGGAGGCATCTTGCGCGAGGGCCTTGCCTTTGATCAGTGCGATGTCGCAATCGTCACGAACATTGGCATAGGCGATCATCTGGGGATGAACTTCATCAACACCACGGATGGGATTGCACTCGTCAAGCGCGTGATCGTTCAAAACGTTGCACCACATGGCAGTGCCGTACTCAATGCCTCAGATCCGATGGTGGTTGGCATGGGTGAGGCATGCCCCGGCTCAGTCATTTTATTTTCCCGGGACAAACAGCTGCCCGTTTTGAACACGCACAAAGCGCAAGGCAAGCGCGTGGTGTTTGTGGATGGCGAGACCATCGTCTGTAGCGAAGCAGGTCAGGAACACCGGATTGCGCTCAAAGCGATCCCCCTTGCCCGCAATGGAACGATTACGTTTCAAACCGAGAACGCCATGGCGTCTATCGCCGCAGCGTGGGCGCTCGGCCTGGACTGGAGCATCATTGAAATGGGCTTGGCGACTTTCGTGAACGACGCCCAAACCGCCCCCGGTCGCTTCAATGTGTTTGACTATCGCGGCGCAACGGTGATTGCCGACTATGGCCACAACCCGGATGCCATTCTGGCCTTAATCCAAGCGATCGAGACCATTCCCGCGAACAAACGTATGGTTGTGATTAGCGGCGCTGGTGATCGTCGCGATGAAGACATCATCCAACAAACAGAAATCCTAGGCGAATCCTTTGATCAGGCCATTCTTTATCAGGATCAATGTCAACGTGGCCGCGAAGATGGCGAAGTGCTGGCGCTGTTACAGCTCGGTCTGAAGAATGCGTCACGGACAAAAGAAATTGTAGAAATACGTGG
>CAMBFI010000050.1 GCA_945865935.1 Bordetella parapertussis | reverse complement strand
CCTACCGATATCTTTGCTCGCGTTGTGGCATCGAAGCTGGAAAAAGAATTAGGCCAACCCATCATTGTTGAGAACAAGCCAGGCGGCGGGTCAAATATCGGCTCAGAGTTTGTAGCGAAAGCCAAACCAGATGGATATACCTTGCTGGTTGGTACGGTGGCTAACGCCACGAACATGGGGATCTATAAGAACCTTGGCTA
Organism: Bordetella parapertussis; assembly: GCA_945865935.1. Lineage (GTDB taxonomy): Bacteria > Pseudomonadota > Gammaproteobacteria > Burkholderiales > Burkholderiaceae_B > Zwartia > Zwartia parapertussis_E. Next base: position 5,734 of record CAMBFI010000050.1, on the reverse strand, counting down.
TGACACGGCGCGGGACTTTGTGCCGATTACACAAATCATGTCATCGCCAAGCGTACTGGTTGTGAATATCAACTTACCAATACGTACGTTAGATGAGCTCGTCGCCTATATTAAAGCGAGGCCTGGCAAACTTAGCTATGCATCCTCTGGCGCAGGCGGCATGCAACATCATGCTGGCGAGTTACTCAAGCTACGCGCAGGTATCGATGCACTTCATATCCCGTATAAAGGCGCTGCGCCAGCACTGACGGATGTGATTGGCGGGACCGTAGACTTTGGATTTAAAACAGCCAGCGGCGTGATGCCTGCGATACTAAGCGGCAAAGTGCGTCCCATCGCGGTTGCTGGTAGCGCGCGTCTCGCACAGCTGCCCGACGTACCCACCATGGCTGAAGCCGGCATGCCAGACCTTGAGGCGGACTCTTGGAATGGTCTGTTTGCGCCAGCCGGCACCCCACTCGCGATTATCAACCGCTTAGCCCAGGCCACCATCGCTATTCTAAAGACCCAGGAGATCAAGGATCGTTTCGCTGCGATTTCTGCTGTGCCTGTCGGAAGTTCTCCAGAAGAGTTTTCAAAATATGTACGCGCCGAAATCGCCAAATGGGGACTGGTCGCGAAACAAGCGAACGTTCAATTGAACTAGCCTGCTTTAGACGAGCTCGTCATGGTCTTGTAATTCGCCTGTCACCAAAAGCTGTTAGTTTAAAAAGGCCGAATGACTGACAATTGAACGACCATCACTTGTCAGCACCCAATATACTGACTTCAAACTCGGCGCAAATATAGTCGGAGAATTTTTGTGTCTGTTTTGTTACGTATTTGCCTCGCGGCCTTTTACCTTTGCAGTACGACTAGCGCGTGCCTGGCGCAGCAGTTCTCATTTGTTGCACTCGGCGACCATCCTTATGGCATCGCTGAAAAGTCATACCCACCCTACCGCGCACTGATCGCGGCCATTAATCGTGAAAAGCCTAGCTTCTCGGTGCATGTCGGCGACTTCAAAAGCGGCTCAACAGTTTGTTCCGATCAAGAGTTCAATGAACAACTAAAGCACTTTTCCATGTTCGACCAAGGGATCGTCTACACACCGGGCGACAACGAGTGGACCGACTGTCATCGTCGAAGCAACGGGAGCTATGAACCAACCGAGCGCTTAGCGAAGCTTCGGAAGATGTTTTTTCGAACGGGGCAGTCTTTGGGTAAACACCCCATCACGCTAACAAACCAGGCGCTGGAACAGCCAGCGTTTTCTGACTACGTTGAAAACCAGCGCTGGATACACAATGACGTTCTGTTTGTGACCGTACACATTGTTGGTAGCAATAATAATTTTGAAGCGAGAGATCCTCGAGCAACTCAAGAGTTCTTTGAACGCGATGCGGCGAACATTGCCTGGATTCGCGCTGCGTTTAAAGAGGTCAAACAGAAGAATTACGAAGCTCTCGTTTTTGCATTTCAAGCAGATGTGTTAATTAGTCGATCTATGTGGGAAGACTTTCCTGCCTGGTCGGGGTTCCGCAATAGCGTGGGCGACGCCTTGCTTCCGCTGGCACACGAGTGGGGCAAGCCAGTCTTATTGATTCATGGTGATGGCCATCAATATCATTTCGACCAACCGTTTAAGCTTAAAAAGAAAACAATAAGCAATCTGACTCGATTAGAGGTTCCGGGCGCCTCTGATGTTCGGGCAGTGCGCGTGACTGTCGACCCCTCCGCAGAGGCCATGTTCGCCGTGGAAGTCATCAGGCCTTAAGCGTGTGGTTGACTCCTTCCCAATCTTCATCAACGAAACTAAACGCTTTAGCCTGTTTAACAAAGTAGATCGTTTTTACAAAGACGGTCGCTAAGTAGACTACTCAGTTCTTGACATCAAACTTGCCCTGAGCGGCCAGCTTTTGCCAACGCTCAACTTGTTTAGATAAATAGACGCTGTAAGCTTCAGGACTCCAGTCCCCTGGTTCGGCGCCTCATGTCGGCAAATTAAAAATATGCCGCGAGGCTATCCAAGCCTACGCGGCATATCGTGCAATATAAAAAACGCCGGTGAACGACATACCGATGACTGCTGTCATCCAGATAATCATTCTCCAGTTGTTAGCGTTAATTTCTTTGCGAATTAAACTAATTTCGTGATGGATCGCCGTCGTTAGTTTTAGATCTAGTTTCTTTAGATCTTCTTTAGTTGCTAGTGTCGGCAAAATCGTGTCGAACCGAGTTTCGAGAGTAGTCATTCTATTTTCCATACGGCTGTCCTAGGGAGCGAGAGCAAGACGCATCTTATGCGCATCGCTCTCGACTCAGACAAGGTACAGGATAAAGAACTCCAGGCGCAATACGCTAGTTACACTTGGTTGCAATTCATCGCTCTTTCAAACGATGCAGAGCAACGCAAGCGCCCTATCGATAGACCAAGTCTCGCAATGTCAGTGACAAGCTTGGTACGTAGGTAATCACCATCAGACAGCACAACACGACAACAACGAAGGGCCACAGACGACTAATGACCTGATCGAGCGATAGCCGTGCGACGGTGCAAGCGGCAAAGAGGTTTACACCGAAGGGCGGTGTGATCATCCCTAAAGCTAGGTTCACCACCATGACTAAGCCAAAGTGAACCGGGTCAATTCCGAAATGCATCGCGACTGGCGCCAAAATTGGCGCTAACACGATGATTGCGGCTCCGGTTTCGATAAACATACCGATAATAAACAGAGCAACGTTTACGCCTAATAAAAACATTGCAGGAGACTGCAACACCATCTCGAGCCAACGTCCGATCGCATCGGGCACGCCCGCACGCGTCAGTAAGAACGCAAATAAACCAGCGTTCGCAATAATGAACATAATCACGGCGCTCGAGACGACCGATTTTTTAAGGATCGACAAGATGTCGCGCGGCTTGATCTCTCCATACAAAATCATGCCAACAAACAGTGCGTAGAAAACCGCAACGGCAGAGGCCTCGGTTGGTGTGAACACACCGCCATAGATGCCGCCAAGAATGATGACAGGCATCAAGAGCGCCCAACCAGCCTGAACCGTGGCCTTACCAAAACTTAACCGCCCTTCTCCGTCGTTTTTACCCCAGCCCTTGAAACGGCAGTAGATATGTACAAAAGCCATGAGGGAGACACCAATAAAGATGCCAGGACCAAAGCCCGCAATAAATAACTCTCCGATGGAGACTTCTGCCGCCACGCCATACAAAATCATTGGGATTGAAGGCGGAATGACGACGCCTAGTTCTGCGCTAGTGGCCTGAAGTGCAGCGGCGTAGTTAGGGGGGTATCCGTGCTTAACCAGCGCGGGAATCAAGATGGCGCCAATGGCGAAGGTTGTCGCAACGCTGGAGCCCGATACGGCCGCGAAAATCATGCAGGTCAGGACGCAGGTCATCGGCAACCCGCCCTGCACTCCGCCCACGATACTTTTTGCGAATTCAACGAGACGACGAGAGATACCGCCCGTCTCCATCAAGTTACCTGCCAGAATAAAAAACGGAATTGCAGCCAAGGGGAATTTATTCAAAGAGTTAAACATCTCTTTGACGGCCACAAGCATATTCACATTAGCAATTTGTATACCTAAAACCGCAGCGAGCCCTATTGATACAGCCACAGAAACCGTGAGCGCGAAACAGAGCAGCATCGTAATTAACATGGTGGTACTCATTGCGCATTCTCCAACTCACTACGCTGCGGATCGAAGAAGTGAGCCACAATCGCGGGCACACAAAAAATTCCGCCTACTGGTAAGGCGAGATAGGCCCAAAACATGGTCACCCCCTCAAGCCCAATCACCGATTGCATTTGACCGCGCTTGGAGTAATCCCACCCCCACCAGATGATGACCGCAACAAGTGTTAGCGAAGCCAGGCTCGTGACAAAATCAAAAATCCTTCTGCCACGAGGAGTGGTCCAACGATAGAGGACATCCACACTCACCATGGCCCCCACTCTAAACGCGTAGGGCACTCCCATGAAAACCATCCAGATCAAACTGAAACGGATCAACACCTCGGTCCACTCAGCTGGAATTTCTAAAACAAAGCGCATCACCACTTGGAATACCCCCAACGACGCCGCGAGGGCCATCATCAGACAAGCGATAAACAAGGAGAGCTTGGTGGTGTAGCCCTCAACAGTGAGCAACATATTTTTCATAACGATCTTTAAAAAATAGACGCGGCAACAAAGTGCCGCGTCTTGATTTCATGCTTCAACGTTCTATGTCAATCACTTGTAATTGCGTATGGCCTCGATTTTGTCTTTGCCAAAGTCTTTTTCAAACGTCGCAAATACTGGGGCAAGCTTCGCAACGAATGCAGCTTTATCGACGTTCTCGATCACATTCATTCCTTTGCTGCGTAAGTAGGCAACGCCGTTGGCATCATCTTGATCAACGCGAGCGCGCTGGGCCTTCGAGGCAATCTTGGCGGCGTCGATAAACGCTTGTTTATCTGCAGCAGACAGCTTATCAAAGGTTGCCTTATTCATCAAAAAGATTGCTGGGCTATAAACGTGTGCAGTCAAAGTCATGAATTTTTGCACTTGTTCAAACTTGGCAGCCATAATCACTGACAGAGGATTCTCCTGTCCGTCTACCACGCCCTGCTGCAGTGCGGTAAAGACCTCTGGGAACGCCATAGGTGTCGTGATGATTCCGAAGCCCTTGTAGGCAGCAACGTGGACTGGGTTCTCCATCGTACGCATTTTGAGGCCCTTCAAATCATCAGGCACATTAACCGGACGCTTGCTGTTCGTCATGTGGCGCACGCCGTTCTCGGACCAGGCTAGGGCCTTGAATCCTTTGCTATCAAATTCTTTGAGCAGTGCGTCGCCGATGGGGCCATCCAGCACAGCGCGTGCATGGGCCTTATCACGGAACAAGAAAGGAATATCAAGAATGCGCACGGCAGGCACAAAGTTTGGAATCGGACCCGTGCTGGTACCGGTCAATTCTTGGGTACCCAGCTGGACTGACTCAATGCTTTCACGCTCACCACCGAGGCTGCCTGAATAGAAGTTTTTGATGATGATGCGGCCGTTCGTGCGCTTTTCAACTTCCTGTGCGAGTACGTCAACACCGACGCCCTGATGGGAGTTCTGTGCAACCGAAATGCTGCTACGCATGACGGTCTGTGCATACGTCGTGGAGGCTAACCCCAAGGTGAGGGCACCCGCTAGCGCCAAAGTCATACGTCCAAAACGTTTCATGATGCGTCTCTCCGAATCTAAAAATTGATATATAACAACCCATTAGCCAAGTACACTTTTTGTGCACGTCGCATTTTTGGGGTTTCTGTCCAGCTATCGTAGGACAAACACGAGGCTTTCGGGCCTAGTACTATCCCTTGCTTTTGGCTATAAGAAACAACCGATTCACTACTTACTGAGGAGCCAATCATGAGCAAACCGACAAAAAAACCAGCGTCAAACCGCCGCTCTAGCCAATGGTTTGCACGCGACGGGGTGCACGGCTTCCTCTACCGAAGCTGGACAAAAAACCGGGGGATTCCCCATGATCAGTTCGACGGCAGACCGGTGATTGGCATCTGCAATACCTGGTCAGAACTTACACCCTGCAACTCACACTTTAGGCTCTTAGCCGATCAAGTCCGGCAAGGCGTGCTGGAGGCGGGTGGATTTCCGCTTGAGTTTCCCGTGACCTCGCTTGGCGAAACCTTGGTTCGCCCCACGGCCATGTTACTGCGCAACCTCGCAAGCATGGA
>CAMBFI010000049.1 GCA_945865935.1 Bordetella parapertussis | reverse complement strand
GCACGCTCTATCGAACAGCGATGAGAGTAATACTTGGGAAGGCGATTAGAACTGCCACAACCAACAGTTCCATAAAGAAAAACGGCGTGATGCCTTTAAAAATTTCTCTAATCGTCAGAACCGGATTGGTAGTAGCCACGACAAATACGTTGAGTCCTACCGGTGGGGTAATGTTGCCGATCTCGGTCATTTTTACAACGAGAATCCCAAACAAAATGGGATCAATCCCAGCTTGCTTTACGATTGGAAAAATAACCGGCATGGTGAGTAGCACCATTGACGCCGCATCAACAAAACAACCCAAAACCAGAAAAGGAATTAACAGGCAGATGAGTAAGACGGTAGGGTTTAGATTTAAGCTCCCGACCCAAACAGAAAGGCTCTGCGGTATTTGTGTGGTGGCCAGAGCTGCGCTAAATACGCCCGCCCCTATGATCAGAAAGAATATTGCCGCGGTACTTGAACCGGAGGTCCGAAGCCCTTCTTTAATCTCTTTCCAACTTGTTCCGCGTGAAATCGCGATTAACAGCGCCGCGAGTGCGCCAAATCCGGCCGCTTCAGTGGCAGTTGCCATCCCTGTGTAGAGCGTCCCCATCACGAGGCCGAACAGCAGAAGAATCTCCCACGACATGAAGGTGGCGCGCAAGCGCTCTTTAAATCCGGTGCGAGCATGTACTGTGATCGTACGCATTTTGGGATCGCGTTTCACCATCACGTAAATGCCAAGGCCATAAATCAATACCGTGAAAATGCCGGGAATAATCCCCGCCATAAATAGTTCAGGTATGGGCGTTTCGGTCGCGATGGAGTACAGCACCATAATGGTAGACGGTGGGATCAACACCCCCAACGTGCCGCCCGTTGCCACGCAGGCGCCTGCAAGCGATTTTGAATAACCGGCTTTTAATAGTTCCGGAATGGCCACTCTTGAAATCGTTGCAGCGGTCGCAATGGAAGAGCCGGAAACAGTTGCAAAAGCCGCACAGGCTACGATCGCAGAGATGGCTAGACCACCTGGAATGTGTCCCAGCCAAACCGTTGCGGCGCGAAAGCCCTTCTCAGAAATTCCGGCTGAAAATGCCATGTGTCCCATGAACAAAAACAGGGGAATCACAATAAACGCAAACTCTGCCGTGACAGAATATGGGAGCGTCCCCAGCAAATAGTCTGCTGCGCCCCATCCTTGCACTGCCAAAATGCCAATGAGTCCACAAGCAAGTAAAGACATCGCAATCGGCAAACCTAGTGCCAACAAAACGAATAGTCCACTAATTAACCAAAATCCGTGTTCTGCTGGACTCATAATGTTTGTTGCCTGACGGCTTGTGCAAGTTCGATCGCTTGGTCCGGAGCGAAGGGATGTTTTCCATTTAGCAACAGATCAAGGCCAGATACTACGCTTTGGAAGGTCAACACAGTAAGACCCGTGGCGATCATGAAACGATGTGGCCACAACGAAATTTCAACTAAACCAATTGAGACCTCATCACGGTTAAACGAAAATATCGCAGCACGCCATGTAAACCAGCAAAACAAGCCCAAGACCACTATTTGTAACAACAACAATAGGCCACTCACGAACAGATTGAGTTTCATCGGCATCAGGTCAGTGATGATCGAGACACGAAAGTTCTCTCGTTCGCTCTGCGTCGACGGCAAGCCAAAATAAATCATTGCAAGCAGTAAAAGGGTGCACAGCTCAAGCACCCCCCAGACTGCGATCCCCGCAGTTCCGCGCAGGGCGGCATCCAACACAACGCCGAGCATCATGACGATCGTCAACAAACCGGTCACGCCAGCCATGGCTTGCGTGACCGACCGAGAGGTCGTAATTAACTTCTGGCAAGCTTCTCTTAAGCTCATTTTTTACGGGCTACGAAACGATCGATACCCGTGACGTAGGGGTATTCTTTTTCATATTTGCGTACCAAAGCTGTGTACGAGGCTAATAGCGCTGTGCCATCTCCACCGACGCGTGCGACTTGAGCGTTGTATTTCTTAACAATCACGTCATTTGTCGCTTCACGCCATCTTTTTTCCTCGGCTGGATCCATCGGAACAACTTGAACTTTTTTAGCCTTGAGCAATATTTCGACGGACTCGTCTACCTCTTTGCCTTGCTCAGTTGCATAAAACTTCAAGGCGTTATTGGCCGAGCTTGTAAATATTTCCTGGAGGTCTTTAGGCATTGCCTTCCACTTATCCAGATTGATTGAAGTGATGACTGTGGCAAATATTCCCATGCGCGCGGCCGGAGACAGATAGTTGACCATTTCAGGGAGTCCGTCTTTGACGCCTTGCTCAAAAGGTGTCGTCGAAATAGCTTCAACACCGCCACGCGTCAGCAAATCGATCGCGTCGGTGTAAGGAACGGTTACTGCTGTTGCGCCAAGCGCAACGAGCGCATCGCCAGGCCCGAGCAAGGTACGAATACGCATGCCTTTAAGATCTGCAGCCGTGGTGACTTTTTTCATGCTCCACAGCACATTCTCGGCTGCTGGGATTGTCAGGAGGACATGAACATTGTTGCGCTGAAATTCTTTTTGAACCTCAGGTGTGTTGTTGTACCAATCGCGAAACGCGTAGCTTGCGGCTTGCACATTTTCCGTGACAAAGGGCAGCGTGACGCCTGCCAAGGGGTACTCGCGAGGGTTAAAGGCTGCGGGCACAGTAAAGCCGATATCCACCGCACCACGGCTTAGGCCTGGATATACGTCGGACGCTTTGAGCAGCACGCCACCATAATAGTATTCAAACGTGACGCGACCGTTCGTACGCTTTGTGACTTCGTCGAAATAGTGCTGCTGTACTTTGCTAAAGAGGGAGGTAGCTGGGTAGTTCGAGGCCACCTTTAGCTTCATTGTTGGCTGGGCTGAAACAGTGAACGCCGCGATCGATAGACTGGCGGTAAGTAAGACAGATTGCAATAGGGAGGCAGGTCGCATGGGTTGGTTCTCCAAAGTTGTAGGAAATATCTTGGAACTTGTTCAATCTAATTTAGAAGTCATTAGCTAGTCAAGGTCAATCTTTGCTTAAAACGTACAAAAATTTTTTTGAAGGAAAATCTTAGGAAAAAATAGTGGGGCGTTGCTGGTGGTGCGCGGTGACTTGCTGAAAAGCATGACCCAGCTGCAAGATGGCTGCTTCACCAAAGGCAGGGCCCGCGAGCTCCATCGACAAAGGCAGGCCTTCGGCCGAGAACCCGCATGGAAGCGCAAGGCTTGGAACACCGGCTGCCGCATAGACGCAGGTAAATTTCGGAATCGTGCGAATTGCTTGGGCAAACTCTAAGTCCGCTCTTAAAGGGGGCAGTATGGGCGTGGTGGGACACAACATCGCGTCAACCTGGGTGAATAAGCCCGAAAGGCGGTGTCGCCACGCCTCAGTCCAGCGCAGTGCTTGGGCGTAATCTGGGCCGCTTAAGCGACCTCCGATGGCAAGTCGCATTTGGATATCCGCACCATAATCGTCCGGCCGCTCAGCGAGTTGTTCTCGATGCTTCTCGAAAGCGTCAGCCAAAATTAATCGAAAACCTAACATCTCATGCGCGCGATCAACATCTCCTAGATCCACTTCGACGATTTCGACACCCAAGCTTTTATAAACGCCTAACGCATTGTCAATCGCGGCTTGTAATTCTTTAGATATATGATCAAAGTACCAACGGCGCATGAAGCCAATGCGCTTGCCGCGAACGCTGTCATTCAACGTGCTCAACGCATCCGGGACGGGACGGTCGATTGACATGGGATCTGCGGGGTCATAGCCCGCAATCACCTGAAAAACGCGAGCGACATCCGATACGGATTTTCCCAGCGGGCCAAGAACGTCGAAAGGGGGGCTGACGCCCACACTACCCGCGCAAGATATTCTTCCCACAGAAGGCCGTAAACCAGCTAAGCCGTTAAACGCAGAGGGAATTCTGATCGAACCTCCCGTATCGCTACCAATTGAGACAGTGCACATCTCGCTCGCAACAGAGGCGCCCGAGCCGCCACTCGAGCCACCTGGTATGCGTGAAGGATCCCATGGGTTTTTGACTGGTCCAAAATGTTTGCTTTGACTTGTCGGACCAAATACCCATTCGTGTAAATTGGATTTACCAATGATGACAGCGCCTGCCTCAAGGAGGCGGTCGGTGATGAAAGCGTTGTGCTGCGCGACATTATCTTTCAGGATGACGGAGGCGGCGGTCGTTACGCTTCCGGCTAAGTCGATGTTATCTTTTAGATTAACCACCATGCCATGCAGGGGGCCTCGAGCTTGGGCAGGCAAGGCATCGAGTTGCGCTGCGCGCGCGAGTGCTTGATCAGCGAGAACGGTGATCATTGCGTTAATCGTCGGGTTGTATTTAGCGATATTTTCTAGCGCAGTCTTGGTTGCAGCGGTGGCACTGAGCACTTGTGGTTGCATGGAATTCACCTTTGTGTGTTTCTGCTGTGGATTAGTCGACACCAAGCATCTGTCTTGCTTGCGCGGGCGTTGCAACATCACGGCCGATTACCTTGGCCAGTTTGACAATTTCACTGACTAGTTCGGCGTTTGTTGGATAGCCTAATTCAGGATAGGCATAATCTCCGATGCCGATTGCAATATGTCCTCCTTGGGCGATTGCTGCTGCGGCAATCGTAAATAGATTTCCACCCTTGCAGCATATCGACCATTCAACCGCTGATCCGCGGGGGAGGTGATCTGTGTAGGCTCTTAGGCCCTCAAGAGTATTGGGATGGGCACCGAGCTGTCCTGCTCCACCGTGTACAAGTAAAAAATAGCTCGGCTCGGGGACAAGGCCTAGCTCAATTAAAGCACCCGCACCCCGTAAAAATGAGATATTCCAACACGCGAGAGCAGGGCGAACGCCCATTTCACGAAAGCGCTCCAGAAACGCGATGAGCGTTTCATGGGAGTTAACGTAGACTTTATTGTTCGATACAAACCGCTTAGTGGAGGAGTCAAAGACATCGATGTTTGTGGAGCCTGGATCAAGACCGACAATTTCCGGCTTGAGAACTGCATCTTTAGCAAAGGACTCTATGTGAGCAATTCGCTCAAGCGTTCCACCTTTCGTGATTTGTCCGAGTGTCGGATTAATCATGAGATCTGAGTGTGCTCGAATTTCCCTAATAGGTGCAGCGTAATCTTCGAGCCCATGCGCAGGCAGGCCGTTGGCGGCTCTGGCATGAAAGTGGATCACCGAGGCGCCGGCGTCCTGTATGGCGCGTGCTTCCCGACCGATTTCTGTGGGTGTCCAGGGCACATTTGGATTCTCGTCGCGCATCGCGTATTCGTTCACGCGCACTTCAATGATGAGTTTTTTCATTTTTCGCTCATGCGTCCTAGGTGCGAGTCATCACAACAAAGACGGGCGCAGGGCCATCCTCTTTGTTTGATAGGCGCCTAACTTGCTGACCAAACAGGGCCACGGGCGCAGCCAATTCCTGCATCCGCTTTAAATACACAGGGTTTAGTTCAGACAGCCCGTGCAGCGTTGCAAAAGAGAGAAGCTCATTTTGTTGTTGCCCAGATAGTGTTTTAGTTGGACGTTTTTTACTCATAACGTTGGTCTCCTATTGCGCCATGGCGTCGCAGCTTCATAGGCGCCAGCGATTTGCAGAACCGTCGCTTCGTCGCCGCGGTTTCCAATGATTTGCCAATTTAGAGGCAAGCCTTTTGCGAAGCCATTGCATTGCACTAAGGCGGGGTGTCCCGAGAGATTAAAAGGGGTCAGCATCGTCTCGACAGTGAAGGCCGTCATCTCGGGCTCAACACCTAGTTTTGGCGGTAAATGTAAGGTGCCAAAGGTTACTAAGGCGTCGTAGCCGCGCAGCAGCGTGTCGAGACTCGTAGCGATTGCTCGTCTCAAGCGCTGGGCAGCCAGATAGTCAACTGCTCGGACAAGCGAGCCGGCCAAGAGCTTATCTCGTAAGGCAAACCCCATCTGATCAGCATGATGTTTGAGTTCATCCTCATGGATCGCGGCACTTTCTGCAGG
>CAMBFI010000048.1 GCA_945865935.1 Bordetella parapertussis | reverse complement strand
TAAACACAAATAATTAATGGAGCAAATATGGCAACAGCTAAAAAAATAAAAGCAACCAAAGCAAATCAAGAAAAATCTTCAAGCGCAAATCTTGGGTTTGAATCGAAGCTATGGCTGGCGGCTGACAAGCTGCGCGGCACGATGGATTCAGGCGAATACAAGCACGTTGTGCTGGGGCTGCTTTTTCTTAAATACATTTCTGATGCATTCGAAGACCTCAATGCAAAGCTCATTGAAGGCAAAGGCGAGTTCAAGGGTTCTGACGCAGAAGATCCAGACGAATACGCGGCTCACAATGTTTTCTGGGTGCCCATTTCTGCAAGATGGGCAACACTGCGCGCCAAAGCCAAACAACCTGAAATTGGCAAGCTTGTCGACGATGCCATGGTTGCAATTGAAAAAGACAATCCACGCCTTAAAGGTGTTTTACCAAAAGACTACGCTAGGCCTGCGATAGATAAACAGCGTCTGGGTGAGTTAATTGACCTTTTCGCATCAATTGGGCTGGGCGACGCAGAGCACAAAGGAAAGGACATGCTCGGTCGTGTGTACGAGTATTTTCTGTCTCGATTCGCCAGCGCAGAAGGTAAGAATGGCGGCGAGTTTTACACCCCAGCATGTGTGGTTCAAACCATAGTGCAGATGCTGGCTCCCTACAAAGGGCGCATCTATGACCCCTGCTGCGGATCAGGAGGGATGTTCGTTCAAAGCGAAAAGTTTGTAGAGAGCCACGGCGGCAAGATTGGTGACATCTCAGTATATGGACAAGAGATGAATCACACCACACGTCGTTTGGCCATTATGAACTTGGCCATTCGCGGAATTGAAGCAGACATAGGTCCAGAGCCTGCGGATACCTTTCGTCGCGATTTGCACAAAGACCTCAAGGCCGACTTCATCATTGCAAATCCGCCCTTCAACATCAGTGATTGGTCGCGTGACGAATCAGACGTTCGTTGGAAATACGGAATACCGCCAAAGGGCAATGCCAACTTTGCCTGGATTCAGCACATCATTCACCACCTAGCACCAACCGGAATGGCAGGGTTTGTTTTGGCCAACGGCAGCATGGGCTCAAATACTTCTGGAGAAGGGGAAATAAGGCGAGCATTAATAGAAGCAGACTTAGTAGACTGCATGGTTTCAATGCCGGGGCAACTTTTTTACAGCACTCAAATTCCTGTTTGCATTTGGTTTCTCACTCGGAATAAAAACGATGGTAAACGACGCGACCGTCGAAAAGAAACGCTTTTTATAGATGCACGAAAAATGGGGTCGATGGTTGATCGTGTTCACCGTGAGCTTACTGAGAACGACCTTCAACTTATTTCCTCAACTTATCACTCTTGGCGCGGTGAAAAAGGATCAAAGACTTATATCGATGTTGCCGGTTTTTGCAAGTCAGCGAATACTGCGGAAATCGCATCACACAAATTTACATTAACTCCTGGAAGATATGTAGGTGCACAAGAAGTTGAAGACGATCTAGAGTCCTTCGAAGAAAAGATGCCCAGGCTTGTTGCTGAGTTAACTTCCCAATTTACTGAATCCAATAAATTAGAAAAAGCAATAAAGCTAAACCTAGAGGGACTGAACTATGGTGGATGATTGGATCGAATTACCGTTTTCTGAGGCCGTGCTCCTGAATCCTCCAACTCCACTTAAAAAGGGCGCAATTTATCCATTTGTTGACATGGCCGCTGTAATGGCTGGTGCGCGCGATGTAACTTGTTCCGAACAAAGAGAATTTAACGGAAGCGGTTCACGATTTCAGGATCGCGATACTTTAATGGCAAGAATCACGCCCTGCTTAGAAAACGGCAAGTTAGCGCGATTTCGAGCACCAATTGACCAACGAGTCGGCCACGGATCAACCGAGTTTATTGTTGTTCGTGGGAAACCGGAAGTTACTGATAACGATTTTGCTTATTACTTAACAATCTCTCCTGAAATACGCAGTTTCGCAATTTCTCAAATGACTGGGTCTTCTGGAAGGCAGCGAGTACCAACGGATTCTCTTGGTGGAATTTCAGTTTTGATTCCGTCATTGGAAGAGCAAAGAAAAATTGTTACTGTGCTAAGTGATTTAGATGACAAGATAGCAGTAAATGAGCGGATGAATACAACGCTGGAAGCGATGGCCCGCGCCTTATTTCAAAGCTGGTTCGTAGATTTTGATCCAGTGCGAGCGAAGCTTGATGGAAGTAAGCCCGCCGGCATTGACGAACCAACAGCAAATTTATTTCCTGACACTTTTCAGGATTCTGAACTAGGAAATATACCCAAGGGTTGGACTATAAAACCCGTTGGAGAAGTAGTGGGTTGCGTTGGCGGAGGAACTCCCAGCACAGCAGAACTTAAATATTGGGAAGGCGGAACTCATCATTGGACGACGCCAAAAGATTTTTCATCGCTTCAATCCCCAATTCTCCTGAACACCGACCGCAAACTTACTGACGCCGGTATTGCCAAAATTTCGTCTGGATTGCTGCCAGCTGGCACTCTCCTACTTTCCTCTAGAGCACCTGTTGGCTACCTCGCTATTGCATCTATGCCAGTTGCGATCAATCAGGGTTTTATCGCTCTGAAATGCAATGAGTACGCTTCGAATTACTTCATGCTGAACTGGTGTCAATCCAATATGCCGGAAATCGAGAGTCGCGCGACAGGTACTACCTTTGCTGAAATTAGCAAGCAAAACTTTCGACCAATCCGTGTTGTTCTGCCATCAAAAAATCTGATGAGTGCATTTACTGCCAAGGTAGAGCCACTGTACGAAAAAATCACTGCAAACTTACGGCAGTCGCAAACTCTTGCCTCCTTAAGAGACACACTGCTACCGAAATTGTTGAGTGGTGAATTAAGCGTAGAGAACTTGCAACCATGACAGCAATTACTGAAGACACCGTCGAGTACGCTGCTGTCGAATGGTTTGAATCGTTGGGTTATGAATACCTAGATGCACGCACGATTGCCCCGGGTGAGCCAAACTCTGAACGAGACTCCTTTGGTGATGTTGCTCTCGAACGGCGGCTCCATGAAGCAATAACCCGTCTAAACCCAGAGGCACCAACCGAGGCACGAGAAGACGCACTGCGCAAAGTTCTACGTGTTGAAGGACCTTCGCTTATTGCAGCAAATCAAATTTTTCATCGGATGTTTTCAGAAGGCGTAGAAGTTGAATACCGCCGAAGTGACGGTTCTATTGCTGGCGACAGGCTTCGCCTTGTAGATTTCAACGACCCAGAAGCTAACGATTGGCTCGTCGTAAATCAGTTCACGGTCATTGAGGGTCAAAACAATCGTCGTCCCGATTTAGTTGTGTTTTTGAACGGACTCCCGATTGCTGTGCTTGAGCTCAAAAACGCAGCTAACGAGAACGCGTCAATTCGCAACGCCTATAAGCAACTGCAAACCTACAAAGAACAGATCAAGACGCTATTTCGCTACAACCAAATTCTTGTGATCTCGGATGGGCTTCAGGCACGGGCAGGCTCGCTGACTGCCAACTGGGAGTGGTTTAAGGTCTGGCGAACGATTGATGGCGAAGCTGAAGCCCCTCCAACAAGCCTCGAGCTGGAAGTACTGATTCGCGGATTGTTTGACCGTCGGCGGCTACTCGCAATGACGCGAAATTTCATTGCTTACGAGCAAGATGAGAAAGGCCGTACCACCAAGCTACTGGCCGGTTACCACCAGTTCCACGCTGTGAACAAGGCTGTTGAGCAAACCATCCGAGCAAGCCACGGATCCGGCGACCGTAGGGCTGGGGTTGTGTGGCATACCCAGGGATCAGGCAAAAGCCTGTCAATGCTGTTCTATGCAGGACGCATTTCCCGCGATGCTGCCATGGCAAACCCAACAGTGGTTGTCTTGACTGATCGAAACGATCTGGATGACCAGTTGTTCGGTCAATTCAATCGATGCAGTGATGTTTTAGGTCAAAAGCCCAAGCAAGCGGGCGGACGTGCAGAGTTGAGAAGCCTGCTGCAGGTCGCAAGCGGTGGCGTAGTGTTCACGACCATTCAAAAATTTATGCCGGAGGAAAGAGGCGACCGCATGCCTTGCCTCTCAGATCGCCGAAACATTGTCGTGATCGCCGACGAAGCACACCGGAGTCAATATGATTTGATCGATGGCCTTGCTCGGCATATGCGCGATGCACTGCCTAACGCATCCTTTATTGGGTTCACCGGGACACCAATTGAGAAGACAGACTCCAACACCAGAGCTGTTTTCGGCGACTACATCTCCATCTACGACATCCAGCAGGCTGTGGCAGATGGGGCGACCGTTCCCATTTATTACGAAAGCAGAATTGCCAAACTTGGTCTTCTTGAGCAAGAGTTGCCTCGCGTTGATGCTGAGTTTGAAGAGCTGACGGAGCAGGAAGAGGAGTCAACGAGACAACGTCTTCGTGCGAAGTGGGCGGCACTGGAGGCGCTCGTTGGCGATCCTAAGCGCATTGCATTAATTGCCAAGGACTTGGTCGATCACTTTGAACGACGTCAAGAAGCCATCAAGGGTAAGGCGATGGTTGTTTGTATGAGTCGACGCATCTGCATTGATCTACTCAACGCTGTAGTCAAACTTCGCCCTGATTGGGCCAGCGCACCAAACGACGACGAGCAAATCGAATCGCATAAGAAGTGCGTTGCCAAGATCATCATGACTGGCTCCGCTGACGATGAGTTGGATTGGCAACCACACATACGCAACAAACAGCGACGTAGCGAGCTGGCACTGCGGTTCAAAGATTCAAGCGATCCCTTTTCGATCGTGATTGTGCGTGACATGTGGCTGACCGGATTTGATGCGCCGTGTTTGCACACGATGTATGCGGACAAGCCTATGCGCGGTCATGGACTGATGCAGGCTATTGCCCGAGTTAATCGCGTTTTCAAAGACAAGCCTGGCGGCCTAATTGTTGACTACCTTGGCTTGGCCGATCAACTCAAAGAGGCTCTTGCCACTTACACCTCAAGCGGTGGCCGAGGCAGTACCAACGAAAGTACGGACGCAGCTGTTGAAATACTGGTCGAGAAGTGTGAAGTTGCCCGTTCCATGCTTCATGGCTACGACTGGTCTAGTTGGATGACAGCCGGTGGGGCACAGAGACTGGCCCTGATTCCTGGTGCACAGGAGCATATTCTTGAACAAGAAGACGGAAAGAAGCGTTTTGTCACCGTGTCGACTGAGATTTCAAGGGCGTTTGCGCTTTGCGCAACTCGACCAGAGGCTATTGATCTCAGAGATGAAATCGGTTTTTATCAAGCCATACAGTCAGCGCTTAAAAAGTCGGAGATCAGTGAGCGTGATGATGTCGATCTTGATCATGCAATACAGCAGATCGTGTCGAGTGCGATATCTGCGCCAGGCGAAGTCATTGACGTTTTCTCAGCTGCTGGTCTGAAGCGACCGGACATTTCTATTTTGTCTGAAGACTTTCTCAAGGAAGTCATGGGCATGAAGCACAAAAACCTTGCTGCTGAAATTCTGGCTAAGTTGCTTGCAGGAGAAATAAAGGCAGGCTCTAGCCGAAACGTGGTTCAAAGCAAATTGTTTAGCGAAATGCTGAAGAAGACCCTGGCCGCTTATCACAACCGTGCGATCGCGACACAAGAGGTCATCGAAGAGCTCATCAAGTTGGCCCGAGCGATTGAAGAGGCTAAGAAGCGTGGCGAAAAGTTAAAGCTAACTGAAGAGGAGCTGGCTTTCTATGATGCCCTTGCAGCTAACGAGAGTGCGGTGCGTGCCATGGGCAATAAGGAGTTGCAGATCATTGCTGCAGAGCTTGTGACCAAGGTTCGTAACAGCGTCACCATTGACTGGACACTAAAAGATAACGCCCGCGCCCGGATCAAAGTCATGGTGAAAAAAATCTTGCGTTTTTACGGTTATCCGCCAGATCTGCAGGATGAGGCCGTTCAAACAGTTTTGCTTCAAGCTGAAACGCTTTGTAAAGACTGGGC
This sequence comes from Bordetella parapertussis, assembly GCA_945865935.1. Lineage (GTDB taxonomy): Bacteria > Pseudomonadota > Gammaproteobacteria > Burkholderiales > Burkholderiaceae_B > Zwartia > Zwartia parapertussis_E. The sequence continues at coordinate 248 of CAMBFI010000048.1, read as the reverse complement.
TGTTCAAGATCACGGATAGTTTTGTCAAAGGACCGCTATGTTAGATGTACCAACTATCGACCAACTTCCAGCCTTACGCAAAGGTCTTCGCAAGCGCAAGCTTCCGATTGTAAGATCAGGTATGCATGGTTCTTTTGAGTCGCTTGGTTCATTTTCGGTGACCAAAGCCGCTGATGCTTTTCTGATTGAGTGGCAAATCAGAGGTGTCACTTCGAAATCGTCGAGCTTCAAAGACCTTTGCACCGATC
>CAMBFI010000047.1 GCA_945865935.1 Bordetella parapertussis | reverse complement strand
CGAAGCGATAGATCCTTCGCTAAGTCGAAAGGTTTGCCCGTTTCCTGAGTAATCAGCTCGCGCAATTGGCGTTCACGCTCTAACCGGGAATCTATCCCACTCAGATCCGTGACCGCCATGAGTGTCGCAGCTTCGGGCGCAGGAAGCAGATAGCCCTGCGCATCGCCAAATTTATCCTCGACAATCACTGTGCGTAAAGGCTCATGCCGCGCAATAATCGTTGCGAGCGTTTTAGATAGCGCTGTAATATTTAGACGCCCCTCTAATCTGAGCGCCATGGGGATGTTGTAAACCGGCGAAGGACCCTCTAGGCGATCCAACGTCCAAAGTCGTTGCTGGCCGTAAGACAACAACAACTTATCACCCTCAAGCCTGCCTGCCCCAGATACCAACGCAGGTCCCTGATCGGACTCGAGCTCATCGAGCTGAACCGCAAGCGCCTCTGGGGTTGGATGTGCAAACAACGCACGAAGCGGCAAATCAGCGCCTGTTTCGTGTCTTACGCGAGCGATCAGTCGCATCGCTAGCAGTGAATGACCACCAATTTCAAAGAAATTGTCATCCAGACCGACTGCATCAGTACTTGTTAGCTCAGCGAATAGGCGACAAATCACTGCTTGTGTCCCGGTGACAGGGGCACGGTATGCGTGTCCGCTCGTCAACAACTCTGGCTTGGGTAAGGCGCGGTGATCAAGCTTGCCATTTGGGGTCAGAGGTAAGCTCTCAAGCGAAACATAACCCGCAGGCAACATATAGTCAGGCAAGCGCGATTCAATTTTCGAGCGCAATACTGCAGAAGATGGGACCGCAAAGCCCTTTTGCGGCACCAAGTAGGCAATGAGCCGATGTTCATCTAAATGCGGAAGCGCAATGACGGTCGCCTGTGAAAGCACCTCCGAAAAAGCATCCAATAACGCGGCTTCGATCTCACCGAGTTCGATACGATAGCCCCGAATTTTTACTTGATCATCCACCCGACCAATAAACTCTATAGAACCATCAGCCCGTCTTCTGGCCAAGTCACCGGTGCGATACATCCTCTCGCCAGATGGCCCGAAGGGACACGCTAAGAAGCGTTCAGCTGTCATGCCAGAGCGGCCGAGATAACCTCGCGCCAGCCCAATTCCTGCGATATAGAGCTCGCCGGTCACACCGCTCGGAACAAGTTCGAGACTTTGATCAAGCAAATACACTTGCGCGTTAGCAAGTGGGAATCCTATCGGAACGAGCGGATCGGCGCCTTTTTTATAGCGCTTACTATCCAGGGGCACACTCATAGTCGCGCAAACCGTCGTTTCAGTCGGACCGTAGGCGTTAATCATGACGCGGTCTTGCGCAAATCTTGCGACAATGCTGGGCGGACACTGGTCCCCACCCACAACAATACACCGCACGGTAGAAAGTTTTGACTGAGCAGGAATGAGTTGCAGTACGTTAGGCACACACATGAAGTGCGTAATTCGCCTACGGTCACACAACTGGGCAAAATCAGGCCCGACAAGAGCCGACTCGGCGACGCTCAGAAGCTCGATCGACGCGCCAGCGACTAAGGCCATTCCGATTTCAGCAGAAGCCACGTCGAACGCAGGTCGGGCAACCTGAAGACAGCGGTCTCCAAGCCTAATATCCAACTGTCGCTGATGCTCTAACACCATCTGAGCCTGAGCGCGTCTTGAAACACCAACGCCTTTTGGCCTACCGGTCGATCCTGAGGTGTAAATCAAGTAAGCGAGATGTTCCGGAAAAATAGAACGCTTGCTCGACAAACGTGACGGCGCTGTTGTGGGCAACTGCTCAATCATTTTTTGATGCTGAGCATCATCGAGATACAAAACAAACTCAGGGATGACATCGCCCTCACCCGCTACGAGCTCAAGGCCTTCAGTGCGCGCCGCCTGAATGCCTTGCACCAGTGCCAAATAACTTTGCCTGGTTGTCGCGAGTAAATTTGCACTACTATCGCTCAGCATAAACTCTAAGCGCACCGCAGGATAATCTGGATCAAGCGGCAGATAGGCTGCGCCAACCTTTAATGCAGCAAGAATCGCAATGACCATCTCGGGCGTACGATCCAGCAAGATCGCTACGATTTGGTCTGGACCAACGCCCAACTCTAACAAGTGATGCGCTAGTTGATTAGAACGAGCATCCAATTCTGCGTAGGTCAGACGCGTTGACTCATAAGCGATCGCAACGGCATCGGGGTGAGCTCGAGCAGTACGTTCAAACAGTTCAGGCAGTGACATCGGCTGCTCAACCAACGACACCTCGGGGCCTCGAGAAAGTGCAACTTGACTTGAAATACCCTGTGAATTCAGCAGCGGTAACTCATACACATACTGATCTGGCGAATCACAGAAACTGGACAACAAGGCAGTAAATGATTGGGTCCAACTTCCTACGACACCTGCATCAAATAAATCTGCGTCATATTCGAAGCCACCAAAACAAGCTTCATCTTCGGCTGGCGCCAAAAATAATGTGATGTCGAATTTTGCATTAGGCGGTGCAACGGTTTCGAAATTAGACTCAATGCCTGGAATATTCAATTCGACCGACGTTTTTGGCTGCAGCGCAAACATCGCTTGAAATACTGGCGTATGCGAAAGCGATCTTGCGACACCAAGACTCTCTACAAGCCGGTCGAAAGGAAGGTCTTGATCAATAAGCGCCTCTTCTACACTTAAACGCGTGCGTCCTATCAATTCCTTCGTGGTGCAATTTCCGGCGAGTGATACCGGTAACGCCAGCGTATTGACTAAAAATCCGACAAGGTTCTCTGTTTCAACACGACTTCTACCCGCGACAGGGGAACCCACGACAACTTCCTGCTGACCAGCGAGTCGCCCCAAAAAGGTTGCGTATGCGGCAAGTATGACAACAAACAACGTTGTTCCTTCTTGACGAGCGACGAACTCCAGCGCTTGCATCACGGGTTCGGATATCGAAATGGGAGCATATCCAGCGTGCCTAGCTCTATTTGGATCACGCGGATGATCCACCGGCAGCGTCAAACTTTCAGGAGCATTAGAAAGACGCGTCTTGGCTCTTGCAATTTTTGAATCAATGTCATGGGACAAGCTAGCCTGCTGCCACGCTGCCCAATCACTATATTGAATCGGCAAAGGATCCCAAACAGGACTATTACCGTTCGAAAATGCGATGTACGCATCCGACAACTCTCGTATTAGCACGATCGCGGAGGCGCCGTCTCCGGCTTGATGGTGAAGCGTAATGGTTAGGATGCACTCTAATGCGGAGATCTCGGTAAAGTGCGCCCTGAGCGATAACTCACAACTCAAATCGAAGGGTATTGACGTTTGCTCAAGAAGAGCCTGACGTGTGATGAGGGTCTGCTCTTCCTCAGAGAAACCTGGCTCAAAGTCCAGCTTAGAATAGATCAATATATTTTGCGTGGATGGCACGTCAATCAGAGAGCCAATAGGCATTCCATCGGAGCCCGCAATCATGCGTGTACGCAACGGCTCATGGCGAGCGATGACTGCCACGAGAGCTTTCTCTAGCGCCGGCCGATCAACCTGTCCACGCATACGAATCGCGATGGGCATGTTGTAAGTCGCAGACACACCCTCGATTTGATCCAATGCCCAGAGTCGTCGTTGTCCGAAAGACAATACAACTTCACCACCATCCTTATGACCCGCACCAGAAACTAGCGCAGGCCCTTCGTCGAGCCCAAGCAAGTCAATTTGCGGCGCAAGCGTTCCCGCGGTTGAATATGCAAAGAGTGTACGGAGCGAGACGTTACGATCCAGATCTCGACGTAACCGCGCAATCAAACGCATTGCTAAAAGAGAGTGTCCCCCTATTGCGAAAAAACTATCGTCCAGTCCAACCTGCTCGGCACCAGTTAGCTCCGCAAATAAGTCACAAAGAAGAATCTCTGTTGAGGTCTTCGGTGCACGATAATGAGTAAGACTCGCCTGAACATCTGGCTCAGGCAAAGCGGGTCGATCTAATTTCCCATTATTCGTCAGTGGCAATACGTCCAACGTCATACAAACGCTAGGGAGCATGTACTCAGGCAAAGTCTGTGCGAGCGCCGCCCGAACTTCCGAAGAGTCGGGAGCAGTACAGTCCGAAAGAGGAACGAGGTACGCAACTAAATGCGGCTCACCGGAAATGGTCTTAACCGACACAACAGCTTGAGCAAGTAATTTAGGAAATGTATCAAGCAGGGCTGCTTCAATTTCTCCGATTTCTACGCGATAGCCACGTATCTTGATCTGGGTATCACCGCGCCCGATAAAATCAATTAAGTTATCCTTCGATCGTCGTGCCAGGTCGCCCGTGCGATACATTCTTCGACCAGGCTTACCAAACGGGCAGGCTATGAACCGTTCAGCGCTTAACCCGGGACGGTTTACGTAGCCACGAGCCAACCCATCGCCCGCGATATACAGCTCACCAACAGTGCCAGGCAAAACCGGCTCTAAACAAGAATCCAGAATATATGCTTGCGCATTCGCGACAGCAGTCCCGATAGAAACCCTCGAACCATCCTCCTGCCCTGCCGTCACACGCATCCAGGTCGCGCATACCGTCGCTTCGGTGGGGCCATAGCCATTCACCACGACCGGCCGCTTACTTTGTCGAATAAATTGCGACAACTGGTCATGTCTAATAGACTCAACACCTGTCAACATTTGCTTCAACGGCAACTGCAGTTTCGCATCTCTCAATAGATCTGAAACAACAGGCACTACACCTGCCGGCAAATAAATAGAATCCACGCGCTGGGAGATGAGCTCTCGAACAAGCGCATCGAGATCCGTTAAACCTGGAAGCCCGAGCACCAAGGCACTTCCCGTTAGCAGCCTGTTAAAGATATCCCACACCGCGACGTCAAACGCAGGCGAAGCAATGAGCGCTCCACGCAAGGGGTGCTCACATCCTGAAACCGCTTCAAAAGCAACAACGAAGTTCGCAACATTAGAATGCGCAACGCCTACCGCCTTAGGCTTACCTGTGCTGCCTGAGGTGTAAATTAAATAAGCGAGATTCGAAGGGAGGACAGAGAAATTCCCGTCCCCCGCAACAAGGGTCGCTCGATCGTGGGCACGCAGCCGATCCAAGACTGGACTCGAGTCCAAACAAAGAAAACGTGGCAAATTACTACCGCCATCGAGGTCATTGAACCGAGTCTCCTCTTGTGCACCTTGGGCGAAGGCTGCACGCAGAGCAGACTCATGCACTTCTTTAGATAAAACGAGTTTTGCCCCGCTGTCTGACAACATGAAGGCCAGTCGAGATGGCGGGTACTGCACATCAAGCGGAAGATACGCTGCGCCTGCCTTTAACACTGCCAAAATAGAAACAATCAGATCTGTTGTGGGTTCAAAAAACAACGCAACGATCTGATCTGAGTGAATACCCTCTGCTCGCAAAAGTCGAGCAAGCTGATTCGACCGCTCGTCTAACTCAGAATACGTGAGGGTCTGCCCTGCGTAGTCGATTGCAACCGCATCCGGTCGCAGCTTCACCTGATCTGCGAATAGTTTGGGAATCGTGCACGTCAACCTCGCATCAGCCACCGAGGCACCAGCAGACGCCAACAGCAGCGTTTTGCGCCTGTCTGACGTAAAAATCGGAAGGGTATCGATCAAATCACTATCGGAGTGACTCATCGCCTGCGCAATAGAAACCAGCGCCTGAGCCCAGTCGTTCACACTCGTCGAATCGAATAAGTCGGCGTCATAGTCCAATGCACCAACAAGTGCTCCAGTGCGATCTTTTGACAACATCAACATCAAATCAAACTTCGCACGAGGCAGACGAACAGACTCAAGACTGCACTCGAGACCTGCCAACTGCGGCGCATTGGCCTCTTGTCCTTCAAATGCGAGCATCGTCTGGAAGACTGGCGTTTGTGACAGCGAGCGTGCACCGCCTAAGTGGTCGACTAATCGATCAAATGGTAAATCTTGATCGACAAGCGCCCCTTCAACGCTGTTGCGAGCATTGACAACTAGCTCCCCAACAGTGCAACCTCGTGGCGTTGCCACCGGCATCACAACAGTATTAACCAAAAACCCAACAAGATTTTCAATCTCTACTTGATTTCTTCCCGCGACCGGCGCGCCAATCACAAAATTTCGCTGCCCAGTAATACGCGACAGTGTCGCTGAGTACATTGCCAAGACAACTGCAAATAACGTGGTGACATGTTGACGCGCCAACACATCCAAACCCTTAACGACTGCTGGAGGAATGAATAATTTGACTTCGCCTGAAGTGCGCGAACGATTCGGATCACGGGGACAATCAAGCGGTAGGTTTAGGGTCTCTGAAAACGAAGCGAGTCGTTCCTTAGCGCGTGCTAATTTCTCATCGATCTGCTCTGTAAGCGAATCTTCTTGCCAGGCAGCCCAATCACTATAGAACACTGGCAAATCTGGCCAGTCAAGCATTTGATTTTTTAAGCGCGCATCATACGCCTGCGTCAACTCGCGAAACAAGATTGCCATCGAAGCGCCATCGCCAGCATGGTGATGGACAGTTAGGCAAAAAATCCCTTCGACATCTGTAATCTTGATATACAACGCGCGTAGAGGGATGTCGCGAGCAAGATCAAACGGTCGAGCAACCTCAGCCAGTAAAATCGCGTTCGCTTCCCGGTTACGCGTCTCTATTTGTTCAATGTGATCAAGTTCAAGCTGGCGAATGACAACAACATCAGCAGGCACATCCACAACGTAGCCGACGGGCTCTCCCTCAGCGTCCGCAGCAATAACCGTTCGCAGAGGCTCGTGTCTTTCTAACACATCGAGCAGCGCAAGATTGAGAGCGACAAGATTGACTTGTCCCTTCAGTCGCAGAGCCGCTGGAATGTTATAGGTTGCCGACGGCCCATCGAGCGCATCAAGCGTCCACAGGCCGCGCTGTCCAAATGACAATACGACTTCGTTGTCTTCGCTGTAGCTTGGCTCAACCGATCTTACCGACAAGATCGACTCGATGGCTGCACTCTTATGCATATCTTCAAGGCGCTTCATAAATTAATTATCTGCCTTATTTCGCTTTCGGCGACCTGCGCCCGCAATAATTGATGGAGCTGGGCTCGCCTTAACCTCAACGAGGTGCGGCGCAAGAGCTCCGGGCGTTGAATGCATGAATAAGTCACGCAAAGCCAGCTCCAGGCCATGCGTCTGTCTTAATTGAGCGATGAGTCGTATTGCTAATAACGAATGCCCACCAATCGCAAAGAAGTTGTCATCCAGCCCCACCTGGGTGTTGTTGGTCACCTCGGCGAACAGCTGACACAGAATCTTCTCGGTCTCGGTGCGTGGCGCCCGATGCTCAGCTAGGTTGCTCACGAGGCCCGGCTCGGGCAGACGGCGCCGATCGAGCTTGCCGTTAGGCGTGAGCGGCAAACTCTCCATCGTCACATACGACTGCGGCGCCATGAACTCGGGTAAGGT
>CAMBFI010000046.1 GCA_945865935.1 Bordetella parapertussis | reverse complement strand
TCCCCACGATCTTCAAGTACTGCGGGCCCTCGCCGACGGTACGCCAGCGCTGAAGGCGTGCGACTGAACACACCCAACGATCGGCGAGCATTTTTTCGGTCAGTAGCTGGCGGGCAGGTTCGGCTGGGACCTCTGGAACCAACATTTGGGGTTCGAACTTGGGTTCGTTGGCTGCGGTTTTGGCGATGCCACTGGACAGGGCGTCCAGCACGTCGCCCATTTTTTCAGGCCGTGGGTTCGAGGATGAGGTGTTTTTAGTAGCCATGGCCTTGCTCCTTGATGCCTATATGCAGTGTTCTCATATAGGTTCATACCGGTTGGCCGGGCATTTTTTCTCAGTGAGCAAGCAATGAGAGAAATCGTTCCATCAAGTTGGATGGGGTAAAACTGAATTTGAACAGTACCGATTGCGCTGAGTTTTAGGTTTTTTTGCTAGACCAAGCAGTAGCTTTGCCAAACTCAGTTTCTAGAAAGCTGATAAAGGCTTTGACCTTCGCACTTGGCAGGCGCCTCGACGTGTGCAGCACCCACAATTCTGAAGGTTGATCGGTCGCCGCGCCCCATGAAACGAGGCGACCAGCCTTCAAGTCATCAGCGACAACAATATTCGGTAGTTTTGCAGCACCAAGCCCCGTTAGCGCAGCGTCACGAATCATCACTAAAAGAGGAAGTTGCAAGACCGTTTGCGTCGGTATCTCTTTGGCCGTTGGTCCTAATATTCGCCAACTTCTAGCACTTCGCTGAGACTCTCGAACAATGACGGGCAGCGCACTTTGCAATTTTTGGCCAGAACGGTCGTATCGTTTTTTTAGCTCAGGCGTTGAGACAATGTGAACTTGATCTTTTACAAAGCAGCGACCAACGAGTTCAGAGTTTGGCTCTGGATTGACCCGAATAACGAGGTCATGGCCTTCACTGACTAGATCCACCTGACGATCTTCAAGCGTGATCGACAGTTTGACGTCGGGATAGGCCATTGTGAACTGCGCGGCAATACGACCCATCAACAACTGACCCAGCAGAGTAGGCGCATTGATTCGCAACAACCCGTGAGGCTTTGTATGACCATCGCGCAACACTTCACCAGCTTCAGTAATCTCTCTAAAAGGACCGCTGGTTCGCTCAAATAGCGAAGCGCCTTCTTCTGTCAACCTAATCGTCTTTGCGCCACGCTCGAAGAGCCTGACGCCCAAGGCTGACTCCAACGCCATGACTTTGCGTGACAGGCTTGCCTTTGGTCGTCCGCTTTTACGGCTTGCTTGCGCGAACCCTTTATGCAAGGCAACTAATAGAAAGTCAGACAAATCGTCAAGATTCATAATGTTCCATATTTGGGACGAACTGTCTTAATTTTAGGTGTTTCGTTTTGATTTTGCCACCTTATCATCCTATTCGTGGTTCGCTGTTCTCTCGGACTCGACATCAAAAAAGGAAATCGACATGACCATTCTCATCACAGGTGCGACCGGAACCATTGGTTCGTTGCTGGTGCAACAGCTTGCGAACCAACATGTGGCGGTGAACGCCCTTACGCGCGACCCGAGCAAGGCTAAATTTCCGAGTGGAGTTACCGCAGTGTCAGGTGACATGTTGGATGTGGAGTCCATGCGTAAAGCCCTTCAAGGGGTGAGCACGCTCTTTCTGCTCAATTCTGTGTCTACTCAAGAGCTGACGGAGGCGGTATTGACACTCAATCTGGCTCGTCAGGCTGGCATCGAGCGCGTTGTTTACTTCTCCGTTTTCAATGGCGAGGCTTTCTCCAATGTCCCTCACTTCACCTCGAAGCACGCCGTTGAGCGCATGATTTCGCAGATGGGCATCCCCGCCACTATTTTGCGACCCAACTGTTTTATGCAAAACGATGCCATGTTTTTCAAGGATGCCTTGATGGGGCCGGGCCTGTACCCCTTTCCGATTGGTGATAAAGGCGTCTCTATGGTCGACGTGCGCGACATTTCCGAAATCGCAGCGCAGGCTGTATTGAAACGTGAGCGTGCCTCCCAAGCGCTGCCTAATGAGATCATCAACCTTGTAGGTCCAGATGCACTCACCGGATCCGGTATCGCCAAGATTTGGGCAGCGGTGCTGAATAAGCAGGTCAACTACACGGGTAGTGACACTGCACCATTTGAAGCGCGACTGGCCCAGCACGCTCCAAGTTGGATGGCGATGGACATGCGTCTGATGCTTGATCGTTTTTGCTCAGATGGCATGGCTGCGAACGCTGCAGATGTAGGCAAGATGGCTGAGCAACTTGGCCGGAGGCCGCGTTCTTATGCAGATTTTGCTGCCGAGACCAGATCGCAATGGGAGGCTTAAGCATCTTGCCGGCAATTTGCCGTACAATGTCAAGATTATTGAGGAGCTTGTCATGCCAGCTAAATCCCTTGCCTTACCCCGTACGACGAGCCTCCAGTCTGCTCGACTGGAGGCTCGGATCAGTCCTGACCTGCATCTGATTGTCAAGCGTGCTGCAGAAATTCAAGGTCGTACGATGACCGATTTTGTGATCCATGCCCTTCAAATAGCGGCCTCGCAAACAATAGAACGCGCCGACCGCGTGCGCCTGTCAGTGCTCGACCAAGAGGCGTTCGCAAACGCATTGATTGCGCCTGCCAAGCCTAATGCAGCACTGAAGCGCGCTTTTGCAAAGGCCAACAAGCTTCTTGCTGCGTGAAGTCACCTGTGACAGTTCGTCCAAAGGTACCTAAATTTTCTGTTTTGGCGCTAGATCTCGCTGCTGATCGCGCGAAGTTTACGTGCGGCATTGAACCACTGGATCGGTACTTTCGTACTCAGGTTAGTCAGGACATTAAACGCCGAGTGTCTGCTTGTTTCGTGGCGAACGACAATATGGGACAGATCGCGGGCTATTACACGCTGGCCTCGGCGAGTATTTTGCTATCTGACCTACCCGAGACGCTTGCGAAAAAACTACCTCGCTACCCCAGCGTGCCGGCAGTGCGCATGGGGCGTCTGGCCGTGAGCGATTCCTTCAAGGGCAAGGGCCTCGGAGCCGCATTATTAGCCGATGCCCTCAGGCGTGCGGCCACGGCAGAGATCGCAGCGTATGCGCTAGTCGTTGATGCCAAAGACGAGGCGGCCGCCGGGTTCTACGCTCACCACGGGTTCATTGCGCTCCCAGAACAACCACTTTTTCTCTTTCTGCCCCTTGCGACAGTCAAACCCTTGCTTGTCTGATCCATATAAATTCGTGGATCGGACTGGCTGCAAGATTTGTACACTACGCGAGTGACTTCAGTCATTGGTTAGAATCCCTCCCGCAGACCAAAAGCAAAAAACCTGAGAGTTCAACACCTCAGGCCGTTTGTGATGTTATTTATTCTGCCCCGCCAGGGTGCTGTTTCAAGACATCTCGACCGCCAATACCAGCAAATCTGGCCAGCCCTTGCCCGGCGGTCGATAGTTTTACGTCGGCGGCTTGGGATGAGTTGATGAAGAGCTATCTGACGCTGGTTGTTCAATACTCAGAATGCGCTCAAAAGCTTGATGCGATTGTTGCTGCCTGGTAGTAATCAATCAGTAAAAATAATTGACGTCAGCATCATTTGTAAGGTGTTAGATTATCTAGTCCGTTTTGGCAGTAAAACTTGCAAGTACCATTGCGTTAAAAAAAGAATTGGCAGGCATTGCATTCAAATGTGTAATAAATTTCTCAATCAGCTTGGGTCGTTCGACATCATCCACACACAAACTCAAAGACATATCGACAGGCCCACAAAATTCGCCTTCGCTATAACGACCATCCGCTGGAAATAATTCACTGAACCGTGTCCACGGAAACTGTCGCGTTGATTTCGTAAACTCATTTTCAAGCACTTCGAGCGCATGCAGTGCATCGGCACAAATGAGATCGCGAAACTTTAGGTCCGGCATACTGAATCAACGAGGTGTTTTAGTAAGAGTTGTGCGCCATAAGACAAGGTGTTTTCGTCTTGAAAACACACAAAGTAGTCTCTATGGGCATCTTTGTTGCTCAAAGGAATTACGACCATTGAGGGGGATTTGACAAAGAGCTTCATTTCAAGCGGAGCCAGTAAAATACCGACTTGCATTTCAGCTAGTCTCAAAGCGATTTCAAAATTTGGTGCAATTGCACGAAATCTCAGTGAAACAGGATCGATAATTTTTTTACTTGCCAGTTCAAGTTCAACGATACGGTTCGATAATATTGCAACGCGCTCAAGGTGTGCGACATCGTTATATGAAAGCTGCTTGTGCTTGCTCAGTGGATGCGAGGCATGGATAAATGCCGCAATTGTCTGTGGTCGGTAAGGTGCAGACTTTAACCCTTTAAGACTTTTTTTATCCCAGGTAATCCCTAAAGAAGCATGTCCCTCCAGAACAGCTTCGACCACATCCATTCTGTCGCCATCACGCATCACGACATTGATTTTTTTATTATTTGGCTGGATTAAAAAATTACCAATATCGTACGGTAAGAACCCGGACCAAATCGTTTTGCTACCAATGACTTCGATCGTATCGTCTCGTTGAAGCTGAAAATCTTTCATGTGATCAAGGAGCTGATTTGCATTGGCAAGCAATTCCCGAGCACCCTTTAGCAGCCCTCTTCCCTCTACCGTAGGTGTCATTCCTTTGATCGATCGATTAAGGAGTTTGACGCCAAGCTCTTTCTCAAACTTGGTCAGTCTTTTGTTAATGGCAGAAGGATCCAGGTGCTCGCGTTCGCTGACACTCAGGACATTACCTACATCGCAAACCGCTACAAAAATTTTTAGCGTAAGTAAATCAAAATTATTCATAAAGTAGGTAATAAAAAATTGGTTTACTTAGCATGAAGTCATCCGAAAGGATGAGTTTGCAAAATAGCTGTGCAAAACGATCCTCGGTATTGCAATCATTACAAATTATATTGCCCGCATGGAAATTTACGTAAATTTAAACTCTGGGCGCAAAGCAATCATGAAGCGAAAGTCAGCACGTCAGGTCATTAAAAAGCAGTTTGGATCAGCGATCTTGTCAGCAAATACGTTGCTGATGATGTCGGTGATAGTCGCCTCGACGGGGTTTGCGCTGACTTATTCTGCGAGAGCGTTGGCTACTGCTTGTCCTGGAAGCCCCGTGAGCGGAACATCAAATACGCCGATTTCAGATGGTGTGGGCGGTTGCGATATTACAATCAACCTGAATGCAACGCTGTCAACTGGTGCATCAACAAGTGTTCTTATTGGTGGAAGCGGAACGTCATTTTCCAACTTTGGAGTCATCACTTCGTCAGTCAACTCAGTGTATCTGTCTCCTAGCAGTCCAGCCAATAATATTTCAATTTATAACGCAGGAACAATTAGTACTAACGGTGCAGGCCAAAGCGCAATTAATATATATGGCAGTGGTGGGGCGACAGTTGAAAGCTTTATTAATACTGGCACGATTTCGTCTGCTCTGAGTGCTTCACTACAGCTGGCTTTTAACGGACAAATTACGACTTTAACGAATACAGGGACATTGAGTGGTGAAATTATTAGTTATGGCTTGATTTCTACTATTAATAATCTTCAAGGTGCTGTTTCTCAAGGTGCTGGTTCGCAACTGACGGCAAACCAACTTCCAACCAATTACAACCTTATTTCTTATATTCCCTCTGTTTATGGGAAATTTAAACTGACCACTTACAGTGGGTCTACTACAAATTTTGGAATTTATTCTGGTGGAGTTTCGGGTGTATCTGCCTCTGTATTACAAGCAGGAACATACTTATCGGTTTTAGAGGGCTTCTCACTTTCAAATCTTGTGAGTACATCAGGTACTTATGGTGCGTTCAACTGGAGTTTAGTTAATACTAGCGGATCTATTTGGGATCTGATTGTTAGTAGTGGCGGAGGCAGCGGTGGCGGTGTTGATAGCTCAGTCCCCACTATTACAAATATTGCCACAGGCGGCACATTTAGCCTTGCTAGTATCGGTGTTACAGCAAATCCTGTGTTTGATGGTGGTGTCCTTTCTCTCGCCTCTGGCAATTCCTCTGCTCAGGCGTTCACTGTCAATTCAGCAGGTGGCACGATTCAGTCACCAACCTCTGGTTCAGCTACGTTGTCTGGAGTGATGTCCGGAGTGGGCAGCCTGACCTTTACAGGTACAGGTACAACAGTCATGACTGGTGCAAACAGCTACACAGGTGGCACGACTGTCTCATCGGGTACGCTGTCTGTTGCAGGCACCTCTCCAACTGGTTACGGCGATGTCACTGTAAACAGTGGCGCCACACTGATGGGTACAGGCACCATTAACGGGAACATCCTTGTTGCCGGTACCCTGAAACCCGGTAACTCGCCTGGCTACCTGGCCTCAACCGGTAACGTCACGATGGCTACCGGCTCGACTTACCAGCAGGATATCGCAGGCACGACTCAGGCTAATAGCGCCACACCTGTTGGCGCAACCGGTTATTACTCCTACCTGAATGTGGTCGGTGGCCAGTTCATCATTAATTCTGGTGCAACACTTGCCCCGCGTGTGGCGAATCTGTTTGCTTCGAATGAATCCGGCTATGGCAGCGCGCCTTACGCGCCTGTGCTGGGTGATCGTTTCCGTATTGTCTCGGCCGATGGCGGTATCTCGGGTAAGTTTTCTTCTGTCACGCAACCTGCAGAGTTGACTGCAGGCACACAGTTCCTGCCGTTCTACAACATGGCAGGTAGTAATAGCCTTGATCTGACGGTGACACCGACTTCGTACAGTTCTACGTTGTCATCAAGCACTACGAACGCCAAGGAAGTGGCGAATGTCTTGGACCAATTGCTAGGCGTTAACCAAGCTGGTACTGCTACGGCAGCACAAGACTCGTTGCTCTATGCCGTCTCCGGCCAAACCTCAGCAAGCCTTCCAGGCTTTGCACAATCCCTCTCGGGCGAGATCCATGCAGCCTCAGCTGCAACATTGCCACAAACGACACAACGTGTGCAGCAAGCGGTATTGGCACGCTTGGGTGACTTCCCGATGGCACCGAATCAACTGAACGGCGGTACTGGTGCTGGCGGTGGCAATGCAGCCACCCCCTTATCGGCAGGCGCCATCACGGGTAACAACCCCTCAGGGCTGCCTACTGCCAACATGAGTTCAAACCCCGCCGTAAACCCCAACTCTGCAAACCTCACGAGTGCAGCCGTGGCAGACGGTCGTGCCTGGGGTGAGATCGCCTACCAACGTGGTGAGCGTTCGGGTAACAGCGGTGGCAATGGATTCAATAACAATCTATACCAAGCTGTGTTTGGTGTGGATGCCTACACGAATGCTGAGCTTGGGCTCAAGCTCGGTGGTGGCTTAGCGCTCTCAAACACCACCGTTAATGCAACCGGTGGCAACAGCACCATCCAGCAGGGTGCACTGTTCCTCTACGGCAATATGCCTGTGGCAGAAGATTATGTACTCGACGGTATGGTGAGCCTGGGGCTTAGCTCAACAAACCTCTCGCGTAGCGACGTTACAGGTATCAGCAGTGGCTTTAGCAACAAGTCCGTGATGGGCAACGATGTGTTGGTCAGTGCAGGGCTGAGTCGTCCGTTTGAGACCAGCGCTGTGCGCATCACCCCGTATGTACGATTGACCTACCAGTACGTCGGCCAAGCCGCTTACGATGAGGGCGCAACCGCTGCAGCGCTTACCGTCGGACGCATGAACGCCAACGGCGTGCGTGGCGTGATCGGTGTGGGGGCAGGTTCACTGAACAAAGACCCACTTAAAGATGAATACACTTACCGCGCGAACCTTGCGATCGGTGCCGACTCGCAGGGCTTGCTCAACCCAACACTCAACACCACCCTCGGTGGCTACTCAAGCAGCGTGACCACCCCCGCCGCAGGCTCTACGTTTGTGCAAGCTGGCTTGTATGGCACGGTCAAAGT
>CAMBFI010000045.1 GCA_945865935.1 Bordetella parapertussis | reverse complement strand
CTCGCTTTGTTAGCTTTCGGGATGAAGCGGGTCAGTTTCGTTTCCGGTTCATGGCAGCAGATGGTACTGAGCTCTTTTGTTCGGTCGCCTTTGCAGACCCTAAATTGGCGGGTGCTGCGATGCGTCAGTTTCAATTGGCGGAGGTGAATGGCTGCATTCGTCTGGATGGCGAGGTCGGGTACTCTATCGTGCTTGACGGACAAGTACTGGCGACTGGGATCGCAGCGGATGCGTCTGCGCAACGGGATGAACGTGTCGCCCTGCTTCGGGCTGCACATGCCTCGATGGCTGCGGTGGCTTGAGCCAAGATGACTCTTTCCCTGCGAAAGGCGGGTACTCTAAAGATACATCTTTTGGCATGATTGTGTGTAGTGAGATTCATTGAATCTTGCATTCGAAAGTAGGTAAGTCACCTGACCTGGAAAACATGCATGCCGCGATCTATGGATCTGCTCCTTAACAATACGCCAAATCCCGGCACTGTATTTCTTGTGGAAGATGATCAAGAGCTACGTACCAGTATTTGTGAAGTATTGCGCTTTGTAGGCTACAGAGTTGAGGCCTACGCGAACCCTCAGGAATTTTTACAGGAGTTCACTCACGTTGCTCCCGCAGTGCTGGTGACTGACGTGCGCATGCCGGGAATGTCTGGCGTGGAGCTTCAAGAGAAACTCTTGAGCGATGGCAGAAAAATGCCCATTATTTTTATTAGTGGTGAAAGTAGTGTTGCAGAAGCCATCAAGGGCATGTCAAATGGGGCGCTCGATTTCCTACTGAAGCCTTTCACTCGCGAAAGTCTCCTGGCGGCCGTGACGAAAGCGCTCGAGCTTGATGCGCAGTTGATGCGCGCATTAATTAAGCAGTTAGAGTTTGAACAAAAACTGAAGGCCCTCTCACCCAGGGAGCGTGAAGTGTTCACGTTGATGGCGAGAGGCTATGGCAATGCCGAGCTGGCGAGTGAGTTAGGCGTGGCACTATCAACAGTCAAAGAGTACAAATCAGAGATGATGTATAAGCTGCGTCTGCGTTCATTATCTGAACTCATGGCTTTAAGTGAGTCTGCTCAGCGTCGTGCTGTAGCAACACCAGGCGAACCTCCGCCATCGAAGGCTTAAATCAATAGCTCGCGATAATCATCTCGAGGACATTGTGCTGAGTATTTGTCGCATTTCTCTTGAGAAAATTTTGGATACGGTATAGCGTTCAGGTATGAATAACTACCTCGTCCCCATACACATTTTGATGGCTACCGCTGCGTTGGCCATGCTGTTTGTGTTGAAGAGTTCGACTGCCTCAAAAGATCGCAATAGCTCTTATTACATTTTTATAATTGGTTTGATGAGCACCTTTATTGGTTATGCATCAAGGGGCACAATATTCGCTCTTGATCTTTTTGTAGTGAGTCATGAAGCCGATTTGACACAGCGTGGTGCGGTAGCGGTCTCTTTAGCAAGCGTCTTACTGGGCTTCGCTATCTTCTTAAAAATAGTATTGATTAGGTCGCTCCTTGGTAAAGACGTGGTTTGGAGGCTCGTCCTATTCCAATTCCTCTTAGTTCTAGGGGTGTCGCTTACGCCCGTGCTTTTTTTAGGCGAGGATGATCGGGGAGACGCCCGCTACTTTGTCGCTACAATTTTCTACATAGGCTGCGCCAGCTTAATCGTCTTTACGCTTCATAAAGTACGAAATCAGTCGGGATTGTTGCTAGGACGCTGGGTATATCTCCTTGCCTTAGCGAATACATATGTAAATATTGTAGGCTTGGTCGTGCTGTGGGTTGCCCTGTCTGACATAAATGCTGTTGACGTTGATTTTATTGAAGGTTTCGATTTGTCGTTACGTGGTGTTCGGCTTTCACTTTTTTTCTGTATCGATATCGGACTGTTATATTTTTGGCTACAACACTGCTCAACAGAGGCCTTGCGTGCCATCGAGGACAGAGCCCGTCTTGAAGCGTTGCTTGCAGAAAAAGAGATACTCGTGCGTAACCTTTTGGATGCAGATGCCTTGGTGCATACGGGTGCCCTAGCGGGAGGACTGTCGCACGAGCTCAATCAATTTTTAGCAAGAATTCAGCTCGATGCAGAGTCGGCGAAGTCATATGCCTTGGCAAATCAAAGTCCAGATAAAATTGTGTCGATACTCAATCGGGTTACGAACGCAAATCAAGAGGCGGCTAAGTTAATCCTGAGTCTGAAGAAATTATTCGTCAAACGGATGGACGAGCGCACGCTCTGCGAGCTGGATTCAATGGTCGAGTCCGTCGTCGCACTCTACGCGAGCCGGATCAAACAATCTGGGATCGAATTTGAATGCCGTGCACACACTGGCGCTCGTGCAATATTGGACGATGGTTTGATTCGGCGCGTCATCTCGAACCTGCTGGCCAATGCGCTGGACGCGTGCAACGCTACCGGTCGTAAGGATTTAAAGGTAATCGTCACCAGTCAGGTCGAGGGTGGCGCGTGGTATGTTTCGGTTTCTGATAACGCGATGGGGGTGCATCCGAGTGTGATGCATAAGGTATTTGGTTTGTTTGCTACAACAAAGTCCGATGGCACAGGCGTGGGCTTGTGGTTGAGTCAGCATATTATAGAGATCCATGCTGGTTCCATTCGTTTTGAAAATCTTGACGCGGGTGGCGTCAAGTTTTCGTTCCGAATCCCCCTGAGCGATACCTCAAATCAGCCTAATAGCTTGCCAAGTCTTAGCGCTTCAACTTAGCAAACGCCGCAGCCATCGCACCTTGCGCACTTGGCTCGGCACTCGCTCCTTTGTTTTGCTTGCCGCTGTTCGAGCCCCCCGCCGGACGCTTGCTCGCTGACGGTGCGCTGCCTGCGCTGCGCACCACTGGCGTTTCGTCATTCAAACGCATCGTCAACGCAATCCGCTTGCGTGGAATATCGACCTCTTGTACCCGCACTTTGACGGTCTGGCCGACGCGTACGACGTCCCGTGGATCCGAGACGAACTTCTCAGCAAGTGCCGAAATATGTACTAAGCCATCCTGGTGCACACCGATATCGACAAAGGCACCAAAGTTTGCGACGTTTGTGACGACACCTTCGAGCAACATGCCTGGCAACAGGTCGTTAAGTGTCTCAACGCCTTCTTTAAAGGTCGCGGTTGTGAACTCTGGTCGTGGGTCGCGACCGGGTTTTTCGAGTTCAAGCAGGATGTCGCGTACGGTGGGGACACCAAAGCGTTCATCGGTGAACTCGGACGGCGATAGGCCTTTGAGTTTGTCGCGATTGCCAATCACTTCTTTCATGTCGGCCGCAATTTTCTTCAAAATACGTTCCACCACTGGATAGGCCTCGGGGTGGACGGACGACGCGTCGAGCGGATTGTCACCATTGGGAATTCGTAAGAATCCTGCCGCTTGTTCAAAGGCTTTTTCACCGAAACGCGGGACGTCCTTGAGTGCGCTACGGTTGGGAAACACGCCTTTGGCATCGCGATGCGACACAATGTTTTTGGCGAGCGCGCTGTTAAGCCCCGACACACGAGTCAAGAGCGCTGCCGAAGCCGTGTTGACGTCCACGCCGACAGCGTTCACGCAGTCTTCAACCACGGCGTCTAACGAGCGCGCTAATTCGCGCTGATTCAAATCGTGTTGATACTGTCCGACGCCAATCGCTTTGGGTTCGATTTTGACAAGTTCCGCTAAGGGGTCTTGCAGGCGTCGCGCAATCGAGGCTGCCCCACGTAAGCTGACGTCCAGATCTGGAAACTCGAGTGCGGCGAGCTCGGAGGCTGAATACACCGAGGCACCGGCTTCAGAGACCACGACACGCGTGAGCTTCAAATCTGGTTGCGCGGCCATCAAATCTACAACTAATTTTTCAGTCTCCCGTGAGGCCGTCCCGTTGCCGATTGCCACGAGTTCGATCTTATGACGGCGCGCGAGAGTCGCAAGTGTGGTGAGCGAACCCACGCGATCACGGCGCGGCTCAAAGGGATAGATGGTGGCGGTTTCAACGACCTTGCCGGTGTGGTCGATGGCGGCAATTTTGACGCCTGTGCGAATGCCTGGATCAAGCCCAAGCACAGCTTTGGGACCCGCCGGCGCGGCAAGCAGCAGATCCTTCAGGTTGGCTGCAAACACACGAATCGCTTCGGCTTCGGCCGACTCACGCAAGCGTGTAAGCATTTCGGTTTCGAACATCGTGAGCAGCTTGACGCGCCAGGTCCAGCGGGCCACGTCGGCGAGCCATTTGGCCCGCGGTGTCGGAGCCGCATCGAACAAGCCTTTGCCGAGCTCAAGAAAGCGGGCTACGCGTTCGACACAAGGGTGGGGAATAAGGATGTCTTGGGAGGCTTCGATCCCGATGCGCAATTCAAGAGCGCCTTGTTGGCGGCCGCGTAGCATCGCCAAAATGCGATGCGAAGGAAGCGTGCGAAGCGGTTCATTGAAGTCGAACCAGTCACGGAAGTTCGCACCCTCAGCTTCTTTGCCATCCGCTACTTTGGAATACAGGTAACCCTGGGTCCACAAGTGATTACGCATATCAGCCAGCAAGTCTGCGTTTTCAGCATAGCGCTCGGCCAAAATATCGCGGGCACCGTCCAATGCGGCTTTCGCGTCTGCAATGCCTGCTTCCGTATTCACGTATTGGGCGGCAAGGGTGAGCGGGTCGCACTGAGTATCCGCTAGGATGCCGTCGGCCAAGGGTTCCAGCCCCGCTTCACGAGCGATTTGAGCACGCGTGCGACGCTTAACCTTAAAGGGTGCGTAAAGATCTTCCAAGCGCTGTTTAGTGTCAGCCTGTTTAATCGCGAGTTCGAGTTCCGGAGTGAGCTTGTTTTGTTCTGTGATCGAACTCAAAATCGCGGCACGACGGTCTTCCAGGTCGCGCAAGTACAGCAGACGGGTATCCAGATTACGTAAGACAGTGTCGTCTAAGCCCCCTGTGGCTTCTTTGCGATACCGCGCAATGAACGGAACGGTCGAACCATCGTTAAGCAACGCAATCACGGCGGCGACCTGCTGCGGGCGAATGCTTAACTCTTGTGCCAGTTGCGCAATGATGCGCAGTTCTGTGTCTGCTGGCTTCGTCATACTGGAATCACTCATCTGATCAAACGCTTCTTGTAAGGCGACAAACGGACGATTTTGCCACAGATAAAGAACGCACTCAGTTCAGGCGGTATGATCCAGCATGCTTCGTTGGTGTTTCATATGCAAGAACCCCTGATTTCCGAGATTTTTTCCCTTGATGGACCGCTTGCGGCCATGTCGCCAGGCTTTCGTGTGCGTGCGACCCAGATTGAGCTTGCCCAAGCGGTGGAGCGCACGATTGCCGAACGTTCTACCCTCATTGCCGAGGCGGGCACCGGTACCGGTAAAACATGGGCGTACCTCGTACCTGCGCTGCTCGGTGGCGGCAAGGTGTTGGTGTCGACGGGCACGCGTACCTTGCAAGATCAACTGTTTTCTCGGGATCTGCCCCGCGTGCGTGAAGCGCTCAGCATCCCGGCCACGATTGCCTTGCTCAAAGGCCGAGGCAATTATGTTTGTCACTATCATCTCGAGCGCCAGCAAGGCGAAGATAGGGCACTAAAGTCTCGCGGCGAAGTGCATCAACTGCGCAATATTCAGACGTTCGCCCAGCAAAGCGCCACGGGTGATCGCGCCGATTTGCCCACGGTGCCCGAAGACGCTGAGATCTGGCAGCGCGTGACCTCCACGCGCGAGAACTGCTTGGGCCAAGACTGCCCCAATGTACGTGACTGCTTTGTTTTAAAGGCGCGGCGACAGGCCCAAGAGGCGGACGTGGTAGTGATCAACCACGCGCTGTTTATGGCCGACCTGATGCTGCGCGACGAAGGCGTGACAGATCTTTTACCTGCCGCGGATACGGTTGTTTTCGACGAGGCACATCAGCTCCCTGATACGGCAACACGATTTTTAGGTTCGAGTGTTTCGACGCATCAATTTTTAGATTTGTGCCGCGTGATCGAGACTGCCGGTCTTGCGCATGCGCGTGAACTGACGAACTGGTCTGAGCAAGCGCGGGGACTAGAACAAGCGGCACGCGAATTGCGCTTGAGCTGCGCCGCACTTGAAAACATGCCTTCTCGTCGTGTGACGTTCGACGCGTTTCCCGAGCCCGCTGCGTTTGATCTTGCCCGAGACGTATTGCAGGGGGTACTGGATGGGGTGGGTCAGCTCCTGTCCAGCGTAGAGGAAAAACATCCGGATCTGATGGCTGCGGCGCGCACCGCACGCGAATTAAGCGAGCGCTTGGCCCAGTGGGGGCAGCCCGGACGTGGCGTGCGCTCCGAGGCACAGGATTTACATCAAATCGTTCGATGGGTTGAGCTAGGGCTGCATCATGTGCGCTTGCATGCGGCACCTTTGTCTGTGGCGGAGGCCTTCTCGCGCTACCGACAGGGTGGGCAGGCCTGGATTTTTACCTCAGCCACGTTATCGGTGCATGGCGATTTCTCGCACTTCACGGAGCGGCTTGGGTTGCAAAGTGCCGAGACGGTGCGCATGGAGTCTCCCTTTGATTATGCCAATCAAGCCATGTTATTCGTTCCACAACATTTACCTGCACCGCAGTCCTCAGATTTTCTTCCGGCCTTTGTGGAGCAGTTGATGCCCTTGATTCAGGCGAGTCAAGGTGGCGCCTTGGTCTTGTGCACAACCTTGCGCGCAGTCGAGCGCGTAGCGGCCCTGCTGGCCGATGCCTATGACCGTGTCGGGTTGTCCTGGCCCATTATGCGGCAAGGTAATGGCACACGGCGTGATTTACTTGAGCGTTTTCGAACACTTGATCATGCTGTCTTGGTGGGGAGCGCAAGTTTTTGGGAAGGCATTGATGTGGCGGGTGATCGCTTGACGTTGGTGGCGATCGATAAGTTGCCCTTCGCACCCCCTGACGATCCCGTGCTTGAGGCCCGCCTGCGTGCATGTCGTAGCCGTGGTGGAAACCCCTTTATGGAATATCAGTTACCCGAAGCGGCGATTGCACTGAAGCAGGGCGCGGGCAGACTGATCCGAAGCGAAACCGATTGGGGTGTACTGATGGTGGGTGATACGCGCCTAGTGGACAAGCCCTACGGCAAACAACTGTGGCGTGGACTGCCGCCGTTTGCGCGTACTCGGGACCTGGACGAGGCCGTCCAGTTTTTTACTCAACATGCAGAGCGTGTTGAGTAAAAAGAAGTTTGGCGTTTTGGCGACCTAAGAATCTCAGAAGAGTCTTAGAGGGTTCCAGAAGCTGTAGCGATCAGGGAAACCTTCGCTAATTAGTTTGGTTTTCGGGAAGTTTTGCAACAACACGCGTTCAGTGTCATCGCGCATGTCTTTCATGCCTAGCTTTTCGTAGGACTTCATCATCACATACAGTGCGATTTCTGCTGAGGGCACGCCCTGGAAGTCTGTGATCACTATTTGTGCGCGGTTGATGGCGGCGACATAGGCATAACGCTCGTAATAGAAGCGGGCCACGGCAGTTTCGTTTTCTGCCATGGTGCTGACGAGCCAGACAATACGCTTGCGTGCATCTGGTGTGTAGCGGCTATCTGGGAAGAGTGTGATGAGTTCGTTGAACGAGGCGTAGGATTGACGTAGGGCGCGTGGATCACGCTCGCCAGGTTTTTGACCCGTAATCGTTGAAAACACCGCGCTTGGAGGTGTGAAGTTAATGAGTCCTTTGAGGTAGAGTGC
Organism: Bordetella parapertussis; assembly: GCA_945865935.1. Taxonomy (GTDB): domain Bacteria; phylum Pseudomonadota; class Gammaproteobacteria; order Burkholderiales; family Burkholderiaceae_B; genus Zwartia; species Zwartia parapertussis_E. The sequence goes on along the minus strand of CAMBFI010000045.1, from coordinate 1,640 downwards.
GTAATCCGTGAGGGGGCTCGATGGGTACTGTTGCTGAAATCGACCGAGCGCGGCGAGTGCAAGCTCGGGCTCTTTGTCTTTCCAATGGCAGTAGGCGAGGTTCACGAGCGACTGCTGGGCGTAAATGCCAAATGGGAAGCGCGATTCGATCGCCAGAAAGCGTTCTTTCGCGACGCGCCAATTGGCACCATTCATTTCGGTTTTGCCGTCCTGGAATAGGCGTTCCGCGTTCCAGTTGGAGGTTGGATCGTATTCGGGCTGGGATGTGCCGCAGCCAACAAGCGCAGCCACAGAAAATACGAGCAGCAGACGGCTAAGTAAAGTGGCGGCTCGGGAAGTCCAAAGCAAAGAAAAAGCGGGCAGACCCATCACAAAATGATCCTTGGTGTTAGCATTCTCTGCTGATTATAAGACGAGTCCCAATGCCTGATACGCCTATTTCTGATGATGCACTGCCCGATGACGAGCCGCAGCTGTTTCGGGTGACCGATAACCAGGCTCTGGAGCGACTGGACAAGGTCTTGGCGCAGCTTGTGCCGCAGCATTCCCGCAGCCGGCTGCAAACATGGATTGAGCGCGGCCATGTTCTGGTGAACGGTAAGCCTGCCAAGATCCGTCAAACCTTGCATGAAGACGATTTGATTACGGTCTACGAGCAGGAGTCCCCGGAGGATCAGGCGTTCACGCCTGAAGAAATTGACTTTGAGATCGTTGCTGAGAGCCCAGACTGGGTTGTTGTGAATAAGCCTGTTGGTTTGGTGACACACCCCGGTGCGGGCAACTGGAGCGGAACGCTACTCAATGGCTTGCTGTATCGCTACCCCGAATTGGCGCATGTCGCCCGGGCAGGGATCGTGCACCGCCTGGATAAAGACACGTCGGGTTTGCTTGTGGTGGCCCGCAATGAAGTCGCGCAGACACATTTAGTCCGGCAATTGCAAGCGCGCACCATGGGGCGCGAGTACCTTGCTTTGGCGCACGGGCGTATGTTGCCTGCGGGGACGGTAGATCGTCCTATCGGCCGCGATCCGCGCGTGCCGGTGCGCATGTCGGTCGAGCGCCCTAACGCGCCTAAAGCCGCCATCACCCATTACAGCCTATTGCGCTGCGGCGAATACCAAGATTCCAACATTTCAGAGGTGAGTTGCCGCTTGGAGACGGGTCGCACGCATCAGATCCGTGTTCACTTGGCGAGTCTTGGGCATCCTTTACTCGGAGACACGCAGTATGGTGGTCGAGTGCTTGGTGACGCACAGCGGCAAATGCTGCATGCGCTTCGCTTGCGCTTTGATGACCCGAGCGCTGGCACGGAGGTGTCGTTCGTGGCGCCGATGCCTGAGGATATGCGCAAGGTACAAGAGGGCATTCAGTGGAAATAATCGCGGCAGCCGCGCTACCCGTCGTACGGCCACGTGCGACGTGGCCCGGGGTTCAGATGTTCTGCACGACGCGGGCTGGCGGCGTGGGGGCCTCACCGTATGACACCCTGAATCTGGGCTTGGGTGCAGGGGATGACCCGAACATTGTTCAGAAAAATCGACAGATCCTGCGCGCATTGTTGCCAGCAGATCCGATCTGGCTCAACCAGGTGCATGGGATTCGCGTCATTGACGCCGATGACCCTACCCAATGCCAAGAAC
>CAMBFI010000044.1 GCA_945865935.1 Bordetella parapertussis | reverse complement strand
TGTGGCATCTGGCTCAAAGCACAGATGTTGCCAATAAGCTTGGCACCGTGAAGACGAAGCGCTAAGGCCTCGCGTGTAGTGGACTCGAGCTCTAGCAAAAAAAATTGTATTAACGCCTTTAGACTGTGACGCGCGTGTTTGATCGGATCAGCACGCAACGCACCAAGTCGTGTGCGGGCTCGTCCGATCGCAGCCTCGACATCGGCAAATATCTTCCCATGTCCAGGAATCACGACATGGGGCGCAAGTTGTTCAATGAGATCTAAAATAGCTTGTTGCTCAGAGAATCCACTTTGCCCGTCAAGTTCTGGGAAGATAATGCCAAAGCCGTTTTCCCAGAGTGCATCGGCAGAAATTAGGATTTTTTCGACCGGGTCGAAAAGGATGATTGAGCTGGGGTCATGTCCCGGTGCAGCATGAATTTCCCAAAGGCGTGTGCCGAGTGAAATCGAGAAGCCAGGCTGCAATGCCGCGGTCGGTGTAAAGCGATCACAGCGCTGGGCGAGCGAGGCAAAGTCAGCAGCAAGCGGGATCCATTGTTTCGCCGCTTCAAAAGAGGCGCTCGGCAACAGCAGGTCTGCGCCGTAGGTCTTGATTAATAACGCGTTACCGCCGCAATGATCGGCGTGCAGATGCGTATTCAAAATCCGCGTTAACTTGCGTCTACCCAAGGATTCGCGGATTAACGCCAAGGTCATCTCTTGATGTTTGATATATCCGGTATCGACAACGCTGGCCTCATGGTCAGAGTCATAAAAAACGATCTGGTTGGCTGAGAGCCAATTGCGTTCGATGAAGCGTAGATGAGCGCGCTCAAGTAAAGTTTGCGGGCTAAACACTAATAATCGCGCCTTTACGTTCGACAATCATCCCATAGGCATGTGGCTCACGATGCTTAGCGAAGTTAAATACTGAGTTTTTATAAGAAAGCGTCAGGTCAAGATCGCAACGCGCGATAGCAAGCTCATCACCAAGTGTGCTGCAGGCGGCAACAATCTCTCCTGAGGGGGCGGCAATGATCGAATTACCAATTTGATCGACGCCTTCTTCGCGACCGCCTTTACCCACGCCCACCACCCAAGTCCCGTTTTGATAGGCGCCCGCCTGCATGACAAGCTCATTATGAAAGTGGGACAGGTTGTCATGCTCAGGGGCAGGAGGATTGTGGACCGGCGTGTTGTAACCAATCAAAATCATCTCGACACCTTGCAAGCCCATTACTCTATAGGTCTCTGGCCAACGTCGGTCATTGCAGACTGCCATCCCGATGATTCCACCGAAAGCCCGGAAGACAGGAAAGCCTAAGTTGCCTGTTTCAAAATAGCGTTTTTCGAGATGTTGGAATTGGCGCCAGGGTTCGTGTTCGGCGTGACCCGGCAGATGAATTTTGCGGTATTTTCCAACGATGGTTCCGGTTTGATCGACAAGGATGGAGGTGTTGAAACGACGCGCTCTGCCGTCTTCCTGAGTCAGTTCGGCATAGCCTAAATAGAATCCAACCTTAAGTTTGCGTGCGGTGTCGAACAGCACTTGTGTATCGGGGCCTGGCATGTTGGTTTCAAAGAATGTGTCGAGCTCAGCCTGAGACTCAAAGAACCATCTGGGGAAAAAGGTCGTGAGTGCAAGCTCCGGGAATACAACGAGATCGCAACCGTGCCGGGCGCCTTGCTCCAACAAAGATAGCAAGCGCGTGACGATATCTTTGCGCGAATCTGCGCGTTGGTTGGGGCCTAGTTGCGCGGCGCCGACGGTGACGATTCGAGTCATGTCTGTCTTTCCTAGTTTGCGAGTTCGGTTAGTGTCGCGAGCAGCACATTGGCGCCGGCAATCAGATCTTCGGGTTCGGTGTGCTCTGCTGGGTTATGGCTAATGCCCCCGACGCTCGGCACAAAAATCATTGATGTTGGGCAGACGCGTGCAAGCATTTGTGCATCGTGCCCGGCACCTGAGGTCATCCGTCGCTGACTGAGGCCCAGCGCTTTGGCGTGATGTGCGATGCGATCCGCTAGCGACGTGTCGAACAAAACAGGCTCAAAGCGGGCTAAGCGACGCGAGGTGATGGTGACGCCTTCAGATTCAGCGAGTTCTTTTAAAAACTCTTCGAATGCCATTTCTGCTTGTCTTAGCAAACTTTCGTCTGTATTGCGTAGGTCAACCGTCATGACCGCACGGGCGGCAATCACATTGATCAGGTTTGGCGTGAGATCGATTTTGCCCACCGTGCCGACCTGATGTCCGCCCATCTTGCGAGTCAAGTCACGCACGAATGTCGCGATGGCACTTGCCGCGTAACCAGCGTCGTGACGCAAGTACATTGGAGTGGTGCCTGCGTGATTTGACTGACCCACAATGGTGAGTTCCTGCCAAGAAATACCTTGGAGGTTTTCGACCGCGCCAATTTTTATCCCTTCGATATCGAGGATTGGCCCTTGTTCGATATGTAATTCAATAAAGGCATGAGGCATATTGTCGCCAAGTGGCGCCTTGCCGTTGTAGCCAATACGTTCTAATTCGTCGCCGAGTCGTGCGCCGTCGATCGCTTTGATGGCGAGGGCTTCGTCAAGAGGCATTCCGCCTACGTATACGAGCGACCCCAGCATATCAGGCGCAAAGCGAGCGCCTTCCTCGTTGGTGAACACCCCCACAACTAATGATCGTTGGGTGGGTTGTCTCGCATCATTGAGTGTCGCGACGATTTCAAGTCCAGCGAGTACGCCGTAGTTGCCATCATAGAAGCCGCCGGTGCGAACCGTATCAATATGCGAGCCTGTCATCACGGGCGGTAAGTCAGGCTGTAGGCCTGCACGCACACCGAAAATATTCCCGATAGGATCGACAGTCACTGTCATATCCAGTTCTTTCATCCAGGCGATCACTAAGTCTCGACCTAGTTTGTCATCGTCGGTGAGCGCCAGGCGGCAGCAAGCTTTTGTCTCGGTGAGTCCGATCTCGGCGAGTTGCTGTAGTTGGCGCATCATGCGGTCGCCGTTAATCGTCAGTGTTGATGAGGTCACGCGAGCACCTCCTCTGCGGAGCGGCCGACAACTTCCTTGTAAATCGTTGGGTCTGTGTCGCCTTCACTTCCGATGAGCAATACGCGTGAGTATGCGTTCAAACCTAGAGCACTCCAGACCTGTGTGTTTCCTTGTGCTGCGAGCAGTAGCCCAAGCCCCGTGCTGCCGGTTTCGCCTGAGACAATTTTTGGATCAGAGGCGTTTGGATTGGCAAAGACTCGCATCGCTTCGAGCGCATGAGCATCCGACAACGTAGCGTAGTGATTAATACCGTGCTTGAGAATATCCCACGCGACGGGAGAGACTTCACCGCAGGCCAAGCCAGCCATGACAGTATCCAAGTCGCCCAATACAGCGACAGGCTTGCCGACTAACCCGCTTTGGAAAAAGCAATCGGCACGCTCAGGTTCGATAATGACAAAGGAGGGGCGGGCGGGACCCCATTCTTGCCAGAACGCTGCGCATACCGACGCGGCCAGTGCACCGACCCCAGCCTGAACCAGTACGTGTGTTGGGGCTTTGTGCCCAAGCTGTTCGATCAGCTCGCGCGACATGACGCCATAGCCGTGCATGACATCGATGGGGATATCACGGTAGCCTTCATAGGTGGTATCGGACACAACCGTCCAACCGTTTTTCGCAGCCTGATCAGCGGCATGGTGCACGGAATCATCGTAATTGCCTTGAATGCGAATGACTTCGGCGTCATAGAAAGCAATCGCGGCACGGCGACCTTCGCTGACCGTGGCGTGGATGTAAATCACGCAATGGCAACCGAATAACTGTGCGCCCCAAGCGACGGAGCGACCATGATTGCCATCCGTTGCACAGGTGACCGTCATCTTCGAGACGATGTCAGAATACTGACCAGACAAAATTTCTTTGGGAGTCGCTAAGTGGCCTGGATGTTGAGCGGCAATTGCTTGCTGGATCAGACGAAACACCGCATAGGCACCGCCAAGTGCTTTAAAGCTTTTGAGTCCGAAACGCGTACTTTCATCCTTGTAGTACAGGGCGGCGATGCCCAGTTTTTTTGCAAGAACGGGGAGAGTGTGCAGAGCTGTCGCGTGATAGCCAGGCCAGCCTGAGATTTCTTTTTCTGCTGCATCAAAGCCCGCGCAGTGCAGGATCGCTTCCTTGGCTTGACCATACTGGTCTTGTGGTTTAGCGGCGATCGGGTTTGGATACAACGCAAGTCCATTTCCCTTCGAAATCTGGGTATTCATGGCTAACCCTATATAAAGACTGGCAATTAATATCAAAACGATACTAAAGAATAGACGATCTGCTTTGTTTTTGACTAATCGGCACTCATATGTGTGGTGATCCAAGGACTGGCAGTGGTATAAAAATACTTTGCCCTCAATAAAGCGGACTTATGACTTATTCCCCGACCGTTCAGAAAACAATCGAGCTTCTTCAAACACTTGTCGGCTTTGACACCACAAGTCGGGAATCTAATCTCGGGTTGATTGAGTACGTTCGTGATCATTTGCAGGCCTTGGGTATACCGGTCCGCTTGTCTTATGACGCAGAAAAACGCAAAGCTAACCTCTTCGCGACGTTGGGCGACCCCAAGGCTCGTGGGATCGTGTTGTGCGGGCATACCGATGTGGTGCCAGTCGATGGTCAGGCTTGGAACACCGATCCGTTTAAAGCGCACATTGCTGACGGCAAGATCTACGGTCGCGGTGCTGTGGATATGAAAGGCTACATTGCAGCCTCTCTGGCAATGCTGCCTGCGTTCATGAACAGCGACTTAAAGCAGCCGTTGAATATCGGTTTGACCTACGACGAAGAAGTCGGTTGTATTGGTGTGCAAACACTCATTCGTGATTTGGCCGAGGCGGGTATTCGTCCTGCGGGATGTTTCGTGGGCGAGCCAACGGGCATGCAGGTGATGACAGGGCATAAAGGGATGCGCGTGACGCGTTGCCGAGTCCGTGGTTTAGAAGCGCACTCCTCGATGGCGCCTGAGGCGGTCAGTGCAATCGAATATGCCGCTCGGTTAATTGAAAAAATTCGTACGATGGCGTTACAGATTCAAAAAGACGGCCCGTTTGATCCGATGTTCAAGATTGCACATGGCACGATGCAAACGGGAGTGATCCGCGGTGGCACAGCGCCCAACATTGTTGCAAAAGATTGTGAGTTTATTTTTGACTGCCGCACCTTGCCGCAAGGTAATTCTGACGCCTTGATTCAACAGATTCAAGAGCACGCTGAAATGCTCAAGGTTGAGATGCGTAAGTTCTCCGCTGATGCGGATATTTCGTTTGAGACCATATCGAACTCCGCACCATTGGCAACGGCTGAAGACGCGCCCATCACATACTTGGGAACGTCGTTAGTTAAAAACAATTTGTTAGGTCGTGTCTCGTTTGCGACGGATGCGGGATGGCTGCATAAAGCCGGTATCCCCTGTGTCGTGGTCGGACCTGGCGATATCGCCGTCGCACACAAGCCTAATGAATACATCGAGATTAGCCAGCTTGAACAATGCCTGGGTTTCATGGATCGCTTACGCGATCGCATGACCCAGGAGGTGTTGCTCAAGTAAGTCTGTTGGTCTTGACCTAGTTGCGGCGTATCACCTGACCGGCGCGGGCGCCGGTTGCGGCACCATTGCGCCAGCTGGCTACCCCATTGACGTACACGCGTTGAATGCCTGCCGCGGGTAGCTTGGGGTTTGCAAAGGTTGCGCAATCGCGCACCTGTTCGGGATCAAATACGACGAGGTCGGCGGCATAGCCTTCAGCAATCAGGCCACGATTTTTTAGGCCAAATTTTGCGGCTGGCATGCCCGTCATCTTATAAATTGCGGTCTCGAGCGGGAATATTTTCCGATCGCGTGAGTAGTGCCCAAGAACTCTGGGGAATGCACCCCAAAGCCGTGGATGCGGAAATGTGTCGTGCGGAAGGCCATCGGAACCAATCATGGTTTCTGGGTGCGCCATGATGCGTTCGACATCTGCTTCATCCATTGAGAAATAAATCGCACCTGCGGGCTGCAGCGAAGCCAAGAATTCGCTGAACTCGAGGTTCTGTTCCTTGAGTAACTCGTCTACATAGCGCCCAGCCGTCTCTGGCTTCGGTGTTGACCATGCGATGAGTGTGCGGGAGGCTTGCTCCACATTATCTTGCCGCAAGATGGTCGACGAAGCGACATAGGGGTAGCAGTCCATGCACACATCCATCCGGGTGCGTGCCTCATCAACAAGCGCGAGCGTTTCGGTTGAGCGTCCGTGATTTGCACGGCCATTGACTTTGTGGTGCGAGATAATCTGACGCACGCCTAATGCATTGGCAATCGACATGGCCTCGGTCATCGCTTCAAGTACGTGCTCCGCTTCGTCCCGGATGTGTGAAGCGATCACGGCGGTGGTTCCGCGCAAGGGCTCAAAAACTGCTTGCACTTCACTCGCGGTAGCTTCCTGAGCGGGGGCGTAATACAAGCCGGTCGACACACCGACCACGCCCGCGTCGAGCGCTTCTTGCACCAGCTTTTGCATTTGCGCGATTTCTGCTTCATTTGCTGGCCGATTAACGTCTTGCATCGTGACGGTACGCATCGTGGTGTGTCCGACGAGCGAGGCGACATTCATCGATGAAGGCGTTTTTTCTAGTGCTTCAAAATATTCTTTAAATGTGCTGAAGCGCTGATTTGGGTTGTCATTGGCGACCAAGTTGATGGGTGGAATGGGATTTGTTCTACCAAGCGGCGCCAGACTGATTCCGCAGTTGCCAGTGACCACCGTGGTGGCACCCTGACTTATTTTTGGTTCCATGGACGGATCGGCCAGTACGAGTCGATCATCGTGTGTATGTACGTCAATGAAGCCCGGGGCAATTGAGGCGCCCGCCACATCGACAGTCGTGCTGGCGTGAACCTGCAGGTTTAAACCGATCGCAGTAATTTTGCCGTCTTTGATGGCGATGTCAGCTCGATATCGGGGTTTACCCGAGCCATCAATGACAATGCCGTTCTTCAGGAGGAGATCACAGTTCATGAGGGATTACTTGTATGTTTTAGATTGCACCATTATGTTACAAAGTAGCCGTCTCTTCACGGTTTTTCTTACCGCGACCTTGGCGATTGCCAAAGTGGCTGGGTGCGAGCCCAATTTAAGTTAAGCTCGAGTGGATCCATTAGTTTTTGTGGCACGGTTATTGCTTTCAAGATGTTGCACGGTTTAATTTATTTGGAGTCATACATGAAACTCAATCGACGTGATTTACTGAAAGGCGCGGCTGGCTTGGGCGTAGCTGCGACTGGCGTTATCGGCGCCCCAGCGTTTTCGCAAGGTTCCACCAAAGTATTGAAGTTCGTGCCGCAGGCGAACTTGGCTAACTTTGACCCAATTTGGGGCACGCAGTACGTGGTGCGTAATGCATCCCAGCTGGTTTGGGATACGTTGTACGGCATCGATAACAAACTGCAGCCAAAGCGGCAGATGGTTGAAAGCGAAGAAATGTCGGCCGATGGCTTGACATGGACCTTCAAGCTTCGCCCAGGACTAAAGTTTCATGACGGCTCGCCTGTGCGCGCTGTTGATTGCGTGGCGAGCATCACACGTTGGTCTGCTCGTGACCCGATGGGCTTGATGCTCAAGGCGATTCAAAAAGAACTGGTCGCTGTCAACGATACGACCTTTAAATGGGTGCTCTCTAAACCCTATCCAAAGATGTTGTTTGCGTTGGGTAAGGTCGGCACACCGATCTGTTTCATCATGCCTGAGCGTATCGCGAAGACCGACCCGTTTAAGCAAATCGAAGAGTACATCGGCTCGGGCCCAATGCGCTTTGCGCGCAAAGAGTGGAAACCCGGTGCGCTGGCTGTGTTCGAGCGTTTTGCTGATTACAAGCCGCGCAGTGAGCCCGGCAACTGGATGTCTGGCGGCAAGATCATTCACTTCGATCGTATCGAATGGATCATCATGCCTGATCCCGCAACGGCTTCCGCGGCTTTGCAAAGCGGTGAGATCGACTGGTGGGAAACCCCCTTGCCTGACTTGATTCCCTTGCTCAAGCGTAATCGCAATATCGAAGTGGATATTGCTGATCCGCTCGGTAACATCGGTTCGTTCCGTTTGAATCACCTTCACCCTCCGTTTGATAATGTGAAGGTGCGCCGTGCTGTTCAAATGGCCATCAGCCAAGAGGACTATATGCGTGCGATCGTGGGATCGGACACGAAGCTTTGGAAGAAATCCGCTAGTTTCTTTACACCCGACACCCCCCTGTACTCAGAGGCCGGTGGTGAGGTGCTGAAGAAGGGCCCGCAACTGGAAGCTGCCAAAAAGTTGTTGGCTGAGTCTGGCTACAAAGGCCAACCTGTGACATGTTTGGTTGCACAAGACCAAGCAATCACTAAAGGTATGGGCGAGATCACTGCGGACGTCCTCAAGCGCTTGGGCATGACGGTTGACTTCGTTGCAACGGACTGGGGTACTGTGGGCCAGCGTCGTGCATCTAAAAACGAGCCTGGCAAAGGCGGTTGGGGTATGTTCCACACTTGGCACGCCGGTGCTGACGCAGCAACGCTCGCAGGTAACGTTGGTGTGCGTGCAAACGGCGATAAGGCGTGGTTCGGCTGGCCCAACGTCCCGGCAGTGGAAAAAGGCGTGGATGCTTGGTTTGATGCCTCGACTCTCGAAGCTGAGAAAAAGTCATTCGCGGATATCAACAAGGCTGCGATGGAAGAAGTTGTGTACATCCCCACGGGCTTCTTCCTTTCCTACCAAGCTTGGCGTAAAAATCTCAGCGGCATTACCTCTGGCCCAATGCCATGGTTCACCGGTGTGAAGAAAGCCTAAGTTAGGACTGAATCGTTTAGGGTCGATACCTTTTGGGGTATCGACCCATTTGATTCCCCACAGTAAATCCAATCTAGAAGCACGGATAAACAATCAATATGTTTAGCTATATATTTGGAAGGGTACTTGCGACCATTCCAGTCATGCTGGTCGTGGCTTTTTTTGTATTTAGTTTGCTCTACATCGCGCCAGGTGACCCAGCGGCGGTGATTGCAGGGGACCAGGCAAGTCCTGCTGACGTTGAGAAAATTCGTGCAAGCCTTGGCCTCGATAGGCCGTTTCTCGTCAGATTCTCTGAATGGTTCTTCAACTTACTTCAAGGCGATCTCGGAACGTCAATGTTCACCGGAATGCCAGTGATTGAACTGATCGGACAACGAGTCGAGCCTACGCTTTCGTTGATGGTTCTCACCCTGATCCTCGCTGTCAGCGTCGCCGTCCCAATTGGTGTCTTGGCCGCTTGGAAAGCTGGCACATGGATTGATCGCAGCATCATGGCGATTTCTGTGATCGGTTTTTCAGTCCCAGTGTTCGTTGTGGGTTACCTACTTAGCTTCTTTTTATCATTAGAGCTCGATTGGTTTCCTGTGCAGGGATACGTCTCTTATAAGAAAGGTTTTGGTGTTTGGTTTGAGCACCTTGTGTTGCCTTCGATTGCGTTGGGCTTTGTATACATCGCGCTGATTGCGCGCATTACCCGTGCCACGATGCTCGAGGTTTTGTCCCAAGACTATATCCGTAC
>CAMBFI010000043.1 GCA_945865935.1 Bordetella parapertussis | reverse complement strand
GCGCAGTCGCTTGATGCGCTGAGAGGACGCCTGAAAGAAGACGAAGTGCCGAGTCCTTGAAGATATTACTAACATTAAACCGAACGGATGACCGCAATGACGACACGTTTTTACTACGGACCGAAGACCTGTGCACTCGCCACTCACATTGTTTTAGAGTATGTCGGTGCAGACTACGAGGCGATCAAACTAGATTTCCGTGAGAATCAGCAAAGATCCAAAGAGTACCTTGCCGTGAATCCAAAAGGTCGGGTGCCGGCCTTGGTGACCGACCGTGGTGTTATCACTGAGACCCCAGCGCTGCTGATGTATTTGGCACAAATCTATCCGCAAGCGAACGTTGCACCCCTTGATGATCCGTTTGCTCTGGCGGAAATGCAGGCCGCCAATAGTTGGTTTTGTTCAACAGTGCACGTCGTGCATGCGCACGGCCCACGTGGGTCGCGTTGGTCCGATGACCCAGCGGCGTTGCAGTCGATGAAAGCCAAGGTCCCGCAAAACATGAGTGACTGTTTTGATTGGGTAGAACAAGAATTGTTGCGTGGCCCATGGGTGATGGGGGCTAACTTTACCGTGGCAGATCCGTATTTGTTTACGATGTCTAGTTGGCTCGCGACAGATGGCGTAGAGATGGCTAAGTTTCCGCGTGTGACTGAGCACTATAAGCGTATGCTGGAGATGCCCGCTGTGCGTAAGGTGATGCCCTTGCACGGTATGTAAAGTCGATGTGGTTAAACAAATATTGAAGTGCAATTATGCATTCGGGAGACAACATGAATCGATTCGTACGCACCATTCGCTTTGCTTTGCCAATACTATGTATTCCAGCGGCAGCGTTCGCGCAGCAGGGATTTCCAACTAAGCCCATCACCTTTATAGTTTCCTATGCGGCGGGCGCGACCACGGATATCTCGGCGCGTGCCTTAGCCAAGGGGGCGGAAGAGATCTTAGGCGTACCGATCACGATTGAGAACAAAGGTGGGGCAGGTGGGACAGTCGCTGCTGGGCTGACTGCCTCTAAAAAGCCAGATGGTTACACACTGTTGATCGGCTCGACCTCAACCCTGACAGTCAGGCCTAAAGTCTTGAAGGTTTCTTTTAAACCTGAAGCGCTGACCATCATGTTGCAGTACAGCTATTTTCACAACGGTTCGGTCGTTGTCAATAGCAATAAATCCTGGAAAACAATCCAAGAGTTTATTGAATACGCAAAAGCGAATCCGGGCATGTCCTACGGCACGGCAGGCTCTGGCGGTATTCCAACTGGCTCACAGCAACTAGGTGTCATTGCTTTGGAGAAGTGTAAGGGCTTGACCTTCAAACACGTACCAACCAAGGGCGGAACAGAAGCCAATACGATGCTGATGGGTAACCATTTTGATTTCACTTCTGGTTCAGGCTCGCATAACCAGTTGCTCAAAGATGGTGTGTTTAGGCAACTTGTGCTGTTTCAGAACGAACGCGATTCAAATTTCCCAGATGCCCCAACCCTAAAAGAAATTGGTTGCCCTTGGGATAACCCGCCAAATAGCGGGATTGTGGTCATCGCGCAGACTGGGATGCCAGATGACGTATTTAAAAAACTGGAAGAGACGTTCACCAAGGTTGTGCAGGGAAAGGAGTTTCAAAACATGCTGAAACAAAATTTCCTGCCCTATGATTTCAAGACTAGCAAGCAGATGGCTGAGATTCGAAACGACGAAGTCATCTGGTACGACAAGTACCTACGAGAAATCGGACGCGTGAAGTAATCGCAAGTTAAACACTATCGGTAAAGGAATAATCATGAATAAAATAATGTTGTGCATCGCCCTCATTGGATCAGCACTTGTTGGAATTTCTGCGCAGGCGCAGTCAACTACGGAAGCCTTTCCGAATAAACCGATTCGATTTGTTGTGCCCTTTCCGCCAGGAGGCGGCAACGATATTTTGGCTCGAGCACTGGCGCCGAAGATGTCTGAAATCTTGGGCCAGCAAGTTGTTGTGGATAACCGTGCTGGGGCAGGCGGTAACATCGGCGCTGACTTTGTTGCGAAGTCGACTCCCGATGGCTACACCATCGTGATTGCCTCTAATCAAGTCACCATGAATCCCTGGATCTACTCAAAGCTTCCCTTTGATATCGCAAAGGACTTCGCGCCGGTGGCTCAAATCGCTTCGGTACCAATGTTGCTGGCGATTCACCCCGATGTGCCTGCAAAAAATCTCAAAGAGTTCATTGCGCTTGCGAAGACAAAGCCTGGTTCACTGAACTACAGTACGCCTGGATTGGGTACGCCTCAACACATTGCCTTTGAGGTGTTTAATTTTGATGCGGGGATTAAGGTTACGCATGTTCCCTATAAAGGGACGACACCTTCGATCGTTGATTTGATCGGTGGTCAGGTGCAAGCCACGATCGGCACAATGGCATCGCTTGAGCAACACGTCAAATCGGGAAGGGTACGGCCTATCGCAGTCTCTACGCCCAAGCGTTCACCGGCGATGCCTGATACGCCAACCATTGCCGAGGGTGGTCTAACGGGCTACAACGTACCTTTATGGTATTCGGTCTTGGCACCCGCTAATACGCCCAAAGATGTTGTGGCAAAAATCTCAGCAGCGATTCGCGATGCGATGCAAGATCCACAAACCAAGGCACAGTTGGTGCGCCAGGGCTTTGTTGAAAGCTACTTAGATCCACAGCAAATGGCGGACCTGATTAAGCAAGATCTAGCGTATTGGCAACGAGCCATCGCGAATATCGGTCTTAAACTCGACTGAAGTAGGAATCACTATGTCTGAACAGATGCCGTCGATTAACAAGGCATTGGAGGGCGTACGCGTCCTCGACTTTACCCAGATCGGTGCTGGCCCCCTGGCGGGTATGCAGATGGGCGATATGGGAGCAGAGGTCATCAAGGTTGAGGCCCCCGCTGGTGATATCGGACGTAAGCTCGGTCCCCCTTGGCAAAATGGTGAGTCTGTTGTTTCAATGTGCTTTAACCGTAGCAAGCGCTCCTTGATCGTGGATTTAAAGAAACCAGAAGGCGCGATCCTGATCAAAGAACTAGCAGCAAGGTCTCATGTCGTGTTGGAGAGCTTTCGCCCCGGTGTGATGGATCGCTTAGGCATCGGTTACGACGCGCTGCGCGCAGTAAACTCAAAAATTGTTTTTGCCTCAGTGTCTGCTTATGGTCAAACGGGACCTTGGCGTGATAAGCCTGGTGTCGATGGAATCGTGCAAGCCGTGTCGGGGCTGATGAGCAACATTGGTGATGAAAATTCGCCACCAATGAAGGTTCTGGTACCTGCTGTAGATATGGTTACTGGCTTTTTAACCACCAGCACAGTGATGGCGGCGCTGCGGGTTGTAGAGGCGACGGGCCTTGGTCAGCATCTTGACATGTCGCTCTATAACAGCGCGATTATGTTTCAACAGTCTGCTATTGCTTCCTACTTGTCGAGCGGTGAAAAGCCAATACGCATAGGCACAGCCGCACCTTACTCGGCACCCAATGAAGCCTACCCAACGAAAGATGGCTGGATCATGATTGCTGCCTATCACGATGATCGTTGGCCGGCGCTTTGCAAGTTACTTAATAAGCCCGAGTTAGCGACGCATCCCGAGTTTTCCACCATTCCTTTGCGTGTAGCGAATCGCAAGAAGTTGATGACAGAGTTAACCGTTTTGTTAGCTTCAAAAACCTCAGCGCAGTGGCAAGAGCTCATGGAAGCGCAAGATATCATCTGCGGTCCCATCGCTGATTACGATATGGTGATGGATTCTCCACAACTGAAGCACAATGGTTTGATTGTTGATACGCCCAACTCCGTAGCAGGCAATGTGAAGATGCCTGGGTTGGCAGTCGGCGATCGAGACGCTCAGTCGCGCGTACGCTATGGACCGCCCACCCTGGGTGAACATTCGTGCGAAGTGCTCGCTGAGTACGGTCTAAGTCAATCGCAAATTGACACCTTGCTAGCAAGCGGTGTTGTGGTGCAAAGATAAATAAAAACTGAATGTCGGGATGGCAGTATGAAATTTAAGGCGATTAGGCAATATCTTGAAGATGGCAAGCGGGTGAGTCGCTTGGTTGATCAAGTGATCGATGATTTGGATCCGGGCGATGTGGTGATCAAGACCCAGTACGCCGCGGTGAACTACAAAGATGCTCGGGGGGTGATGGGCGTCGGGAAGGTGATCAGTCGCTTTCCGTGTATCCCCGGAATTGAAATGGCGGGTGTCGTGGCGGAGTCTGCTAGCTCGGCGTTTAAGGTTGGCGACGTCGTCACCGTGCAGGGTGGGCGCGATTTTGGCATGCGCCGAGATGGTGCCTATAGCGAATTTGTGCGTGTACCGGCGGCATGGGTTGGTCGTGTGCCTGTAGGGACAGATCCGTTTGATGTAGTTGCCATGGGGTTGGCTGCCTACACGTCTGCTGTCGCCGTTGATGAAATCCTGCGGCGCGTGAAGACGACAGATGGCCCCATCCTTGTCACGGGCGGCACCGGAGGCAGTTCCTCGTTTGCCATTGATATGCTGGCTGGTCTTGGCTATGAAGTCGTCGCAAGCACGGGTAAAAAGTCTGAAGAGGCATATTTAAAATCAATCGGTGCGACGCGCGTAATTGGTCGTGACGAAATTGCCGGAGGCGATAAGCCGCTTGAGGAGCAGCGTTGGGCAGGTGCGATCGATGCGGTTGGCGGTGCACCACTTGATGCAGTGCTGCGCTCTGCTAAACAGCGCGCCGTTATTTGTGCGTTTGGAAATGCGGCGAGTGAGACGCTGATGACTTCGATTTATCCATTTATTTTGCGTTCTGTGTCGTTAGTGGGGATCAATGGCAATCATCCTGTCCCAGAGCGTGGTGAAATTTGGGCACGCATGGCAAAGGGCGGCGATTTACATCCCCAACATTTGCATCAAATTGCGTACCCAATCAAATTTGAAAACCTGCTTGAGCATTGTGCAAAAGTGATGCAAGCGGGTATACGCGGTCGGGCGGTCGTGACGTTTTGACGGAAGCGATAGACTTAACGCGCCATATCAGACCAGGCGACGCACTGATCTGGACGCAAACAACTGCCGAACCGCTCACGCTGACTGAAGCGGTAGTTGCTCAACGCCAGGCGATTGGACCTGTCTCGGTGTTTGTCGGTGCAACGTACTCGCAAACCCTTCAGCCTGAGCATGCAGACTATCTGAGCTTGTCGAGTTTTGGCGGATTTGGGCTAAATAGTCGGTTAATTGAAGCGGGTGTCCTCGACGTGGTCCCGCTGCACTGCTCCAAGCTGGGTGGCATGATCACGCGGGGTGAGATCGCGTGCGATGTGGCGTTGTTGCAGCTCAGTCCGCCCGGGCCAGATGGTAAACATAGTCTGGGTATTTCGGCAGACTATATGGCGGAGGCCGCCCGACGCGCACGCGTTGTGATTGTTGAAGTCAATCAGCAAATGCCTTGGACGAATACGGCTGGCTTGCTTGAAGGTATTACGATTCATGCCAGAATCGATAGCGATCGACCGCTTCTGGAGCTTCCCGTTGCACGGTTTGGCGAAATTGAAAAGCAAATTGCGATGCATGCGGCACAATTTGTGGGTGATCGCGCGGCCCTTGAACTTGGCTTGGGTGCAATACCAGATGCTATCTTAAGTTTGTTGCATGATCGTCGTGATCTCGGCATACATTCCGGCGTCTTGGGCGATGCAATTATTAACTTAGTGCACTCTGGGGTGGTGACAAATGCTTATAAGGCAATTGATACGGGGAAAACCACGACCGCTTCACTGCTCGGCACACAAAAACTCTATGACTTTGGCGCCCGCTACAACAGTTTGAATTTACAGCCTTACGCTTATACGCATGCGCATCAACAGCTGTCGCAACTTAATCGATTTACAGCGATCAATTCTGCGCTTGAGGTTGATTTGACCGGGCAAGTCAATGCCGAAGTTGCACAAGGTCGTTACCTTGGTGCGACAGGAGGGCTTGTGGATTTTGTCCGCGGGGCGCTCGCTGCACCTGGCGGTTGCTCGATTATTGCGTTGCCCTCAACCACTCGGGACGGGAGTTTGAGCAGAATCGTGTCGCAGATTAAGGCAGGTCCCGTCACATGTGCGCGCAGCGATGCGGACGTTATCGTGACAGAGTGGGGCGCCGCACAACTTCGCGGGAAAACGCTGACCGAGCGTGTACAAGCGATGCTTAAGATCGCGCATCCCGCCCACAGAGAAGCGCTCGAGTGCGCGATTAAGAAAGAATCCCTCTAGTTTTCTGGGTGATCTGATACGTTAAAACTGTTAAATTTTGCGAATGAGAGAATTCTTGTTCATTTGTGCGCTCTTGTACTGCCTGCCCCAAGGCGTGCGGGCAGAGAATTCGCTCAATTTGTATGGCGTCGTTGATATCGGCGTGCAGTATCTGTCGACGCGCCAGAATGTCATCGGCACGACTGAGAGCCAGCAGTTTTTTGGTATTGCAAACGGCGTCCAAAGTGGCTCACGCGTTGGTATGCGGGGTGTCCATAATTTAGGGGGTGGCGTTGAATCGTTCTTCATCCTAGAGAACGGTTTTAATTCCGGAAATGGAGCGGCAGCGCAAGGCGGCCGGATGTTTGGTCGTCAGGCGACGTTGTCGATTCGGGACAACAAGCTCGGTCAGGTCGATGTTGGTCGCCAGATCAATCTCGCAACAAACTATTTTCTTCCGATTGACCCTTTCTCGGAGGGCTTTGGACAGGCAAACATTGGTGCCTCGTTTGGCTCGACCAATACCGTACGCTATAGCAATATGGTGCTGTTTCAGGCTCAGCCTGCAGACGGTTTGATCTTAGGTCTTGGCTACTCGTTTGCGACAGAGATGACGGGTTTGTATCTAGGGAATGCATCCTGTACCGTTGCCACTTGCCAGGAGACCAATGCCGGTTATCAGTTTCAAGCGGGTAACAACTTACGTGCAGTGACGGTCGGGGCGAAATATATTCGTGGACCTCTACTGCTTGCAGCAGGCTATGACCAACTGCAGGGACCCGAGAATATTCCTGGCGGCGCGCCCAAGCCAAACCCAACCTCGTGGGTGATGGGTGGCTTATATAACTTTGAGGTCGTTAAGGTTTCTGTCGCGTATGGGCAGTCCCGTAATGGTGCATGGGCTGGGCAGCCCGCTGGTAGTGGTGCCGCGACCGGAGGTATTTTGACTGACAGCACCCTAGGGGCTGGTGCAGCCTTCGTGCCGGGCTACGGTTCTAACTCTTACTTCTTAGGGCTGGCAACACCTGCCGAACAGACAACCTTGCTGGCCTCGATTCAGCGTATGGAGCCAGTGGGTAGTACGTGGCTCAGCATGGATGCCGCACCGCAAATGATTTATAGCGTGGGCTATCTCTACAATTTTACGAAGCGCACTAATTTATATGCCTATGCGTCTTACGCGAATAACTATGCGATGGTTAAGTCAGCCCAAAGCACAGTTCTTGGCGTAGGACTTCGACATCAGTTTTAGTCTCTGAAAAGGAAAAGCATGAGATACAGCGCGACCGTTTTGATGTTCTGTGTGTTCGTGCCGCTGCATGGCCTATTCGGCAACCACGCCCACGCGCAGTGGCTGAGTATGCATGAGGACGCAACGCTCACTACTTATACCGAGCGCAGCGAGCTTATTCAAATGGATAGGTTTGTGAATGTGGCAGAGATGCTTGACTACAAACGCAAGATGCGTAACGAGGAAGGGCATGTATTTCATTCGGTCGTCATCAAGGCACAATATAACTGCCCTGATAATCGTGTGAGGATCTACACGATTGAGTTGTTTGAAGAGCGCATGGCCCGCGGCGATGTAGTCAATACACAAAAGATCTATGGGCCGTGGAAAGCCATCAACCCGCGCAGCGTCGAACAAGAGCTCAAAAACTTTGCCTGCACGGGGAAGAAATGACGTCGAAGCTGAAAGGATCACGAGCCGTTACAGTTTTTAACAAATTAATCGCTTGAAATGCCAGCTTGCAACGAGCGCAACGATATGAGTTGCGTCATACTTTGGCTTATGCTTTTTAGTGAGGTCAGTGATGCGTAGCTTTTCAGTCAATACAAGATTAACGCGCCTTGAGGCGATTATTCCAACGCTCGCGACACGAGAAGACCTAGTCCGGTTAGACGGACGGCTTACCGAGCGTATGACGCATCTTGAGGGAAAACTCACGACGCTGATGCATCAAGAACTTAAAACAATGAGTTGGCGTCTCATCACCTGGAACACCGGCGTAACCGTTGCCTCATTCGCCGGTGTATTCTTCATTGCGTGTCATGTTACTTAAGCACTATTTTGCAGCCGCCTTAAATTTTGCGGTGACGTCGTTTGGCTGATAGGGCAGGGCGTCAATCAGCTGACTAATCGGTGTTGTGCCGCTAAATATCTGGTTCAAATCCAGGGTAATGTAGTTGGTCCGATTTTTGTCATTCGCAATCATGACTCGGTTGTTTTTCAGATCTTTGATCATGACCCACTGGGTATAGTCCGAGACCGTTTGTGTTCCATCTTTACTGGATACGACACCCAAAGGAATGTCTACGTTATTCAAGATGTGTGCGGCTAATTGACTCGCCTCTGCAGCCGTTTGTGCGGGTGTTGCTAGGTAGCGTAAAAAAGCGGCGCGCACAAAGCGAGAAGAAGGCTGGTAGTCGCCTGGCATGCCCATCAACGCACCACCCTGACCGGCAGCAGTTGCGCTACCTTCGCGATAGGCAACCGCAGCAACGCCTTCTTTTGTGAGTGAAAGATAGTTTCTAAGATTTGTGACGTGCCAATCGTAGGTCGGGGCGTTCGTGAGAACTTGTGCAATGTTATCGCTAATGATCATTTGGCCCTTGACGAACTCAACCACAATACTGTCGCCCGTTCGGTCAGTGACGACCATATGAAGCCAAGGAGGGGTGGGTAAGCCGCTTACTTCGGAGGCATCAAACCAGACCTTGTATTTTGGTAACTCAGCGCGCAAGACTTTTACGCTATCAAACATGCCCAACATAAAACCACCTAGGTTCACAATCGAGACATAATTTTTGTCGCCGGCTGTCACGGTTTGATACTCAGTAAAACCAGGTAAAAAATTTCCACTGATTCCTAGACCTGCACTATTCTGTCCTTCAAGAAACGCATCGGCCCCCTTAAGAATCGCAGGGATCACGCCAACGAATGCGTACTTTGATTTCACATCGGTCGTAGGAAGCTTAAGATTTGCCGGTGCACTGAGAGAAACGGTCGTGCCGACGGGTACGGACTTCAACGTCCATTGCATGTCATAGGCCCACTCCATCGTTCGTGCCGCAATGACGGTGCCGTCTTTAGCCGAAATATTGATTGCTGTACACGCGACCGCATGGTGGGTAAAGGCAACGAGGCACAGGCCAAGAATGCTGCGGGTTATTTTAGAGATCGCGTGAGCTTTCATTTTTTCTCGAAATGGGAAGGTGTTTTCTTGCGTCTACGCTATTATTTCAGCAGGAAGACGGGCAGTACCTACTATAGTTCGAATAAGTTGAGTCTGCCTATAGATATTGAGGGGCAATTCTCGGTGCAATTTGAGTTTAGGTAGTATCCTATTCTGTATCCCTCTGCCTTGCCGATTAAGGTCAAAATTTATGAAAGCGATTGTTTTTCGAGCTCGACTTCGCACCGCTGTTGTGCGCGCAGGATTTTTATGTATTTTGCCGATCGGGCAGATTGTATCCGCGCAACCCGTCTCTCCGGGCGTGACGGTTACCTCAATTGGTGTAACGGGTCTCAACCAGTTTGATACCGGCCTGGGTAGCGGCGGAAGCTTTAACTGGCAGGATGCCAATGCAAACGTGAA
This sequence comes from Bordetella parapertussis, assembly GCA_945865935.1. Taxonomy (GTDB): domain Bacteria; phylum Pseudomonadota; class Gammaproteobacteria; order Burkholderiales; family Burkholderiaceae_B; genus Zwartia; species Zwartia parapertussis_E. Next base: position 408 of record CAMBFI010000043.1, on the reverse strand, counting down.
CGTCACAAGGCAGTTCACGGAGCAGTTTGCCGCCGGCGTAAACGTGCGTTATAGCTATCAAAACTGGAAGTGGACGAGTCCGACGGCCTTCAATGGTCGTGGGCCTTGGTCGTCAATCGAAACGCCAGTGCTAGGTATGAGTTTTTTTTACTCCCCGACGCCGGAATGGCGTCTTGGGTTCATGCCGACGGTTGAGTGGTCAGGCGAGTCGGGAACAGGCACGGGCGGAACAGCGACGTATGGCGCGGTGATGAGTGCGGCGAGACGCTTTTCTAAAGACCTGACCTTAGGTTTTGGTGCTGGGGTGTTCCGACAAATTGATCAGACAAAGGTGTTTCCTTATCTGATTGTGAATTGGAATATTACGGACAAACTGCGTCTGAGCAACCCCTTGCCGGCAGGCCCCTC
>CAMBFI010000042.1 GCA_945865935.1 Bordetella parapertussis | reverse complement strand
AGGCAAACGACGTCCGTGCCAACATCACGTTGGTCTTGTCTAGCGGATACTGCGTCTGCATCCAGCGCAACTGGTGTGTCAGACCAGCGTGGATCACGCCCACGCCCTTGGGCTGGCCAGTCGAGCCGGAGGTATAAATCACATACGCTAAGTGCTCAGCACGCAGCGCTGCGTGCCGCTCGCCTTCGCCCACAGGTGCAGCGCTCAAGCCTTGCACTGTTTGCGCGACGCGTGCGTCGCTCAGAAGAACCTCAACGGCCAACGACACGCCCGCCACTTGGCTTGCCTCAGACGTTACCAACATCTGCGCGCCACTATCTTTAAGCATGAACTGCAAACGTGACTCAGGATACTCAGGGTCCAGCGGCAGGTAGGCTGCGCCGGCTTTAAGCACCGCTAAGAGCGTCACCATCAACTCCGCCGTACGATGCAACATCACCGCCACGACTCGATCCGGAGCCGCGCCCAAGGCGATCAAATGGCGTGCGAGCTGATTAGACCGGACATCCAGCTCGGCGTAGCTCAGCGTCTGGTCGCCCGCGTAAAGAGCAATAGCCTGAGGGCTTCGCTGCACTTGCGCCGCAAACATCGCCGCCAGCGTCTGCCCGCCCTCCCTCTGCCAGACAACCTCTGGACCGCGTGCGGCCTCCAGCAGCGCCTTGCGCGCCACACCATCCATCAGCGACAGCGTCTTGACCGGCACATCCACTGCGCTCGTCAACCCCGCTAACAACCGCTCAAACGCTTCACGCCAACCCGCGACGCTCGATTCAGCAAATAAATCAGCGTCGTACTCGAACGTTCCAACGAGCTCGTGATTGTCATTTGGGCATAGCGCCAAAATCAGATCAAACTTAGCACGCGACAACGTGACAGGTTCAAACGTTGCCGCGAGACCTATTAATGCAGGTGGCTGAGGCTGTTCATTCTCAAAGGCAAACATCGCTTGAAATACCGGCGTGTGCGAGAGCGAACGCGCAACACCAAGACTCTCGACCAACCGATCAAAAGGTACATCCTGATCAATCAGCGCTTCTTCAACGCTCGAGCGCGCACGCGCAATCAACTGCTTGCCAGTGCAGCCATCATTCATTGACAGGGGTATCGCCAGTGTATTGACCATAAACCCAATCAGCGCCTCAGCGTCGCTATGGATCCTACCAGCGACCGGGGCGCCAATCACGACATCATCTTGCCCCGCAATCCTACCCAACATTGCGCCATACGCTGCAAGGAGTACAGTAAATAAGGTTGTACCCTCTTGCTTGGCCAACTGCTCTAGCGCCTGCACTGTCCGCTTGTCCAGCTTGACTGGAAGGTACACAGCGCGGCGAGTGCGATTGGGGTCACGTGGATAATCCAGCGGTAACGTCAGGCTGGTCGGAGAGTCGGCAAGACGCAGCTTCGCACGCTCGATCTTGGCTTCAAGGCTTAGCTCCAAACTTGCCTGCTGCCAGGCGGCCCAGTCGTAATACTGAACGGGTAGGGGCAACCAATCGGGCTGATTGCCTGCGCACCGAGCAAGATACCCCTCGGCGAGTTCTTTAAACAACACCATCTGTGACACACCATCACCAGCATGATGGTGCAAGGTAATCATCAAGACATGTTCTTCACCGGAGATCCTTATGAGCCCGGCGCGCATGGCAAAGTCTTTGTCTAATACGAAAGGCTTGTCGTATTCTGTACGAATCAAAGCTTGTACCGCAAGCTCACGAGAATGAACGGGATAAGCTTCGACATCAATGATTTCTAAAAACGTGTCAGCGTCCGGCGGTGTCAGCACGCGCCCAACCGGAAGCCCGTCTTCGCCTTCGATTAGCAGCGTACGCAGGGGGACATGCCGCGACAAGATGTCCCATAGCGTGCTTTTTAAAGCATCGACATTTAAATATCCATGCAGTCTGACTGCCGAGGGAATGTTATAGGTCGCAGAGGATCCTTCAACCCGATCCAACGCCCACAAGCGCCTTTGACCAAATGATAAAACGATACGCTCTGCGTCAAGACGCCCCGCCCCCGGAATCAGCGCAACGATATTCTCATCCGTACGCTTTGCAACCTGCAACGCAAGCGTATGCGGCGTAGAAAAAGTGAAGAGTGTCCGCAATGAAACATTCCATCGCTGTTCCTTCGCAAGCCTAGAGATGAGTCGCATTGCCAAGAGCGAATGGCCACCAATGGCAAAGAAACTGTCATCGAGTCCAACGGAACTCACGCCCGTTAACTCGGCAAACAAGCGGCACAGAATGATCTCGGTTTCAGTTTGCGGTGCGCGGTATGGTGTTTCGCTTGAAAGCGACTGCGGATTAGGCAGCGCTTTCCGGTCAAGCTTCCCGTTTGGCGTTAATGGCAATGCGTCGAGTGAGATAAACGACGAAGGCACCATAAAATCAGGCAACGTCACTAACAGCGTTGCCCGCAGCGCGGCGGCCTCCGGCACAGACATCCCTGGATACGCAACAAGGTAAGCAATAAGATGGGATTCCGTTCCAATCTTTACTGGGACAACAGCGGCCTGGCTCAATAGCTCTGGAAACCCTGTTAAGAGTGCTGACTCGATTTCGCCAGTTTCAATGCGATACCCTCGGATCTTGACCTGTTGATCAGCACGACCCAAGTACTCGATTGCACCGTCATCGCGCCGAAAGGCAAGATCGCCTGTTCGGTACATCCGAGCACCGGAATGTTCGTGCGTCGAAAAAGGACATGCGATGAAACGCTCGGCAGTTAACGCCGAGCGACCAAGATAGCCGCGCGCGAGTCCCACTCCTGCGATATACAACTCACCGACGCTACCATCAGCAACAGGCTCAAGGGCCGCGTCCAAGATATACAGCTCGGTATTCCAGATCGGATAACCAATCGGCGGGGTGCGCGTGCCATCCACCGCACGACACTCCCAAACCGAAACGTCAATCGATGCTTCAGTCGGCCCATATAAATTCCAGAGCTTGGTCCCCTCCAGTTTGGTCAATGTTTGGCTCTGCAACACACCGCCAAGCGCCTCGCCACTCGTGACAATCTGTCGAATTGACGGACACTCTCCGATTTCAAGCTGCTCGATGAAGACGGCCAACATCGAAGGAACAAAATGCAAAACCGTCACCTGCTGTTTCGCAATCGTCTCTCTCAGATAGGCGGGATCTCGATGACCATCAGACTTTGTGATGACAAGCGATGCACCCGTCATGAGGGGAAGAAACCACTCCCACACGGCCACATCAAACCCTATGCTCGTTTTTTGTAGGACGCGATCAGAGGCATCCAACTGCATCACGTCCTGCATCCAATCTAGACGATTGGCAACACTTCGATGGATGTTGCCTGCACCCTTGGGCATCCCTGTTGAGCCCGAGGTATAAATGAGATACGCGAGATGATCTGGCAGAAGTGGGCCAAGACGCATAGCATCAGTGATTGCATCATCGCTAAGCGTACGCATGACCTCCAGCTGCGCGGGCGAACTGAAGTCCAGGACCGGAACTGTGGATGAACGATTGTGAGACAAAAAATCTTGAAACGAATCAATATGCGTCAAAAGCTGTGAGGCCTTGCTGTTTTCTAGCATGAACGACAGGCGAGCCAGCGGGTACTCGGGATCCAGCGGCAGATAGGCAGCACCTGCCTTCAACACAGCAAGCATCGCAACGATCAAGTCTACCGAGCGATTTAACAACACGGCGACCACCTGCTCCGGACCCACACCGCGACTAATCAGCAGACGCGCAAGCTGATTCGATCGTTGATCAAGTTCTCGATAGGTCACCACCTGATCGGCTAGTCGTAACGCCACAGCGAACGGGTTTTTCTTAACCTGCTGAGCGAATAGGACTGGCATTGTCAAAGGGCGCGCCGAACGATCGACTGCCTCACCGACAGAATTAGCAATCACACGTGCGCGTTGCGCATCGTCCATCATCGGAACGGTTGCGACGGGCTCGCTGCCGTGAGCAACGAACGCGTTGAGGAATCGTAACAATGCCTCTAAATGATTTGCCGCGTCTTGGTCGGTGTAGAGTTCTTTGTTGTACTCAAAGGAGAAGTCGACAACATCATCATCTCGTCTATCCCATACGTGTAACGTCATATCCGATACAGGTGCCGTCCCAACCACGTAGTAAGGCGTCTTCGGGAGATCGAAATCTGCCACATAATTAAAACTGGCAAGATTAATAATGACATTAAAGGCATCCGACTGACGAGCCAGGCGCCTGAGATGTTGAATCTCCCCGTTTGGGTAGTGGCCATGAGCCATCACCTGGGTCAGTTCCGTTGCGACCGCTTGAACAATACCTGCCGGCGTTGACTGTGCATCAATCTTTACGCGAAGCGGCAGTTGATTCGCCAGCATTCCACCGGCTAATCGAGTTTCACGGGTTCGTCTTGCCGTTGGAACGCCAATACATAATTCGGGCTGCTGCTTGATGCGGTATAGGTACGCCACGCAACCCGCCGCCAACGCAGCGTAAACACTTTTACCTTGGGCACGTCCAAAGGCTGCCAGTTGATTGAAATCGTGTCGGCTGAGCGGTCGACTCACTCGGCGCGGAACCTGAATGTCTACCGCAGCGGGTTCGTTTTTGGAAAGAGTCGTCGGCGACACCACCGCCGCGAGTTTTTCTTCCCAGTATTTTTTGTCGCTGCGCCAAGTCTCGCTAAGCCGGTATGCTTGATCGGCGTTCACAGCCTCCAACCATAAACGTGTCGACTGCGCGCACAACGCAGCGCCTTCACCCGCGCCGGTTAACGCCTCATCACTCTTGTACACAAGGTTCAGTGCTTGAACAAATACCTCACAACCCGCACCATCCAAGGTCGAGTGATGTGTCGCCCACTGCCACAGCCAATCGCTATCGGACACTCTAACCAGCCCAAAGCGGTTACAGCGCCCTTTTTCAAACTGGAACGGGGTCAGGGTTTGTGCGTCAAGAAGTCTCAGTGCAGCTTTCTCTGGGTCGTTCTCATGGCGAACATCCCACTGCTTGAACTCCACGGGATAGGAGGGCAATATTTGCTGGAAAGGCTCTTCGTTTTGGACCAGATAACGCACACGCAGACTATCGAGGCGATCTACAACGTACTGAACCGATCTTGCCAAGCGCTCAGGAGAAAGATTGCCAGAGACGCGGGTTCTGAAGCTCAGGTTATACGCAGCACTCGCCGTGTCGATTTGCTGATGGAACCAAATATTTCGCTGCGCGCCAGTTAAAGGCAGCATTCCAATCTCATTGGATACTAAGTTTTGCATAGACGCAGTCAGGTCGGCTTCCAGAAAATAAAGGCGTGCTTACCCAAACAAGGATGGCAATACCTTAAGATAACCGGTTGATTCTACGAGCAAATGCGTTCTTGAACCTCACAAACTCTGTCAGGCGGACTCGCCAGAGAGCCCCCCGATCCCGACGCTCAAGACGAGAGCTTTTTCATCTCCGTATACAGGTCTGACTTACCCTCAAAGCCAATACCGACAAGGGAAGGCAAGGTCACATAGCCATTTTGCACTTTTACACCGTCCGGGAAGCCACCATAGGGTTGAAACAAGTCTGGATAAGACTCATTACCACCCAACCCCAGGCCCGCTGCAATCGCCAAAGACATCTGGTGTCCGCCGTGAGGAATACACCGCGTCGCGGACCAGCCGTACTCCTTAAGCATCTCAAGCGTACGCAAATACTCCACCAGACCGTAGCTTAAGGCACAGTCAAACTGCAACCAGTCTCGATCCGGGCGCATCCCGCCATGTCGAATCAGGTTGCGTGCGTCCTGCATCGAGAATAGGTTTTCTCCGGTCGCCATAGGGTTCTGGTAGTGGTTCGCAAGCTCCGCTTGCAAGGTGTAATCAAGCGGATCGCCCGCCTCTTCATACCAAAACAAGTTGTAGGGCGATAGCGCCTTGGCGTAGGCAATTGCTGTCTTTAGATCAAAGCGTCCGTTCGCGTCGACCGCCAATCGTTGACCCGGCCCAAGTAACTTCAAGACCGACTCAATCCTCGTGCAGTCCTCTGCGAGCGAGGCACCACCGATTTTCATTTTGACAACCGAATAACCCCGGTCGAGATAGCTCAACATCTCAGACTTCAGCCCATCCAAGTCTTTGCCCGGGTAGTAATACCCCCCTGCGGCATACACAAAGACCTTGGGATTAGCCTGACCGTTGCCATAACGCTCAGCGAGCATCTGATGCAAGGGCTTTTCTTCGATCTTCGCCACGGCATCCCACACGGCCATATCGATGGTACCGATCGCAACCGAGCGCTCACCATGGCCGCCGGGCTTCTCGTTACGCATCATGGTTTCCCAGACTTTATGCGGGCAAAGAATGCCTCGATCATCGAGCAGTGTGTCGGGCTTGGCTTCGAGCGCACGCGGAATGAACCGCTCACGCATCAGCGCACCCTGGCCATAGCGCCCATTCGAATTGAAGCCATAACCAACAACCGGCTTACCGTCGCGGATGACATCGGTCACCACGGCGACCAAACTAAGCGTCATCTTAGAAAAATCGATATACGCGTTGCGGATATCGGATTTGATGGGACGTGTTGACTCTCGGATTTCTACGATTTTCATAGCGAAACTTTTTTGTTCAAGTGAGTGAAGAGCCGCCGCAGATTTGAATATTCTGACCGGTAATGGCAGCAGCGTTAGGGCCGATCAGATAGCGAACAAGTGATGAAATTTCTTGTGGTTCGATTAACCTCCCAATAGGTGGCAAGACGGGAGGCGAGGCGCTACGTCCGGACTGCTTAACCATTCCGGTGTTCGTCGCGGCGGGTGAGACGACGTTCACAGTCACGCCATCACGCACTACCTCGGCGGCCCAGCTGCGCGCTAAAGCATTCAATGCAGACTTGGTGGCTGCGTAGTGACTGCGTCCGGCAATTCCTGCCGAAACGCGACTACCGATTAACACCACTCTACCGAACTGTTGCTCCACCATACAAGGAATTAAATGATTTCCAATCGCGCTCGCCGCCGCAACATGCACCCCCCACATCACCTCAAGATCCTCTGGGGATAATGCTCCAAGTCGAGCGACGCGCAGCAACCCAGCCGCGTGCACGAACACACCAATAGACGCGCAAGAAGCAGCAACCTCCTGCGCAGCCAGGGCATCACGCAGATCCACTGCATGCGGCATAAAGCACTCATGGCTGATTGCTGCTGGCAATATATCTAGCCCATGTACCGTCCAGCCTGCTGCTAACAAGTCCTGTGCAATCGCACAACCCAGCCCAGAACTTGTTCCAGTCACGAGCGCACTGAATTTACTGCGCACGTATATTGGCCTCGTTAATAATGGTTTGCGACATGTTCATATCTGCTTTTTGAAACTTAGCAAAATCGGCAGCTGTACCAGGATCAACGATGAGTCCTTGCTCAACGAGCTTCTTAGCCATGTCACCCTTTAGTGCTGCTAACGACTCAGCGCTCAACTTGTTCACAACGGCAGCTGGCGTGCCGGTTGGCGCCCAAAGTCCATACCAGCTATAAAACTCGTATCCTGGAACGGACTCCGACACGGCCGGAATATTAGGCATGCTGCTGAGTCGATCTTTCGACGTGACTGCAATGACTTTTAATTTGCCGGCCTTAGCAAAAGGCTGGGACCCCAGAATTGGATCGATAAAACCGTCAATACGCCCACCCACCAAATCGGTGTAGGCTGGTGACGAGCCCTTATAAGGAATCGTGGCCGCGGTAAATTTACCAGCCTTTTTTAACAACTCTGTGGACAGATGCCCCGCAGAGCCTGAAGAACCAATTGCAAATGATAGCTTTCCAGGATTCGCATTCCCATAGGCAATCAACTCTTTAATGTTATTTGCAGGGACATGGTTACCAATCGCTACCGCAAGCGGCGCTTTTGCAACCAGAGATACCGGAATGAAATCTTTTTCAATGTTGTAAGGGATTCCAGTCACTAGCATTGGTGCAATTGTGAAGGTGGACGCACTGAACAGTAATGTGTAACCGTCCGCAGGTGCCTTCGCCACAGCGTTCGCGCCGATCGTACCTCCCCCGCCTGCGCGGTTCTCGACAACAAAAGTCTGTCCCGTTTGTTCACTGAGCTTTTGTGCCAGCATGCGGCCCACGATATCAAGTGTCCCTCCAGGAGGGAAAGGGATAATGACGTTCACCGATTTTGTTGGGTAGTTTTGTGCACCCGCTGTGGCGCAAAGTAACGCCACTGATGCCGCAAGAATCATTTTTAGTGGTTTTTCTAATTTCATGTCAGTCTCCGTTTGTTAAGAATTTTGCTTGCCCTAGCGTTTCAGTAAGCCTGCATTCGCTACGGCCGCGCGTAATTGATTGGTCTCGGCGTCGCTCGGCATCTCCGTGGGAGGACGCACGGTCGGCGCATCAATGACGCCAGCCAAATACATTCCCATTTTCATCCGCGCATGCGCCTCTCCAGTAGGCTCTCCGCCCCCGTACACCGCATCTTTCAACGGTGTGATCACAGCCTGAATTTGCATCGCTTTTTTCAAATCACCCGCTTGTACGGCCTGCCACAAATCATTAATCAACCCAGGGATAAAGGTCGCGAAGCCTACCAGGGCGCCATCGACACCTTGCACCATCGACGCGAGAAGATATTCGTCGTGACAGGTGAGAATAGCTTTTGTTGGATCCGCATCGCGCACGGCCTTCACGTCAGCGGCGTACTTATTCATATCTCGTTGACCGACTTTAAATGCCTGAAGATAAGGCAACTTCGCTAGTTCAGCCATTGTTGTGGTCGAATAAGAAGCGCGAGTCCAAGCGGGATAGACGTGTGCGATCAAATCGAGATCCGATTCTGCAATCGCGTCAAAATACTCCCTAACATGGCTTGGGCGGAACCCGAACCGCAACCAATGGTGCGGCGGCATGACATCCAAAGCTGTTGCACCTGCTTTTTTGGCCATGTCTGCGTGTACACGAGCATCCCTTAAGCCCTCACATACGATCGACGAAACTACCGGAGTACGATGGGCAATCTCACTCGCAACGATCTGCGTAACATGGGCGCGCTCCTCAGGAGTTAGCGAAAATACTTCGCCGGTATGACCGTTAGTCATCACCGCCACAACGCCGGGCTGCTTCGACAACCAAGAGGCCAGCTTACGCAAGCCTGGCTCGTCGATTTTATGATCGGCGGTGAACGGACACGCAATCGCAGGAATGATTCCTTTATAGTTAGTGATGGACGGCACGCGTAGCTCCTTAGTCGTTGACGGCGAAATTAGCCCGTTAATGTGTACAAGTCATACTTTGCTCGAAAAGAGGCCTTGTTTCCAATGCTATTTACTTTGACTTTTATGCCGAAAAAGCACTGCCTATGAACCCGACCTGGTTAGAGGACTTCCTAGTTTTGACGAAGTCCGGAAATTTTTCTCGCGCGGCCCAAGAGCGGCACATGACTCAGCCCGCATTTAGCCGACGTATTCGCGCACTCGAAGAATGGCTTGGAGTCGAACTATTCGACCGAACACGACAACCACTCGGGTTAACCCCATCAGGCCTTTGGTTTGTGAGCGTGGCGCAACGAGTCTTAGCAGATATCGAACATTTGCCAGCGCAAGCCCAAGCAATTTCCCAGGCGCACTCAAACACACTGCGCTTCGCCTCCACGCATGCACTATCTTTTACGTTCCTGCCCAAATGGCTCCGAGCAATGGAATCTCAGATCGCTTTCGGAGGGATCGAACTAGTCTCCGATGTCTTTCAACGGTGCGAGTCGTTAATGCAACAAGGCAAAACGCACTTTCTGTTGACGCACGCGCATGCGTTGGTTCCTTCGACTCTTGATACTCTCGATTTTCCATCCATCACGATAGGGACAGAGGCCTTAATTCCTGTTTCTGCTCCGAACGTTGGGGGTAAGAAACCTTTGTTTAGCCTGATCGCTAATGCGCAGACGCCTGTCCCCCTGCTCGCCTACAGTGCAGGCTCAGGCCTAGGCAGAATTGTCAGAGCCATGAAAGAGGGTTTGCCGACAAACTGCGCTGTCGATACGGTGTTCACAGCGGATCTGGCAACCGTACTTAAAACTATGGTTCTCGAGCGGCGAGGGCTTGCTTGGCTGCCAACAGGTCTGATCGAAGAGGAGCTTGCGTCAGGGCGATTAGTCCATGCCGCGGACGTGTCTTGGGACATCGGGCTAGAGGTAAGACTATACCGCCAGTCAGAAATTCAATCAGCTGCCGCCAATGCTTTTTGGCAAGCCATCCCTGCAACCAAAAAAAACTTGCAAGGATGAAAAAACTCCACTAGCATGAGTCTGCAGATGTAGTGAACACTACATAAAAAAGGAGCTAACGCCATGATCACGACTCGTCTCATCGCAGGACTGTTCTCTAGTGTTGTATTGCTTACTAGCCAATTTTCATATGCCAACCCCACCGCTCCAGAAAAAGTAACGCTCGCCGGCGGATCGGTTGGAGGAGCGTGGAGTGCAATTGGCACCGCCATCGGGGAAACCCTTCGAAAGGAGTACCCAGGCACCTCCTTTACTTATGAACCTGGCCGAGAATCTGGAAACGTTGTCCTCGTGTCGCAAGGGAAGGTTCAACTAGGGATTGCACACGCTCAGTTCGCGAAGCGCGCCTTAGAGGGACTCGATCCCTTTAAACAGCCTCTCAGCGATTTGCGCGCGATCGCAATGATTGACCCTCAAGCGGCTGTCCAGATTTTTGCGAGAACCGCGTCAGGGATTACGAGTATTGAGCAAATCCGCGACAAGAAAATGCCAGTACGTGTAGCCTTGAACTCGAAAGGCACGCTGATGGCGATTACTGGGGAACAAATTTTTGAAGCCTATGGCTTCTCAGTCAAAGATATCGAAAATTGGGGTGGACGTGTCAACTATGTTGCTTACAACACGGGACTCGACCAGGTCAAGAACGGGCAAATCGATTTAATCATCAACATGCTTGCATTTCCCTCCAGTCAGGTAGTAAGTGCTGCGCGCGACACTCCACTCAGAATGCTTGGCTTGAGCCCTGCCGCAGTGAAAACCCTTAATACAAAGCTCGGGACTGCGACAATTGATGTGCCTGGCAACACCTACTCCTTTGAACCGGCAGCAATTCAAACAGTTAGAGGTAGCGTAGTCGTTGTTGCCTCTGCAAAAATGAAGGATAGCGAAGCACAAGCAATCGTTGAAGCGATGCTCAAAAATTTTGCTTTCCTTCAAAAAGCACATGCCACACTTGCTCGATTGACTCCTGAAAGTCTGGCACAAACGGCACCTCTCGCGTTGCATCCCGGCGCAGCGGCGGCCTACAAAAAAGCCGGCCTAATTAAGTGATGTTGCATCGGGCAATTCGTGCTTCGGATTGCCCTGCGTCGAAACAATCGAGTAATCGCGTTAGGCAAACATGAGCGTATTTTCGACATTTATCGAGCTGTGTAGCGTTGGTCGTTCTCGGCAACTAGACCCATTGGGATCTGCGCTAAACACTCTGATATCGATTGCGCTCGCGGTTGGTTTTTTCGCAATTGCCGCTGGCGTTTATGTTGATCAAACGATCGCCTTACATATTTTCCTTGGCGGTACCCTAACGCTTGTATTTTTAAACACGACAGGGAACGCGCGCCGTCCACAAACTTCGTCGTTCATTTCGTACGGACTGGCATTATGCTCAACCTTAGCCTGTCTGTACTTCGTCATAATGGGCGAAGCACATAGCAACCGACTGCCAGTACTTGACGCACTGACGGGCTGGGATATGGTTTTTTCGTTGATGCTGATTGTTCTGGTTCTTGAGGCCACACGTCGCACAATCGGCATTGTGCTGGTTGCGCTCGTTGGTATTTTT
>CAMBFI010000041.1 GCA_945865935.1 Bordetella parapertussis | reverse complement strand
CCAAACATCTTCTCGCGAGGGTAACCCACCGCGATCGCTTCACGGATAGCTGTCGGCGTCATGACACCCCACGTTTGTAAAACGACATAGTCAGGTCTTTGTTGACGCACTTGTAGCCAGATAGCCTTTTGCTCAACACCTGGTGCTGGGATTGGAAGTAATTGCAATTGAAAACCGTGTTTTTTGGCACGCTCTTCCATGATTGGCAACAGCTCTTTGCCAAAGGGGCTATCGTGATAGCCAACGGCAATTTTTTTACCTTTCAGCTTGTCCCAACCACCTTCCTTGTTGGCGATGTGCTGCAGCACAGTATCGCCCGCAACCCAATAATGTCCGATCAGAGGAAAGTTCCACTTGAAGATATCTCCATCGGCTGAATCGCTACGACCATAGCCGGAGGTGATCATTGGAATCTTGTCAGCAGGAACCTTCTCAGTTAACGCGAAAGTGATGCCAGTCGATAGTGGCTGGAATACCGTGGCTCCACCATGCTTTCCTTTCAACCGCTCGTAACACTCAACGCCTCGGTCAGTCGCATAAGCGGTTTCACACTCTTCAACAAGCGTCATCACGCCATTGACGCCACCACGTGCATTCACAAGCTTCATGTAATCGGCGTAGCCATTGGCAAATTGTGTTGCATTGGGCGCGACTGGGCCCGTACGACCAGTCAAGCTAGGAAAAAACTGTACCTTTTCCTGTGCGGTAGCTACCGATGTACCCACCATTCCCGTCAACCCCGCGGTTGCGAGGGCGAGTCCTAAAGCAATCTGTCGAAATTTCATGGATTATCTCCTATTGCATTAAACACCGGTTAAAGCAGCGAAAGCCCTAGCTCTCTGGGTGTCGTCAGAGTACTGAGGTACAAAAAATCAATGCGGGAAGGGCCAAAGACGTAGCTTCTGTTTTCCGATACTCCAGAGCTTGGCTAACCCATGCGGCTCGGCGATAAGGAACCAAACGATCAACCCGCCGAAGATCATGAACTCGGCGTGCGAAATCATTGCGGTCGAAACAGTTACCCCAACAAGACTGCCAACCCAAGGTAGCGCCTGGTTTAGAAATATCGGCAAAATCACAATAAAAGCCGCCCCAAAGAAGCTACCCATAATGGAGCCCATCCCGCCGATAATCACCATGAAGAGCAACTGGAACGAGCGATCAATCGAAAACGCGGCCGGCTCCCAAGAGCCCAGGTGCACAAAAGCCCACAAGCCGCCTGCGACTCCGATAATGAACGAACTGACCGCAAAGGCGCTGAGTTTGGCATACATCGGTCGAATGCCAATCACCGCAGCAGCCACGTCCATATCGCGAATCGCCATCCATTCACGGCCGATCGCACCGCGCACTAAGTTCTTGGCTAAGAGTGCGAACGTCGCTGTAAAGGTCAGACAAAATAGATATTTCTCAACCGGCGAGTCGATTGTCCAACCCAAAAAACTGAGATTAGAGACCGCAACAGATCCCGAAGAACTGCTGTTGGTAAACCAACCAATTCGAGCAAAAGCCCAGTCGCAAAAAAACTGTGCTGCGAGGGTAGCCACTGCCAGATAAAGCCCCTTAACACGTAGGCTCGGAACACCGAACAAGATTCCGACCAGCATCGCAAAAAAGCCACCCGCGAGCAACGCTAAGACTAACGGCATGTCCTCGATTCGAACAAAAACGTTGTAGGCCATATAGGCGCCCACAGCCATAAAAGCGCCCGACCCCAACGAAATCTGTCCACAGTAGCCCACCAAGATGTTTACACCGATAGCCGCCAAGGACAAGATCACAAACGGGATCAGAATCGCTCGAAAAAGATAGCCATCGGCAAGAAAGGGGACACCGATAAACGCAAACGCAATCAACGCTAAAACAGCCCAGCGATCTTGCGCAATTGGAAAAATCTGTTGGTCAGCTCGGTAAGCAATCTTGAATTGGCCGTTTTCTCTGTAGAACATGCTGGTCCTCTTACACTCGGTCAATAATCTTTTCACCGAACAAACCTTGCGGTCTGAACAGCAGGAACACAAGCGCTAAAACGTATGCGAACCAAATTTCAATACCGCCACCCACCAACGGCCCCAAATAGACCTCTGAGAGTTTTTCGCCAACACCAATAATCAGACCGCCTATGATGGCCCCTGGAACGGACGTCAACCCCCCAAGAATGATGACCGGAAGAGCTTTGAGTGCGACGGTAGTCAAGGAAAACTGAACGCCAATCTTAGAACCCCAGATGATGCCCGCAACTAACGCAGTGATGCCTGCAACAAACCAAACAATGACCCACATTCGATTAAGCGGAATACCGATTGATTGTGCGGCCTGATGATCGTCTGCAACGGCTCGCAATGCCCGCCCAGTGGTAGTCTTCTGAAAGAACAAAGACAGAACAGCCACAAGAGTCGCAGCAATCAGGGCCGCAATCAGATCTTCCTTGTTGACCAGCAAGCCCCCTTGAAATAAGTTATCCAAGACAAATATCGGCTCTTTGGGCATACCAACATTGATACGGTAGACCGCGCTACCAAAAATAGTCTGACCAAAGCCGTCAAGAAAATACGTGATGCCAAGAGTTGCCATCAAAAGTGTTACGGCTTCCTGATTCACCAGATGACGTAACACCAGGCGCTCTACCAGCCAAGCAAAAACCAGCATGCACATTGCCGCCAACACAAATGCAATGATGTTGGCCAGTAGCAGACTTTCAAAACCTAACCAGGCTGGCACCCACTCAGAGAAACGCGCCATGGCCAGTGCGGCAAACAGCACCATAGCGCCTTGAGCAAAGTTGAACACGCCAGACGCTTTAAAAATCAGCACAAATCCAAGAGCAACCACTGAATACAGCACTCCCGCCATCAGGCCGCCAAGCGTAGTCTCCAGGAAAAAAGCCATCTATATCTCCGTGTTTAGTGCGATGTGCCTAGATAGGCTTGAATCACTTCGTCGTTGGCACGCACTTCATCGGGCGTACCATCACCAATCTTCTTGCCATAGTCCAACACCACAACACGATCACTAATATCCATCACCACACCCATGTCGTGCTCAATCAGGACGATAGTCGTACCAAACTCATCTTTAACATCCATGATGAAGCGACACATATCCTGCTTTTCTTCGACGTTCATCCCAGCCATGGGCTCGTCGAGTAGCAATACCTGAGGTTCCATTGCTAGCGCACGCGCCAGATCGACTCGTTTTTGTAAGCCATACGGAAGCTGACCAACCGAAGTCTTTCTGTAGGCCTGAATCTCTAAAAAATCAATGATGTGCTCAACTTTCTCGCGATTGGCGATTTCTTCGCGCTCTGCAGGTCCGAGACGAAGCGCTTGCAACAAAATATTGCTTCGGATGAACAAATTACGACCGGTCATAATATTGTCGATGACGCTCATTCCTTTAAAGAGCGCCAAGTTCTGAAAGGTGCGCGCGATACCCATTTTGGCAACTTGACGACTATTCATATGGCTAAAGGTCTGGCCCCTAAACGTGATTGAACCTGCTTGGGGGGTGTACACCCCATTAATACAGTTCAGCATCGAGCTCTTACCCGCTCCATTTGGACCGATAATCGCTCTAATCTCATGCTCTCTCACATTAAATGAAATATCCGTCAGCGCATTGACTCCTCCGAAGCGCAAACTAATATTTTCAACATCTAAGATGACATCGCCAATTTGCCGATTTGCCATTTACGATCCTTGTTTTCTTAAGAACACAGGTTCGACGCGATTGACAGTCCGTTGAACGGTTGTCATGCCTTTCCCACGACAAACGTGGGGACCTCATGTATCTTCAACGTTGCAGAGACCTTGCCTTCCCGTCCATCTTCAAAACGCACCTGAGTCTCGATGAACTGCTCGGACAAACCGCTGTATATCGCACTAACTAAGGGTGCATACTTGCTTTCGACAAATCCACGCCTGACCTTCCGTGTGCGCGTCAACTCGTCGTCGTCGGGATCAAGCTCCTTGTGCAACACCAAAAACTTAGAGATCTGGGCATGCCCGAGCATTGATTCTTTAGATAACTCTTCGTTCATCTTTTCAATACAGTCACGAATGAGTTCAGCCACAGCAGAATTACCCGCCAAATCCACATAGCCACTGTAGGCAATGTTACGGCGCTCAGCCCAATTTCCAACCGCTTCAAGATCGATATTCACAAATGCACTGATCGTTTCGCGCCCCGATCCAAACACAACAGCTTCTTTAACAAAGCTAAAGAACTTGAGCTTATTCTCTATGTATTTAGGCGCAAACACTTTGCCATTTGCGAGCGTGGAGACATCTTTTGCGCGATCGATAATACGAAGATCTCCGTCGCTATCGATAACACCAGCATCACCAGTCCGGAAGTATCCTTGTGCATCGAACGCTTCCTGGGTGGCATTCTCATTTTTGTAATATCGGTCCATCATAGACACGCCACGCACTAATACCTCGCTGTTGTCTCCGATACGGATCTCAACGCCAGGGGAAGGCTTTCCAACTGAGTCATATTTAACCTCACCGTCTCGTTGGATACAGACATACGCGCATGTTTCCGTTTGTCCGTATAGCTGTTTCAAGTTCACGCCGATCGACCGATAGAATCTAAACAAGTCCGGACCAATCGCTTCACCCGCTGTGTAGGCAACACGAATGTTGCTCATACCCAAGGTATTGCGTAACGGGCCATACACAAACATGTTACCCAACGCGTACACCAGGCGCTGCCCCAATGACACCGGCTTGCCATCCAATAGATTGGAGCCGCATTGCCGAGCAACACCCATGAAGTAATCAAACATCTTGCGCTTGATAAGCCCCGCATCTTCCATGCGAATCGTGACAGAAGTCAGTAGCCCTTCGTACACGCGTGGTGGTGCGAAGTAATACGTAGGCCCGATCTCTTTCATATCCGTACTAACGGTCTCTCGCGACTCAGGACAATTTACTGTAAATCCTGAGGCCAGACACTGGGCCATTGAAAACAAAAAGTCGCCGACCCATGCCATTGGAAGGTACGCCATCACACTATCTGCAGGCGACAACGCATCAACCTCGCAGGCACCTCTGCCGGCACCGATCATCGATGCATGGGTCTGACATACTCCTTTGGGCTTGCCGGTGGTTCCCGAGGTATAAAGAATGACACTCACATCGCTGGGCTTACCGAGACCAACTTGCGCTTCAAAAAAATCTGGCTGCGTCTGATTGAATACGCGTCCCTGCTCCAGCAAGGTTTCGATAAAGCAAAGCCTCGCATCGTCGTAACCTCGCATCCCCCGCGGATCGAGATAAAAAATATGGCGCAGTGCGGGTAGGCTATCCGCGATCTCAAGTAATTTATCGACCTGTTCTTGATCTTCTGCAAAGGCAAAGCCGATCTCTGCATCCTTCAGCACATAGGTCATTTCAGTTGCTACAGCATCTTGATAAAGCGGGACGGGCGTCCCACCCAAGGCATGGGCAGCTAGCATCGCCTGGTACAACCGCGGCCGGTTATCACCAATAATGCCTAACGTCATGCCGCGCGCAAAACCCTTACTGGCCAGCCCACAGGCGAGCTCGCGCACTTTAATCGCAGCCTCTGACCAAGACTCTGTTTGCCAAATACCCAAATATTTCTCGCGGTACGCGGGATGAGCAGGTCGCATACGCGCATGCTCGAGCAACAACCGAGGAAATGTCGTTTGATGAAACTGATCGGCGTTGAGCTGTAACAGACTAGACATCCTTAAGCTACCTTGGTTTTTGACATAAGTACGTTCTTATTCTAATTATGTTTCATTGAAACGGTCTGAACTTGCATGAGTCTTACGGCGTTATACAGCCCATGATCGAGTCGATGGATTTGCTGCTTCGCAGCAACTTGGAGCGGCTCGCCCCACCCTCTATCACTAGTGTGCACGCTTCAGGCGGCGCGATGAATACAACATACAGACACCAAAATTATCGAGGATTTGTTGCAAAAGTGTAGTTTCTCGTGCTCTGCGCGTATTTAGGGCAATCCCTAATCCTGTCAGAATGGTATGCGTAGCATTTAAGGTGGAAATTTTTGATTGATAATGCCGATGTCAACTAATCGTGGGCGTTCTTGACCATAAACTAGTCTCCCTGCGCAACTGCCCTCAATTAGGGCAGCGTGTTTAATCAATTTTCCTTTTTTTTGAAGCGAAACATGGCTATTGAACTTTCTTTTGCCTGCGAGTCGTTCACTGCCGACGGAACCGCACAACTCTCGTTAGCGTTAGTCTCTGCCTCCAAACTTGTCATCGCAGGCTGGACGGGACGCGATGCGGCGGCCATTCAGCATCACATCCACGAACTGGAATTACTCGGTGTCCCCGCCCCCTCGTCAGTTCCACTGTACTACCGAGGTAGCGCACTTTTATTAACGCAAGCCGAACACATCGAAGTTATCGGCTCAGACAGCTCGGGCGAGGCTGAACCCGTTCTCTTTTTTGCAAACAACGAATGGTGGCTCACTGTTGGTTCAGACCACACTGACCGCAAAGTAGAAACCTATTCGGTCGCCGTATCCAAACAAATGTGCCCCAAGCCCATTGCAACAGCCGCCTGGCGCTGGACCGATGTGCTGGGCTATCAAGACGAGATTGAACTCCACTCGCGCATTCTGGAGGACGGGAAATGGATCCCCTATCAGAAGGGGACCTTTGCCTCGATCCGGCCGCTGAACTCTCTACGTGACGGCTTCTTCCCCTCGACCACACCTGAGTCGGGAAGTTTTATTTCCTGCGGCACGCTGGGTGCGATCAAAAATGCGAAGGGCGAAGGCATTCGGCCTGCAACTTCCATGGAACTTGAGATTCGCGATCCGCGCCGCAAACGCAGCATCATTCATCGCTACAACACAACCGTTCTTCCAGTTATAGCCTAGCAAACATAGACCTCAAACAAACATTAACGGATATTAAAGATGAGCAAGTCTGCGAACGACCAACAGCGCTTTGACCGCATTCACGTCGATCAGATGACCGACGATCAGAAGATTTACTTCAACTCTCTGATGGCGGGCCCAATTTCAGGAACAGGTAGCAAAGGAGTTGTTCAGGGCGCCACCAGTCTAGGGGCCCCTTTCAATGTTTTTTTACGCAGTCCAGTCTTAGCAGAGCGCATGCGCAAAGTGGGCGAATACCTCCGCTTCGGCAGCACAATCCCAAAGCGACTCAATGAATTTGCGATTCTTATTACAGCTCGCACCTGGACAGCCCAATACGAATGGTATGCACATTTACGCTTAGCCATTAAAGAGGGCCTGGCACCATCTATTGGTGAAGAGCTCGCTTTAGGCAAACGACCCTCAAACATGCAAGCCGATGAAGAAGCCGTCTACAACTTTTGTAATGAGTTGCACACCAAGCACAGTGTGAGCGATGCCCATTACCAGGCTGTTCTTGATCTCTTTGGCGAACAAGGTGTGGTTGATTTGATGGTCGTCAGCGGCTACTACGTGATGGTCGCGATGGCTCTAAATGTCAATCGCTCACCGCTGCCGGAAGGAGCTGTACCGATCCCCGAGCTTGGCAAGTGAGCGACTGTGGCGGATTGAAGGCGAGCGCCTTCAATTTTAGTTACGTTCGAGGTTCACAGAATCAGCCGTGACTTTCCAAGTCTCAAGCTGCTCTTTATTGAACTTTGCCATCTCAGCCGGGGTGGAGCTTTGAACTTCAAAAGCAATCTTACCAAGTGCATCGCGAACATCCTTACGCGCTGCAACGTTCTTCATGGCCAGTGCTATACGATCGACCACCTCCTTGGGTAGGCCCGCGGGTCCATACAGACCCGCCCAAGGCACAATAGTCATCCCCTGAATCCCAACCTCTGCTGCAGTAGGAGTGTTTGGAACCAAGGGGCTGCGATTAGGCAACGAGGTCATCAGAACTCTCAACCGTCCCTCTTCAACCTGCTGCAACGCGGAACCTGGCGTTCCCAGCAATACCTGGATTCGACCTGCGATCAAATCAGTCGTCGCAGGTGCGTCTCCTTTGTACGGAACATGGACCATCTCAAGTTTGGCTTTTTGGGCAAACTGAGCAGTCGTCAAAATGCTGGTGCCGTTACCACTGCCGTAATTCACTTTGCCAGGATTTGCTCGGACATACGCCAAAAACTCTGCCATATTCTTAGCGGGTAAATCGGCGTTAATGAATAGAAAGAAACCGAATTTTCCGACCATAGAAATAGGCGTAAATGCGGTCAAAGGATCATAAGGAGGCACCTTGCGCATAGTCGGTGCCGCATTCATTCCTGTCGTCGTTGCGAACAATAATGTGTAACCATCGGCTGGCGAGTTTATGGTCGCCATTCCAGCAATTGCACCGTCAGCTCCACCACGATTATCGATGATGATAGTCTGCCCCACGTCCTCAGAAAGGGCTTTCATCACGATACGGGCCGTCATATCCGCTGCACCTGCCGGCGGAAAGGGAACAATCATTTTGATGGGGCGATTGGGATAGCTCTGGGCGAGACCCGCCGCAGAGAACCCACAGGAGACCAGCGTCACAAGACACACTTGTAGAATTTTCTTCATTTATTTACTGCTCCTTAAAAAAAACTAAGCGATATTTTGATGAAATACCGACAGAACGAGAAATAGTCTGACCAAGAATTTTCGTCTACAAGGGTTATCCATGGCTTAGGCTTCCCAATAGGGGTCGGGCAGGCTGCGCTTGAGGCATTTTTATCGATCGAGTGGTTAAATGCCTACCTTAGATAGAATCACTAAAACCCACCATCAAAAAAGACAAAAAAGGAGCTAGATCATGAAAGTCGGTCTTATTGGAGCAGGCAATATTGGGCAGCATTTCGCCACGCGCATCCTCGCGTCCGAACATCAACTCGTGATCTTTGATCTGAACAAAGATGTAATGAAGCGTTTCGTTGAGCTCGGGGCCGAGTCAGCGACCAGCGCGCAAGATCTCGCATCAAAGGTCGACACCGTTTTCCTTTGTCTCCCTGTTCCTGCAGCGGTGAAATCCGTCTCGGAAGAGCTAGTGAAAGGCACGATGATGCGCACACTGATCGACTTATCGACGACGGGTCCTTCTGTCACAAAAGAGGTCTACGCTATCCTCGCCCCAAATAAAATTGGCTTTGTGAGCGCTCCAGTCAGCGGAGGCACTGTCGCTGCACAACACGGAACCTTGGCAATCATGGCCGGCGGTGATGAAGCGGTGTTCAAACACGCCGAGCCAATTCTAAAAATTATTGGTAAAAATATTTTCTATCTTGGCGCTGAACACACGTTGGGCCAAACGATGAAAATCATCAATAACACCCTCTATGCGACAAGCATGCTCGCAAGCTGCGAAGCACTCGTGTATGGCGTTAAGGCTGGCCTTGATTCAAAAACGATGCTAGACGTGCTCAACGTGTCTAGCGGCCGTTCGTTTGCCACGCTGGAACGCATTCCCCAATGCGCACTCGACCGCAGCTTCCCCACGCGCTTCACCACGGAGCTTCTTCACAAAGATATCAAAATGTGTCTGGATGAAGCAGAAAAAATTGGTGTACCGATGCTCATCAATCAAACTGCAAGACAGTTTTTGGCTTTTGCGATGACACAGGGTGACGGCCCAAAAGATAACCTCGTACCGATCCGACACTTTGAACAATGGGCGGGCGTCGAATTCGGTAACGCCACAAAGAAATAGCGTCCTCAGAATGCGTCTCATCTTTCTGGCTGCTTTGTCACTTGGGCTGACCGCGTGTACGCATACGCCCTCGCCCAAGTTTCCGGTCGTGATCGAAAATTCACTCGGAATGAAATTGGTGCGCATCCCTGCAGGGGAGTTTTTAATGGGGAGCGACGAAACAGTCGACACTCTGTTAGCCGACTTTCCGACCTACGTGAGAGATCACCTCGCCGCACCAGACGACGAACAGCCCGTGCATCGTGTGCGCATCTCCAAACCTTTTTTTCTCGGTCAGCATGAGATTACGGTTGATCAATTCAAGGCTTTTGTTGACCAGTCGGGCTACGTTCCAGAATCCATCGCTGATGGCACCGGCGCCTATGGCTTTAATGCCGAGTACGATCCAAGCAAGACGGCAAGACAAGATGCCTTCGAGGGACGCGATCCAAAATACTCTTGGCGCAATCCTGGTTTTGTTCAACGTGGGGATGAACCTGTCGTAAACGTTACTTGGAAAGATGCTGTTGCACTTGCCCACTGGCTCAGCCAAAAAGAAAATGCGCGCTATCGCTTACCGACAGAGGCCGAATGGGAATATGCCTGTAAGGCTGGCTCTACGAGCCGTCACATGGGGGGTGACAAGCCCGCAGAGTTGGCGGAGTATGCAAACATCATGGACCAGGATACGACAAAAAACTGGCCACAATATGCAGACAGAGCCGCTCAGTACTCAGACGGCTTTGCGTTTACTTCACCCGTAGGCAGTTTTAAGCCAAACGCCTTCGGGCTGTATGACATGCTAGGCAACGCGTGGGAGTGGTCGTCAGACTGGCACGCGTCTGATTACTATTCAAGATCCCCCACCGAAGACCCAACAGGACCACAATCGAGCGACGTGAAGGTTCGACGAGGGGCGTCTTGGCACACCATGCCTGTTTACGTTCGTTGCGCCTTTCGTAACTGGAATACCCCAGAAACGCGCTATACACTCGTTGGTATACGGTTACTAAAAGAAACTGATTAATAAGGATTAGGTCATGCGCTCACAAAACTGGACCCATAAAGCTGCAGTCGGCACGCTCTGTGCAGCAATGGGCATCTTGTCAGCATCCGCATTCGCGCAGCCCACCGGCTCGAGCAGCACAGACCTCGCGGCAAAACTCACCAATCCCGTTGCAGACCTGATTTCCGTTCCGTTTCAATACAACTACGACGCAGGAATTGGGCTTGATAAAAAAGGGACTTCCAATAGTCTGGTTGTACAGCCCGTGATACCCGTCAAACTCAATAACAACTGGAACTACATTGTTCGCCCAGTGGTTACTTTTGAATCACTCAACAAGGTCGATGGCTTTAGCGGCAATGGAGTGGGTCCCGTACTAGTAGAAACATTTTTTTCACCGCGTGCCGCAGGTGAGTATGTCTGGGGCGTGGGCCCTATTCTCAGCACGCCCGCCCCCTCCGGCGGTGAGTTTGGCACCAAACAGACCGGAGCGGGTATCACGGCTGTGGGTCTGATCATGAAAGCCCCTTGGACCGTTGGCTTGTTGACTTACAACACTTGGAGCGCAGGCGGTAGTTCAACCTACGGCACAGCAAACAATTTTTTCTATCAGCCTTTTATATCCTACGTCACAAAAGACGCCTGGACCTTTACAGTCAATACGCAATCCACGTTCAACTGGGACCTGCGTCGCGCAGAAAACCCAATGAACGCGACAGTGTCAAAGATCGTTCACATTGGTGAGGCTCCGGTTTCCTTATCTGTTGGCGCTCGCTACTACCTGAGCAGCATGCCCGGCGGCGCAACCGGCTGGGGTGCGCGAGCGAGCGTGACGTTTTTGTTTCCTCGATAACTTGTTCTTATTTGGCGACAGACTAAAACCGGTGGGATAAGCTCAACGCAGCTGCCACACCTGTTTTATAACTATCGCTATAAGGCGTATTCCCGCTCGCGTCGACCACTGATAGGTTGCCACCTACCGTCGCAGCCGCGTATAGATCCACGCGTGTACTTGGCGCGATCTGATAGGACAAACGTCCAAAGAGTGGGACGAATTTATTTTGACCAATACCACCAGGCACAGGGCCCGTATCGTTTAGTCTAAAACGATATGAGCGATAAGCGCCTCCGCCGGCAAGCGTCCACTTCTCTGTTAACGCATAAGACAACTCAAGGCCGGCGCCACCGGAGGGGCCTGCCGGCAAGGGGTTGCTCAGACGCAGTTTGTCCGTAATATTCCAATTCACAATCAGATAAGGAAACACCTTTGTCTGATCAATTTGTCGGAACACCCCAGCACCAAAACCTAAGGTCAGGTCTTTAGAAAAGCGTCTCGC
>CAMBFI010000040.1 GCA_945865935.1 Bordetella parapertussis | reverse complement strand
TCCATCAGTCAAGAACAGGCTGACATATTAGAGAGCTTAGGGGTTAAAAAGCCAACCTACAAAGACCGTTACATCAACTTGTAGTGGAACGAATTCAAGCGTGATTCATATAAATCAATGACTTACGTTTTTAACTGTCGAACTCGGGCTCTCCAACCGGCACGGGTGATGTCTTCGTAGCCTCTGCTGGCACGTTGATGGGGACTGGCACGATTGCGGGCAACAGCATTGTGAGTGGTGTGCTGAAGCCGGGCAACTCACCAGGCTATTTGTCGTTCACTAAAAACTTGACGTTGAATGCTGGGTCAACCTATCAGCAAGATATCGCAGGTACTGTGCAAGCAAGCAGCGCTACACCTGTAGGCGCTTCAGGCTATTACTCCTTTGTAACTGTCGGTAGTCAACTGGTGATTAATTCCGGCGCGACCTTAACCCCGCGCTTATCCAACTTGTTTAGCGCAAGTGAATCGGGCTACGGCAGTGCGATCTATGTCCCAGCGCTTGGCGATCGCTTTCGCATGGTGACGGCTACGGGTGGTATCTCCGGTCGTTTCAGCACACTGACGCAACCAACTGAGCTCGCAAGCGGTACACAGTTCATCGCGTTCTATAACGTCAACAGCAGCAATAGCCTTGATCTGGCTGTGACACCAACTTCCTACAGCACGACACTGTCTTCAAGCACCACGAACGCCAAGGAAGTGGCAAACGTCTTGGATCAGCTCTTAAGCGTCAACAAGACGGGTACTGCGACAGCTGCACAAGACTCGTTGCTCTACTCCGTTGCCGGTCAAACCGCAGCAAGCCTTCCAGGCTTTGCGCAATCCCTGTCCGGTGAGATCCATGCAGCCTCCGCAGCAACGCTTCCCCAGACCACACAGCGTGTGCAGCAAGCGGTGTTGGCACGCTTAGGCGACTTCCCTATGGCACCGAATCAACTCAAGGGCGGTGCTGGCGCTGCAGCCACCCCGTTATCTTCAGGTGCCATCACAGGTGACAATCCTTCGGGGCTGCCTACTGCCAGCATGAGTTCAAATCCATTGGTAAACCCGAAGTCTGCAAACGTCACTAACGCAGCCGTCGCAGACGGTCGTGCCTGGGGTGAGATCGCCTACCAGCGCGGGGAGCGTTCAGGCAATAGCGGTGGCAATGGCTTTAACAACAACCTATACCAGGCAGTGTTTGGTGTGGATGCATACACAAACGCTGCCCTTGGCTTAAAACTTGGTGGTGGCTTAGCACTCTCAAACACCACGGTCAATGCAACGGGTGGTAACAGCACCATCCAACAGGGTGCACTGTTCCTCTACGGCAAGATGCCTGTGGCAGACGATTATGTGCTCGATGGCATGGTCAGCCTTGGTCTAAGTTCTACGAACCTTTCACGTAGCGACATCACCGGTATCAGCAGCGGCTTTAGTAACAAGTCTGTGATGGGTAACGATGTGTTGGTGAGCGCAGGTCTGAGCCGTCCGTTTGAGACCAGCGCTGTGCGCATCACTCCGTATGTACGATTGACCTACCAGTACGTGGGCCAAGCCGCCTACGATGAGGGCGCAAGCGCTGCAGCCCTTACCGTCTCACGCATGAACGCCAATGGTGTGCGTGGGGTTATCGGAGTGGGAGCAGGGTCGCTCAACAAAGACCCACTCAAAGATGAGTACACCTATCGTGCGAACCTCGCGATCGGTGCTGACTCGCAGGGCTTGCTCAACCCAACACTCAACACCACCCTCGGTGGCTACTCAAGCAGCGTCACCACCCCCACAGCGGGCTCTACGTTTTTACAAGCAGGCCTGTATGGCACGGTCAAAGTTGCCGATAGCGCCTACGCTTACGCAGGAGTCTCTGTCGAAGCTAGAACGGGGCAGACGTTGTACGGTGGGAGTGTGGGGTTGAGGGTGGCGTTTTAGTTGAAGTGACGGTTAGAGTTTGATGTGGTGTGTAACATTCGGCCCTGAAGCAAAGAAAGCAATACTTAGTTATACTTTTCCATGGCTCGATAATATTCACGTTCGTTTCCGGCAAAAATAAAATATTTAATTTTTGCCGGAAATAATTGTTGATTTTAGATTGCGTTTCCGGCAGAATTATAAAAATGAAAATTTGCCGGAAACATTTTGAAATCACTGTCAAATCAACAGCGACTGCACCAGGTCAATACAGCACAGCTTTACGAAAACTTTCGTACTGCTCAGAGCCATGCTGCGTCCTACACATACGGTATGCGTTGGAAAACGGTACGCGGTACTCAATACTTATTCAGAGATCGGGATCGGCACGGCAACGGTAAGTCTTTTGGCCCACGGTCAGCACAAACCGAAGAGTTATTAGAGGTGTTTGCTGCTGGCCGTCAGGTAGCAAAAGGGCGTCTGAAACTGATTACCGAAAAAATTCAAGAGCAAGCGCGACTAAACAAAGCACTGAGATTGAATCGTGTTCCGCGGGTTGTTGCTCGCGTACTGCGCGAGCTTGACAAGGCAGGTTTGCATGACAGCTTCACGGTCATTGGCACGCAAGCACTCTATGCATATGAAGCAGAGGGTGGCGCTCACTTTTTGCTCGAATTACTAGCCTCCGGTGATGTTGACTTGCTCTACGACGGACGTCAAAAGCTGACTGTTGTCTCTGACAAGCTCGATGGAAACGGACTTTTGGGTTTGCTAAAGAATGCAGATAAGACATTCGAATGTGTGCGTGAAAATGGTTACCGCGCTGCTAATGCTGGGCAGTTCATGGTTGATCTTGTTACTGCACCACGTGGTATCCAGGCTGCTGAGAATATTACCTTCGCCGACTCAGATCTGATAGCAGTCGAGGTACCGGGTTTGCAGTGGTTATTAAACTCTCCAAAGCTCGATACGGTTGCCATTGACGAGGACGGTTGGCCAGTTCCAATGCGAGTTCCAGACCCGCGCGCTTTTGCGTTGCATAAAGCATGGTTCTCTGGTCTACCGCTACGTGAGCCTATCAAAAAACCGCGTGACTTTGAACAGGCTCGTGTCGTGGCGCAATTAGTTCAAGCCAACATGCCACACCTTTCATTCGACAGCACGATGACATCGCTACACGGTGATGTTCGCAAGATGCTGCCCTTGTTGATTGGTCAGTGATCACACCATCACGTTCATGAACATACTTTTCATAAACGCAACATTGCAACCAGTTACAAAAAATACCCGCTATACGTACAGCAATCTTGAGGGGTAGTTCAGTAGAATTCCGTTATGGAAATCAGACTCGCCCGCTTAGAAGCACTTATCCCGTCTCTTGCCACGCGTGAAGACTTAGCTTGCCTCGGAACTCGCATGACTACTGCAATCGGCCGGGTCGAGACCACGCTTCATGCTGAAATGACCAAGCTTACCTGGCGTATTGTGCTGCTGCTGGTAGTGCTCCTGCCAGCACTGCTTGCCGCAACGGTCTACGTTACCAAATACGTCAATTAAAAAGCCTAGCTAAAACTGCTAACCCGTTTTGTGTGGGCAGTCTTGGCTAGGTCTTAGTGTTTTACTTGAGCGCTGACCGCTTAAGCGCTGACCCCTTACGAGTTCTCCACTGCCTTCGCGAGATCCTCAATCACTTTCTTCGCATCGCCAAACACCATCATGGTTTTGTCGAGGTAGAAGAGTTCATTATCTAAGCCTGCATAACCTGACGCCATCGAACGCTTGTTGACGATGATCGTTTTGGCTTTGTAGGCTTCCAGAATCGGCATGCCAGCGATCGGTGATTTTGGGTCGGTCTTTGCTGCAGGGTTCACCACATCGTTTGCACCGAGCACTAACACCACGTCTGTTTGCGCGAACTCGCTGTTGATGTCTTCCATCTCAAACACTTGGTCGTAAGGTACCTCGGCTTCGGCGAGCAACACGTTCATGTGGCCTGGCATACGGCCCGCAACCGGATGGATGGCGTACTTGACCGTCACACCATGTTCGGTGAGTTTTTCGGCGAGTTCTTTTAGCGCGTGCTGCGCGCGTGCGACGGCCAACCCGTAACCGGGAACAATCGTCACAGTCTCTGCGTTGGTCAGCAAAAACGCGGCATCATCGGAGCTACCAGAACGCACCGTGCGTTGCACGCCCGAGCCCGCCGCCGGGCCTGCATCGGCCGCACCACCAAAACCACCCAGAATCACATTAAAGAAAGAGCGGTTCATCGCCTTACACATGATGTAAGAAAGAATCGCGCCTGAAGAACCCACGAGCGAGCCCGCAATAATCAGCATGGGATTGTTAAGCGAAAAACCAATTCCTGCGGCCGCCCAGCCCGAGTAGCTGTTGAGCATCGACACCACGACGGGCATATCTGCGCCACCGATTGGGATGATGATCAGCACACCGAGCACAAACGCGATCAAGGTCATGATCACAAAGGGCGTCCAGTCTTGGGTCACCATGAACCAGATGCCGCAACCGACCATGGCCAGCGCCATGCCGAGGTTGAACATGTGCTGTCCGGGAAAGACCACGGGCGCACCCTGGAACAAGCGAAACTTGTATTTACCCGAGAGCTTGCCAAACGCGATCACAGAGCCAGAGAAGGTAATAGCGCCCACAAACGTGCCAATAAACAGCTCAAGACGGTTACCAATCGGAATCGGTGCCCCTTTTGCAGCAACAATATTGAACGCGTGCGGTTCTGCGACGATCGCCACTGCAATGGCCACAGCGGCCAAACCAATCATGCTGTGCATGAAGGCGACGAGTTCAGGCATTTTGGTCATCTCGACGCGTTTAGCCATTAGCGTGCCGATCGAGCCGCCAATGAGCAAGCCGAGAACGACCCAACCCAAACCGATACCCGCTTGGCCTTCGCGTGCCAAACTAAAAATCAGTGCGGCAGTGGTCAGCACAGCAATCACCATGCCGGCCATGCCGAAGGCATTACCGATACGTGAGGTCGTGGGGTGAGACAAACCTTTGAGCGCCTGGATAAAACATACCGAGGCGACCAGATAAAGCATCGTCACAACATTAATGGAAATCATGCGTGACCTCCAGTACCCGTTGCTTTGTCTGCGGTTTTCTCTTTTGGCGCTTTCTTCTTAAACATCTCAAGCATGCGACGCGTCACCAAGAAACCGCCGAACACGTTAACCGCGGCCAAGGCCACAGCAAACACACCCATGCCACGCGCTAAACCACCTTCGGTTAGGGCCGCAGCGAGCATGGCGCCCACAATCACGATGGCTGAGATCGCGTTGGTCACAGCCATCAGAGGCGTGTGTAGGGCAGGGGTGACGTTCCAGACGACGTGATAGCCGACATAGATTGCCAGTACAAAAATGATGAGGTTCACCAAGGTAGGATCAAGTGCATCCATTATTTTTTCCTTAAATTTGTGCCGCCCTCGCAGACGAGGCAGGCTTGAACAATATCGTCATCGCGTGCAATCGCAAGATTGCCTTCTTTGTCGATGATGAGCTTGAGGAAATCCAATACGTTGCGTGCATACAGAGCAGAGGCATCCGTTGCGATCATGCCGGGCAAGTTCGTCAGACCAACAAGTGTCACACCGTTTTCTTGCACGACTTGGCCTTTTTGCGACAGGGGGCAGTTGCCACCACGCTCAACGGCCAGATCCACAATGACCGAACCCGGCTTCATGGCACGCACCGTATCAGCTGAAATCAACGTTGGTGCAGGACGACCAGGAATCAAAGCGGTCGAAATCACGATGTCCGCTTGCTTGCAGCGCTCGGAGACCAAGACGGCCTGTCGTGCCATCCAGCTTGCGGGCATGGGGCGTGCGTAACCCCCCACCCCTTTTGCGATCTCTCGCTCTTCGTCTGTTTCAAACGGCACGTCAATAAATTTTGCGCCGAGTGATTCAACTTGCTCTTTCGCAGCAGGACGCACATCAGACGCTTCAACGACAGCGCCTAAACGTTTCGCGGTCGCGATCGCTTGTAGTCCTGCCACGCCCGTACCTAAGATCACGACGCGTGCGGCTTTGATCGTGCCGGCAGCTGTCATCATCATGGGGAACATGCGGCCGTAGTAATGGGCGCCGAGCAACACGGCTTTATAGCCCGCTAAGTTTGCTTGGGACGACAAGACGTCGAGGCTTTGCGCACGCGTCGTGCGCGGCGCAGCTTCTAGCGCAAAGGCGGTCAGGCCAGCGTGGGCCATCGCGTCAAGTCCGGCTTCATCAAACGGATCGAGCATGCCAACAATCGCTGTGCCGCGTTGGATTTTTCCAAGTTCTGCAGAGTCGGGCGCACGAACCTTCAAAAGTAGCGCAGCCGAAAGCGCTTGCGCGGCATCCGTCAGTTGAGCGCCCGCTTGCTCGTAGGCCGCATCGCTAAAGTGGGCGGCAAGTCCCGCGTCGCGTTCGACCAGCACTTGGTGACCGGCGGCAACGTATTTTTTGACGGTTTCAGGGGTGGCGGCAACCCGGGTCTCGCCATCGCGTGTCTCGCGCGGAATCCCAATGCGCATAGACTTCTCCAAATAGAAAAAATTGAATCCCTGATTTATACACCATCGAACGCGGCTTGACCCGAGAGCACTTTCTCCGATCCCGACTACAATTTCAACCAATATGACTGATTCAGCCCCAATTAAGCAGCTCAACGCAAAAAAACGCGTCGTGGTCGGCATGTCCGGCGGCGTTGACTCGTCGGTGACGGCTTGGCTGCTCAAAGAGCAGGGTTACGAGGTCGTGGGTCTTTTCATGAAGAACTGGGAAGACGACGATGACTCAGAATATTGTTCGACCCGTCAGGATTGGTTGGATGCGGTGAGCGTGGCCGATGTGGTGGGTGTCGATATCGAGGCTGTGAATTTTGCCGCGGAATATAAAGATCGCGTGTTTACCGATTTTCTGCGTGAGTATTCGGCGGGCCGCACGCCTAACCCTGACGTCCTGTGTAACGCCGAGATCAAGTTCAAGGCATTCTTGGATCATGCGATGTCGCTTGGGGCAGATCACATCGCCACGGGCCACTACGCGCGCGTTCGTGCGGTCGAGGGTGCGACAGGCTCGCGCTTTGAGTTACTGAAGGCACTAGATCACACTAAAGACCAAAGTTATTTCTTGCACCGTTTAAATCAGGCGCAGCTGTCACGTACGCTCTTTCCTCTGGGCGAGATTCCTAAAAGCGAGGTGCGACGCATCGCCCATGCACTCAAGTTATCGAATGCGGCCAAAAAAGACTCCACCGGTATTTGTTTTATCGGTGAACGCCCGTTCCGTGAATTTTTGAATCGCTATTTGCCGACTAAACCCGGGCCTATCCTGACTGAAACCGGTAAGCAAGTGGGATTGCATCACGGCTTGTCTTTTTACACCTTAGGTCAGCGCAAGGGTCTGGGCATTGGTGGCGTCAAAGGCCACCAGCATGCGGATGGCACGGGCCCGGTCTGGTATGCCGCGCGTAAAGATTTAGATCACAACGCGCTTTATGTCGTCGAAGGCCACGAACACCCCTGGCTGTTATCACACGCACTGCGCGCGGATCAGGCGAGCTGGGTGTCGGGCATCGCGCCTGATGCCGGTGCTTACGCGGCCAAGACCCGGTATCGCCAAGCTGATGCGACTTGCACGCTGGAGGGTGTAACGCGGGACGAGTTTGGCTTGCACTTTATTGAGCCACAATGGGCTGTCACACCTGGCCAGTCGGCGGTGTTATACGACGGTGATGTGTGTTTGGGGGGTGGGATCATTGCCAGCTAGCGTTAGGCTAGGCTGGTTGGATGACCGACTAGCTGACGACAGGAACTGTGTCGATAAAGCTCTGACGTAGTGCTAGTTTGGCGTATAGACGGCTAAGGTTGGGGGCATTGTGTCGCCATGCGATTTGTGGGAAGCGGAAATCCAGGTACCCCAGAATCACGCCGACAGCCACGTCTGCAAGACTGTAGCCGACACCCATGCAATGCGATTGCGTACCCAGATCATTCTCCATGGCCGCTAACGACGCGTGAATCTTGCCGTACTGGCGGTCAATCCACTCTTTACTTTGCTGTTCGGCTGGGCGCTGGAGTTCTTTCACAATAATGATCGCGGCGTCGAGCGTGCCGTCGGCCAGGGCCTCCCAGCACTTAACGATCGCGCGTTCACGCCCAGTCTTAGGAATCATGTGACTCACCGGGGACAGGGTATCCAAGTACTCCACAATCACCCGCGAATCGTACAAACGTGTGTTGTCATCGGTGATCAGGCAGGGAACCTTGCCCAAAGGGTTGTACTCAGAGGCTTTAGTGTCGGCGGCCCAGACGTTTTCTAATTGCAACTCGTAGTCGAGTTTTTTCTCAGCCATCACAATGCGTACTTTGCGAACGTAGGGACTTGTGAGGGATGCAATAAGTTTCATGTAACCGACTAGGCAAAGATTGTCTAAGGGGCTGTGTAGGTGCTTGGCCCACAACAGCTTGTATTCAAAAGCATACGCTCTATAGTGTACTTGCAAGGCGCGCTTCCTAGGAAGATGCACGGGAGTGATAAACTTCTTCGTATCCATTGTGTTGTTTTTTTGTCGTAAATTCACCCATGAAAACTAATCTATCCTTGAGCTCGCTGAATGCGGTATCGCCTCTTGATGGGCGCTATGCCTCGCGTTGCGACGGTCTGCGCCCACTGCTGTCCGAAGCGGGCTTTATGGCGCACCGCGTTGAGGTGGAGATTGCTTGGTTGCTCGGCTTGTCCGAAGCAGGGTTGCCCGAGCTGCCAGCCTTTAGCTCCGGCGCGCGCGCCAAGCTCTCGAGCCTGGTGTCGAATTTCTCAGAAGCCGATGCCGAGCGAATTAAGGAGATTGAAAAAACGACCAATCATGATGTGAAAGCTGTTGAATATTGGCTAAAAGAGCAGGTCGCGGGCGATGCCGAGCTCGAGCGGGCGGGGGAGTTCATCCATTTCGCGTGTACCTCCGAAGACATCAACAATACCTCTCATGCCCTGATGCTCGGTCGTGCACGGGACGCCGTCGTGTTGCCGCAGCTTCAAAAAGTGTACGCCGCTGTGCAACATATCGCGACGACGCAGGCTGCGCAGCCGATGCTTTCACGCACCCACGGACAGCCCGCTACGCCCACCACTTTAGGCAAAGAGTTCGCCAATGTCGCAGCGCGGTTGCGTGATGCGATCGCAAACATACAAGCCGTGGTGCCACTCGCAAAAATGAACGGTGCGACCGGTAACTACAACGCACACGTTTCCGCTTATCCGGAAATCGATTGGCCTGTGTTCAGTGGCCGTGTTTTGAAGCAATTAGGTCTAAAACAAAATCCGCACACGATTCAGATTGAACCGCACGACTGGATGGCCGCTTTGTTTGATGCGATTGCGCGCACCAATACGATTCTGATTGATTTGAATCGCGATATCTGGGGCTACATTGCGTTGGGATATTTCAAACAGCGTCTGAAAGACGGTGAGGTCGGTTCATCGACTATGCCGCACAAAGTGAATCCCATTGATTTTGAAAACTCTGAAGGTAACCTCGGCTTGGCCAATGCAATGTTGCGCCATTTGTCTGAAAAACTCCCTATCTCTCGTTGGCAGCGGGATCTGACGGACTCCACTGTTTTGCGCAACTTAGGCGTTGCTCTGGGTTACTGCCTGGTGTCGTACGATGCGTGCCTGCGGGGTCTGGGCAAGCTCGAGGTCAATGCGGGCGCCATGGACGCTGACCTAGATAACTGTTGGGAGATTCTGGCCGAACCGATACAGACTGTGATGCGCCGTTACGGCTTGCCACAACCCTATGAGCAACTCAAGGCGCTGACCCGCGGTAAGGGCATTACTCAAGAGGCTCTGCGAGACTTTATCAATGGGTTGGCGTTGCCTGCCGACGCAAAGGCTCGTATGCTTGCAATGACACCCCGAACCTATATTGGCTTGGCCCAGCAACTAGCCCTCGTCTCTTAAATAAGTTTTCCCTATCGTTATCTTCCATTTCGGAGTTGCAAGATGAAAAAACTACCGCTCGTATTGGCAGCAACTGTTGTGTGTGTACCGCTTTGGATGAGCTCGGCGCACGCGCAATTCGCCAAGCCTGAAGATGCGATTAAGTATCGACAGTCTGCCTTATCCCTGTTGGGGACACACATGAGCCGACTGCAGCCTGTGCTGAAAGGCCAAGTGCCCTTTGATGCCGCTGCGGTGAAGGCGAACGTTGCCGTCATTCAAACCCTGTCGACCTTGCCCTGGACGGCGTTTGTTGCAGGAACCCATACGTCGAGTAGCGCAAAGCCTGAAATATGGTCTGACGCAGCGGGATTTAAAGCTGCACATCAAAAGTTCGAAGCGGCTGTCGTGCAGTTGTCTGGCGCAGCCGATTCAGGTGATTTAAATAAACTGCGCTCTGCATCTGGCGAGGTGGGTGCCAGCTGTAAAGCCTGTCACGATTCCTATCGTGCCAAAAAATAACTGCTTAGCCCTGTAAAAAGGGCAACAGAGTTTGCACATACTGCTCAGGAATTTCTGTTGGCGGTATGTGCGCACAGGGCAGGGTGACTAACTTTGCACCGTTGATCCGCTCAACTAAGGCTTGGCCACGTGCCAGCGGTGTGGATTGATCAAAGTCGCCAACAATGACAAGTGTCGGGACTTTGATTTGGCTGAGCCTCGGGTAAAGCTCCATGTCACGGATAGCCGCGCAACAACCGATGTAACCCTGCGGTGCGCCGGTGAGCACCGCATTGCGTACGCGTTGCAACGCGATTGAGTTTTTCGCAACAAAATCAGCTGTAAAAAATCTACCGAGAATGCCATCGACAACGGCTGCCATCCCCCCTTGCTTAATCGCGGTGATGCGCTGATCCCACGTGCCTGCGGGAAACTCTGCGCCAGTGTTGCTTAAAATGACGCGGCGCAATCCGGTTGGACGGCGCGCAGCGAGTTCCATCCCTGTCATGCCCCCTAATGAAATCCCGCAGAAGTCATATTTAGTAATCCGAGCCGCAGCAATGACCGCTTGCACATCATCCGCTAGTTCATTGAGTGTGTAGTCACCTGCAGGGGAGTCGGAGCCGCCATGTCCCCGGGTATCGTAGCGTACGACGTAGAAATGCTTGAGGAGTGCATCAAGAATGGGGTCCCACAAGGTGTGATCCGTACCAAGCGAGTTGCTCAATACCAAGGCCGGTAGCTCAGGGTTGCCGTCTGTGCGCCAATAAATTCGGCAGTTCGCATTGTTTAAGCTTGGCATAAAAATTGTCCCCACATATTTTGTGATGAATTGTTCTTTTGGGCGCGCTGTGCGGCTGTATTTTTGTGTCAGACCAATCTTAGCAAAAAGAGTTCCCTTCGGATGGTAAGGGCTGCTCAGCTCAAGATCCCACCAAATTGTGCGGTCGATAACCACCAAGCAAACCACGCTAAGAGTGCGGCCAGAATCAATGCGCCTGTGCGCACACGCCAATCGTCTTGTGCGCACGCGGTATTCGCATGCAGTTGCTCGGTCTTTGCGTCGCCATGGATCATCGGTCCGACGAGGCCCTGACCTTTGAAACGATAGACCCCGATGGCAACAATATGCAGACCAAGCATCGCGAAGATTCCCCACTCGCCCAGTTTGTGCACGCTCGTAAGTCGCGCAACCATATCGTTGCTGACCAATACTGACAAGGGGCCTTGATACATGATGTCGTCGCTGACAAATAGTCCAGTGCTCGCTTGCACGAGTAACAAGATAAGCATCGCGTAGACCGACCACGCACCTAACGGGTTATGTCCAGCTTGTCGCGTAGGTATAGTCGAGGCGTGGCGCAGATGACCCCAAGCAGCGCGGATGCTCGGCAAAAAAGAGTTGAACCGAGCGTAGCGCGGTCCGATCAGGCCCCACACGACACGGAACACCAGCAGGGCAAGTGTCGCGATGCCAAAATTTAAGTGCCATTGCATCCAGTTACCACCAAGCTTAACGGTCACGAGGGCGCCGACCACGCACACCACGAGTGCCCAGTGAAAGAGTCGGGTGGGTAGATCCCAGACGCGTGTTTTTTGAGGGGCTTGGTTCATCGCCTCAATGTATCACCGTTTTGCGTTGCAACATAAATGGGTAGTTTCAAGTACGAAGTGCAACACGTTTTAAAGACTGGTGAAACACTTCGTACGGAGTTTTAAAACCTAATCGTTTACGTGGTCGGTGATTAATACGATCTTGGATCATTTTAAGTTCTTCCGCGGTCACGGTCGATAAGGGTCGT
>CAMBFI010000039.1 GCA_945865935.1 Bordetella parapertussis | reverse complement strand
GCACCCACCCAACCAAGTGCCATCACCGCCAGCATACGTATCGCAGCAGGTAAGAAAATCCAGTGAATGACTTTACTGACAGATAAGTTTGAAAATAGCCAATCGTTGGCATAGAACAAGCATGTCCAGAGCACGGCTACGGCTAGCCCCGCCCCAAACATACCCATCAAAGAAATGGTGAGGGATGACGATCGGCTCTGCTCAGCGCCCGTCGCGTCAACCCGAAAACGAAGTCGCATAATCAGGTAGGCTGAGCCGCTTTGTCGATTGCCTGACCTAAGGCTACGAAATACTTGCGTGCCAACTCAGTTGGCACCACATACTTCACCCGACTATCAATCTTATCGACATCGAGCTCTATCATGCCTTTTTGACGCAGCGTCTTGAGGCGACGATGCGCGGTGGTCGCCGAGATCTCGGTGGACAGGCCCATGGCCTCTAGGACGCTGACCTGCTGGGCATCGTGCCACTTCACCCCCAACATGGTGAGCAAGCGCTCTTCGACGGGATCCATCTTGGGAAAAGTCGGAATCTGACGGATTGCCTGCACCAAATGCAAGAAACGCAAGTAAGTGATTGAATGTTTTGCTGAATCAGACATATCGTGTCATCCTAAAAATTCATTAAAGGTATCTTAACAGGCATCCGCCTTTTTAGAACGAACCGGCGAGGACGACCACAAGCACCAGCAGACCCATCACAAGCCACTTATAGTGTCTCTGGGTCAGGGCCTGCAACGTCGGCGGCCTTGCATTCTTGGCGAGAACTCATTACTGTGGCAAAAAAGGGGAGTCAACATGAAGTCTTGCTTCAGAATTCTAATCCTTGCGACTGCACTGCTGTCCTGGTGTCTCCCTGGCCATGCGCAGACCTACCCGAACCGCCCGATCCGGGTCATCATCCCCTACGCGCCGGGAGGTGGCGCTGACATCATCGGCCGTCTGGTTCTCGACAGGGTCTCTAAAGATACCGGCTATAACTTCATCGTGGAGAACCGGGTCGGCGCGGGGGGCAACATAGCCTTCGCAGCGATCGCAGCCGGGCAACCTGATGGCTACACCCTTGTGATTGCCACGCCCGGCCTGGCGACCAATCCTACCCTCTACAGCAAGCTGTCGTTTTCCCCGGCCGACTTCACCGCGATTACGGTGATCGGCGAATCGCCGCTGGTCTTCATGATCAACCCGACGATGCCGGTCGCAAGCATGGCGGAATTCATTGCGTTCGCTCGCAAGTCTGCGCAGCCGTTGCGTTTTGGCAGCGCGGGCAACGGCACCTCGTCGCACCTGGCGGGCGAGGTATTCAAGTCGATGGCTGGTATCGAGTTGCAGCACATTCCCTATCGCGGTGGGGTGGCCGCGATCACCGACGTCGTCGGCGGGCGTATAGAAATGACCACACAACCGGTGGCCGAGAGCATGCCCTTCATCATGGACAACCGCGTACGCGCCCTGGGCCAGTCAGCGCAGACGCGGTCGAAGCTGGTGGCGAACGTGCCGACCATCGACGAGGCTGGCGTCAAGGGCTATTCGGTGTCGACGTGGTATATCCTCGCGGGCCCGCCCGGGATGCCGCGCGAGATCGTCGATACGCTCTATCGCGCGTTCGACAAGTCGATAAGTTCACCCGCGTTCAAGACCTCGCTCGAGGATCGCGGATTCGTGGTGACCGGCTCGAATCCGGATGCGTCGCGCAAGTTTCTCGACAGCGAATATTTGCGCTGGAAGAAGATCATCAAGGATGCCGGGATTCATCTGGACTAAGCGCGCGCCAGCACCGCGAGCCGTGCGGCCGATTCCCGCACGATCCCGTGCGCATCACGCCCGGGCATACGATCGATGAACAGTTCGAGCTCGATGGGACGCTCTGGCTGGCTGTCGCGAAACATCCGGACATAACGTTGCCAGTCAAGGATGCCTTCGCCCAGCGGCACGCGGGTGGGCAGGCCGGAATCCGCAGCGCAGTGCACGTCGCAGATTTGCAGTAGTCCGATCGGGGCGGCGCCGGCGCTCACTGCCCAGTCGATTTCCGGATCCCACCAGCTGTGAAAGAGGTCGAGGTTGATCAGCATGCCGGGGATCTGGGCGCACAGTTCGACACACTCGGTGATCGTATTCAAGGGGCTCTTGCTGCGGTTGAGCAATGGGTGAAACGGTTCGATCAGCAGGCGAACGTCGGCGGCCCTCGCTTTTTCGGCAAACGCGTGCAATTGTTCGATCGACCGCGCGCGCGCCTCGTGCAGATCCATCGTCGCGCTGCCGCCAACGATGACGTTCAGGGCCGCATCGCCAAGTTCGGCAGTTTGTGCGAGCAACCAGTCGTTGCGTGCATGCTGCCCGGCAGCCTCATGCCCCTCGAACAGAAAGTAACCCGCCGAATTCACCGAGCTAACCGATAGCCCTCTTGCCCTGAGCAACGGTGCGAGTCGATGCGCCGGACATTCGGTCAACGATCTGACGGTCAGCGCAACACCACTGAAACCATGCGCGACGGCCAGATCCAGAAAGGATTCAACAGGCATATCGTGCGGACAGAGGTAGTGATTAAGCGTGCAGGCGAGGCTTGGGGCTGGGATCATGGCGGCTCGGTGACGGAGTGGATCGGCGTGCCAGAGAAGTTTACTTGATTGAAATATGCGCACTGACCGGAACGCACGTCAGAAATATAAAAGAAATGATTGTTGGAGGGTGGGGTACGGTGGGGTGTCGCTTGACTTGTGCGCGAGGTCCAGACACTAGCAACCTGCTGTGTAGCCGAACGGTAACCAGAAAACCCAATTCACTTAAAAAGGACAAAGGCTTACAGATTTCTCTGTAAGCCTTTGATTTGTATGGTGCGCCCGGCAGGATTCGAACCCACGACCCCTTGGTTCGTAGCCAAGTACTCTATCCAACTGAGCTACGGGCGCAGCAAAGTGCATCAGTATAGCAGTTTTTGCAATAATCAACCGCTGATGCGGGGGGATCTTGGCTGCCTAAGTGGCCGACCACGGTCTCCGGTCTGCGTATGGAATGGGCAGTGGGCGCGGGTGCTCTGGGAAGACACCCTACCAAATGGAACGACTAGACTACTACGCCTGAAATTTAAGTCCCCTGTATCCGTCGGCCGCGATCTGATCGCAGATCACGCGATATTTATCAAGGCCCGCGACGTAGGGCATAAAGACGCGAGGCTTACCAGGAATGTTTGCCCCCACATACCAAGAGTTTGCCAAGGGGTACAAGGTAGAGTCACCCACTTCGTTAACGTGCTGCACCCACTTTTCTTCCGCGTCGCGATCTGCCTCGATGCGGTTGAGGCCATGACTCTTGACATGCTTGAGCAAATCCGTGATCCAGTCAACGTGCTGCTCGATCGCCGCAATCATGTTGGTCTTCACCGACGGGCTTCCAGGGCCGGTGATGATCATCATATTTGGAAAACCGGCGGTCATAATGCCCAAATAGGTTTTTGGGCCATCGACCCACTTGCTGCGTAGATCGGATTCACCCTCAACGCGTATATCAATATCTAATATGGCGCCAGTCATCGCGTCGAACCCTGTCGCAAAGACAATCGCATCGAGTGCGTACTCGTGCTGGGCCGTCTGAATACCACTCGCCGTGATCTGAACAATCGGATTATTTTTTATATTGACCAAGGTCACATTGTCACGGTTATACGTCTCGTAATAGTCCGTATCAAGCGGCAAACGCTTTGTCCCGATGTAATGATCATTCGGGATTAAATCAGAGGCGACGGCAGGATCCTTCACAATCAATCGAATCTTGTCGCGTACAAATTCACAAACCGTTTCGTTGGCTTCTTTGTTGGTGAGCAAATCCTTGTATGCATACAGAAAGCTAATATTGCCGCCTGTGCCCCATTTTTTTTCAAAACTTGCGAGCCGTGCCTCAGGTGTATCCTCAAGAGCACCCTTTGTGGGTGGCGGAAATCCTGCGATACCGAAAGGTGTTGTTAACGCCTCTTTCCGCCAGGCCGCGTATTTTTCTTTATGCGCTTTCACTTCTGCTGGAGTCAAGACGCGATTAATCGCCGGAACCGAATAGTTCGCAGAGCGCTGGAATACATGCAGGTGCTTGGCCTCTTTGGCAATAATCGGTATCGACTGGATACCCGAGGCGCCGGTGCCAATAATCCCCACCCGCTTACCAGAGAAATCAACCTTCGCGTGCGGCCACTGCCCTGTGTGATACCACTGCCCTTTATACGAATCCAATCCTTTAAAGTCTGGTACGCGCGGCAAAGAAAGATTTCCGGACGCCATGATACAAAACCGGGCTTCGATTGTTTCATTCGTGCTGGTTGTAATGGCCCATGCGTTTGACGCGCGATGAAAAACGGCCGACGTCACGCGCGTGTTGAATTGAATATCGCGTCGTAAGTCAAAGCGATCAGCAACATGATTCGCGTACTTTAAGATCTCTGGCTGGGTCGCATAGCGCTCTGGCCATTCCCACTCTTGCTGAAGATCTTCCGAAAAAGAATAGGAATACTCTAGGCTTTCAACATCACAGCGTGCGCCCGGATACCGATTCCAGTACCACGTGCCTCCGACCCCATCCCCTGCTTCGAGTACGCGCACACGCAAACCCAAATTTCGCAAACGGTGCAAGGTATACATGCCAGCGAAGCCGGCACCAATCACGATCACATCGTAGCGCGATGCACTTGCGGCTGCATTCGTCATATCCAACTGTCTCCTTTGTATTTATTATTCTTACTATGTTTATTGCGGTTTAATGCCTGCCGCCTTAATCACGACACCCCACTTATCAAGCTCTGTCGCCAGATGCGTAGACAAGTCTTTAGGAGTGCCGCCTAAGGGGGTTGCACCAATATCAGCCAACCTCTTTTGGAACGCAGGGTCTTTTAAAATCTTATTAACCTCAGTGTTCATCCGCGCAATGATCGCAGGCGGCGTGCCATGCGGGGCCAATAACGCGAACCAAGTCGATGACATGAGTTTCGGAAAGCCTAGCTCAGCAGTCGTTGGGACCTCAGGCAACGCAGGGGAACGCGTGGGCGACATCACCGCGAGCGCGCTTACCTTACCCGCTTTGACTTGACCAGCAATTCCAGGAATCAACTGAAACATTAATTGAATCTCGTTTGCAATGAGATTAGTCGTTGCCGTACCCGGAGCGTTGTAGGGAACATGCACCATCTTAGTCCCGGTCTCACGCATAAATAACTCGCCCGCCAAATGCATTGAGCTACCGATTCCTGTCGAGCCAAAATTTAATTTTCCGGGATTCGCCTGTGCATAGGCGATGAACTCTTTGACGCCCTTCGGTGGTAGCGTTGTATTGAGCACAAGAATATTTGGCACATCGCAGATCAGCGCAATGGGATCAAAATCTTTCTGCGGATCATAGGCAATCTTTGCATATAAATTCGCATTGACTGCTAACGTACCGGCCCAAGAGAACAAAAATCGATAACCGTCTGGCGCAAATTTAGCGGCGGCCGCTGCACCGATATTGCCATTGGCACCTGGGCGATTATCAATCACGATGTTGGTTTTCAAGTTAATCGCAAGTTGCTCGGCCAGCATACGGGCAATGGTATCGCCCGTACCGCCGCCTCCCGGCGAAGGCACGGTCAGCTGGATGGGTTTCCCAGATGCAGGCCAATCGGCCGTCTGAGCAAATGCCGATACGGCACATAAGGCGATTGCAAACGATTGAAGGACACGCAGGGCTTTAGACATGACTCACTCTCTTATTTAGAAAATTATTTTGCAGGAAATACGGGCTCGCCTAGGTTCAACATCAATCGATTGGCCCAAGCGAAGATTGCGACGGAATGAATCAGGTCCAAGATCTCTGGCTCTGTCAATCCAACATCTTTTAGCTTTTGAATACTTTTTGCACTGACCTCGCCAGGCTGTGCGGTCAGCTCAATGGAAAACTCAACAATGGCACGCTCGCGCGGTGTCGTACCTGCACCATACGGCTCGTTAAATACCTCAATAATTGCCTCTTGCGTTTTCGCGAGCTGCTCAAAACGTTGCGCATGCACAGAGGCACAATAGACACAGCCATTGATGCGCGAAACTACCGTCGCGCCGAGTTCGCGTTCAGCGCGTGGCATTCCACCAGGCGCGTACATAATCGCGTTGAAGGCAACAGAGCGTTGCTTCAAAATTTCTGGCTGATGAACTAAAAATAAATAGTAATCCGACACCTTCGCTTTCGGGTGACTTTCTTCGAGCACTGCCATTTGCTCAGGCGTTGCCGAATCTAACGAGACCACGTCAAGCCAGGCCTTCCAGCCGAGCGTGTCGTTGGTAAAGCCTTTGATGTCAATCGGCGCGCTCATGCTGATTTCTCCAAAGACTTCATCGCTTTCAGTCCGGCCACGAGGCGCACTTGGTAAGACACGAAGGCGATCAACTGTGCGAGGGTCACCACCTCTGGGGTTGAGAGGCCCGCCTGTGGCAAGGCCAATAAGGCCTGCCGATCCGCCGTCACGGGATCAGTAATGAGCGTGTGTGTGAACTTGAGTATGGTATGCAAGCGTGGACTTTGAATATTCTCGAGTGCACCAGTCGCCACAAAATCCATCATCTCAGCATCGGCACCCTGAGCAATCAGACGCTCGGTATATTCCCGGACAAGCTCAGGTGCTGGCGTCAATACACACGCGAAGAACGCCACATATAGCCGTTCCGTCACCGTCAACCCCTCAAGCGCAGGATCAAACAGACCGTTCTCACTGCCCTGCGTCGCTGCCACGACCTTATCTCGCTGGTGGCGCACTTGATAGGTCTGATCGCTGGCAGTCAGGCCAACCAGACGATCGACGGTATCCGTTTGCTTAGCATCGAGCATGTCTATTTCCTTAAGTTCATTCATTCAATTAAGTTAAATTTT
Source organism: Bordetella parapertussis (assembly GCA_945865935.1). Classification (GTDB taxonomy): domain Bacteria; phylum Pseudomonadota; class Gammaproteobacteria; order Burkholderiales; family Burkholderiaceae_B; genus Zwartia; species Zwartia parapertussis_E. Next base: position 5,571 of record CAMBFI010000039.1, on the reverse strand, counting down.
TTTTCGCACGGCAGGCGTCCACTCGTCGCCCAGCAATTCGGGTTCATCGTAGCGTTGCATACGCGCGTAGTGTTCGTCAATATCTTCGCGATAGAAGTGGGCGGCAATCCCTTGGGCCAGGCGTTTCGCACCCTCACTAATTGCAGGAATATCGCCAGAAACCGTTCCGTGCGTCAGGGCTGCGGGGTAACAAAAACAATGAATCCTATCCAGACCAGGGCACTGCCCAGGGTTCTTCTCTTTAAACTCGAACGCGGGACCTAAATCAGGTGAATCAATCATTTCTTGGCCGCCCGGCTCAGCGCTCGTGCGCAAGCGATCCCCCCAGGCCAATACATTTGATGCGATCGCGGCGTATTCAGGGCGCTTCCACCAATCAATCATGAATCCCGTCGAAAAAATCACAAAATCTAGCTCGAAGATTCCCTTTGTTGTGTGGACTGCAACACCCTGATCATGTGCCTCGATGCTAAGTAACGCGCATCCAAAGTTAAATCGCGCGTTCTCAAACTTTGATACCCGTTGCGTGCTACCACGCGGTGGTGGCACTTGTTGCGTACCCAAATAGTGACGAATGCGCCACTTCCATTGCTCAGGCAGACTCATGAAACCGTGAATCATTCCTGCGCTACCTGCGCCTTTACCTTTATTAATACGAGGCAAATCATCACGACGTATCAACATGTCCACACTCAATACACCTGCCTCAAGTGCGGTGGCGGCACTATCCATTGCAGAGGCACCGGCACCAACCACTCCCACACGTTTGCCGCGCAACGTCGCGTAGTCCAGGGGATCAGACGAATGCGCCCACACCTGTCGAGCAAGCGTCTTCGCGATCTCAGGCACGTACGCACCACCTAAGCCATCTCTACCGGTTGCCATCACTAATCGTCTGGCCAACACGATCTGGCGTCCTAGTGGCGAATGGATTTCAAGCTCGACGAGCTGATCAGCACGCGGCGTCACACGCTGAACGTCGTGCCCATTGCGGACGTCAAGCGATAGCACGCGGCGATACCAACGCAAGTAGTCCATCCATTGCGGACGCGGGATCTTATCGAGCGACTCCCACTGGACCAATCCAAACTGGGCCTCGAACCACGCACGAAACGTCAGCGCAGGCAGCCCGAGCGCGGGACCGGTCAACTGTTTGGGAGAGCGCAGGGTCTCCATGCGAGCGGTAGTGACCCAAGGCCCCTCAAAGCCAGCCGGTGAACGATCAAAAATCACCGCTTGTATACCAACCATCTTGAGCGCGGCTGCCGCAGCCATGCCCGCCATACCGCCACCGATGATGGCCACTTCTAAAACTGGATGCCCATCCTGAGCGCGTTCAATGACCCAGCGCTTAGCCGGCAGTTCAAGCCAGGCTAAATCTTGTTTCAAGCGGGCCTCTAGCGCAGCTAAACCGGTTGGGATTTCAGAGGTCATCGACATATAAGCGTTGCATCACGAATGAGATAGACGGGATCATCCCATCAGTACACGCTTAGCTTACAGCAGGTTCTACCCCCTGTCAGAACCCACCCAAGGCAAACCTCCGTCTTGAGCACCTTGATAATGGTCGTCGAGAGGCTGAACCACTGCTTTTTTTTCTAATTGACGCGACAAGACGCTAACGCTACATTTTGTGTCGTGGTCTCACCTTTTAGTGCTCTCGTCTCACTTTGAAAATTTCTATCAATCAAAAAATCCTAATCTCTACACTTCTGGCTGCCGTGGTTCTGTTGGGCACGCTCGGTTTGCTTGTGCAGATTGAACTAGTCGGCTCACTTTCCTTTGACTGGCTAGTGGCCCCAGAAAATCAAAAAACGGTTCGACTCGCCGCTGCATTGACTCTCTTGACAATTGCGGTTGCTGGAGTGGTCATCAATAGAGTCGTGACAACGTCTCTCGAGCCGCTCTTGATTGCAAACAGAGACCAGTCCTCACAGGATAAAGCACTCAATTCGAATCAGGTATGGATGAACTACTCAGCCGCACAGTTAGAACGCGCGGCAACAACGCTTCGAACTGATCTGGAGAGCCTTGCTCAAGACAACAATGCTCAGCGAACACCTTCGAACACGATGCTGTTAGACAAGCTTCGTGCAGAGATTCTGACTGTTGAACGATTAGCCACCGAACTACGCGAAATCGCTCAGCACAAACAGGGCAGCATCCAACGAACTGCCATCCGCGTTGATTTGCCTGAGCTATTGGCCGAGAGTCTGCTAGGTTTTTATCAACAATTTAATGCCAAGGGTGTGCAAATCTCTGTGAAACGATGCGGGTCGTCGATCGTTCAGGCAGACCCGAAAGCGATGCAACGCGTCATCAATATATTGATGCAGGCAGCTCTTGAAAGCGCCCATACGCAAAGTGACGTGCAAATCAATTGCCAACGCACCTCGGTTGCCGTTTCAGTACATTTCCACCATGGGCATTACATCTGCCCTGAAGAGGATCTTGCTTTGTGTAAAAGCATCGTGGAGGAGCACGGCGGTGCTTTTTCCGCCTATCCGACCCAAGCGGGTGGCTTGGAAGCGTTAGTCATGCTGCCTCTTGTCAAGGCAGCATGATCTTCCTGTGCAAACAGTCGCAGCAAGCACAAGCGACCTGATGGCAAATCCCAATCTCGATCCATTCTCAAAGCAAATTCAGCCGCCTATCCCGCTAAAAGAACAAATCAACCCACTAACCGTCTAGCGATCGCCGAAGAAATTCTGCTTGACAGCTTGTTATAACAAGCTAACATCAAGACCAATTGATGCAAAACCGCTTTGCCGTTCTCAGCACACTCCCCCAACGAACGTTCTCAGATCAATGACAACATGACCAAACTTCAGGATCTAGCTACCGTCATTCGCAGTAAGAATGCCGGCCCTCTCACCCTCTCACTTGATTTGATGTTCCCGAGTGAGGAGAGCTATCAAATGGCACTGCGCTCAAGCGCACTCACTGCTGAGGCGATTGGACGCCTCTACAACACCGCGGCAGAAAAAATATCCATCACATCCTATGACGCCGCGCGGGCAATCAAAATTGCGATGCCGCGGAAAATTGTGTCGGGTAGCCCAGGAGACCGCGATGTGTACGGCGCCCAACAACACGTACCCTTGCTAGGATTAGAGCTATGAGCGCAGTTCAAGAGCTACTCAAACGTCGTCCCACCACCCTACGTGTGCTGTCTGCCTCTGGTCAGCTCGGCTATGGCATCCCGCACCAAGCCTTTGCTGCGGGACTCGCGCGAAAGCCCGACTTCATCGGCTGTGACATGGGATCAGTCGACCCGGGCCCCGCTTACCTAGGCTCAGGCGACATGGCGACGAGCCCAGCCGTCACCCGAGGCGATCTCGCAGCAGTGCTCCTCGCGGCAAGAAGCCTTAATATTCCGCTCATCATAGGCACCGCAGGGACCTCAGGTGCCGCGCCGCACCTCGATGCGACCCTCGCGATGATTCGTTCAATTGCGGCGGAACATAAACTGCATTTTCGTCTCGCCTCCATTCGAGCAGACCTCAAAGCAGAGCGCGTCATCCAGGCACTTGACACCAACACGCTCATCCCACTCGGAGGCGATCTTTCCGTCACAGCCGAAGATCTAAAAGCAAGCACGCATATCGTCGGACAAATGGGCTGCGCCCCATTTGAGCAGGCGCTCGCGCTTGACCCGGACGTGATTATTGCGGGACGCGCCTGCGACACGGCCGTCTTTGCCTCGATACCGAAGATGCTGGGTTTCGATATGGCTAACGTCATGCACATGTCGAAAATTATTGAGTGCACCTCAATTTGCTGCGAGCCGGGCGGTCGTGACGCGATGCTCGCGACCCTAAATGCCGACGGCTTTGAATTAGAAAGTATGAACCCGGATCGTCGTGCAACCCCTCTCTCGGTCGCGGCACATAGCTTGTATGAACAAGCAGATCCTGTCAGCTTCACTGAGCCAGACGGCACACTCAAGGTTGATACGGCCACATACCGAGCGCTCGATGATCGACGCACCTACGTATCGGGCGCCACCTGGCAAGATGCAACGCACACGACCATCAAAGTCGAAGCCAGCATGCTCGTCGGACACCGCGCGGTATTGCTCGCCGGAACGGCAGACCCCAAAGTCATTCAGCGCCTTCCCGAGCTGATCGCCACTGTGGAAACAACAACGCGAGCACTGGTACCCGGTGATTACCAAATCTACCCAAGGCTCTACGGCATCGACGGCGTATATCCACAGCAAAGTCAGAATGTTTCAGGATCCACACGCGAGTCATTTATTCTCATCGAGGTCATCGCGCAAACTCCAGAGCTTGCGCTTGCGGCTGCAAAGACCTTCAAACAGTTCTTACTTCACCAGGGCTTTAGTGGACGGCAATGCACAGGCGGTAATCTGGCATTTCCCTTCACGCCACCAGAATTAGCCGCAGGAAAAGCCTATCGATTCTCTGCGTATCACGTCATGCCCGCAGCAGATCATCGCGAACTATTTCCCGTCACGATAGAAACTCTTTAGCCAACAAAAAAGGTACAGCATGAAAGATATGCCACTATCGCTGGGCATTCACAGCGGAAAAAATGCAACGCTTCGTGCCCTGTTGGCATCGAAGAAACTATTAATCGCCCCGGGCGTTTTCGACTGCCTCACAGCAAGACTCGCTGAAAAAGCTGGTGCAAAAGCCATATACATGACGGGTTCTGGAGTCTCCATCACACGGCTCGGTGCTCCAGACATTGCCGTGCTCTCGTTTGCTGAAATCCTCGATCAAGCCAAGCGCATTTGTGATGTCACGGCACTGCCACTGATTGCTGATGCAGACACGGGCTATGGTGGTCCACTGAACATTATGCGTACTGTTCGAGAAATGGAGCGCGCAGGCGTCAGTGGCATCCAAATCGAAGATCAGGACTGGCCCAAACGTTGCGGACATGAACCAGGTCGGCGAATCGTCTCTATTCAGGAAATGGTCGGTCGCATTCGTGCAGCGGTCGATACGCGTCAAGATGCACAAACGGTCATTGTTGCCCGTACCGATGCACGCTCAAGCGAGGGCATCCAAGCTGCGATCGAACGCGCGAACCTGTACGCCGAAGCCGGAGCCGATGTCGCCTTCGTCGAATCGCCGGAAAGTGTGGATGAAATGCGTCTACTTAATCAGGCGATTCAAACACCTACCCTTGCGAATCAAGTGGAAGGCGGCAGAACACCGATGCTGCCCGCCAAAGAGCTTGAAGAGCTGGGATACGGACTCGCGATCTATCCAAATTCAATTACTCGTGTTTTTGCATCAATTGGAAATACCTTATATACGGAGTTGCTCAAGACAGGATCCACAAAATCCATGTCGAATCAAATGCTGGACCACCGTGGGTTATGGAATCTTTTTGAATACCCTGCTTTCATTGAACTAGAAAACAACTACACCTCTAAGGATTCGTAGCGTATTTCTTTCCTCAGATTGTTCTCTGGCTCCCCGGGCTTACATAATTAATACATATGAAATGGTCTAACTTCAATGTAAGCAAGTCGTTACCGACGCCGCTCTATCACCAAATTTACTCTCACCTACGGGACTGCATTCAAAACGGTAT
>CAMBFI010000038.1 GCA_945865935.1 Bordetella parapertussis | reverse complement strand
AATGCGTTCAGTCGTAGTGGTCTTCCCTGCGTCAATGTGGGCAGAGATACCGATGTTGCGGTAGCGCTCGATCGGGGTTTTGCGGGCCATGGTTGATCCTTAAATTACCAGCGGAAATGACTGAAGGCTTTGTTAGCCTCGGCCATCTTGTGCGTATCGTCACGTTTTTTCATGGCAGCGCCACGGCCTTCAACTGCGTCAAGCAGTTCGCCAGCCAGGCGCAGGTCCATTGATTTCTCACCGCGCTTTTTGGCGGCTTCGCGCAACCAGCGCATAGCAAGTGCCAAACGACGAACAGGGCGAACCTCAACAGGCACCTGGTAGTTGGCACCACCAACGCGGCGGCTTTTTACTTCGACAACTGGCTTAATGTTATTGATGGCCAGATTAAAGACTTCGATCGGATCTTTACCGGTCTTGGTCTGAACCTGTTCAAGCGCACCGTAGATAATGCGCTCTGCCACGGCTTTTTTACCGGACAACATCACAACGTTCATAAATTTTGCGAGCTCGACACTGCCAAACTTTGGATCGGGCAGAATGTCACGTTTGGGGACTTCGCGACGACGGGGCATATCAATTCCTTTGTGTCATTTCAGTTGAACTGCGACCTGTTGGGGCCACAGCCACGGCACACCATACGATGCGCCACTTACGTTTCCGTTGTGTGACCATCACACTCCGGTTGCACATCACAGAACGAATCTGTGCGTACTGCATTACTGCAAATAATTTACTTGGCTTGCTTAGGACGCTTAGCACCGTACTTGGAGCGCGATTGCTTGCGATCTTTCACGCCTTGCAAGTCGAGCGAGCCGCGCACGATGTGATAACGCACACCTGGCAAATCTTTCACACGACCACCGCGCACGAGCACAACTGAGTGTTCTTGCAGGTTGTGGCCTTCGCCGCCGATGTACGAAATGATCTCGAAACCGTTGGTCAGACGCACTTTGGCGACTTTACGCAAGGCCGAGTTCGGCTTTTTAGGAGTAGTGGTGTACACACGAGTGCACACACCGCGTCGCTGAGGGCAGTTTTCGAGCGCTGGGCTCTTGCTCTTAGAAACGCTGACTTCGCGCGGCTTGCGCACGAGTTGGCTAATGGTTGGCATAACCTCAAATTCCCTTTTATCTCTGATACTTGCGTACAGCAAATACACCTTTGGTGATTTACTTTCTACGACACGTTCTCAGCATTCCCGTTCCTGGGCAGCTCGCGCAAACCCACCATCAAACGGAAATCCGTAAAAGAGCGGGTGTTGCTTTTACCGAGGCACATCAACTAGCCCAGAGCTGTTGAGTCCCCAAAAATTACGGTAAGCCCTATAGCTTATCGTAAATCTTCACTAACTGTCAACCGACTTAGCTGCGGCTTAATACATGCTGCAGCTAAGTCTTGTTGAGTCTTTCTGCTGGCGGCTAACCTATTCCTCGGTTGCTTCCGGCGCCTCGACGGCGGCGGGAGCATCCTCAAACGGGTTGGCCTGCTGGCGTGCGGCTTCGCGTTCCGCTGCCTCGAAAGCCTCTTTCTCTTTGCGAGCAACGTGGTAGGCCATTCCCGTACCTGCTGGGATGAGTCGACCAACGATGACGTTTTCTTTCAGACCGCGGAGCTCGTCGCGCTTGCCCATGATGGCAGCCTCGGTAAGCACGCGCGTTGTTTCCTGGAAGGACGCGGCAGAGATAAAGGAGTCCGTGGACAGCGATGCTTTCGTAATACCCAACAAAATGTTGTCGTACGCTGCTGGACGCTTATCGGCAGCAACCATACGATCATTTTCGTTAAGCAGCTCGGCGCGCTCGACCTGTTCACCTGTAATAAACGATGTATCGCCCGCATCAACAATGTTGATTCGACGCAACATCTGGCGAACGATCACCTCGATGTGCTTGTCGTTAATCTTCACGCCTTGCAGACGGTAAACGTCCTGTACTTCGTCAACGACGTAGGTCGCGAGACGCTCGATGCCCTGCAGCCGCAGGATATCGTGCGGATCGGCTGGGCCGTCAACAATCATTTCGCCTTTGTTCACAACTTGGCCGTCATGCACCAGCACCTGCTTCTCTTTAGGAATTAGGAACTCATGTGCAATGCCGTCGAGGTCTGTGATGACCAGACGCTGTTTACCCTTCGTATCTTTACCGAACGAAACCGTACCCGTCACATCGGCAAGCATGCCAGCGTCTTTGGGCGAACGTGCTTCGAATAGCTCGGCGACGCGTGGCAGACCGCCGGTAATATCGCGGGTCTTTTGCGATTCTTGTGGAATACGCGCGAGCACCTCACCTACCTGAGCCTGCTGTCCATCACGTACCGTGATCAACGCACCGACTGGGAAGGAGATATTAACGGAGTGATCGGTTCCCGCGATCTTGACTTCTTCGCCTTTCTCGCCGATCAGCTTGATCTGAGGACGCATCGCAACTTTGCCACCGCGCGTCTTAGGCGTGATCACAACGAGTGTCGACAAGCCCGTCACATCGTCAACCTGCTTCGCAACGGTACCGCCTTCTTCGATGTTCTCAAAGCGCACCGTACCAGCGTACTCGGATACGATCGGACGTGTGAGCGGATCCCAGGTCGCCAGACGCGAACCCGCTTTCAAGACGTCGCCGTCATTGACTTGCAGTGTTGCGCCATAAGGCACTTTGTGACGTTCGCGCTCGCGATCGTTTTCGCCCATGATGATGATTTCACCCGAGCGCGAAATTGCAATGCGCTCTTTCTTCGGGTTCGTCACATAACGCATCGAGCTCGCAAAGCGAACCGTACCGTTTGACTTGGTCTCAACGCCACTTGCCATCGCTGCACGTGATGCCGCGCCACCAATGTGGAACGTACGCATCGTGAGCTGTGTACCGGGCTCACCAATCGACTGCGCGGCAATCACACCGACCGCCTCGCCGACGTTCACCAAGTAACCACGACCCAAATCACGTCCGTAGCAATGCGCGCACAAACCATGACGCGTTTCGCACGTCAGCGGTGTGCGGACACGAACTTCGTCCACGCCGAGCTTGTCGATATAGTCGACCAGATCTTCGTCCAGCAAGGTTCCTGCAGCAATTGCAGTCTCTTGGGTATCAGGATTCACGATGTCTACGGCAGCTACGCGACCAAGGATACGCTCGCGCAACGGCTCGATTACTTCACCGCCCTCAACCAAGGCTTTCATCGAGTAACCGTGCGTGGTCCCGCAATCGTTTTCGGTGATAACCAAATCCTGTGTCACGTCAACGAGACGACGGGTCAGATAGCCGGAGTTTGCAGTCTTCAGCGCCGTATCGGCCAAACCTTTACGTGCACCGTGTGTCGAGATGAAGTACTGGAGTACGTTCAAACCTTCACGGAAGTTTGCAGTGATTGGCGTCTCAATGATGGAGCCGTCTGGCTTGGCCATCAGGCCTCGCATGCCGGCTAGCTGTCGAATCTGCGCCGCGGAACCGCGCGCGCCGGAGTCAGCCATCATGTAGATCGAGTTGAAAGATTCTTGACGAACGTTGTCACCGTGGCGGTCAACGACCGGCTCGGTTGCCAACTGTTCCATCATGGCCTTGCCAACTTTATCGCCTGCCTTGCCCCAAATATCAACCACGTTGTTGTAACGCTCTTGCGAGGTCACCAAGCCCGACGAGTACTGCTTGTCGATCTCTTTCACTTCGCGGCTGGCCTCGGCCAGGATATCAGCCTTGCCTTTAGGAATAAGCATGTCGCCCATGGCAATCGAAATGCCACCGCGCGTTGCAAGACGGAAACCCGACTGCATCAGCTTGTCAGCAAAGATCACCGTGTCGCGCAAACCGCAACGACGGAACGACTGGTTAATCAGGCGTGAGATTTCTTTCTTTTTGAGTGCGCGATTCAGTACCGAGAAAGGCAAGCCTTTCGGCAGAATCTCGGAGAGCAGTGCGCGACCAACTGTAGTCTCTACACGTTGCACTCCAGCAACCCACTCGCCCTGCGCATCGCGTGACCACTCTGGCAAACGCACGGTGATGCGCGTTTGCAGTGTTGTTTCCTTGTTGTCATACGCACGCTGCACTTCGGCGACGTCAGCAAAGAACATTCCTTCGCCCTTGCCGTTCGTGCGCTCGCGCGTTGCGTAGTACAGGCCCAACACGATGTCCTGTGAGGGAACAATCGATGGCTCGCCGTTTGCAGGGAACAGAATGTTGTTGGAGGCCAGCATCAATGTGCGGGCTTCCATCTGTGCCTCGATCGACAGAGGCACGTGCACAGCCATCTGGTCACCGTCGAAGTCGGCGTTAAACGCCGCGCAAACGAGAGGATGCAGCTGGATTGCCTTGCCTTCAATCAGCACAGGCTCAAATGCCTGAATACCAAGTCGGTGCAGTGTTGGTGCGCGGTTAAGCATCACCGGATGTTCGCGAATGACATCTTCGAGAATATCCCACACCACTGGCTCTTGGCTTTCAACTAGTTTCTTGGCAGCCTTAATCGTTGTCGCCAGGCCCATGAGTTCGAGGCGATTGAAAATGAAAGGCTTAAAGAGTTCAAGCGCCATCAGCTTAGGCAAACCGCACTGATGCAGTTTGAGCTGTGGACCGACCACAATGACCGAACGGCCCGAGTAGTCGACGCGCTTACCCAGCAAGTTCTGACGGAAACGTCCACTCTTGCCTTTGATCATGTCAGCAAGAGACTTCAACTGACGCTTGTTGGCGCCCGTCATCGCTTTACCGCGACGGCCGTTATCTAGCAGCGAGTCAACTGACTCTTGCAGCATCCGCTTTTCGTTACGCAGAATGATTTCTGGCGCTTTGAGTTCAAGCAAACGCTTCAAACGATTGTTACGGTTGATCACCCGACGATACAGATCGTTCAGGTCGGAGGTCGCAAAGCGTCCGCCATCAAGCGGCACCAAAGGACGCAGGTCCGGTGGCAGCACAGGCAAGACTTCCATCACCATCCATTCGGCTTTGATACCGGACTTCTGGAAGCCTTCCAATACTTTAAGGCGCTTGGAAATCTTCTTGATTTTTGCTTCTGAGGTCGTTGCGCTCAACTCGCCGCGCAGTGTTTCCACTTCGCGATCGATGTCAATCGTCCGCAACAATTCGCGAACAGCCTCAGCACCCATCAAGGCACGGAAGTCGTCACCGTATTCTTCTGTCTTAGCAATGAAGTCGTCATCTGACATGATCTGACCGCGCTTGAGCGGAGTCATGCCTGGTTCGATCACGCACCATGCTTCGAAATACAGTACGCGCTCGATGTCGCGCAGGGTCATGTCAAGCACCATACCCAAACGGGATGGCAAGCTCTTCAAGAACCAGATGTGCGCAACTGGGCTCGCAAGTTCAATGTGGCCCATGCGTTCGCGACGCACTTTGGCGACGGTGACTTCAACGCCGCACTTTTCACAAATTACGCCACGATGCTTGAGGCGTTTGTATTTGCCGCACAAGCATTCGTAGTCCTTGATAGGACCAAAAATCTTGGCGCAAAACAAACCGTCGCGCTCTGGCTTGAAGGTGCGATAGTTAATCGTTTCTGGTTTGCGCACCTCGCCGTAAGACCACGAGCGGATCTTTTCGGGCGAGGCGATGCCAATTTTGATGGCATCGAACTGTTCTTCTTGCGAAACCTGTTTGAATAGGTCGAGTAGCGCTTTCATTATTTACGCTCCAGATCCATGTCAAGCGCCAAGGAACGAATTTCCTTGACCAACACATTGAACGATTCAGGCATGCCCGCATCGATCGTGTGATCGCCTTTGACAATGTTTTCGTATACCTTGGTGCGGCCGTTGATGTCATCGGACTTAACCGTGAGCATCTCTTGCAGCGTGTACGACGCGCCGTATGCTTCGAGCGCCCAGACTTCCATCTCACCGAAACGCTGGCCACCAAACTGAGCTTTACCGCCCAGAGGTTGCTGCGTCACAAGAGAGTAAGGACCGGTTGAACGCGCGTGCATCTTGTCGTCGACCAAGTGGTGCAACTTCAGGTAGTGCATGTAGCCCATGGTGACTGGGCGCTCGAATTGCTCGCCAGTACGTCCATCGTAGAGCCATGCTTGGGTACGCGACTCAGTCAGACCCATTTGCTGGGCGATTTCGTCGGGATATGCAAGCTCAAGCATCTTGGTGATTTCAGCTTCGGTTGCACCGTCAAACACGGGCGTTGCAAAGGGCACACCGTTCTTGAGGTTCTGAGCAAGCTCGATCACCTCGTCGTCGCTGAGCTCATCAATGCGTGCACCTGTGCCGCTACCGTTGTACATCTTGTCGAGATACGTACGGATCTTCTTGACTTCGACCTTTTGCTGGTCGCGCAACATATCACCAATACGATGGCCCAGGCCTTTTGCAGCCCAACCCAAGTGCACCTCAAGAACCTGTCCAACGTTCATCCGTGAAGGAACGCCCAAGGGGTTCAGTACGATATCGGCCGGTGTGCCGTCTGCCATGTGTGGCATATCTTCCACTGGCGTAATACGTGACACAACACCTTTGTTACCGTGACGACCTGCCATCTTGTCGCCAGGTTGCAGACGACGTTTCACGGCAAGGTAAACCTTGATCATCTTCAAGACGCCGGGTGGCAACTCGTCACCCTGTGTAAGCTTCTTACGCTTTTCTTCAAACGCCAAATCAAACTGATGGCGTTTTTGTTCGAGCGATTCCTTGGCCTGTTCAAGCACGACAGCATGAGCCTCGTCCGCCAAGCGGATGTCAAACCACTGCCAGCGATCGAGATCAACGAGATATTCTTTGGTGATCGGTGCGCCCTTCGCAAGCTTACGCGGTCCACCGTTGACAATCTTCTTGATCAACAGCTTTTCGATACGATCAAACGTGTCGTTTTCCACGATGCGCAGCTGATCGTTTAAATCTTGGCGATAACGACGCAACTCATCATCGATAATCGCCTGCGCACGCTTGTCGCGCACAATACCTTCACGTGTGAACACCTGAACGTCGATCACCGTGCCGATCATGCCGGAAGGCACTCGCAGCGAAGTGTCTTTTACATCCGAGGCTTTCTCACCGAAAATCGCACGCAATAGTTTTTCTTCAGGCGTGAGCTGGGTCTCACCTTTCGGTGTGACCTTACCAACCAGCACGTCGTCGGCACGCACTTCGGCGCCGATATGCACAATACCCGACTCATCCAAACGGTTGAGTTGTGTTTCAGCCAAGTTGCTGATGTCGCGTGTGATTTCCTCAGGTCCAAGCTTTGTGTCGCGCGCAACGACGGTCAGTTCTTCAATGTGAATCGAAGTGTAACGATCGTCTGCCACAACTTTTTCGGAGATCAAAATCGAGTCTTCGAAGTTGTAGCCGTTCCACGGCATAAATGCGATCAACATGTTCTGGCCAAGCGCGAGCTCGCCCAAATCTGTAGACGCACCATCCGCCAACACGTCACCCGCCACAACGATATCGCCACGACCAACGATTGGTCGTTGGTTGATGTTGGTGTTCTGGTTTGAACGCGTGTATTTGATCAGGTTGTAAATATCGACACCGACCTCGCCCGCAACGTTTTCTTCGTCGTTGACGCGAATCACGATGCGATCTGCATCAACGTGATCCACCACGCCACCACGCAAGGCCTGTACGGTTGTGCCTGAGTCGATGGCAACGGTACGCTCAACACCCGTACCAACCAACGATTTCTCAGGACGCAAACAAGGCACTGCCTGGCGTTGCATGTTCGCACCCATCAACGCGCGGTTCGCGTCGTCGTGTTCCAGGAATGGAATCAACGATGCCGCAACCGATACGATCTGCGAAGGTGCCACATCCATGTAGTGAACGTTGCCCGGCGCAGTCAAGATTGTCTCGCCAGCCTGACGGCATGCGACGAGTTCATCTGTGAATTTGCCGCTTTCGCTAAGTTCGGCGTTAGCCTGCGCAATCACGTAATTGCTTTCTTCGATTGCTGACAGATATTCAATCTGGTCTGTCACGCTGCCACTGACCGCTTTACGATAAGGTGTTTCGAGGAAACCATATTCATTCAAGCGCGCGTAGAGCGCCATCGAGTTAATCAGGCCGATGTTCGGGCCTTCAGGTGTCTCAATTGGGCAAACACGTCCGTAATGGGTGGGGTGCACGTCGCGCACCTCAAAACCAGCACGTTCGCGAGTCAAGCCTCCGGGTCCCAATGCAGAAACACGACGCTTGTGCGTGATCTCTGACAAGGGGTTCGTCTGGTCCATAAACTGCGACAACTGACTCGACCCGAAGAACTCTTTGATCGCTGCTGAAATGGGTTTGGAGTTGATCAAGTCATGGGGCATGAGGTTTTCAGTCTCTGCCTGACCCAGGCGCTCTTTGACAGCGCGCTCAACACGAACCAAGCCTGCACGGAATTGGTTTTCAGCCAACTCGCCCACACAGCGTACGCGGCGGTTGCCGAGGTGATCGATATCATCGATCTGACCGCGACCGTTGCGCAACTCGACCAAGACTTTGATCGTCTCGAGGATGTCGTCATTCGTCAATGTCATCGGGCCAGTGATATCGTCACCGCGACCGAATCGGCTATTGACCTTCATACGACCGACACGCGACAAGTCGTAAGTGTCTTCCGAATAGAACAACCGTTGGAAGAGTGCTTCGACTGCATCTTCGGTTGGTGGCTCGCCAGGGCGCATCATGCGATAGATTGCGACACGGGCAGACATCTGATCGGCTGTTTCATCCGCGCGCAGTGTTTGCGAAATGTATGGGCCACGATCGAGATCGTTTGTATACAGCGTCTGAATGTTTTTGACACCCGCCGTACGCAGCGCAGCCAAGGTGCTTTCTACGATTTCGTCATTTGCAGCAGCAATCAGCTCGCCAGTTTCAGCGTCAACGATATTTGTTGCAATGACTCGACCGATGAGGAAGTCCTCGGGCACAGAGATACGCTGAATCTTTGCGGCAGCAATATCACGTAAATGCTTTGCATTGACGCGCTTGTCTTTTTCAACAAGCACCTTGCCGTTACGGTCTGTAATGTCAAAGCGCGCGACCTCACCTTTCCAGCGATCACCCACAAACTCCATCATGCCGCCTTCAGGCTGCAGTTCGAACTGATCGAACTCGAAGAATTGTGAAAGAATCGCCTCGGGCGTGAGACCAATTGCCTTAAGCAAAATCGTGACCGGCATCTTGCGTCGACGATCGACGCGGAAGAACAGGACGTCCTTGGGATCGAATTCGAAGTCGAGCCATGAGCCACGGTAAGGAATGACACGTGCAGAGAACAGCAACTTGCCTGAGCTGTGCGTCTTGCCGCGATCGTGTTCAAAGAACACGCCTGGCGAACGGTGCAGCTGGGACACGATGACACGCTCTGTACCGTTAATCACGAATGAGCCCGTGCTGGTCATGAGCGGAATTTCGCCCATGTAGACTTCTTGCTCTTTCACTTCTTTCACGGTGGGTTTACTGACCTCACGGTCGAGCAACACCAGGCGTACTTTCGCACGCAAAGGAGAGGCGTACGTCAAACCGCGCAGCTGACATTCTTTGACGTCAAACACAGGTTCGCCAAGGTTATAGCCGACGAACTCGAGTCTGGCCATGTGATTGTGGCTGGAGATCGGGAAAATAGAACTAAATGCTGCCTGCAGCCCTTGCTCTTTACGAGCAGAGGCCGACGTATCAGCCTGCAAGAAGGTTAGATAAGATTGAAGCTGTGTCGCAAGCAGAAAAGGAACGTCTTGCACGTCCTCACGCTTCGCGAAGCTTTTGCGGATGCGCTTTTTTTCGGTAAACGAGTAAGGCATGAGCACTCCGACTCGAGGTTACATAGGCCGTCAACCACGGCCACAGGGTATGACTTCAGGAACTTCAGGTACTACAAAACGACTTCAGAAAACCCGACTAGCGGTGACGTGAGACGGGTTTTCTGAAGGCGCAAACGCCCGGGAGCGCGAATCGCATTCCCGGGCGAATGCTGGCAGGCTTACTTCAATTCAGCCTTAGCGCCAGCTTCTTCAAGCTTCTTCTTGGCTGCTTCAGCATCAGCTTTAGCAATGCCTTCTTTAACAGGCTTCGGTGCGCCGTCAACCAGATCTTTAGCTTCTTTCAAGCCAAGACCAGTGATTTCGCGAACAGCCTTAATGACGCTAACTTTGTTTGCGCCGATTTCGGTCAAAATGACGTTGAATTCGGTTTGCTCTTCAGCGGCAGCAGCACCTGCGCCGCCAGCAGCGGGCGCTGCAACAGCAACAGCAGCGGCAGCAGCCGACACGCCGAATTTCTCTTCCATTTCTTTGATCAGCTCAGACAACTCAAGCACAGTCATGCCAGAGATTGCGTCGAGGATTTCAGCTTTAGTAGCCATTTGTAGAACTCCAGATTAAATAATTTGCCAGGGGTTGGTATCGCGTGTCTTTCAATGAGGTTTCTGCAACCCGCTTACGCGGCTTGTTTCTGATCACGCACGGCCGCGAGGCCACGCACGAACTTGGTCGGAACTTCGTTGAGGGTACGAACAAATTGCGCGATCGGTGCCTGCATGGTGCCCAACAATTTGGAAAGCAACTCTTCGCGTGACGGCATGGTGGCCAAGGCCTTCACACCATTGACATCAAGTACGCTGTTGGGCAAAGCCCCAGCCTTGATGACTAGCTTATCGTTGTCTTTCGCAAAGGCGGAAAGCACTTTTGCGGCGTTGACTGGGTCAGTGCTAATGCCATAGATCAGCGGACCAGTGAGCTTTGAAGACAATGCCTCGAAAGGCGTGCCTACAACTGCTCGACGTGCCAACGAGTTTTTAAGGACTCGAAGATACACGCCCGACTCACGCGCTTTTTTGCGCAGTACGGTGACAGAGGCGACGTCCAGACCACGGTACTCTGCGACCACAATCGATTGGGCTTTCGCGACTTGCGTCGTGACTTCCTCGATTACGATCGCCTTCTCTTGACGATTGAGACTCACGGTTTGAACACTCCATCAAAAGATGCGCTGGGAAAAATTCCCGTTGCATCAACCGAATGCGGCGAACCTGGTCGAGTTCTTAAAAAGAAATCTTCCGTGGACGCCGTCTGCGCTGGATCCAGAAACATCCTGGGATTAAGCTTCGTTCTGTGCAAAAGAGGATTCTCTTGCGACGAACTGGGCTCCAGCGGTCTTTGACAGCAACACCCGAACAAGTCCGAGTGCAGCCCAAAGTCTTTTACTTGCTGACGATTACTGTTGAGTCGCCGTCAGCGATGCTACTTCCACGCGCGCTCCGCCACCCATTGTGGATGACACGGCCAGCTTGCGGAGATAGATACCTTTTGATGCCGAAGGACGTGCTTTGTTCAGCGCGTCGACCAAGGCAGCCAGGTTCTTCTGGAGCTGATCAACGGCAAACGAAGCGCGACCGATCGTGGCGTGCACGATACCTGCCTTGTCTGTGCGGTACTGCACCTGACCGGCCTTCGCATTTTTTACTGCTTGTGCGACGTCGGGAGTCACCGTGCCCACTTTGGGGTTAGGCATCAAACCACGTGGGCCGAGAATCTGACCCAGGGTACCGACGATACGCATCGTGTCCGGCGAAGCGATGACGACGTCAAAGTTGAACACGCCCGCTTTGATTTGCTCGGCCAAATCGTCCATGCCGACGATATCTGCACCAGCAGCTTTTGCTTGCTCGGCCTTGTCGCCTTGTGCAAAGACCGCAACGCGAACTGTTTTACCGGTACCAGCAGGCAACACAACCGAGCCGCGAACTAATTGGTCTGATTTCTTTGGGTCGATACCGAGCTGAACGGCGATGTCGATGGACTCATCGAACTTGGCGGTCGCGCACTCTTTAACGAGAGCGATTGCTTCGGTTACGGGATAGAGCTTGGCGCGATCAATTTTTTGAGCGACGACGGCCATACGCTTAGATGCTTTTGCCATGATTAGAGACCCTCCACCGTGATGCCCATGCTGCGCGCGCTACCAGCAATGGTGCGCACGGCTGCATCCAAATCGGCTGCCGTGAGGTCAGGCGCTTTGGCTTTGGCGATTTCTTCGGCTTGAGCACGCGTCAACTTACCGACTTTATCGGTATGTGGGCGTGGTGAACCTTTCTGAATACCCGCTGCTTTCTTGATCAGGATCGACGCTGGAGGCGTCTTCATGATGAAAGTGAAGCTCTTGTCGGCAAAGGCTGTGATCACGACAGGAATGGGCAGACCAGGCTCAAGGCCTTGTGTCTTGGCGTTAAACGCCTTGCAAAATTCCATGATGTTCAAGCCACGCTGACCGAGCGCGGGGCCAATCGGTGGTGATGGGTTGGCCTTACCAGCTGGTACTTGCAGCTTGATGAAGCCGACGATTTTCTTCGCCATGCTTTGCTCCTTACGGGTTCAAACGCTCATGCCTTTCGGCGGCGAGCTCCCCGGGGTTAAAAAAATTAAGTCTTTTCGACTTGACTAAAATCGAGCTCAACAGGTGTGGAGCGGCCAAAAATTGCTACCGAAACACGAACCTTGCTTTTCTCGTAATTAACTTCTTCAACGTTGCCGTTGAAGTCTGCAAACGGACCGTCTTTGACGCGCACCATTTCGCCCACTTCAAACAAGACTTTTGGACGAGGTCTTTCGACCCCCTCTTCCATCTGCGACAAAATCTTGGCCACTTCTTTTTCAGAAATAGGAGTGGGTCGGTTACCCGAACCACCCAGAAATCCTGTTACGCGTGGCGTGTTTTTAATGACATGCCACGTCTCATCTGTCAGCTCCATCTCAACCAGAACATAGCCTGGGAAAATCCGCCGCTCAGAGATCGACTTTTGACCACCTTTAGACTCAACCACTTCTTCCGAGGGAACCAACACCTGACCAAACGAGGCTTGCAAACCAGCCCGCTCGATACGCTCGAGCATCGCTTTGTGAACACTTTTTTCCATGCCGGAATAGACATGAACGACATACCAACGTTTACTCATGGATCGTCCTTGTTATTTCCAGCCGAGCAATACACCGAACAGCAACCACTCAATCATCTTGTCCAGGATCCAAAGAAACAACCCCATCACGGCGACAAATGCAAAAACAATCCCCGTCATTTGCATAGTTTCTTTACGAGTGGGCCAAACAACACGGCGCACCTCGTTATAAGACTCGTGTGCAAATGCAATTGTTCGACGGCCTGGCTCACTAAACCATGCAATCACCGCAGCAACAACTAAGCTGCCGATGAAGATTGCGATGCGCGCAGCCAACGGCAGCTTGGACTCGAGGACAGAAAAGCCAACGATGCCCGCAATAATGACGACCACGGCAAGGCCCAACTTGAGTCGATCTGCGGTGCTTGTTACGTTTTCAATCGTTGTATTAGACATTTTCAACTGGTTAGTACGATAAGAGTGCGTTTCTTAATTTTTTCTGCGGTGGCAGGGGCAGAGGGCCTCGAACCCCCAACCTTCGGTTTTGGAGACCGACGCTCTGCCAATTGAGCTATGCCCCTAGACCTGCACTGCTAAAAAGCGGACACCTTTCGGTGGCCGCCGCCTACTCTTAATTACTTCAGAATTTTAGCAACGACGCCGGCGCCGACGGTACGGCCACCTTCGCGGATTGCAAAACGCAGGCCTTCTTCCATGGCGATTGGAGCCAACAGTTTGACTGTCATCGCAACGTTGTCGCCTGGCAGAACCATTTCTTTGTCTGCTGGCAACTCGATCGTGCCGGTTACATCCGTCGTACGGAAGTAGAACTGTGGACGGTAGCCGTTAAAGAATGGCGTATGACGGCCACCTTCGTCTTTGGA
>CAMBFI010000037.1 GCA_945865935.1 Bordetella parapertussis | reverse complement strand
CGTCTGCGCAGGTGGCGGGGTCCATTACAGAGATCCTTTTGCGCTTGACGGATGCAGAGGGATGCGGCCAGAAAGAATGGGAACCTACAGAACTTGAGCGCTTGCGCACGAATGCGCGGATGCAGCTGGCCTATGCACCGGTAAAAAATGCTGTGGCACCGGACCGTGTTGCCCAGTTGGCGGCTGCGTCTTGTGAGAAGGCTGGTATCAAGCCGTTTTTCTCTATCGATGCAGGCGCCCACATGTTTTCTGTTGCGGCGTTCTTCCCTGCCCACCGTGCCGGGGCTGTGCTGATTTCAAACGGTTTGGCAACGATGGCCTTTGCGCTGCCGGCAGCGATCTCGGCGGCGGTTCAACAACCTGGCGCACCGGTTCTCTGCTTCACGGGTGATGGCGGGTTGATGATGTGCCTCGGAGAACTATGCACGGCCGTTGAGCAAGGTGCACAGATCATTGTGATTGTTTTTAACGATAGCGCGCTGTCTCTGATCGACATCAAACAACAAAGCCGCTCGTTAGCGCCTAACGGTGTGCGATGGCAGCATCACAACTTTGCAGCAACGATGTCCGCCTTAGGAGGATTTGGCGTGAGTGTATCGACCGAGCAGGAGTTCGTGGCTGCGATCGAACAAGCACTCGTCACGAAAGGGCCTTCGCTGATCGATGTCTCGATCGATCCAGCTGGCTACCCGGAGCAGCTCAAGGCAATGCGCGGGTAGTATTTCTTGTATCCTCTATTTTTGCTACAATTGTAGTATTAATGAAACAGGAGCATCACTATGGGTATGCCCGTTCGTATCGACGATTATCTCTATGAGCAAGCCAAGGCGCACGCACACGCTGAGCGTCGCACAATTGCCGGGCAGATTGAATTTTGGGCAATGGTCGGGAAGGCTGCCTTGGATAACCCCGATCTACCAATTGAGTTCGTCCGAGATCTTTTAGTTGCTAGGGCAGAGGGTGAAGTATTGGCAACTCCCTTTGTTGCGAAAGGACGTGATTAATGCAGGCGAAGAAGGTCGAAGTTTTGCAGTCTGCAGCTTTCGCGCGAGCTTATAAGAGATCGCATAAAAATAGGCAGATAGATGTCGATGATGCAGTTGCTCTGATTGTTAAGAATCCGTTAGTTGGAGCTCCCAAGCGTGGTGATTTGTTGGGGGTGCATGTGTACAAGTTCAAAAGTCAGAATCAAGAGGTACTGCTGGCGTACGAGTTTGATCCTAAGACTCGGTATTTGTTGTTACTTGGTGCGCATGAGAACTTTTATAGAGACTTAAAGCGCTAAGAGGCGGCGGCTGATGGCTACACCATCACGTTTGCAAGCAGCACGACTACCGCTGTGAACGAGGCTATGTACCCAAAGTTACCGTACAACATGCAGCGAGCTCTTGTTCAGCGCGGCTCAACTCCTGATTTACGTTCTTTGCAAGAGTGGTCGGAGTTCGTCAAGACAGAGACTGCTAAATGGGCAGACGTGATTAAGCAGGGAAACATAAAAATAGCGCAGTAGCGTGAATTTTTACTCAACATATTGATGGAGTGCCGAGCTAGTCTTTCGTTGGTATTGGTTATTTTTTCAAATACAACGTAAGACTAGGTTTTATTTCGTCTTGCCTGTAGAGCTCAGTAGGGCTTAATCCGGCCGTTCGGCAGATCTCGCGGACTTCGACATGCTCCTAGTCACGTTCTTGAAAGAGCCGCCGAGCTATGCCGATGATCGTCTCTAAGCGGTGCTGTGTGGTGTCAGCTTTCTGGGTTGTCATGTCGCGCGGGAAGCTAGGCTTTGATTGCTCAATGGTAGTGAGTGTGTAACAATATTCTCTAATTGTGTAAACACGTTGAGAACATTGACGAGACAATCATTGAAAAAAATCATTGCTACATTGTGGCTCGCATTGGTTTGTTTAACAAAAGTTGCTTCGGCAATAGAAGCCCCAGAGGGTATTGTGTTTTGTCATGGCAAGACTACCGTTGAATTTGCGTTTGATCGGTTGAATGTAAACAATGATGTTTTTTTGACAGTTAATGGTAAGACTGAAAAATTCATATCTGCATATTCTTGGTTTGGCTCAAACCAGGCAGCGCTTAAGGGATTTAAATACGCAATATTGGGTAGAGACCTGTTTGATCCTCTGCTGGTGTTCGACACCTACTTGATCGATGCAAATCAAAATAAGTATGTGAAATGTAATTGAGCTGGTGAAGTCTCCTTTAAATCACTTAACCAAAGAAGCCTTGGTTGTCTAGGTAGAGCATGCCGAAGAACATTTTTTTTAGTGTAATACGCCTATCACGCTGTCTGGGGCATTCATTGCGTCGCTCTATTTTTGTGTCGAGCTTGCTGTTTCTGTCCGCCTGTTCGACTGTGCGTTATGAATACTATCCACCAATGACGGATGGTGGCCGTCAATGTGTCGCACAGTGTTCGATCGCGCGTGAGATTTGTGTCGGGAATGAAAATCAACGCGCACTAAGCGATCGTCAGTCTTGTGAGCAGCGGAATCGCTGGAACTATCAAAACTGTGTTCGCCGAGCCAACGATAAGAACGATGCAAAGTCCTGCGCTGGGTTGCAGAGTAGTTGCTGGGCATCAGTGAATACCTATCGCTGCGACGAAAACTATCGCGCCTGCTTCGTTTCTTGTGGCGGACACATCACTGTTATCAAAGAACAGTAATATTTCAGCTTAAAACGACCAATAGGAGACCCCATGATGACCCCTGCAGAAATCAAAGCACTGGAACAACTAGTTTTGCAGCTAGACGAACAACGCTGCAAGGTGTTAGTGGCAAAGGATGGCCCCGGTTTAGCTGCCTTGATCGACGCCGGTCTCACCTATACCCATGGCAGTGGCCGTCGCGATACGAAAGAAAGCTATGTTGATAGCGTAGCAACCAAACGGGTGCAGTATCTGCAGATTGATCGCGAAGAAGTGACAGCTCGCGTCGCGGGTACCTCGGTGATTGTCGAGGGCAAAGTGAGGATGAAGATTCATTCCGAGGGTGTCGACAAGAATCTTTATAACCGCTACCTCGGGGTTTGGACAACCACAAGCGGCAAGCCATTGCTCACCGCCTGGGCCTCGACCAAGCTCGAAGGCTAGTCCATCAACTTGTAGTCGGGTGCGATATCAAATTCAATTTGACCAAGCGTCCGTACTTCTTCCGGTGTAAATCCTGGTGCCACGGCCTCTAGAACAAAGCGGCTGTCGACCCAGTGCAGGACAGCCAGATCGGTCACAAGCCAGTCGACACATTGGCGTCCCGTCAAGGGATACTTGCATAGCTTAGGCAGCTTAGTGTTGCCCTTGCTGTCGGAATGCTCCATGACGATGATGAGTTCAACATCACCTGAAATAAGATCCATCGCACCGCCGATTCCACCGCGGCGCGTGTCGGTGGTGCTCCAGTTTGCGACGTTACCCTCACGGTCGACTTCGTAGGCGCCCAAAATAACGGTATCAATGTGACCACCGCGCGCCATCTCAAACGAGGTGACGCTTTCAAAGAACGAGGTGCCGGGGATCGCTTCAACGAACTGACTGCCCGCGTTAAACACGTCTGGGTCGATCGCATCGCCTGTCACGATGCCACCATAGCCGAGCACGCCATTCTCCGCGTGTAGCCACACACCGCGTCCATCAAGATAGTTCGAAACGAGGGTAGGCAGGCCTACGCCTAAATTCACATAGGAGTCATTGCGGACAATTTTTGCTGCATTCTTGGCTATGCCGGTACGTGTGAGCGCAGGCTTTCCGTTGTAAGTGCGAGCGCTATCGGCAGGACGCTTTTCTGTCCGGGACAAAGAGCGGATATCAATCGGATCCGTGATCTTCACAACACGCGATACAAAAATGCCGGGTAAGTTAATGTGCTCAGGTGCTAATTCACCCACTTCTACGATCTCTTCTACTTCAACGATAGCGATACGGGCCGCTTTGGCAAAACTGACGTTGAAGTTTCCGCTACCACCACGAAACTGCACGTTACCGGCACGATCCGCTTTGTAGCCGCTCAGAAATGCGAAGTCGACATGAATGGCCTCTTCCATGAGGTAGGGCTTGCCGTCGAAGTAACGAATGTCCTTACCTTCAGCGAGAGCAGTGTCAACGCCTGTTGGGGTGTAGAAGGCCGGGATGCCTGCGCCACCCGCGCGGCAGCGCTCAACTAAGGTGCCTTGTGCAACGAGTTCAACATCAAGCGTTCCCGCTGCAATACGCTTCTCCGCTTCGGTTTGCATGCCGGCACGGATTGAAAAAGACGTAATAATCTTTTTTACTTGATCGTTTTCAACTAAAAGCTGTCCTTTCTCTCCGTTTGCACCTAACGAGTTACAGACGATTGTCAAGTCTCGCACGCCTTTGTCACGGAGCGCAAAGATTAAGGTGTTGGGGAAGCGATGGGCCAAACCAAAGCCGGAGATCGCGACGCGTGCACCGTCGGGAATATCAGAGATCGCTTCGGTGGCGCTTGAGACAACTTTGTTCATATGGTTGAGACGGTAGATTGATCGTTGATTGTATTGTCGTGGAGTTATTCAACAAAGCGATAGGTCACACGCCACCTGCTGTCGCTCATGACATCACCTCGTGTACGTTAGGCGAGTGTGAAAACAGGAACGCTTGGCCCGTCTTCGCTTGGCTTGAAGGCAACCTTCACACGTTGGCCGCAACGAATGGTATCAAGGTCGCAGTCGACAATATTGGTCAACATGGTTGGGCCCTCGTCGAGTGTGACATAGGCGAGGGCATAAGGAACGGGCCCTGACGTTCGGGTGATGGTGTAGCTGTAGATCGTGCCCGAGCCTTTTGCTTCCTTCCATTCTGTTTTATCGCTAAAGCAGAAGGGGCACAGTGCACGCGGGTAGTGGTGATATTCGCCACAGTCACCACATTGTTTAACTAATAACTTACCTTCGCTTGCTGCATTGAAGTAGACCTCGTCACCGTCATTACATTTCGGCGCAGGAATTTTTCTGTCTTGGTAGGGAGTCGTCATCGCGTTATTCTCTTTCCATGATTAGGGTGGCACTGCCGTGGCGTGTGCTCAAGGCACCGCCTGTTCCATGTGCGAGCGCTAAGTCGCAGTTTTTGACTTGTACGAGGGGATGCGCTTCGCCGCGCAGTTGCCGCACTGCTTCAATGATCTTGGTGATGCCACCGCGATTAACAGGGTGGTTGTTGCAGAGGCCGCCACCGTCGGTGTTGAAGGGCAGCTTACCTACGCCAGAAATCAGATTGCCGTCCATCACGAACTTCCCGCCTTCGCCTTTTTTGCAAAAGCCCAGATCCTCTAGTGTCATCACCACCGTGATCGTGAAGCTGTCGTAGATTGATGCGTACTTGATGTCTTTGGGCGTGATGCCAGCTTCAGCAAACGCGATGGGACCGGAGCGCACCGCACCTGAATAGGTGATGTCGACTTTGCCGCCCATCTGGCCTTTTGGCGATTCGCCTGCACCGATGAGTTTCACTTTCGGGCGCTTCAGTGTTTTGGCGATTTCTGGGCTGACCACGATCACTGCGCCGCCGCCATCGGTGACCACGCAGCAGTCCAGTCGGTGCAGTGGATCTGAAATCATGGGCGAGTTCACCACATCTTCAACCGTCACAACCTTCTTGAGCATGGCATTTGGGTTGTGTTGCGCATGGTGCGATGCAGCAACCTTTACCCAGGCCAATTGCTCACTTGTGGTGCCAAACTCGTACATATGGCGCATTGCGGCCAGTGCATACAGGTTCACAGTGACCGGGCCGTAGGGGATTTCGAAAGGGGTATCGGGAATGCTCGAATCCAGTTCGCGGACGATCGTCCCCGGTCTGCCAAAGCCGGCACAGGTGATGAGTGCCACATTGCATTTTCCTGCTGCGATCGCCTCTGCGGCGTGCGCAACCAAATACAGATAAGACGAGCCCCCCGTATTGGTGGAGTCGGAATGCGTAACGGTCAGCCCCATGTAGTCAATCATGTTGATGCCGCCTAAGCCTCCTGGGGCGTCGGTCGAACAGAAATACCCGTCCACGTCCTGCAAGGTTAAACCCGCATCCTCAAGTGCACCTTTAGCGCATTCGGCATGTAACTGTGCCAGGGATTTATTTTGGATTTTTCGTGCGGGATGCTCAAAAATGCCGGCTATGTAGGCCTTACCTTTGATGCTCATGGTGATGATGTCTCGTCAGTTTTTAGCTCGATGTAAGGGAAATAAACGACCAAGCTATTTTTATTTACTATACAGGTTTTATACCATCGCTCTTGTATATTACGAAAACGTCGCTTTACCCCTTACAAAGAAAGAGATAACTATGAACCTGACCCCGGAACAACTTGCAGACTTCGACAAAGATGGCTACCTGTTTTTTCCTGGCTTGTTTAGCCCCGAAGAAACCAAAGCCCTCAATGCTGCAGTGCCAGAACTCTACAGCCGACGCGAGGCCTACAACGTTCGGGAGAAGGATAGCGATGCGGTACGCACAAACTTTGCGGCTCATATGTATAGCGAGCCGTTCGCTAAGCTCGCGCGTCACCCCCGGATGATCAAGCCAGTCGAAGATCTGTTTGGTGAAAAGCTTTACATGCACCAATTCAAAATCAACGGCAAGATGGCGTTTGAGGGCGACGTGTGGCAGTGGCATCAAGATTACGGCACCTGGCTCAATGATGATCTGATGCCCACTGAGCGTGCAATGAACGTGGCGATTTTTCTAGATGATGTGAATCCATTTAATGGCCCCTTGATGTTCATTCCGGGTAGTCACAAGAAAGGTGTGGTGAATGCCAAGCATGACCTCACCACCACAAGCTATCCGCTATGGACCGTTGATAACGACCTCATCCGCCAGCTCGTCGGACGTGCGGGTGATAAGGATGGCGGCATCGTCAGTCCAACAGGCCCTGCGGGTTCCATGATTTTGTTCCACAGTTGTCTGGTGCATGCATCGTCAAGCAATCTTTCGCCCTGGAATCGCAATAGTGTGTACCTGAGCGTTTGCGCGGTGTCCAATCATATCCGTCGTCACAAGCGCCCAGAATATATTGCGCATCGAGACTTCACGCCAATCGAGTGTTTGCCCGACGATTGTTTGTTAAAGCCCTATCCCGTTGATCTTCCTTGGGCAAAAGGTATGCCAAGTAGCGCGCTTCAAACTTCACTTGAGCCCTTGAAGGAAACTGCATGAGCTTGTATGCCAAGTTGTTAGCGCGCGCTGCTGAGAACCGTCCGATTCGCGTCGGTTTGATTGGTGCGGGTAAGTTTGGTTCGATGTATTTGTCGCAGATTCCGCGTACGCCTGGTGTGCATCTCGTGGGGATTGCTGATCTGTCCCCTGCTGCGGCACGCGTGAATTTGGCGCGCGTGGGTTGGGAGGCACAACGTCTTGACGCCAAGTCGCTTGACGATGCCGCCAAACATGGCACGACTTTTATTTCAGATGACTGGCAAGCGTTGGTGCGCCATCATTCTGTCGATGTCGTGGTTGAATGCACGGGTTCGCCTATGCATGCAGTCGATCACATTTTGGAAGCGTTCGCAAACAAAAAGCATGTGGTCAACGTCACGGTTGAGGCGGACGCCTTTTGCGGGGCCTTGCTAGGTTCTCGTGCGCTGGCCGCTGGCGTGGTGTACTCGCTTGCGTTTGGTGATCAACCTGCTTTGATTTGTGATTTGGTGGACTGGGCGCGAACCTGTGGCTTCCCCGTTGTCGCCGCGGGGCGCGGCCATAAATGGCTGCCGCATTTTTCGGAATCAACACCAGAGACTGTCTGGCATCACTATGGGCTGACGCCTGAGCAGGCCGAGCGTGGTGGCTTGAATCCAAAGATGTTTAATAGTTTTCTGGATGGCTCCAAGCCTTCAATCGAGAGCACCGCTGTATCTAATGCGACGGGGCTGGGCGTGCCTTCCAATGGTTTGCTCTATCCACCCGCGAGTGTTGAAGATATTCCGTTTGTGACACGCCCAATCAGCGAAGGCGGTGTACTTGAGCGCAAGGGGATGGTTGAGGTGATCTCGAGCCTTGAAAAAGACGGCCGCGTGATTCCCTACGATATCCGTATGGGAGTCTGGGTGACGGTTGAGGCCGAAACCGACTACATCAAGAATTGTTTTGAAGAGTACAAGGCGCATACCGACCCCTCAGGTCGTTATTTCACGCTGTACAAGCGCTGGCACTTGATCGGACTAGAGGTGGGCATGAGTGTGGCAAGCGTTGCCTTGCGCGGCGAAGCCACGGGTGTCGCGACCGGGTGGAATGCAGATGTGGTTGCCACGGCTAAAAGAGATTTAAAAGTGGGCGAAATGCTAGACGGCGAGGGCGGCTACACGGTGTGGGGCAAGTTACTACCCGCAGCGACCTCTAAGCGCATGGGCGGCTTGCCGTTAGGGATGGCGCACAACGTTAAAGTGATACGCCCTGTGGCAAAGGGTCAGAGCCTTTGCTGGGACGATGTGCAGATGGACCCTAATACTGCGGCCTTCAAGATCCGTCGCGAGATGGAGTCCGCCTACACATTCTGATACGACGTTTAACCTAATCAGACGGGCATCTTCAGCACGATCTTGCCGACGTGCTTGTTGGTTTCCATCATTTCTTTCGCCTGGGCGAGCTGCTCGAAGGGGAAAGCTTGGTCTACCAGCGGTTTGATGCGGCCGTCCGCAATCGCGGGTAGCACCTCTGCTTTGAATTCTGGCAGAAATTCGGCGCGTTGTTCCGCTGAACGTAACTTGTTCGACACCCCAAATAGGCGTAAACGCTTTGCATGAAGCGCGAGCAAATCGAGCTCTGCGGTCAGTACGCCATCCACGTAGCCGACCATCGCGAAACGACTCTCAAAGGCCATACAGCGAATACTTTCGGCAAACACCGAACCACCGACTGTGTCGACGACAAGATTGGCGCCTTTGCCATCAGTCGCTTTCATGACGGCTTCTTCGAAGCCTGAGCCTCGCAAGCACAGTGGTACGTCAAGACCGTAGTCTTTGAGGCGGGCGAGTTTTTCTGGTGAGCCAGAGGTGCCGATCACTTTTGCGCCCATCGCTTTGCCCATTTGTAGTGCCGCCACGCCAACGCCTGACGACACACCGTGAATGAGTAGCCATTCGTTTGGTTGTAGCTTTCCTTGTAAAGAAAGCATGTCATGCACAACTAAATAAGTGAGCGGCACGCTAGCGGCCTGTTCGAAACTGAGCGATGCTGGCATGAGCATGACTTCGACGCTATCCATCGTGGCGTATTCGGCGAACGCGCCGCGGCAGCGGCCCATGACTTTGTCACCGACCTTGAAGCCTCTGACCTCGCTTCCCATGGCCGCGATCACGCCCGCACCCTCCATGCCAATCGCGCTCGCTTGTCCGCCTTTATGCAGGCCATGGCCAATCACAAACTCTCCGCGATTCAAGCTCGCCGCGTGTAGGCGAAGTAGAATTTGTTTAGGGCCCGGCGTAGGGCGCTCAATATCGCGTTGTTCGAGTACGGTTTTGTTATTAACCGTTTGCATCCAATATGACAGCATCGTTCTTGACCTCAGGTGTTTTGAATGGGTGAAAGCATACCGCTAGATTACTTGAGTTGTCGCAAGATAGGTGCTCGACTGATGATCAGCAACATCAGGGCAAGCGCGCAGCAGGCATAGCCCGCCATCGCGACGGTCACCCCAAAGTTCTCGGCAATCGCACCCGCCAGGAAATTGCCGAACGGTAGGCTGATCACTACGCCGGTGCGCAGCCCCATGATGCGCCCACGCATCGAGGGCTCGGTGTTGCTCAAGATGAGGGTCGCAATGAGCGTCCAGCTAATGGCCTGTGCGATGCCGGCTAAAAAAACAATCAACAAGGAAAGGTAGAACCAACTGGACAGGGACAATATAAAAATCGCAATCGGCCATAACAATCCCCCTAGGATGACGAGTCGACCCCTGTGGCTGTAGTTGCCCAGCGACACAACCCACAAGCCGGCGACCAGTGCACCGACGCCCGCCATTGAGGTGAGCAAGCCATACCCGGTTGCATCCGTATCCAAGACGTAGCGTGCGAGCAAGGGCAAAAAAGAGTAGCGATAGGGTGCCACGAAGAAGTTCAGCATAAAAGCGATTAGAAGCAGCATGAACACAGCTTGGTTGCCCCAGGCGTACTTGAAGCCATCAAGTAAGCTTGTCAGGGGTGAGATGTTTTGCTGAGCGGCCTCAGAGGTTTGAGCGCCAGACGTATCTAATGGCGTCGGTGATATTTTCTTGAGCCGCAATAACGCCAGCAGATCGAAAATACAAATGACTGCAATGAGGGTGTATGCACCGCTGATGCCAAAGCTTGGAATCAGTAAACCGCCGAGCGCTGGGCCAATAATGACAGTTGTCTCTGTCGCGACGGCGTTTAGCGCGATAGCGTTGGTTAGATTCTTTGGGCCCACGAGATCTGGGATAAACGCTTGCCGCGTTGGATGATCAAGCGCCCACGTGAGGCCACTGATTAACGACAAGGCGATGAGATACCCAACAGCCATTTTGTCTGTCAGCAGTAACGTCAGCATCAGCACGGCAATCATGCAGCTTACGAGCGATGCCAGAATCAACAACATGTGTCGGTTCAGTCGGTCGGCTGCTACCCCCATGATCGGTGCAAATACATAGCCGGCCATCTTGCAGCCGGACACGATGCCCACCATCAAGGCAGAATTAGTGAGCTCGAGCGTCAACCAACCCACCACGACAAGATCCGCCCAGCGTGCGGTAGATGAAAGCAGGGTGGCTGTCCAAAGCATGCGAAAGCCCGGATGGCGCAGCGCGCTTGCTTGTCTGATTTCGGTCCAGCGGCTCGTCATGTCTTGGCTCGTATTGTGGGAAGAATGCGTTGCGAGGTAGCGGCGCTAGGTAAAACCTGAGACGATACAGCGAACCGGTGGCGCAACGGAGATATCTAGGCTAAGGCTTCTTAGTAAGACTTAGTTTTGTGATTGTGCTTGTGATCTGTACGCAACTCGTTTAGGATCGAAAAAAACAAAATACACCAGATTCTAAAGGAGACTTAACGTGTCAAAGAACGAAGACGTATCCCGAGCATTCTCTACGCTGCTTCAATCTAGCGAGAAGCGAAAAACTATTTTGACGCTATCGAGCTTAGCCGCCCTAGCTACCATTCCAAGTTTAGCGTTCGCTAATCAAAAAGTTCGTATAGGACTCGCCACCAAGACGTGGTGGCCCAGTGTGATTTGCGAGACCGCTGAAGCGCAGGGACTATTTAAGAAAATGGGGTTGACGGCAGAGCTCACTGTATATCGCAGTGGCGGAGAGGCCGTTGAGGCGTTGGCAGCCGGTGCAGCGGACATGATTCCCGGGCTGATTTCTCAAGTTGGTACAGCTAGAAAGAAAGGCGTCCCCTTTCGCATGGTGTCTTTAGCTGCAACGGCAAACACAGGCTGGAAAATGCTGGTGCGTGCTGACTCAAAGATTTCCGACATCAAAGAGCTAGCCGGGAAAAAAGTTGGAATCACCGCTGCTGGATCACTATCGGATCTATTAGCGCTTTGGACTAAGGCGAATCAGAAGATTGATTTTACGAACGTACCTTTGGGCGGCGGCGGCTTGGTGCCCAACCTACTTTCTGGAAACGTCGATGCGGCTGTCGTGTATCCCCCGCTTAGTTTTCAGGTATTGCAGAACAAACAGGCGAAGTCGTTGATCGATTACTCCACTTCCATTCCCTCGCACTTGGCAACGGGTTGGGTGACGACAGATAAGTTCATAGACTCCAGGGCTGAAACGT
Source organism: Bordetella parapertussis (assembly GCA_945865935.1). Taxonomy (GTDB): domain Bacteria; phylum Pseudomonadota; class Gammaproteobacteria; order Burkholderiales; family Burkholderiaceae_B; genus Zwartia; species Zwartia parapertussis_E. Next base: position 2,830 of record CAMBFI010000037.1, on the reverse strand, counting down.
TGAAGGCGGCTCTCGCGGCTATCTATGGTTCTGTCAGATTTATGCAAGACAATCCAGACAGAGCGATAAAAATAGTCGCAGATGTAAACAATATTGCACCGGCTGTAGCGAAAGAGGAATTTGAAGAGACGTATATGCGTCTCTCAAAAAATGGAGTGTTCACGTCTGAACAAGTCAAGCTTGCAATGGAACTTGCAGTGATCGGTGGCTTTAAAGATTTAGCGCCGCAAGCTGAAATCACAACTGATAAATTTGTGCCAATTGCCTAGGGACGAGGATAAAAGGCCTGATCTAGAGTTTGTTTGAATATGCCGTCGGTACTCCAGAGATGATTAGATCTATATTTCGCAGCTTAGTGATTTGGTCGATCTCTGGAGCGACCTTTTTGTTTTTATGGCAATTACTGTTATCGAATCAATGGGTCAATCCTGATCTGGTCCCGAGCGTTGGGGGCGTGCTCAGCTCGGCCGAAAAAATTTTACTGAGCGCTGCGTTTCACAAGCATCTCTACGCGACGCTTGAACATCTTGCGTTAGGATTTTTTATTGCGGTCCCTGCGGGAGTGACGATTGGCATCTTAATCGCCGAGAGTCGGTACTGGGGACAAGTGTTCAAGCCAATCATCTACTTGGTCTTTTCAATACCCAAAACTGTCTTTTTGCCAATGTTTATCCTGGCATTTGGAATTGGCTTATTCCAAAAAGTGGCTTTTGGTATTTTTTCGACAATCTTTATTATTTTAATTTGTACCTTTGCTGCGGTCGATTCAGTTAAGTCTGAGCATTTGAAAGTTGCTCGTGTGTTCGGTGCGAGTCGACTGCAGATTGCTTTGCGTGTCTATCTACCATCGATGGCGCCCATCTTGTTGGAGGCAGTTCGATTGGGAATGATCTTTAACGTGACCGGAATTATTTTGGCTGAAATGTATGCATCTAAGGTAGGCCTTGGGCAGATGATTGCCAACTGGGGCGAGAACTTTATGCTCAAAGAACTAGGCGCTGGCATCCTGATCATTTCTGTCGCGACGATTCTTTTTAATGAAACCATCCAATGGTTCGAAATGAAGTTTGAACACTGGCGCGAATAAATAATGCAAAGTACTGACCCCATGGTTCGAATTTCGGGCTTGCACCATACGTACCAGTCCCGCGATGGGTTGGTTCCTGCACTCATTGATATCAATATAGAGATCCAGGCGGGACGCTTTGTTGTGATTGTTGGTCCGAGCGGCTGCGGAAAATCTTCTTTGCTGATGATGATGGCGGGCCTGCTCGCACCGAGTCAAGGGACAATACTCTGTAGTGGATATTCCATGACTTCGCCTAACCCGGATATCGCAGGTGTGGTGTTTCAGGAGGCGAGCCTCTATCCATGGCTGACGGCGTTGGAAAATGTTGAATTTCCGCTATCTTTAAAGCACATCGCAAAAAAAATTCGAAGAGAAAAAGCCCGAGAGCTCTTAGCGCTCGTCGGTTTGCAAGGGTTCGAAGATCGTTACCCGCATGAGCTTTCTGGCGGGATGAAGCAGCGCGTTTCGATTGCGCGCGGCCTCGTCCAAGACCCCCCGCTGTTAATGATGGACGAGCCTTTTGCCGCCCTTGATGAGCAAACACGCATCACGATGGGCGATGAGTTGCTGTCAATTTGGGAGAAAACCGGAAAGACGGTTGTGTTTGTGACGCATAGCTTGACAGAGGCTGCATATCTTGCCGACGAAATTATTGTGATGTCTGCGCGCCCGGGCAGAATCATTGATCGAATTGAAGTTGATCTACCACGGCCCCGCAGATATGAAATGATGTCTACGGTACGTTTTGCCCAGCTAAGAGAAAGAATTTGGAATCAAATAAAACACTAGGCAACTATTTGTGTCCCGTAGTCGCGAGAGGTAGGTCATCCATTTATGAGCTCTGTTAGCCACAAGATGTTTTCTCCGCGAACGACGCGTTTGGTGTTGGGCGTGATTTTGATCTTGTGCTGGGAGTTGCTGCCGCGATTCGGATATATACCGACGCTATTTCTTCCTCCATTGAGTGATGCACTGATGGCGTTGTGGGGATCGCTCAATGAATACCTGACACATCTGTGGTTTTCCACACAGGCCATCGGGTTAGCGATTTTGATCGCCTGCGGAGCGGGTATCGGTCTTGGCTTGTTGCTGTCTACCTCCAGAGCGTTGGTCGGTATCGCGCAGCAGCTTGCGTCCAGTGGGTATGCGGTGCCGATTGTGATCCTGTATCCGCTGTTTACGGCGTGGTTTGGTATAGGTATGCACTCTAAAGTAGCCTTTGCAAGTATTTATGGATTTTTCCCATGCTTTCTTGGTACGTTAGCGGGTGTAAAGACGATTGATCGACACTACATTACGATTGCACGTAGCTTGGGTGCTTCCCGTCGCCAGCTTATTTTTAGAGTGCTGCTTCCTGCAGCCATTCCTACTATTCTCTCTGCGTTTCGCATCGGTGGATCATTAGTCATTGTCGGTGTCGTCGTGGCAGAAATGCTGACATCTGCTCAAGGCGTTGGCTATTTGATTACGCGCTATCGGGGTTCTCTAGACAGCGCAAAAGTATTCGCAGGCATTTTGATCGTGGTGGCGGTCGTTCTAATGTTTGATCAACTTATTCGCTACCTTGAGAGGCGGACTGGATTTTGGAGATTGTCGACGCAATCTTCAGAGAGCGCAGTCGCTTGATGCGCTGAGAGGACGCCTGAAAGAAGACGAAGTGCCGAGTCCTTGAAGATATTACTAACATTAAACCGAACGGATGACCGCAATGACGACACGTTTTTACTACGGACCGAAGACCTGTGCACTCGCCACTCACAT
>CAMBFI010000036.1 GCA_945865935.1 Bordetella parapertussis | reverse complement strand
CAGGCCGGCAAAAATCTATTGTTTGAAGGCGCGCAAGGCGCGTTGCTCGATGTGGATCACGGCACGTACCCTTATGTCACCAGCAGCAACTGTATCGCTGGTGCAGCGGCGGCGGGTGCGGGTGTTGGCCCTCAAACCTTGAACTATGTGCTTGGTATCACCAAGGCGTATGCTACGCGTGTGGGCTCAGGCCCTTTCCCCACCGAGCTCTTGGATGAGACCGGTGCGCGTCTCGCGAGTGTGGGTAAAGAATTTGGCTCGGTCACTGGGCGTCCTCGCCGCTGCGGTTGGTTTGACGGCGCAGCGCTTAAGCGCTCAGTTCGTTTAAATGGCATTTCTGGTCTGTGTATTACAAAGCTTGATGTGCTGGATGGACTGCCAGTCCTCAAGATGGGCGTTGGCTACGAGCTTGATGGCAAAGTCTGCGATGTCCTGCCTTATGGTGCCGCAGCTGTTGCACGCGCAAAGCCGATTCTTGAAGAGTTACCTGGCTGGACTGAATCCACAGTGGGCGTCACGCAATTTGACAAACTTCCTCTCAATGCGCAACGCTACCTCAACAGGATGTCTGAGGTCTGTGGCGTGCCCATCGATATGGTATCAACTGGGCCAGATCGTAACGAAACAATTATGTTGCGCCACCCCTTTAAGTCGTAATGAGCGCTACTGAGCCAAGCAGTACGGATTTATGGGTAGATTGGGCTCAATATCATTCCCTAATTGAGCAGCTGATTGTTCGGGTGCACCAGTCTGGCTGGGAATTCGATCAGATCCTTTGCCTAGCACGGGGTGGAATGCGGGTTGGGGATATTTTTTCGCGCGTATTTGATCGCCCGTTAGCGACCTTGGCGACCAGCAGTTATCGCGAAGACGCCGGTACGAAGCAGGGCAGTCTGGCAATCGCGCCATTCGTGACGATGGCCACTGGCACCTTGACGGGTCGGATTTTGATCGTCGATGACATGGTTGATTCAGGGCAAACGTTCGATTTAATCCGTGCCCATTTATTGCGAACTTATCCTTCGATCACCGAGTTGCGTTCGGCCGTACTTTGGTACAAGGCGCATTCGACGGTCAAACCAGATTATTTTGTGCAAAAACTGGACCAAAATCCCTGGATTCATCAGCCCTTTGAGGCCTATGACAGCATGGATGCCGAGGATCTCGCCAAAAAGTGGTCTTAAACCCTACAAAATCATCGATTCCATGCTATGATGACAGGCTATTTTGCTGTTTAACCGTTGTCATTTTTACGTCAAGCATCCTATGCCTATCGTTCGTCTGAAAGAAAACGAGCCCTTTGAAGCCGCGCTGCGTCGCTTCAAGCGCACGATCGAGAAAACCGGTCTGTTGACCGAACTGCGTGCTCGCGAGTTCTACGAAAAACCCACTGCTGAGCGCAAGCGCAAGCAGGCTGCCGCCGTCAAGCGCCATTACAAGCGCATTCGCAGCCAGCAATTGCCTCCGCGTATGTACTAACCCTCGGCGCAACACTTGCGCCGATCACGTATGGTCTGATCGTTGATCCCAGATTCCTTTATCCAGGATCTCCTAAACCGCGTCGATGTCGCGGATGTAGTCGGACGATATGTGCAGTTAAAGAAAGGCGGCATCAACCTCTTAGGTCTGTGCCCCTTTCATAACGAGAAATCCCCTTCCTTTACCGTTAGCCCAACGAAACAGTTCTATCACTGTTTTGGCTGCGGAGCGCATGGCAGCGCCATCACCTTTCTGATCGAACATACCGGGGCGAGTTTCCCTGAGGCGGTGCGTACGCTTGCAGGTGCCATCGGGATGACTGTCCCCGAGGAGAATCGTAGTCCCGGACAGAAGGCGGCAACAGCCCGACGCCGTGAGGAGGTCTCGCTGCACACGAAAGCCCTTGACGGTGCACAGAAGCATTATCTCGCCCAGTTGCGCGATAGCCCTGCTGCCATTCGCTATCTTAAACAGCGTGGCCTGACGGGTGTGATTGCAAAAGAGTTCGGGCTTGGTTGGGCAAGCGCTGATCGTCAGGCGCTAGCGAAGGTGTTTCCTCATTATGACGATCCTATCTTGGTTGAGTCCGGACTTGTGATTGAGTCCGAAGACGGTCGACGCTATGACCGCTTCCGCGAACGTGTCATGTTTCCCATCCGGAACGTGAAAGGCGAGCTCGTCGGTTTCGGTGGTCGAATCATCGGGAAAGGTGAGCCGAAATACCTCAACTCACCCGAAACGCCAGTGTTTTCAAAAGGAAACGAGCTTTACGGCTTGTTTGAGGCGCGCGCTGCCATTCGCACGGAAGGTTGCGTGATCGTGGTGGAAGGCTATATGGATGTCGTCGGGCTTGCGCAACTTGGTGTGCGTAATGCTGTGGCGACACTGGGTACCGCGACGACACCGACCCATATTCAAAAACTGCTACGCGCTAGTGACAAAATAGTATTTAGTTTTGATGGAGACTCTGCCGGACGCCGCGCGGCCTGGCGTGCCTTGCAAGCATGCTTGCCACTGCTTCGTGATGATATTTCTATCCGGTTTTTGTTTTTACCTACCGAGCATGATCCCGATAGTTATATCCGGGAATTTGGTGAAGAAGCATTTCGCGCAAGTCTTAAAGAGTCAGACGCGCTCTCTACATTTTTTCTCAATGAGTTGGCGTCGAGACACGCGATTAAAGAAGTGGAGGGGCGTTCGGCTCTGGTCCATGAAGCCCGACCGCTTTTGGCGCAAGTGCCCGCGATTACTCTCAAAATTCAACTGCAAAATGAGCTGGCGCGTCTAGTGCAGCTGACACCTGAGGAATTGGCTCAGCTTATGGCCCAGTTGCCGCCGCCGACAATGGCGGGCTTGCCCGATGCCAATGGTTTTCGAGCGGGTGCGGACCGATCGGGGAGTGCTCAAGGAAATCGCTCTGTTGATCAAGCGTCACGGGGGCAAGAGCCGGGCGCGTATGACCCGTCTATAGGCGAGCCGCAGCCAGGGCGTCCGGCCTTTGGGGCGCGGTCAAGCGGTCGAACGCGTGGCGGGCCTTCTGCTGGTACGAGCCGACGTTCAGTGACGCCGCTGGCCCGCCGTTTGTTACGTCTATTCCTCACGCACCCTGAACTCATTGATGATTTAGGTGATCAACAGCTTGAGATTCTTCATCGTGGCCCCAATCTTGAAATGGTCCGAGATTTAATTGTGTTGGCCCAGTCGACCGGGGCACGACATGTGGGGGCGCTGATTCAGGTCGCTGATCCCGGTGCTGACCTCGGCGTATTACTGGCCTCGGTCGCTGCAGATCTAATGGCTCAGGAAACCTTACCCAACCCCCAGGCCGAGTGGGAAGATGCTGTTCGCCGTATTGAACTGGAAAGCCTAAAGGCCGAACAAGAGGCACTGATTGCAGAAGGATTAAATAATTTGCAATCTCAGCAAAATTATCAGGAACTTTCTGGACGCATCTCCCGTCTAATAAAGGTAATCGAGTCAGTGAAAGCTAACTGATTCGGTTAAAATCAAAGGTTTAAGACGCCGCCCAGGGTGGGCGTTTGCCGCTCAAAAAGTGTACGGCAGACCTCCAGGCATGTTTTTTTGGGCAGATTCGTGCTTCGGCACATCTCATAGACAACTCAGACAAGAGCAATCATGACTCAGCACGTTGGCAAAAAAACATCTCTGGCAGCGGCAAAGCCCAAACCAAAAGCGGCCGTCAAGCCCGCGGCAAAGAAGCCCGTAGCGAAAGTCGCTAAAACGGTGGCGAAGTCATCAGCCAAGTCCCCCAAGGCGGCCGTGACCAAGTCTTCGGCAAAACCAGTGGCCAAATCCAATAAGGCGGCTGTGGGCAAACCAAACAAATCAGCGGCTAAGCCCTCAGTGGCAAAGCCTGTTTCACAAACGGCAAAACCTGCCGCTAAATCAGTTAAGGATTCAATGAAGTCGGCTTCACCTAGCAAATCAAAACCCGTTGTGCCCAACAGCTCCGTCGCCAAGACGCCTGTCAAGGCCGGTGTTGCAAAAGCAGCACCGAAACCCGCAGTTAAAACGCCAGTCAAAACTCCAGTCAAGCCTGTAGCGAAGGCAGCCCCGAAGGACACATCAAAAACTGACCCTAAAGCTGCGGATGCAAAACCCGCCGTAAAGCCAGTCACTCCCGTCAAGGCGGTCACTGGTAAAGCGGCGCTAGCGAAACCAGCGCTCGATCGCGTGGCGCCTGCTGCGCCCGTATCGGCGAAGGCGCCGGGCAAAGTCGATGTTTCTAAACCGGCTCCTCCTCCTGATGATGGTTTGTCTCCACCCAAGAAGGCGGGTCGTCCGCCAGGTGGAACGGGGCGACGTCCTGGCCGTCCCTCCAAAAATCCAAATAACGGCGACGGTGATTTCGGCGATGCCGGTGATGGTGAGCACGAAGTCGAAGTTATCCCTGACATCAAGCCTGTTAAGCGTGGCAAACGCGGTAAAGGTGATGCCAAGGACCTGATTGCCCGAGGCCCCGTCACACCCGAAGAATACGAAGCACGTCGTAATCGTCTAAAACTGTTGATCAAGCTCGGCAAAGATCGTGGATACCTCACCTACGGTGAGATCAACGACCATTTGCCAGATGACTTGGTCGATGCTGAAGCGATCGACGGCATCATTAGTACGTTTGGTGATATGGGTATCGCGGTCTATGACCAAGCGCCGGACGCAGAGACGCTTTTACTGGGTGAGAATGCACCTGTTGCGACCTCAGACGATGACGTCGAGGACGAGGCCGAAGCGGCGCTGACCACGGTTGATTCCGATTTTGGTCGCACAACAGACCCTGTGCGTATGTATATGCGCGAGATGGGTACCGTTGAGCTCTTAACGCGCGAAGGTGAAATTGAAATCGCTAAGCGCATTGAGGGCGGTCTCAAGGACATGGTCAAAGCGATTTCGACATGTCCGACCACAATTAACGAGATCTTGAATCACGTGCAGCGTGTACGTGATGCACAGGCTCAGATTGACGAGGTCGTCGACGGCTTGGTTGACGACGAAGGTGCAGAATACGCGGGTGCTGGTGTTTCTGACGAAGCGGATGAAGATGGTCCGGCAGGCGGCATGAGCAGCAAACAGCTTGAAGATTTGCGCATTAAAGGTCTCGTTAAATTTGAAACCGTGGCGACGCATTTCGTGAAGATGCGTGCTGCGTACGAGAAAGACGGTTATCGCTCCAAACCATACATGGCCGCGCAAGAGGTCATTCAGAACGAATTGATGGGCATTCGCTTTACCGCCAAAATGGTAGAGCGTCTAGCGGACACCTTGCGTCAGCAGGTCGAAGAGGTTCGCAAGGTTGAGCGTGCCGTATTGCATACTTGCGTTGATCGCGCCGGAATGCCGCGCTCGCACTTCATTAAAGTTTTTCCAGGCAACGAAATCAATCTTGAATGGGTGCTTGGCGAAGTTGCCGCCGGTGCTGACTACGCACAAACTCTGACACGTCATGTTCCTGCGGTGCAAGAACTCCAGCAGAAATTGATCGACTTGCAGGTGAGGGTGGTATTGCCTCTCAAAGACCTGAAAGACGTCAACAAGAAGATGGCGACTGGCGAGGCGAAAGCGCGCAAAGCCAAGCGCGAGATGACGGAAGCCAACTTGCGCTTGGTGATCTCGATCGCAAAGAAATATACAAACCGCGGTCTGCAGTTCTTGGATCTGATCCAAGAAGGCAACATTGGTTTGATGAAGGCGGTCGATAAGTTCGAATACCGTCGTGGTTATAAGTTCTCAACGTATGCAACGTGGTGGATTCGTCAGGCAATCACGCGCTCGATCGCGGATCAGGCCCGCACGATTCGTATCCCTGTGCACATGATCGAAACGATTAACAAGATGAACCGTATCAGTCGTCAGATTTTGCAGGAGACAGGTGCTGAGCCTGATCCCGCAACACTGGCCTCCAAGATGGACATGCCTGAAGACAAGATCCGCAAGATCTTGAAGATCGCTAAAGAGCCGATTTCGATGGAAACACCGATCGGTGATGATGACGATTCGCACTTGGGTGATTTCATTGAGGACTTGGCAACCTTGGCTCCTGCCGATGCTGCACTACATGGTTCGATGCGCGATGTGGTCAAAGAGGTTCTTGACTCTTTGACTCCACGCGAAGCGAAAGTGTTACGCATGCGTTTCGGTATCGAGATGAGCACGGATCAAACATTGGAAGAGGTCGGTAAGCAGTTCGACGTCACGCGTGAGCGCATTCGCCAAATAGAGGCTAAAGCGTTACGTAAGCTGCGTCATCCAAGCCGCTCTGATAAGTTAAAGAGTTTTCTCGAAGGGCAGTAAGTCCCTCGATTAAAGCCCCCCTAGCTCATGCTTGGTTAGAGCAGCGGACTCATAATCCGTTGGTGCCGTGTTCGACTCACGGGGGGGGCACCAGTATTGATGCGGGTTTGCGGGCGGTTTGCTCTCAAATCCGTTTTTCTTTTCTGAGTCATGCTACCGCTCTGTCTGCTTTTACTGGTTCTCGGTGCCACCCGCGGCACCCTAGGGCGAGCGAACGACTAATGTTTCAGCTTACGCGTTGCAATATTTTCTATTGATGCACGATTTTCAATGCAATATCTTGCTAATTCAACAAGCGTGTTTAAGTCAAGCTTATCCTTCAGGTTGGCTCTATGCCATTTGATTGTTCGAAGAGTGACATGTAGCATCTCCGCAATTTCGTGTTGCTTATGACCTGTGCCGAGCAACAAAAGTACTTGAGCCTCGCGTGGACTGATGGGGATATTTACCACCGCCTCTTTATGAATCGCCGGTGGAAAAGAAGATTTTATGTCTTCACACTTTTGAAAAAGTGCTAAAAAAGTTTCGTTTAATTTGTCGACATTAAATGGCTTGAGTAGAAAATCAACGGCCCCTCCGTGCCAGGCATCAATGATATCGGCTTGTAATGCATTGCCGCTCATGAAGATGACTGGATATTCAATACCCATCCGATGAAGTTGAGCTTGTAGCTCAACGCCGTTCATGCCCGGCATTTGAAAGTCTAGCAGCATGCATGTGGGCAACCCATCTTCAAATTTAAAGTCCTTGAGTGCTTCGAGTAAAGCTTCAGCAGACTCAAAATAACTCACTACATAGTCCTTTGAAAGCCACGCGGTCAGGCTTAACCTCAGCGCTGCATCGTCCTCAACAATGATGACCCGCATCCCCTTCATTGCGTTTTTTTCTCCGCCTCATGTAGAGGTAATTCAATTTCAAATATGGCTCCACCGTTGGGACGATTAAATGCGCGAATTTGACCCTGATGCTTTTCAATAATTATTTTGCTAAGCCACAGACCAACTCCTAAGCCGTTCTCTTTTGTGGTGTTGTAAAGCTCAAACATAGATGAAAGTATTGCTGAATTGATACCTGGACCATTATCGGCGATCGTCATGACCGCTAATTGTTCACGTTCGCTTAGCGTAATTGAAATCTCTCGCTCTTTAACCCCAATCTCGCTCAGTGCCTCGCTTGCATTGTTGAATATATTGATAAGTACTTGTTGCAATTGAACGCTATCGCCAAAGACCATTGGATTTATTTGGTATTTGACAAGTAAAGTGATTTTTTTCTGCTCAAGCGTAGGCGCAATGATTTCAAGAATTTCATTCGTAATTTTTTGAAGATTGATGATTTTAAATTGATCGCTTTTAGCGCCAAATAATTTTCTGAGATTGTGAACGAGATCAGCAAGTTTTTCTGACTGAGTACTGATTTCATTTAGCGAGGCAATCAAATTAGAGTTTTCCTCGGATTCAATTGACTCTCGTCGAGTTGTTGCAGCTCTGAATGCAATCGTTGTGAGTGGTTGACTGAGCTGATGGGCGAGGGAACTCGCTAGGGCACTCACGCCGATCATGCGATTTGATGCAATGAACCCTTGTAAAAATTGTTGTTTTTCTTCGATGGCCTTCACTAAAGGTTTGTTGAGAAAATTCTCAGATGGATTATTTGGATCTACCCAGGTCATCCGAAATCCGACGTAGCACAAATAGCGGAAAGTGCCGACCACCAAATATAGCGCAAACGTAATAATCGCCAGTTGAGTTGGCACCTCTCTTGGGATGACCGGTGTTCCGATAAAACTTCCGAGCAATCGCAGCAAACCAAAACCTACTAAGCCTAATTCAAACCATCCAAATAGGCGCATAAACCCATTCGTCTGTAACAACGGCAGTAATTTGCGTCGACAAAGAAAGTAGTTGATGACGAACAGGCAGGTTAGAGCCATGGCGTTAACCAGAATCACCATGCGATATTCCGTTGGGCTTCTCATTGATTCAAGAAGTATGGTCATTAAGCCCAGCATTGAAATGGCTAAGATAAACCATCGTCGGCTAACCGGCTTCACGATCGATAGCAGACTAAACAGAATGCAGAGTTCGGCGGCTAACGCCCCGAAATTTGGGATGCCAATTGAAGTGGCATTGACGTCAATCACCTGTATGTTGACCAGAAATATGGCCGCGCAGGTAGTCGCCATTGAAAGTTCAGACAGCAAAAAGTAAATCGCAGATGCGTCTAATTTTTTTCTGAACGAGCAGTACAAAATAATGCTTGAAATGATCGTGAAGAGAAAGTAGATCAGGCTCAGGACGGCAAACGCATTCATATTCTCAGCATCAATAAAAACGTCAGAGAAAAAACCTGTTGATAGCGTAAACCATTTAGGGTTATTGCGGCAAAACTGTACCAAAGTACATTCGTATTGCTAAGTGAATAGCCTACAGTCGTGCGAGTGAAAAAGGAAGTTGCTCTGTTTTTAAGCATCATAGGTCTTATCCGCAATTTAAATTGGAGTTAGAGATGAATGCCTTTAATCGTCGAAAGTTTCTTAAAACGACTGCAGCAGGAAGCGCTGCAGTTGCTCTCGGAAATCCCGCACTTGCTGAGCTCAAAACTGAGTTAACTAAAGATAGTGCGATGAATCATGTGATTTTGGTGCTATTTGAGAATCGCTCTTTCGATAATATTTTAGGGTACTTGTACCAGCAGGGTGAGGTGCCGCAATTTGAGGGTGTCGTAGGTAAAAAGCTGAGTAATCCAGTTCCCTCTTGGGCCCAGCATCAGTCGCCTGATGGGAGGGTTCACTACGGGGTGGCAACCTCGATGAATTCGCCCACATCCGATCCTGGTGAAGAATATCCTCATACCCTGACGCAGATGTTCAATACCGTTGATGAACATAATAAGTTCAAGATGGGTAAAGATATGGCTGCCCCTTGGAATGCTCCGCAGTCACCTGATTCCATCCCCAATATGCAAGGCTTTGTTGCAGATTACATCAGCAACTTTACCGCTGATCATCTTCGCCAGCCGACTTATAAAGAGTACTCTGAAATCATGACTGGCTTTGTGCCAGAGCAAATTCCAGTGATTACTGGCTTAGCCAGAGGGTTTTCTTGTTTTGATCATTGGTTTTCAGAAGTGCCATCGCAGACGTTTCCCAACCGTTCTTTTTGGGTGGCGGGCACCTCGTCTGGTTTTGTCGTTAACTCGCCAGCCGATAATTTTCTGATTGATAACAAGGCAGAAACTATTTTTAATCGCCTCTCTGAAAAAGGTAAAACTTGGAAAATTTATGTGGGACAGCCTGACCCACTATCCTTTACAGGTTTGGTAAGTATGCCTGTACTACGAAAGTATTTTGCGACTCATATCGTGCCTTTTTCTGAGTATGAAAAAGACTGTGCGAATGGCACACTACCTAATTTTGCATTTATTGAGCCGCCGCTGGTCAATGGACATGCTGACTATCATCCCAGTGCTGGCATGGCCATTATGGCGGGTCAGAACCTGGCACTAGATCCCCCGTCATCGGTACTGAGTGGAGAAGTTTTTTTGTCTCGTATTTATAACGCTTACAAGGCAATGGGTACGAAGCAAGCGGGTGCGAATGTCTTGAATACAACATTGTTTATTGGATGGGATGAGCCCGGTGGCACCTACGATCACGTGCCACCTTCGCGGGTGCCTGCTCCTGAGGCCTCTGCCCCCAAGGCTCAATATGATTTTGATTTCACTTGGTCGGGCTATCGGACTCCGGCAATCATGATCTCGCCTTGGATTTCTGAAAAGACTGTGTTTACTCAAGAGTTTCGACATACCTCCATGATTGCGACTCTACGCAAAGTCTGGGACTTAGGTCAGCCGTTTACTCAACGTGATGCAAGTGCTAGAACATTGGAAACCTGTTTCAACTTAAAAACGCCACGGGACCCTAGCACTTGGCCCAACCTCACGGCTAGGCCTGCCCCTCCTTACGTTGCACCTGATCCTAATAATTTGGACACTGCCTATTCAGAGTTAGCCCAGGCGATGATTCCAGCGATCATAAAATTTGCGCATCGTACTGGGTATGCTGTGCCTTCCTTACCTAAAGATCCGAATGCCAAAATTACAGGCGCTCAGGCATTAAAGGTTGCCGGTGAGTTTGCGAATGAAATGTTTCCCTTACTGGGCACCAAGACGTAGCGAGCTTTCAACTCTGCTGACCGTGTATCTTAAAATGGAGGATTAACTTAGCTCTTGAAATCCTAGTGGTTTTTCTTAGAGCGCCCGCCCCCCATCATCCGTTGGTGCCGTGTTCGACTCACGGGGGGGGCATCAGTATTGAAGCGGCTCACAGCGATGTGGGCCGTTTTCAATTGCTCCGCAATTTTGAATAACTTATACCAACGAGCGGCAGTCATGCAGTTGTGGTTGGTGACAATTTGCATGTTCTGACATGACTCCACTATGATGAAACGCGCCTAACTCCACACCCCTTGATCCCTCGTTGCTCACAATCCAGTGAAGCGAAAACATGCCAAAAAAACCCCCAAAAAAATCAGACATTACACCTGCCAATACGTCTAAGGTGCCTTCGCTGCCACATCTGAGTGCAGAGGCTCGGGCGACTCAGGGCAAGAGCCTGCGCAACAAAGCGCCTCGCAGTGCGCACGCGCAATGGCATGCCCTAAAAAATCGCCCCGATCCAGTCGAGATTCTTTCCGCCTCGAACGTCGGACGGATTGAGCACCTTGTCCCCATCCGCTTTGGACGCATGGCTCAGTCTCCCTTTGCGTTTTACAGAGGTGCCGCTGCGATCATGGCGTCGGACCTTGCGCAGACTCCCGCGAGTGGCCTTTACGTCCAAGCATGTGGGGATGCGCACCTCATGAATTTTGGTGGATTTGCGACGCCAGAAAGAAATATTATTTTTGATATCAATGATTTAGACGAAACGTTGCCTGCGCCTTTTGAGTGGGATATCAAACGACTCGCAGCAAGCGTTGTGATCGCCGCCAACCACATCGAACTAACGACGAGTGAGGCTGCAGGCCTTGTCATCGACCTTGTGCGTGAATACCGCGAAAAAATGTCTGGCTATGCTCAGATGCGCGCGCTTGATGTTTGGTATGACAAAATTGACTTGCAACGCTACACGAATCGTTCGACCGACCCAGAAGTACTCAGACGAGCCCACAAACGTCTGGCCCAACGCATCGAAATAGAGCGGCGTAAGTCACATCCGGACATTATGTATCCGAAACTCGTTGTCCACGAAGGGGAGACACCCAAAATCAAGGACGAGCCTCCGCTGATTTTTCATACGGCGGAGCAGCTGATGCCCGGTGCTCAATCTGACTATTCGACCGTGATCGAAGCCTACCGTCAAACGCTGCCAGAGCATGTTCGTATGCTGTTCAATCGTTTCCGTTACTGCGACCTCGCTCTAAAAGTTGTCGGGGTCGGCAGCGTGGGGACGATGTGTTGTGTGGCTTTATTTATGGCGGGGGACAAGGATCCGCTTTTCCTGCAGGTCAAAGAGGCAAGACAGTCCGTGCTTGAGCCTTACACTGGTAAAAGTGCCTACGCTAACCAAGGGCAACGTGTGGTGCATGGTCAACGTCTGATTCAAACCGCTTCGGATGTATTTTTAGGATGGACGCGCGGTCTTAATGGGCGCGATTTTTACATACGACAGCTTCGTGACCTTAAGCTTTCCGCAATCATCGAAGACTGGGATATTGAGACGCTGCGACTTTACGTAAAAATGTGTGGGCATGCCTTGGCTCGTGCGCATGCGCGCTCAGGCGACCCAGCCATGATTTCTGGTTACCTTGGAACAAGCAAAAGCTTTGATCAGGCGATTGGGGAATTCGCCTCGGCATATGCCGAGCAAAACGGCTTGGACTATCGAGCATTTATTGAGGCGATTCGACAAGGCAAGATCCCAGCTCAAATGGAGGCTTGACATCCGCTCCGTCCTAAAGTGTGGGGCCTTCCCCGCAATCTGGTAAAACAGAAGTTGGGATGATTTTCAAGTTGGGGTGATTCTCAGTAAATCGCCCCAACTTGAGATTACGGCACCGAGAGTAACAAGCGCCACGCCTACCCAACGAATCGGTAGGCTCGGCCAGGTCTTGTGAGGGCTTTTTCTTTTGGGTAGTAGTCGACGTCATGGTCGTGAGACTGAGGCAGGCTAAACAACACAATAAACACTCACACAAAAGCACACATCAAACTAAACAAATGTTTAGTTTGATGTACACTACGCGCTCGGTAAAGGAGAAAACCGATGGCCATGCTTTTATGTGGGCTAATCCTTTTTTTAGGGATCCACTCAGTCAGTATCTGCGCTCGCGACTGGCGAAACGCTCAGGTCAAGAAACTCGGTGTTGGCACTTGGAAGGTGATCTATTCTTAATTTTGGTGGCTGCCGCCTACATCCCAAATAACGCCCTCAAAACCAAACTCAAAGATCCAATACATCGCGTATGGGGTCCCTCGGGCTTGATAGTCGGGCAGTCCTTGTGCTGAAAGGATAATCTGTTTGTGAGCGCGGCACTCCATTCATTTGAACTGCCGATTTGATCTCTAGATTGTGGAGCTTTTATGCTAGAAAATATCAGAAAAAAATTGCCAATCATCTCTGTGATCTTGGTGGCTGTTGGCCAATTTGTATGCGCCTCAGGCGCAGGTCATTCCGCAACGATCGATCCGCTGCCTGATTGGGTTAATAATACGGCGAATGTTGCAAATATCGTGATCGGGTTGATGGTGCTTATCCCAGGAACACGTGTGCTCGCGGCGAGTCTATCGGTTCTTATTACATTGATAGCCATGGGCACAAACTATTTTATAGATGGCTACGACTTGTTTTTGGAAGTACTGCCGTTTAATCTTGTATTGATTGGGGTATCGGTGTACGTGCACTTGCATTATCGACGCGTGAGTGCGCGTATCGCGAGCTAACTGACCAGGGTGACGATTTTGCCGATTAGACCGTTCTTTGGTAAGTCCTGCAACTGATCAAATGGTATCTTAGAGATGTCATCAGCTCTCTTGGCGTCGACCCCCAAGCTTAAGAGCAGGGTGTAAATGACCTGAGTCTCATATTCTTCAGGCTGTGTCGAATTAAGTATCTCTTGAACCGCAACGCGTAGGGCACCGACCACAAGGTTGGCACCGATCTCGAGCGGCATATCCGTAAAGCAGCCTTGCTCAATGCCTGCCGCAATATCTTTTTTTACGTCTTGATAGCCTTTGTGGCGTGTGTCGCCAAACGGCCACTCAATTTTCAACATTAACCTGCCCAACACGGGTAGGCCTGTCATCAGACGGATGGCGATTCTGGTTTTAGTCGCCGTGCGTAGGGCGATATCAGAAATGGTAGAGCCGACTTCGGTAATGGGTTTTAGTAACTCTGTTCCCGTCTGTTTAGCACTGACGTTAAATAAATCTTCAACGCTTCGAAAGCATTTATAGAAGGAAGCCCTAGACACTTCCGAATGCGCAGCGACGTCTTCGACTTTAATTTGGCTGATAGGTTTTGTTGCGATTAACTTGGGGCTATTCGACACGATACGCGCGCGCTCCCGCAGGCGTCGGTTCTTATCGTTATCAAAGAGGTGGTTAATAATTTTGGCCATACTTAACTTTATGACACCTTGACCCACTATATGGATTAGCTTGTACCTAGCGCAGCGACCTTACCTAACACCCCTGTTGTTGGTAGTGAGGGTAGAGAAGGGCATGGGATTTTGATTAGCTCATCGGCAGCGTTTGAATCTAGACCTAAGCCAATGAGCGCTGGATACAGCACTTTATTTTCATAGCTGCTGGAGGGTGACTTGCTCAGCATGACGTTAATCCCGCCAATTAGGCTGCCGACCAGTAGGTTGCACGCAATGGACGCTGGCATTTTGGCGAATAGCCCTTCCTTAATGCCAAGTTCAACATCCGAACTGATGTTCGTGAATACGTTGAACTCAGTGTTTTGACTCGGCCAAGGCATTTGAATCAGGAAGTTTCCTAAAACTCTATGCTTGACCAAGGAGCGCATGGCTAGTTTGGCGGCGATGACCAATCTTGTGGCCGTGCTGGGGATTTCGTGGGTGATTGCATCGATCTCTGAGGTGAGCTCGTGCGCCAACTGGTTAGCTAAGGCTGGAATTAATGCGTGAATTGAGGGAAAGTACTTATAAAAGCTCCCCCGTGACACCTCTGCGTGCTTAATGATGTCGTCAACGTCAATCTCGTGAATAGAGACATCAGAGGCTAGAACAAGCAAGCTAAACATGAGGGAATGTTGCATCTCCTCGCGTCTTGAGGCCGCAACTCTAATTCGATGGTCTTGTTTCTTGATCATCTCAACATTTTAGGTCATGTGGATTGTTTTTAAAAGAGTCGCGATAATTTTTGGCGTTTTGGCAACCTTTACGGATTTGAAGTCTTGCGCGCCAATTGTTGACAGTGCACAAGTCAGTCTTCCTTTGCGATTGAATTGACATACTAAGAAATGAATTAATATACTTAATGTCACTATGACATTAAGTTCATTTTGCAGTAAAAAATGTGCAGATAGTACTCAAAAAAAGTAAGGGCTCGAATATGCGCGGCTTTAAAAAAAATATCAATTCTGTCTTAGGACTGATCAGTCTCGTGACCTTGACTTTGCTTGTGGGTTGCGGGGATGGAACCTCTTCCAAACCCTCCGGTCCGAGCAGCGGCAGTGACTCCGGAACGCCAACCATACTGGTGACTGCAGCCAATGGCACTAGCACTCAAATCTGCGCGCCCAATGGGCTATGTATTTCACCACTTTTTACTAAGGTAGCGAGTGTTGCAGGCAGACTCTCTCTGGCTGCTAACAGCTGGACCAACACCACCACGAATGTGATCACGCTCTCCCAAATCCCTTATGTCGACGGGGCGGTCACGGCTTCGCAGATCGACCCGGCCGGCAGCGTTTTCTCAATGACGACCGATGACAAATTTCGCTACTTTAAAGGTAATGGTTTGCCGAGCACGCCGATGGGAAATTTCCCGGTGCAGCCGGGCACAGCGGCCTACCCTTATTACTCAGCCTTGCCGGGCGGAACAGATCCACGAACCGGTCAAGCCTATTCGTCTGCAGCGGCCATTGGTATTTCTCCTTACGACCTGACCAGTAAATTACCTTTAAACCCAGTGATCACAGGCTTTAATCCGATTAACTCGCTGATCGTTGGTATTACGTTGACTGGAGCCGCTTGGCATGTAGAGATCGCAAACGACTCTTATGGTAATTGGTGTTGATTTGCACCGAAAACTGACCCACTAAGAGGGGTAATTTGTATCGAATATTGACCCATGTAGAACACTGACCTGCTCGGGGTGCTGAGCAGGAGATTTGGAGTGATTGACATGGCAATATTGAGCGTAATACGACGCTGGCATC
>CAMBFI010000035.1 GCA_945865935.1 Bordetella parapertussis | reverse complement strand
TCGGCGCTAAAGGGATGGGAGAGGGAGGAGCGATTGCGCCGCCCGCAGCTATTTTTGGCGCAGTGAATGATGCGTTACGTAAGTTAGGCGGTCGCATTGAGGTAGCGCAGACTCCACTGACGCCCCGGCGGTTACTTGAAGCGATTGAGGCTGCCAAGCACCAAGCCTCAAAGGTTGATGTATGAAGGCGGCTCAGTTTAATTATGTATTAGGCACGAGCGTTGAGCACGCTCTTGGTGTATTGCAGGCCTCCGATGAGCGCGCCAAACTGATTGCGGGAAGTCAATCTCTGGGGCCAATGCTTAATTTGCGGCTAACCCGCCCAGAGACTGTGGTTGATGTCTCTAAGGTTTCAGAGATGCGGACGGTCACCCGACATCAGAATTTTTTACGCGTTGGTGCCTCGGTGACCCACGCGCAAATTGAGGATGGCGTGTTTGAGTTGCTTCGCGGTCATCCCGTACAAATGGTCGCCTCGCGTATCGCTTATCGTTCTGTCCGCAATCGAGGCACGATGGGTGGCAGTCTAGCGCATGCCGATCCCGCTGCAGACTGGGTGTTGGCTTGTGCGGCCTTAGATGCCCGCATTGAAGTCCAATCGCGATCTGGCACAAAGCTCGTCGCCATGTCTGACTTCATGCTTGCGGCATACACCACCACATTATTGTCTGACGAAATCATCGTGGCCGTGCACTTCCCAGAGGTTTCGTCTAGTGCGCGTTGGGCTTATCAAAAGTTTTGTAAAAAAACCGGTGAGTTTGCGCATGCCAGTTGTGCAGCCTATATCGATCCCACAACAAAAGTGGCGCGTATTGTTGTCGGTGCGTTGGATGGTGCGCCTTGCGGATTGAGTGAGCTCGCAGTACGAGTTGCTGCGCAGGGCCTTGAAGGCTTTGATGAGAATGCGGTGCGGGCGGCTTTGCTCAAGGCGCTCCCTCAGCAAGATGTCATCAATCGGCAAATGTTTACTCAGGTGGTGCTGCGCTGCGTGCAACAGGCATTCGGAGTGCAAGGATGAGCATGAAGACGATTCAAATCCAGGTTAATGGTCAGAGCACGTCCAAACAAGTCGCTCCGCGCACGCATTTGGGCGATTTTCTACGCGACCAGTTGCAGTTAACGGGCACGCACCTTGGTTGCGAACATGGCGTGTGTGGCGCTTGCACTGTCCTGGTTGACGGCGCGCCTGTGCGCTCTTGCATTACCTATGCGGTGGCGTGCGATGGCCAAGCGATCACTACGATCGAAGGCTATGATCAAGATCCAGTTATGGGGCGCTTACGTGAAGCATTTAGCGCTCACCATGCGTTGCAATGCGGATATTGCACGCCGGGAATGTTAGCGACGGCTCGAGATATTGTCTTGCGTTTGCCTGAGGCGGACGAAGCGCGTGTACGGATTGAGTTGGCAGGCAATATTTGCCGCTGTACGGGCTATATGGGTATCGTCGCGGCCATCATGAGTGTGTTGCGCGATCTCCTGCAGCACCCTGATGCAGAAATTAATGCCTTACGAGGTCAGCAACAAGCCCATCAAGGTCCCCCCTTGCGCTCGAGCGAGTCCGCCGACGCGGCGCAACGCTTTGAGGGCTTTAGTGCACAGAAGGATGACCAAGTTGCGTCCCGAGTGCCGGCAGAGTCGCCCGAGTCCTCTGCGGTCGCCGCCGATACGAAGACGGCCGGAACAAAAGTCGAGGGTTTCTTTGAGGTTGCATTTGACGCGGATGAAGTTTGGGTGCTCATGACGGACTTGCGTCGTGTTGCGGGCTGTTTGCCTGGAGCGAAAGTAGATGCGATGACGGGGCCTGAGGTGACTGGCTCTGTATCGGTTAAGTTTGGCCCGATGTCCGCATCATTTAAAGGCCGCGCTGTGCTCGAGGTGGATGCGCAGCAGCGACAAGCTGTATTGAGCGGAAGTGGGCAAGATGCACTGAGTCAGTCACGCGCGACCGGCGATGTGCTGTATCGGGTGCTCAGCTTGGGTCAATCCCGTAGCAAGGTTACGGTAGAGTTGACTTACGTGCTGCAAGGGCCGCTGGCTCAGTTTTCGCGTTCTGGCCTTGTACAAGAGTTTGTACGTCGCATGATTGCTGATTTTGGTCGCAATGTAGCGGGAGTCCTTCAACATCCAGGGGGGCAGCAAGCCTCCACAGCAACGGCGATTAATCCGCTTGCGGTATTCGCATCGATTCTATGGTCGCGACTCAAACGGCTCTTTGGTGGCAAGTAGCTCGCCAACGCTTTAACCGCCGGACAGACTCTTTGCGTCATCGGCGAGTGCACTACCCGAGAGATGGGTCGTACAGTTCACAAGCATGGCTCGGTGCGGTTTAGCAGGATCGATCGTACTGATCGCTGTATTGCCGATGCGCTCTGGCAGGGTATGCCCATTCAGATCAATACACCGCCCGAGCAATGAATGAATCACCAAGCCATGACTGACGACAACGAGCGGGCCATCCAGTGTGGCATGTAAGGCAAGGGCTTGTTGTAGAGCTTGTTCAACGCGTGCGTGAAAGGTGGCGAGCGATTCGCCGTTCGGTGGAGCGTCTTCCATACTCATTGGATCGAAAGCAAAATCCTTGTGTGCTTTGCCGCGGAAGTCACCGAAGTTTCTCTCCCACAGTAAGGAAGTCGCTTGCGGTGTCAGTCCTGTTGCCTTTGAAATAGCGTGTGCAGTTTGCCAAGCGCGTGGCATATCGCTACTCAGAATCGCTACGGGCTTCAGAGCTTTGATGCGCTGTGCGACTAACTCAGCTTGTTCGAGTCCACGAGGCCCCAGAGGGGTATCGGCAGGTTGAATGACGCGGGCGGCATTCAAAAGGGTTTCACCGTGTCGAATAAAGTGGATACTCATGTAGGTAGCGCCTGTAGAGTGGGTGTAATAAGAGAAAATTAGTTAAGTATGCGTTAGTTTGATTGGTATTTGATTGGTATTTGATTGTATCGAGAAGCGCACCAAAATCTCATTTTGTTCATCACCATTATCGGCATTCTTGTATTGATTTATTGGTTCGTATTGGACACGGTAGCTAAAGCGAACCAATACGGCGCTTACGTTCCACCGGCTTAGGCCTAATAAGCGCGATCACCTGATAACACACCCGCGTCTTGCGGGTGTGTTATGGGCTAAACATTCCAATAAAAATAGCTGGGTCAACACGTGCATCGTTTAGGCTGACATTCCAGTGTAAGTGAGCACCAGTGACTCTGCCGGTTGCACCCACTTTACCAAGCACCTGACCGCGTTCGAGCTTTTGCCCCTCCGACACACCGATTACCGATAAATGACAAAACATGCTGATCATGCCTTGGCCGTGATCAACAAAGACGGTTTTGCCATTAAAGAAAAAATCACCCGTCAGGATGACAGTACCTGCCGCAGGTGCTTTGATGGGGGTGCCCGTCGGTGCCGCAAAATCTAGTCCTGAGTGCGGTGCACGCGCCTCTCCGTTGAAAAAGCGCTTGAGTCCAAAGGGGCTGGACAGAGGCGCATCCACAGGTCGGTCGAGAATTAGGTTGCTTGGGTGTGTTGGACTGAATTGTTGATAGGCATTGTCTTGCAGCGTGGCTTCACGTTTGTAGCGGGCTAAATCTTCATCTGACAGATGAACATGCTTGTTGGTCTTGAGCGTAATGCGTTGTTCGCGATAGACCTTGTCTCGCACCTCAAAACTCAGCGTACTCTTGACCGAGCCCGTTGAGAGGGTGATGTGGTGGACTCCTGGTTTGGTTGAAAGAGGAATCCCCACTATTGCAAAGCTGCGCCCTGAGTCGTCTCGTGTCGTCAGCACACGCTTTTCTAAAAAGCGTGTCTCGTGTGCTGCCCCTTTTGTTGGTTTCGCGGTGATTTCTACAATAGCCACACCACCTGGAACAGGTTGGTGCAGCGTGGTGAGTACTTGATTAAGGGGGGCGCCCTGCGCGGTGCGCAGAAATAAAAATAGAACGCCAAGCCACGCGATAAGGCGTGAAGAGAAGGCGTGCATTATTTTTGCCAAATGTACTGCGTAGGATTATCGGGACAGGGACCGAAGCCGCACACCGCCACAGCGCTAAGTGTGTTGGCCGCCGCAATCGCAAAAAAAACGCCAATGAGAAATGTTGATACAGCGCTTGCCGCCACAACCCTTGAGCGCTGTAGCTGATCGCGATCGATACAGAGCATCAGCACACAAAAGAGCATCATGATCAAGAAGGAAATAAATCCCCAAGTGTAAAAATGTAGACCTAGCAGTGTTGAACCGTAACCCGCGTCGCCGGGCGCGATATGTAAGAGCACCTGTCGTACCGACGCCGTTGCACCTGCAAGCGCAGAAGCAAGAATGATGGCGTAGTGGGTGGCATGCGGTCCAAAGCGGACATTCAACATCATGCCAATACCCGCAAGCGTCAGTGCTACCCGTTGTAATTGGCAAAGAGGGCAAGGTAATTCATTAAAGGCGAATTGCCAAAAGAGTGCTTCGAGCAATGAGCCGCAGACGGCTACCAATGCTGCGGCATTCAGCCAGTATGACAAGGACCTACCGAAATAAGGATGCTCGCCGTCTAGAGCTTCGGAGAGCTTGTTCATAAGGAAATATTCAGTTTGTCGGTCATGTGGTAGTGCATCCACGCGAGGAACACGACAAAGGTAAACACCCAGGCGCGAATCGTATAGGGACGGTTGCCGCGTAATGTGAACCAAATGGCGAGCAGAGCACTGAGGAAGGGCAACATCATGACCATAGGGTCTTTCCTTTAAATAGCGTAGTCGGCGTCAAAGCGTTGTCCAACATGTATTGCCTGGCCTGCACCCGAAAGCACAATGGCATTCATCCCAAAGCAAACGGCACCGTCCATATGCGTAAGCGAACGATAGGTGGCGAGCGTATCCATCACCTCGTGTGAGCTACTCGCAGTGTAAGGGTTAATGTTCGGAATCGGACAGCGAGGGCAGGGCTTGACCAAAGCGAGTTCGATTAATCCTGATGGTGTGAGGATTTGTATATTGCGTAAGTCATCTTCGGTGTGCGCTTCCAGGTCTTCAATGACCAAATTTGGCCGAAAGCGCAGCATATCGACGGCCTCGTGACCGCGTTCTAACAGTCGCTCGTTCAAGACATCGAGGCTGCGTTGGGTCGCAATCAATATCGCGAAGCCATCGCTGAACATATTGAGGGCATCGATATCCTTGGTCCAGTCTTTTGAAGAAAAGCGTGTGGCGGTCTTTGAAAAACGTACCAAACGAAATTTCTTGCCAGGGACAGCGAGATAGTGATCAAGCCAGGCAGCGGCCTCGTCACCCATATCGTCGGCAAGCAGTGTGTCGCGCCAGACGGTCACGGAACGCTGTGCCCCCCGCTGATTGAAATCGATCTCTAGCGTCGGTTGGTCCGGTGCCTTCAGTTTTAGGGAGTGGCTGGTCAGTTCTGGGGTGATCCACACCATATGGGGAATCTGCCGTTGGGTCAGAAACATGCCATCCTGATCCACAACCATCCATTCGCGGTCACACGCCAAGCCGGTTGAGGTTAAGTGCGCCTCGTTGATGGCGATGCCTGCGCAGGACTTAACAGGGTAGATGAACATTTGGCTGATAACGCCATTGCAGTCTGCCATTTGGTGTTGTCCCGTGAATTGTGATGGGATCTATTCTAAAATGAATTCTGTCATTACTGTCAGGATTTCGCTATGCCTTCTTTTGATGTCGTCTCTGAAGTTGATAAACACGAACTTACTAATGCAGTCGATCAAGCAAATCGAGAGCTCGTCAACCGTTTTGACTTTAAGGGTACGGATGCTAAGTTTGAACTTGATGGTTTTGTGGTCACGCAAGTTGCGTCAAGCGCATTTCAACTCAAGCAAATGATTGATATTTTGCGCAGTCGCCTGAGTGCGCGCAGCATCGATGTCCGCTGTATGGATATCGCCGACCCGCTCGAGAACCTAGGCGGTGCGCGTCAGAAGATCACAGTCAAGCAAGGCATTGAGCAGGCAGTTTCCAAGAAACTGATTGCTTCAATCAAGGAAGCCAAGCTCAAAGTGGAAACGCAAATCACCGGTGACAAATTGCGCATCACGGGAAAGAAACGCGATGATCTACAAGACGCGATTGCGTTATTGAAAAAAGCGGATGTGCCTCTGCCCCTGCAGTTCAATAATTTTAGGGACTAGAGGCCGTTTTACACAACCGCTATCGGCCACCTGTTTTGGCATCGCCAAACAAGGTGGTCAAGCCGCGTGGTTGCGAACGCCAGTATTGCTTGGGCGCTTTGACGCTGGCGCCGAGTTCGGCGGCAGCATGCCAAGGCCAGCGAGCGTCGTAGAGCATGCCTCGAGCAAGCGCCACCATATCGGCCTCACCGTTCACAATAATTTCTTCGGCTTCTTTTGCTTCGGTAATCAGGCCGACCGCCATGGTGGGCAGACCTGTCCCGTTTTTGATTTGCGTGGCTAAGGGGACTTGATACTTCGGGCCCAGTGGTATTTTTTGTTGATGGGCAACGCCACCGCTTGATACATCCATGAAGTCGCAACCGAGCGCTTTGAGTGCCTTGCCGTACTCCACACTTTCTTCTGGTGTCCAACCGCCGTCGGCCCAATCCGTTGCAGAAATACGAATACCCAAACTTGCGGTCGACGGCGTGACAGCACGTACCGCTTCAAAGACTTCAAGCGGAAAGCGCATGCGATTGGCCAATGAGCCACCGTAGGCGTCGGTGCGCTGGTTCGCGATTGGGGACAGAAACTGATGTAGTAGGTAGCCGTGGGCGTTGTGCAGCTCAATGCCTTCAAACCCGATGCGGATAGAGCGCTTGGCAGCCTGTACAAATGCTTCACGAATGCGCTTCAGACCCGCTGCATCAATCTCTTGTGGGGCAGGTTCGGTCGGTAGCTGGGGGATGGCTGAGGGACCTTGCGGAACCCAACCACCATCTTTGGGCGCTAAGAGTTGCCCACCTTCCCAGGGACGCTGGCTCGATCCCTTACGACCAGCATGGGCCAGTTGGATCATGATGGGGATGTCGGAGTATTTGCGTACGGAATCAATCGTGCGCTGAAGTGCCGCTTCGGTCTCGTCTGAATACAGTCCAACACAGCCGTTTGTGATGCGACCAATGGGTTCTACTCCTGTCGCTTCAATGATCAGGAGTCCTGCGCCAGAAAGCGCCATGTGACCTAAATGAATCGTGTGCCAGTCGGTTGTTGCGCCATCTTCAGCAGAATATTGGCACATAGGAGCAATCACGATGCGGTTTGCAAGCTTGAGTGGACCGATTGTGATGGGTGTAAACAGTTGGCTCATTGCTAAATCCTAAAAATAAATCAAAAGATAGTGAGATGCTAACGGTTGGCTTGGGCCGCCGCAAGTTGCGTGGCCTCCCAGTTTAAAATGGCAACCTTGCGCTGTGCGCCCCAGCGATATTGCCCGGTTTGTCCGGTATCACGAATGATGCGGTGACAGGGCACGAGATAGCCCAATAGGTTTGCACCGATGGCCGACCCTGCAGCACGCGCAGCACTTGGACTGCCTATGGCTTCGGCGAGTTGACCATAAGACCGCGTTTCACCGAACGGAATGTCTAGGAGTGCGCGCCAGGCTTTGAGTTGGAAAGGCGTCCCCGACAAAATGATATGGGGTGGCTTGGTTGGCCCGCCTGCAGCAAAAATCGAGGCGGCAAGCGATAGCGCTTCAGCTTGGCTTTGTTGGGCCGAGGCTTGCGGCCAGAGATGCTTGATAATGATGTCGGCTTGAGCCGCCTGACCATCTAGAAAGTGGAGCAAGCAGATCCCCTGACTCGTCCAAGCCAGCAAACATGGCCCAAACGGGCTTTTGGCTGTGCCATACCGCAGGGACAGGCCGCTACCTTTGGCGCGCAGTGTATTGGGTGGTAGGGTGATGACTTTCGGAGATGGTGGGCTCATGGCCCTAAGTGTAATGCAGACCCTACCTTATAATTTGACTCAACTAAACACTACGGGTGCCAACGCTTGGTACTCGATGGATGCAAATCATGAATCGCGTGCTCTTAGGCTGTATCGCCGATGACTTTACCGGTGCAACCGATCTCGCAAACAATCTGGTGCGCGCTGGCATGCGTGTGCTGCAAACCGTAGGCGTGCCGAGCACTGCACTCAGCGCACCAGTCGATGCGGTGGTGGTCTCGCTTAAAAGCCGCACGATTGCGCCAGCGCAAGCGGTTGCACAATCGCTACAAGCGCTCGAGTGGTTGCAGAAGCAGGGCGCGCGTCAAATTTATTTTAAATATTGTTCCACTTTCGATTCGACGCCAGACGGCAATATCGGTCCGGTGATCGATGCCTTAATGACAGCGTTAAAGACAGACTTCACCATTGCTACGCCGGCATTCCCGGATGTGGGTCGGACTGTTTTTAAAGGCTATTTGTTTGTCGGTGATGTGTTGTTGCACGAGAGTGGTATGCAAGATCATCCCTTGACACCAATGAAGGATCCCAATCTCGTGCGTGTGTTGTCACCTCAGACAACACGCAGGGTCGGGTTAATCGATCATGGGGTGGTTGCACAGGGCACGGCAGCAATCCAACAACGTATCGCCGCACTCAAGCAACAAGGCGTCGGTGTGGCGATTGTCGATGCGGTCAGCAACGCAGATTTGCATCGTTTGGCGCCAGCGCTGGCTGAGATGCCCTTAGTGACCGCGGGCTCTGGCGTGGCGATTGGCTTGCCCGCGAACTTTGGCATTGCGCCAAATCCAAGCGCCGCAACCCTACCAAGCGCCAAGGGGCTACAAGCAGTGATGGCGGGAAGCTGTTCGCGTGCAACGAATGCACAGGTGGCAGCCTTCATCGCAGCAGGTCGTCCTGCGTACGTCGTGGACCCCATGCGGATGGAGCAAGGGCAAGATGCGCGTGAGGCAATCGTGCGCGAGGCGCTTGCGTGGGTAGTCCCACGCTTAGTGGATGGCCCGGTACTGATTTACTCCACCGCACAACCCGAAGCGCTCAAAACGATCCAAACTAAACTTGGTTCGGCCAAGGTCGGTGAGTGGGTTGAACAGACGCTTGCCTCGATTGCCTGCGGGTTGGTTCAAGCGGGTGTTGGACAGCTGGTGGTAGCGGGTGGCGAGACCTCGGGTGCCGTCGTTCAAGCCTTGGGAATGCAGCAATTACAAATCGGCGCCCAAATCGATCCTGGTGTGCCCTGGTGTGCCGGTCAAACCAAGATCAATGACGACATTTTGCACATCACACTCAAATCCGGTAATTTCGGCACGGAAGATTTTTTACTCAAAGCCTTTGGAAAATTATCGTCATGAGTCGTGTGACTGAAACAGAGCATTTGATTTTTTTGCGACAAGAGATCTGCCGAATAGGTCGAAGCTTGTTTGACAGAGGCTACGTTCACGGGTCGACCGGCAACATCAGCGTTCGTGTGCCGCAGGCAGACGGCGGTGGATTTTTGATCACGCCGACTGACGCATGCTTGGGCTTTCTTGATTCGGCACGTCTGTCTCGTATCAACGCGCAAGGCGAACAGATCAGTGGCGATCGGGCGAGTAAAACGTTGGTACTGCATCGGCGTATTTATGATTGCGATCCGCAGGCGGGCTGCGTAGTGCACACCCATTCGTCCTGGTTGGTGGATTTAACATTGCGCGGAGTCTGGTCTAAAGAAGACATCGTTCCGCCGATCACGCCTTACTATGTGATGAAGGTTGGGCATGTTCCACTGGTCGAATATTGCCGACCTGGGGCACCAGCCGTGGCCGACACCATTGAGCAGTTGATTCATTCTTATCGAGCTAAAGGTTTGTCATTGCGAGCCGTCATGTGCGATAAGCTGGGCCCACAAGTGTGGGGCGCGAATCCCAGCATTGCGATGGCAACGCTCGAAGAGCTGGAAGAGACTGCTAAGCTTTGGTTGCGAGGTGGGTGCGCAGCGAAACCACTCGCGGAGTCTTCGATACAAGAATTGCGTGAACTCTTTAAGGCGTCTTGGTAAACATGAATATTCTAATTACGGGTGCAGCAGGATTCCTCGGTACCTTGCTGACCCAAGAACTACTCAAGCGTGGTCAATTGTGCGGCCAGCCGATCAAGTCATTGATGCTTACTGATTTGTATGCCCCATCGCGCCAAGAAATTACATCGCATCCGCTTGTGAAGACCGATGTGGGAGACTTGCTCGCGCGTATCGATACCTTGTGTGTGCGTGACTATGACGCGGTTTTCCATTTCGCTTCTGCAGTGTCTGGTGAATGTGAGGCTGATTTTGATTTGGGTTTGCGCTCAAATCTGGACACGACCAGGAAGTTGCTGGATGCCTTGCGCGCTCAGCACGCGCGAAGCACGCGTGCACCCTTGTTATTCTTTCCAAGTTCTGTTGCAGTGTTTGGTTCTGATCCGGCGATCCCGTTGTCAGACGTTGTGCGTGACGATACCCTGCCAACGCCGCAATCTAGTTATGGAATCCATAAATTTATTTGTGAGCAGCTCATTGCAGACTACACGCGCAAGGGTTATATCGACGGGCGTGCCGCGCGACTGATGACGGTGTCCGTCAGGCCTGGGCGTCCTAATGGTGCGGCCTCTAGTTTCTTGTCCGGCATCGTGCGCGAGCCCCTGTCAGGCATTGCGTCGGTGTGTCCTGTTGAACTGTCGACTCCTGTTGCGCTGTCTTCTCCCAACAATACGATTGCGGGAATTCTGAGCGTTGTCGAAACAAGCCGCGAAGGTTTCGCAGGACGTACCGCGTTGAATCTACCTGCGCTGACCGTGACCGTTGGCGAAATGTTGCAAGCGCTTAAAGAAGTCGCTGGGCCAGAAGTTGCTGCTCTGGTGACCGTGCAGCCTGATGCGACCATTAAGCGCATTGTGGGCGGTTGGCCTCCTCGGTTTGATTGCCAACGCACACACCAGCTCGGGTTGAAGGCCGACGCCTCTTACCGAGCTGTGATCGAACAGTACATCGAAATGGCCGGGATTAAACGACCAGAGGGTGCGCCGCGCCATCCATCGTAATGATGGTGCCGGTCACGTAGCTGGCACGGCTTGACGATAAATAAACAACGGTGTCAGCGACTTCCTCGGGCGACGCAAGGCGACCCATGGGTACGCGTGCCGTTGCTTTCTCAATCGCTTGCTCCACCGAGATGTTCTCGTGCTTCGCTGCGACTTTCATACCTTCCATCAGGCGGTCTGTCGCGGTTGCGGCCGGATTCACTGCATTGACGCGCACACCATGCGGGGCGTAGGCGGCAGCGAGTCCAGCGCTGGCAAGCATCAAGGCTGCATTCGCGCTGCCTCCAGAGATATGCAATACCGAGGGCGATTTACCACCGTTGCCGACCACGTTGACCACGACGCCTTTCTTGCGCGCGCCCATTCTCTTGATGCAGGGATCCAGCATGTTGATGTAGGTAAAGAACTTTGAGTTCATCGCATCGCGCCAGTTCTCTGGCTTGAGGTCTCCAGCGGCAACCCGTTTTGCAGCACCCGCGGAGTTCACGAGCACATCCACAGGGCCAAAGGCCTTCTCTGCTGCGTCGAGTGCGGCAACTGCCGAGTCTGCATCTTTAAGATCTGCGGCATAGATTGCAATCTGCGCGGCCGCGGCTGGGTTTTGTGCACTCAATTCCTTCTTGGCCGTCTCTAGGTTTGCCTGATCACGTGAGACCAGACTGACTTTTGCGCCTTCTTCGAGAAATACCTTTGCGCAAGCCAGGCCGATCCCTTTGCTGCCGCCCGTAATGAGAACGTGATGATTGTTTAGATGTAAGTCCATGCCTGCTCCAAGTGTATAAGAGTACGAAGTTGTGTTTAAAAATGATTGAGCGGTTGATTAAACGCTACGGATGATGCCTTGGTCTCTGAGGCAATCAATGTCAGAGTCCGAATAGCCCAAACTCTGTAGAAGCGCGACGGTATCGGCTCCGATGCGGGGCGAGGCGTTCCGAATTCTTAGGCGCTCGCCATTCATCGCTAGCGGCAATAGTGGAGCGCGAGTTTCAATATCTTTGCCTGAGCTGGTGTTGTCCGCAGCAACCGTCATCGGAGCGAGGCCGCCGGTCGCCAGTAAGTGCGGATCCTCAAAGAGTTCATGTGGACGAGTAATCGGTGCGTAGGGAAGTCCGGCTTTCTCGAAGCGTTCACTGAGCTCTTTTGCGCTCAATGTGGCAAAGCGTTCGCGCAAGATCGGCATCAACCAACTACGGTTCTGGACACGCTCGTTGTTCGAACCTAGTCGTGCATCTGCTTTCAGGTCGTCGAAGGCAAACTCTTTGCAAAGTAACGCCCACTGCGTATCGCTGACGGCGGATAGAAATATTTGCTCGCCATCTTTGACGGTGAAGACGTCGTAAACCGCCCAGGCACTGAGGCGGTTGGGCATGGGGTTTGCCGGCTTGCCTGTGACGGCAAACTGCATCATATGTTGCGCCACCAAAAAGACATTGTTTTCAAATAGTGCACTGGCAACTTCTTGACCGTGACCCGTGCGATGGCGTTGCTGCAGAGAGGCCAAGACACCGATCGCGCCAAACATGCCGCCCATGATGTCGTTGACGCTCGCGCCCGCGCGTAAGGGCTGACCTGCAGGCCCAGTCATGTAAGCCAGGCCTCCCATCATTTGTACGACTTCGTCTAGTGCGGTGCGATTGTCGTAGGGGCCAGGTAAGAAGCCCTTGTGCGAGACGTAAATCAGGGCGGGGTTGAGCTTGGATAAAGCGGGGTAGCCAAACCCGAGCTTATCCATTGTGCCGCTTTTGAAGTTTTCACTAAAGACATCGGCGCCTGACACAAGCTTCAGAATAATTTCGCGGCCAATCGGGTTCTTAACGTCAATCGAGATGCTTTTCTTGTTGCGATTGAACATGGGATAGAAGCCAGCGCCTGAGCCCAGCAGTCTGCGGGTGTTATCGCCCGCAAGGGGCTCGACTTTGATCACCTCGGCACCGAGATCGGCCAAGATCATGCCGCAGGTTGGACCCATCACCATATGGGTGAACTCAACGACACGTATCCCTGCTAAGGGTAGGGCTTCAGACATGTATTACCTTTTCGCAACTTCAATGTGGTTTGTTGGGTTTTGGAACACGGGTTGTTATACCATCGCTGTTGTGGCTAGTGCTTGTTGTTCTTTTCCCCGCAGGAGACAGGTTTTTATGCAGTGCAACATTTCCATCCGAGCTGTTGACTACCTTAACCCTGATGACCGTAAGGATTTGTTGGCGATGCTTGATATGTACGCCAGGGATCCGATGGGGGGCGCCGAGGGTCTGCAGGAGGACGTCAAAGAGCGACTCTGCGACGACTTAGCTAAGTTTCCTGGCGCCGTGAGCTGGCTGGCGAGCAGCCAAGCTCGCCCGGTGGGTCTGCTCAACGCGATGCCCGGGTATTCAACCTTTAAGGCGCAGCCACTCATGAATGTGCATGATATTGCGGTGGATCCTGCTTTTCGAGGCCAGGGTGTTGGTCAGGCGCTATTGGGAGCCTTGGAGGAGTATGCTCGAGCGAAAGGTTGTTGCAAATTGACGCTCGAAGTATTGAGCGGCAACCAGGTAGCCCAGGCTTCTTATGCCAGATTTGGATTTGCGCAATACGAGTTAAGCGCGCTCACCGGCCAAGCCCTGTTTATGCAAAAATGGCTTTGATTACTGTTTACTACGATGGTTCGTGTCCGCTTTGCCGCAAGGAAATTGCGTTTTATCAGCGCTGCAAGGGGGCCGATCGCATTCATTGGACTGATGTCAGTGCGGCCGGAACCCTATCTCTTGCCGATGGTTTAACCTGCCAGGCTGCGATGGCACGATTTCATGTGCGGGGCTCGGACGATCAGTTATACAGTGGAGCACAGGCTTTTGTTAAGCTTTGGCTTGCGTTACCGGCTTGGCGTTGGCTTGGCTTGTGCTGCATGAATAGACCGACGTTGTGGTGCCTGGAGCGGCTGTATGTGGGATTTTTAAAGATCCGACCTGCCATCCAACGCAGATTTAGATAGTTCGTTGTGCCAGTGATGTATTTAGACAGCATTATTTCAAGCGTAAAGAAGCAACTACATGAATCCGACTGATCAGGACAAGGGCACACCAATATCGGTGGTCATTCGTAACCGCCTAAAAGACGCGCGGAAGCGATTTCATGCCAACGATAATATTTCTGCCTATATTGAGCCGGGCGAACTTGGTCAATTGCTCGACGAGGTCGAGCAAAAAATGAAAGGTGTCCTTGAGAGCTTAGTGATCGACACGGTGTCAGATCACAACACAAACGATACCGCCAGGCGAGTCGCCAAAATGTACGTGCAAGAAGTGTTTGGTGGGCGTTTTGTCGCTCAGCCTAAAATCACAGAGTTTCCCAACGTGGAACATCTGAACGAGCTCATGATTGTGGGCCCGATTACCGTGCGTAGTTCGTGTAGTCATCACTTCTGTCCTGTGATTGGAAAGGTCTGGATTGGCGTGATGCCCAATGAGCACACGAGCGTGATCGGCTTGTCCAAATATGCACGATTGGCGGAATGGATCATGAGTCGTCCTCAGATTCAAGAAGAGGCTGTGGTGCAGTTGGCTGATTTGATACAAGAAAAAACACAACCAGATGGTCTAGCTGTTGTGATGAATGCCACGCACTATTGCATGTCCTGGCGTGGCGTGAAGGATGCCGACAGCAGGATGATTAACTCGGTCATGCGGGGTGTATTTCTGAAGGACGCTAATTTGCGTCGAGAGTTTTTGTCGTTGATGCCAAGAGAGAGCTAATTATGCTGGTACGTCTGTTGTATGTAAGCCGTGCAGTCGATCCCGAAGATACGAAAGCGATACAGTCGATTCTCGACTCGGCGCGTGAGCACAATTTGGGCAATGGCATCACAGGTATCCTGTGCTACGGGGGCGGTATCTATTTGCAGGCGATTGAGGGTGGACGGCTTCAGGTCAATGCGCTGTATGGCCACATTGTTCGCGACGAAAGACACAAAGACGTTGCGTTGCTGCACTATGAAGAAATCACAGAGCGTCGTTTTAGTGGTTGGACGATGGGTCAGGTCAATCTTGCTAAGCTCAATACGTCTATCGTGCTGAAGTATTCCGAGAAGCCTGAGCTCGACCCGTACTCCGTGTCAGGCGCGGTCTCCCTTGCCTTACTCGAAGAGTTGATGCTCACCGCTTCAATTATTGGTCGGGCGTGATAATAATGACAAAAGATCATTCGCTAGCGGTGCGGTTGTTGTTAAACGTTGGTCACGGGCTCGACCATATGTTTTTACTCATCTTTGCTGCGGCCGTTGGTGTGATGGCGCATGACTTTGGGTTTTCAACCTGGGAAGATTTGATGCCCTACGGCGTGGGTGCCTTTGTTCTTTTTGGGTTAGGGTCGATTCCCTCTGGTCGCTTAGGCGATTTATGGGGTCGACGTAGAATGATGATCATCTTTTTTGTTGGCATCGGCGTGGCAACGCTGCTGGCCGCCTTGGCGCAGAGTGCTTGGCAAATGGCGATTGCGCTGACGCTAGTGGGAGCGTTCGCCTCCATCTATCATCCCGTCGGCATACCATTTTTGGTGCAGAAATCTCTTAATCCGGGTTATGCGATCGGTGTAAACGGGCTAGCGGGTAACTTGGGTGTCGCGCTGGCTGCGATGCTCACAGGATTCTTGATCAAGTGGATTGGCTGGCGCGCGGCCTTTGCGGTACCTGCTTTGTTTTCAATTGGCTGTGGGATCTGGTTTGCCTTGATTTGCCCGCCAGAAGTCGAAGCGCCCGCGAAGCGCAAGAGCGGCCCAAAGGTCGCATTGTCACGGGCCATGGTGGCGCGTGTCTTGGCAGTGATGACGGTCTCTGCCGCGACGGGAAG
>CAMBFI010000034.1 GCA_945865935.1 Bordetella parapertussis | reverse complement strand
GGATTAACTGCGCCCCCAGCCTTAGCTTCACCCACAACCACACCTTTGCTGTCATGCGCCTCTAGCAAGATTTCGAAGTTGTTTTCAATCGAGAACATGTCTGCAGTCTCAACTGCAAGATCAATCACGGGCATACGTGTCGTGATAGTTTTGGATCCATTTTTGTAACTCATGGCCACAGATGCTTTATGCAGTGTTGGTTGACTTGAGGGCTTCAACTGCATCGTAATCACTGGCACTATGCATTCCTGCAAAGAAATACCACCGTGGTAATAGAGCAAGCCACTGCGATAGGCGGCCAAGGAGTGTGGTGCAGCGAAATTAGCAAAGTCACCGCGAATCCCCATTTTCTCAGCTAAGACCACTAAGTGATTGTTATCGCCAGTACCCTCACCAAGCGCGCACCGGTCATGAATGCCAATCCAGTTGCCAGCGGGCTTGCTGCACACATCGCCTGCGCCTGCGTGGGTGTTCATGAAGAAGCCGTGGTCGGTCGCGATCACTACTTCATGGAAGCCACGCTCTTTAAGCTTATGGATTGCGACGCGTATTCGTTTCAAGGCATTCGTAATCTCTGCTGGCGCAGTATCTGGGTGGTTTTCAAAGTGGCTATCAATTTCCACCGCGCGCAGCACCAACAAATCGGTGTCTGGTGAGAAATCGAAACGACCCCGAACGAAGTCTTCTAAACGCCCCTCTTCAAAGCGCTGACCATACTTCTTCCGAAAAACATCCATCCGCTGCGCAACCGTATCTACCACTCGTTCACCCAGCATTGGCACCAGGCTCTGTGCGTCATTCTTGATACGAAGCTGCTGGCCAGCCCCGGGCAAAAGGCTTGCCATGCCTACTGGCGTGATGCTTGGTAACTGCGCCATGGCAGCTTGTATTTCAACTTGTCCGTCTTCCGTCAGTTGCCGTTCTAGCGCTACGCCCAATTCGTAGCGAAGCGCATCAATCATGAAGTACGCAACCTTGTGGCCGTTCTTTTGCAGCTTGGGCGCCACGATACGGTCGAACACATCAGCGTTCGATAGTTGCCCAGCCAGGGGCCATCCGCTTTGTTCCACATAGCGAGTAAAGATTAACTGGACCTTCTCAACCAGTTTGCCGTACTGCTTACGCACCTGCTTTTTGACTGGATTCATGACACCTTGCGCGTCTTGCCAGTCGTAATCGCTAACTGCCTGCTCGAACTCGCGATGTAAGCGATCAGCTTCACGCAGGGTGCTCACGTAAAAAGCCAGCAGTGCATCAAGATTGCGTGCGTTGTCTGAGAGTTGCCGCTCCATGTCATCGCAGGTTTGCAGCAGTTCTGTGGCCGATCGAATCAAATCCCACTGGGCGCGGCTCTCGCCCTTGCCCGTCCACACCGATTGCTGATGGCGCTCGGCAATGCTCCGCACCCAGTCAATGTCATCACGCAAGATGCCTTCGATCGCCCGGCTCAAAAACGTGCGTTCCTCAAATGGGAAGGTATCGCGGTCGCCCAAATCAGACCAGCCACCAAATTGGCTGACCAAATTGAGGTCCTTCTCAATTTCTTCTGCACGGTCGATATAGATACTCTGCGTGCGGCGATCGTTACGCAACAGGTCGCACAAGTATTCAATCAAGGGCTTCGCTTGCGTTTCTGCGCGCGGCACATCGCTTAAGCTGGCGGGCAATGTACCTGGCAGATCAAACACAAACTCGCTGAACAAGACAAAACGCCATAGCTCATTGGCAACCGAGTCCCATGTCTTGCCCCGGGTCTTCAATGACAGGCCCATGCTGTTGCGGAGCAAATCACGCGCTTCTGTCACCCAACTATCGCTTGCTTTCAATGCCGTCTGCTGTGTATCGTTTGGCACTAGCAGTGCGAACAGAATATCCCGGGCGGACTCAACAGCCAGTAGCGAGCGCAAGTTGGGCCATCCCAAGCCGCCACCAATAGCATCAATCACTGCAAAACTAGGCGAGGTTTCCTGTTCGAAGATGGCCCGTATAGCCGTGGTCTGATCTGGCTTCGCCTTCAGGCAAAGGCTCTCAAAGCTGTCACCATCACCTTCGGGGAATCTTCCCCCCGCTGCTGCGAAGGGCGAAAAGGGATCAACCTGTCTTTCTTCATCGCTCTCTGGCGCTTTTGCCGGCACATAAATTAATATGCCAGTGAGATGTTGATTGATAACCTCACGCAGGCCCTGCATTGCAGCAACTCGGCTCTCAATGCTGCTCTTAGATGCATCCACAACCAGCAGCTTTTCGTCTATCAACCCGTTGCAGAGATCTTGGTACTGGCCAGCAGGGTCATAAACAACGAGACTGCCCATCTTTTGCAAACGGGGACGAAGAATCTTGTTCTGGATGAAATCAGCAATGCCCATCAGTTAGCCCCCGTTATCTTTTTGCTGCGCGTTTTCTTTTGCTTGGCCACCGGCTCTTCGTAAAGTTCTTCTAGTCCATGCGCGATGGCGAGTGACTTATCTAGCTTGCAATTCGCAACCACACGTTCAGGCCAATAGGCCATGGCCAGGTGTGCCCAGTCGTAGTCGCCTTTTTCCAGGTTGGTCCAAGTGCCTTTCAACGCCTTCTGCCAAGGCTTGTGACGGAACATTGACCAGAGCGGCGCGGCGGTGATTTGCACACCGTCGTCGTGGTTGGGTTGGTAGGTCGGTGCAATCTTGAGCAAGGTGCCGCGCAGATCGGTGAGCTCTTGCTCGAAGTTTTGCAGAATATCAAACTGCTTTTCCTCATCACGAGAGCGGCCGCTGCCCTTCGTGCGTAACTCAGCGCAGTCACGGCTAATTTGCGTTAGTTTACCGTTCGGGCCATCGAGGAAATCATTAACCGCAGTGAACAGAGTTTGATTGCTCA
This sequence comes from Bordetella parapertussis, assembly GCA_945865935.1. Classification (GTDB taxonomy): domain Bacteria; phylum Pseudomonadota; class Gammaproteobacteria; order Burkholderiales; family Burkholderiaceae_B; genus Zwartia; species Zwartia parapertussis_E. The sequence goes on along the minus strand of CAMBFI010000034.1, from coordinate 12,984 downwards.
AGGTAGGGTAGTAAATCCAGAGCGTGTAGCTCCCTGATAACGTGGCAAGTGGCCAATAGATAGGGGCTTTTCGGCGGCTCTGGGAATAGCGTTGCAGATGGAATGCAAAAAAATCTTTCTGTAACCAGCGACGGACATCATTGGGGGGTGGCACAGAAACACGCTCAAGAACAGTTTCCACCAGCACTGCCAAATCATGCGTATGGCCAGGGTCGTCCACAAGAATGCCATCGTGTTTATGGAACGGAGCTTCCCCAAGAGGCAATATGCCAGGACTATTTACGGGTAAAGGGTCAAATGGATCAGGATGGTGCGGCGTGGAACGTTCGCCCGTCGCAAGACGCCAGTCCAAACGACCAAATGCAACCCCAACGGACCACATCAACAAGTCTGCGGCTCGATCTTTCTCAGTTCGAATCTCACGAAATGAAGCAAACTGCGGGACGAGGGATGCTCGTCTTGTCGAGGTTATGTCGTCGTCTGAGATACCAAGGCACTGGTCAGCGAAATTATCTATTGATTCATACAGTCCAACGAGTTTCGTCGCGATTTGTTCCCTAGTTTTACCCGACATATTTCCGTCAATAATTCCGTCTGGAACAATAAAGTACGGAGACGTTTCGTCAAGTGCAGCAAGCTGCAAGCATAAAGCGATTCCCTTGCTAGCAAAATCAGCAAACAATGATGCATAGGGAGCCAGTCTACGAAATGAGATCGGCATGCCAGATACTGCTCGGTTCTCAATTTTTCGATATCTACCGAACACGGAAACCAATTCTTGGGCTGCAGTAGAGGTCAAGAAGCCGAGTAAAGTTAAGTAACGGTCCGTAATATCTTTGTCGTCGCAATCACTTAAGAAAATACTTATCGATTCGGAGGAAAAAACAATATTTGACTGGAGTATTCGAGGCGAAAATCCAACGCTACTAACATGCGTGTAGCACAGTCCTGGCCGGTTCCAATGCTTGCTGCTCTGCATTACTTGAGCGTCGGATCCATATGCAGCAATATTCAATTCACGGAGTTCAGCCCCGTCATTTTTCCATTGGAGCAACAATGGAGTTGGACTCATAAATGGTTGATATTCGCCGCCTTTTTCAAAAGTTGCCCAAATAGACGGCTCGTCTACTTTATCAACTCTTTCATGACGCAAACGAAGGAAGCGCTCGTCGTCAAAGGTGTGGTTTCCGGTTGCCACAACAGCTGTATGCGGGTCGAGTGTAGTATCTACTCGCCACTGGCTCAGAATATTTGACGAAGCGTGCAGGCAGAAAGGCTTTCCAGGAATTGCCCCAATATCTTCAAGCGACAATGTTGCCATTTCGCCTGATTTGACTATTCTTAGGATCTCAGATCCCTTATCTTCGATTTCAAACAAGTCTGCATACGACATTAGTCCGTCGTCGCGTCGCCCGCCAAGGATAGCTAAAGCAGTTTGAACTGCAGCGTCATCAAGAACATCTGCGCCAAGATCAACAATTATTCTTGGTCGCCCCTGCGAGACCATATCTCCCCGCAAATTGGCCATCTGCCGAGTATGGAAGTATTGCGATGACGTGATGCCTCCGATCAATCCTTGATCGCCAATGAATCTCAGCGCAGCTTCAAAAAAACCCGCATAGATATCTTTCCATCCATCACTGCTTCTTTCCTTCAGAAAGTGCTGTGCATAAGGTGTTGGTTGACCGAACGGAGGGTTCATCACAACCACGTCAAACGTATTACTAACCAAATCGATAAGCCTGAGACCCTCAAGTGCGTCCAGAGTAAAAAGTTGCCCTTGGTAGGTAGATTTCGAGGCTTGTGCAAAGCTGTTGAGTGCCTCGCGCAAGCGAGCTTCAGCCCGTTCCCAGCTTTCTTTTTCTTGCTCTGCGAAAAGTCCCAAACCTTTTCCTACGAATACCTGCCGAACTAATTGGGGGAGCTCTCGCTCTATCTGCAACAAAACACCCAATTCGGGCAGTCCCTCCAAGAGCTGCAAGGTCTTCTCAAATAGTTCGGCGTCAAGTTTGTCCAGAGTTGCGGTGAACTGCTGACGCAATTCCCTTTCTGCTGGAGGGGCGATGGCCGCCACCACATGACCACGACCAGTTAGCGGACGCGATTTGGCCTTGACGCCAGCATCGTGCCATGCGCGCTGCGCACGCAACCACAGCGCAAGGGTGGCGATCTGTGCGGCGCGCGGATCGATATCGACTCCGAAGATATTGTGCTCGATGACCAGGCGCGGTACGTCGCGCACGAAGGCAGCTTCGCTCTCATAGGTCTGGCATAGCGGCTTGAGTATAGGATGGGGTTGGTTGGAAATATCTAACGAGCCAGGACCGTGCTGTTGCTCCCAGGCCCAGGCTTCGCGGTAAATCTCAAGGAAAAGATCGAAGGCGTAGAGACCAAAGTGCATGGAGCCACAAGCCGGGTCCAGCAGCTTAAAGGTGCGCGGGTCGCGCACCTTGCTTGATACCAGCGGCTGCTCGTCTGTATTTACCAGCAAATATTGGCAATGGTGTATCAATTCAGTTTGTCCGCCTGTGGCGTTAAACCAGAGACGCCCCAGTGTGTTGTCAACCAAGAATTCCACGACATATCGCGGCGTAAAGAACTGGTTGCGCACCGCGAGTTCCCGGCTGTTGCGTGGTGCCTGGCTGGCATCGCGCATGGCCTTACGCTCTTCTTTGGAGTTGAAGTACTGGTAAATCCAACCAATGGTTTCGTCTTCGGCCCACAGTGGCTCAATTTCGAGGTGGTTCAACTCATCCAACAGCGCACGCAATGCGGCTTCACGAGGAAACAGCAAGCCATTGGCGGCATAACGATCAAACAGGGCGGGCAGCTCTTGCGCCAACTCATCGAACAGACTGAATAAATAAATCTGATATGCCTGACCAGTTTCACCCAGGGCCGTACCGACGATTTTGCTATAGAGCTGGTAGCCACGCGATTGATAGTTTTTGCTGACCGACTCGATCAGCTGCCCACGCGCTTCCATCATCAACAGCGCTGTCAAACGGTTAAGCACGGTAAAAGCTTGCTCGCGCAAAATTCGGTCGAGCACTACGATGCGGTGATCGGTGTCGTCTACATCGGAGCCCAGATAGTGCGCCAGAGTCTGTCGCAACACTTCAGCCGTGTGGCGCTGGCGGTCGTCCAGATGCGTGAGCCGGGCCATGGGCGTGACTTCACCGGTTTTTGGGTCCAGTCCGTAGGTTTGCTGAAGTTGGATGCTGAATTCGTCGGACAACAGACTGCGACAACTGTTAACAAGCTTTTGCAGGCGACCTCGAGTGAATTGATCGAAAGCCATTTATTCGTCCTGCAATTCGAGGTTGACGGCAAAAGCGTGTGCATATTTCAGTTCGCCACGCAGTTGTTGCAGTTGCGTGATCAGCGCATCCAAGTCATCCATCGATGTGATCGTGGTGCGCGCTTTGATACTGCGCGCGACGGGCTGCATGATCTCGGGTGTCTCGCCGGGCGGAAGTTCAGCCTGGGCGCGTTCCAGTTCTTCCTTGATCCGCTGCTGTCCTAATCGCTCAACGCTGTGTTTGAGCGATTGCACTTGCGACTGGAGCTCGTAGTCTTTGTTGAGCATGGTGGTGAGGCCCGCCAGGTCGGGGGCTACATCCACAATAAGGCGCTCAAGGTTGCCCAATAGCTCGATCTGCTCTTGCTGGGTGAGCTTGATCCATTCCGGCACGCGCTTGAGGTCAACCTCGGCCTCTTTGATCCGCGTTTTGAGCAGGTCTTGCATCGCAATCACCGTATCGCGGATGCGGGCGCGAATGGTAGTCAGGCTGCTGCTGAAATCGGTCGCAAAGCGGTAGAAGTCGGCCTGCTGGAGGCGTTCCTCGATAAGACTGAGTGCCTCGGCCAGATCTTCTTGCAGCGTGGCTAGCAAAGCCACGTTAGGTAGGTTGGCAATGGCTGTACAGTGCTGGCGCAGATCGCGCAGCGTTTGCTCCAGGCCTTGCTCCAGCTTGAGTTTGACTTCGGCAGCCCATTTGAGACTTTCGAACAGCTCGGACTGCTCGTTGCCCAAGCGGCGCGGCGAATCCGAAGCATCGGTAAGCAGCACGTCGTTAATTTCGTGCGTGAGATTTTGCAGTCGGTCTACACCTGGCAGGTTGAGGCCTCGCAGCTTCTCTGTGAGCGGGCCGTATTGGTGCTGCAACTGCGGAAAGAGCTTGGTGGTGACCTTGCTGATGTCGTCTTCTAGCGGTACGACGGTGTCGCCAGTGAGTTCGGTCAACCGGGTTGCTGCTCGTGCCAGTACGTCGTTGGACGGACGATCACCTCCACGCAATGAAATACCGATGCTTTTGAAGGTGTTGTTGGTCTTGATAGCGTCGATAGCTTGCTGGCCGTTGACGGTTACTTCGCGTCCCGCCACCTTGAGCTTGATTTCACCCGCCAACAGCATGGCCGCTACCAGGTAGCGCAGGGTGTCTGCTGACCAACCAAAGGGCGCATCGGCAAAGACGTCGGTTAGGCGCTTGCCATCCACGGTGCCATTGCGATCTATGTAGTCACGGATGCTCACCATGGCCAGGTGGTCGGTGCGAATGCTGTGGCGTCCACTTTGGGTCTGCACAAGGTTCAGCGGATCGAGCGCGCTGGTGATGCCCGACAAATTGCCGACTCGAAGGAATTTCTCAGCAAGTTCGGTTCCGGCGCGCATTGGGGCTTCTGCGTAGCGATCGAAAACTTGTTCAGCGACTTCGCTCAGGTGCTTGCGTGCTGCATCCAGCAATTCGGTCGCCAGCGTATCGACCGCAACAACCTGGCCCCGGAAGATGAACGAGCCTTGCAACAGGCTGCGCTGAATCTGCGCCCGCAATTTAGTGCTGAGGTGTTCTGCACGATCTGCCTGACCGTTGCAGTATTCGCGGATCTCTTGGTCAGGATCACTGCGGTAGCGGTTGGCGATCTCTCGGCAGCGGTGGATGTCGGCCGTCAGTTCGTCCATTTCCGGAGTAGTGCGGCCCACCAGATAGATGTTGAACTTGGACGAGTTGTGACGCGACTCGTCAGTAAGACGGGTACGAGCGTTGTCGATTTCTTTGGGGTCGACCAGCTCCACAATGGTTTGAATCTGGTTGCGCTCACCCGCCAACGATGCTGGCACGTTACCAGCCGATTGCGCCTTGAGTCCGGTAGATACTGCGTAGGAGCCGTGCAATTGGGTGGTTGGCAATGGCGCGTAGACCCTTGTTAACGCTTCACTAACGATGCGACGTAGCTCGACGCCGCGCAGAGCGACTTGACTGCGTTCCTGCTCAATATCGTTGAGCTTTTCGCTGTAGAAACAAAGATTGCCGTCTTGTTCGCCAAACGGGACGATGGGGTCGTTGATCAGGTCTTCGACCGCCTTCGCCACTGCGTCTGCCTGAGACGGCCCGGCGATGCTGGCGTGCATCAGACTGGTGACGTTTTGACGGGTAATGGGCAGGTTTCCAAGTATTTGCAGAACCGCGACCGTCTTGGCGATGTTTTGATGCAGATCGGAATGTGAGAAGCGAATCTTGGTGGCTTTTTCGACAGACGCATGCAACGAGGCGAACGCGCGCTTGATGTCTTTGTCTAGAGAATCAAACAGCGTGACAGTAGTGGCAAGCCAGCCGACGGCTTGCTCTGCCACAGCAGGCTTCCCGTCGGAGCCGTCGATCAAAATATCTTGCACCACCTTAATCGCTGAGCGTAGACCAATGCCACCTGTAGACTTGGCAAGTGCGCCTAACAAGTGCAACAAGATGTCGAAATGCGCAGGAAGAAATGGGTAGAGATCGACAAAGGTCTCACGATCGAAATCGACGCCGTAGACGCGCGCATCAATAAGCTTGGTGTTCTGGCGTAGTTGCTGACCATATTGATCAAACAGGCCGCCTAATTCGGACTCGGCTCCTGAGGATTTCCCCAAGAGTCGGGTGTAGCAAATTTCCTTAATATCGTTCGATTCAAGAGCAATTTGAATCGGAAAACGATCATTCAATTTGAAGAGTTCTGGCGAGTTGAGTGCTGCCTTCGCGTCGTCCGCCGTGAGGGTTTGCTGCGCCGTTCCGATGATCCAAACCTTGCCGTCACCAATATTTTTTAGGTTTTTTGCCAGTCCATCAAGGTTCAGAATCAGGTTGGGCCGGGGACCAACGTACTGACCAACCTCATCGATGATGAAGATGATGTACTCCTTGCCTGATGCCTCGCGGGCAATCTCCAGCATTTCACGCACACGGTCGTTTTCGAAAACAACTATTTCACTTGATTCAGTCGTGAACGAGGTGGGCGTCTTAAAAAGCGTGGGGTACAGCTTATGAGCGATCTCGGGGATGAGGCTGTCTACAACCAATTCGTCATTGCGGTAGTTGTTCCAGTCTTCACCACTAGTAGATTCTTTGAATGCATCCAAGAACTCGTTGTAGCGGCCTTCCTTCTTGAGTCTACGTTCCAGCGCTGCAACTTTTAGATTGCGCGAATAGCCCGCCCATTGCAGCACTTTGTAGAACAGGACCGTCGAGACCTCTTCCATGGTTGCACCTGCGACCTGTTCGCTAGCCAGGTCCAGCATTAGCACTGCAGCTGGGAAGCGCTTGGCTACATTTGACAAGAGCGACTTCGTGCCTTTGCGTTTGAGTCGGTCTTGCAAATGCTGAATAAACGGAACCCCATCAATTTTGATTCGATCGTCAAACGCTAGGCCTAGATACTTGGTGAACGAGCTCTTACCCGACCCATAGAAGCCCGATACCCAGACTCCAACTTCATTTTCGCCACCAATATCCATGGCGGCCTCCATCTTGAGAAGGAGATTCTCGAATTGCTGGTCGATGCTGTCGGTAACCACATATTCGGAGATTTCCGATTTAAGGCGCGTTTCTTGCGAAACGCCATAGGTGATGACCTTTTCAATGCTGCGATTGATGTTCTTGCTGGGGTCGAAGAGTTGTTTGATTGTCATCTTATGTCTCAATGATTAGCCGCCAACGTGTACCGAGCGGTAGTTGCCATCGTCAGGGTAGAACCCCAGGAATTTAAGTCGTGTCTTACCGGTACGCACACCAGGGTAGAAGAACACAGTGGGTACATGAAATTTGCCTTGCAACTTACCTTCGATGACACCGATGCGTGTGTAGGGGTGCAGCGCCTCAAGATCGGTGACTAACAAAATAGCCTTTGGTTTGCCTTCAAGCTCGGCTAGTTTGGCTTCGATTCGTGCCTGCAACGCCCCGTTGCTAATGGCATTTGCAAGCGATGCATTGGTCTTGTCCCATGCCAACGGCGCTTTTTGATCGGCTGCCAGCCAGATCTTTCGAAGGGGTGCCTTCTCGATGATGTCTGCTACATGCTCTGCGATCGAAAAGGTTTCGACCTCCCAGCCTTCGTTGCGCAGCCGGTGCATCCACGCAGGTGTTTCGCGCTTCACATTTAGGATCTGATTTGGCGGAAAAACCAAGTAGAAAATTGGTTCGAAGCTGGCATGGCCAAACTCGCGCCCCTGCTTGATTCTCTCCATCAACTCATTGAAATCAGCTTTGAGCGATGACATCGATCAGTTCCTCCATGCTTTTATAAGTCCATCCGATATGCACGACATCGGAGGCGGCCTGAAATATGAGCAAGCCTTGTAATGACAACCGTTTTAGTTGATCTCGGACGTCGGCACTTTCCAACCCAAACAGATCCCAGTCGGAGCTCGAAACAATTTGGTTATCTCCAAGACCGCTGAACTTTAAATCGTAGGCTAAGTAGGCTGCTACCTTTGGCAAGATGCGATACGCAGTAATCGAGCGCTGGTTCCGTCCTGTGGTTGTCAGCAATCCATAATCGGCGCAGCAGCCGATCAAATAGGAGGAGTTACGTTTGATAGTAGTCTCCGACCAAGGTTTTTGCGTTTTTCCTTCGCGCACACTGTTGGCGATAAAGGTACGTGCGTCCTCCAACTCTAGGTCGTTGCGCCCGGACGAATAACGCATCCAATAAACTTCTCGGACGAAATCTGCAAATACAAGATTGGCACGTGCCGTATAGATAAAGAGCAGTTGATTAAACTCGGCGGTAGTTAAGCGATCAACTAGTGACTTGAGGCGTGGGGCAACGGTTGGGTCGCGCATGTAACGTGGAGCAAAACACTCAACCACCATATTGCGTAGGCGTCTTGCCGTTACCAATGGGAAACGTCCCGACCCTAATGCCGCCTCATAAAGCTGCGAGGTAGTCATTCCAAGTTGATAAACTTGGAGCAGTTGCCTCGTTTCCTCTAAGAGGCCCAGTCCCGCCGCTAGCTGCGTTGTGTAGCAGCGTGGCTGATTCATTCATCCTCCCGCATATAAGGAAAAGTCTGAATGCCGGAAGTTAAAGCGGCAAAATAAAAGCCCGCAGCACGCGTTAACTCAGGTTTCAAGTCTTGACTCATCTGACCTAGCGAAACGGGACCAGGCGAAGCGGATTCTGGTTTTCCTGCCAACTCAGCCAGACGCGCCAGCGCCAACTCTCGACTCGCCAATCTGGCTTGGATCGTCCCAACGAAACCTACATCGCTTAGAGCATCAGCAGATGCTTGCTCAAATCCGATGGGTAAACGAAATAGGTGGTAAACGCGTCCAACGCCAATGGCCTCGTCATGGACTTTCGCCGCTGCTGTTGTTGCTCCTTGGTATTGGGCAAGAAATAAAGTACGGTTGAATATTGGTGCTAAGAAGGCAGCAGCTGTGGTGCTGAAGAACTCACTACTCCACCAGTTAGCTTGGTTTTTTTCTCCGAGGAATCCAATTAAAACTCGAAGCTCTGCTACGGTAGTAACTGCTATATTCATTTAAGCCTCAGAATTCGATTTTCGCGGAAGTTGATTCAGAGCGAAAGCGTTTACCTGCGATAGGTTGAAAGTTGTGTACTTTTCATTGTGTTCCCTCGCGCCTCATGGACTACGCACTGGATTAGCGATTACAGCTAAGCTCTTCCTCTCATCAATCCAATCCTGGATATCCTTTAGTTGGAACCTCCAGGTACCGGCTACTTTAAAGCCGGGTAATTTTCCTTGTTGAGCGAGTCTATAAATTGTTTTCTCATCAACGCTCAGATATCCTGCGACATCGCGAACTGTTAAGGCTGGCGTAGTGTTTGCGTTCATAGGTATGCCTCCCTATAGATGCGCTTAGTATATGGGAATCTGGGGTAAACCAGTCCATTTTGTAACTAAAAGCCAATTTTCTTCGACTAGTGACTCACTAGGTGAGCCATCGGCATATCAGTTTTGACGAATAGTCACAAGATTCACAGCTGACTTCTGTTTATTCGAAGGACAGTGATAGTGTTTTGACTAATTGCTCTGTCAGTTATAGGGGCGTGCCAAGCACAGACATTACTTTTTAGAGAAATATTCGACCTGATTACAGCAGAGCCTTCCACGTGTAATGAAAATTCTAAGGTTATCGATACCGTGTTTTAGGCGATCATCGATCACTTTTCCTCTGTATTTTTTTGATGTCTTGATATTATTCCTTGATGTCGACGCGATTTGTATTAAAGAAATGAGCAACCTGCCGACCCTACTCCAACGGGAAAGGCTCCATTAGGTCTTTTAAAGTGTCAGATGCGCTGGGTACTTTCCGTCTAAGATTGATTCAACGGTCGTCGGTGACAGGTACGCTAGGCGAAGTACGCGGCTGACATAAGTCGCTGTGATTTTTTCTGCCCTAGACAAATCATCGATTGAGGAGTGCGTACCGTCCACTCGGCGTCGTAGCTTTCTTGGTGACCTCAGTCCAAAGGCGGATGTGCGTGCTTCGGCGTTAGGCCTAGAGCGGTCCAAATATAGGGAGTAGTTAATAAATTGGCAGCGATTCAGAGTAGTTTTTTTCCGCAGCATAAAAAAGTTCATTTTTCTTCTCTTATTTCATGAGTGTCTCAGAGATTTTCCTTCGATTCCCCAAACCTCAATGTGAAGTAGTATTTTTAGATAGACCCCAAAGGTTTCTGGCCATAATGCAGTTTGAAGGCAATCGAGAAGAGACGGTCTATTGTGCAAATCCAGGCTCCATGACAGGCTTGTTGGTTGCAGGCAGCCGGGCAGTCCTTTGGGATAGTGAAAATTTAAAACGTAAGCGCCGCTACACCTGGCGCGCAGTCGAGTTTCAAGGTAACTGGGTTGGCACGGATACTCATTTATCAAACCGAATCGTTGAAGAGATAATAAAAGCGAAACTCTTACCGGAATTTGAGTCTGTCGCTGAAATCTTGCGTGAACAGTTAATTGAAGAGGGCGTGCGTGTCGACTTCATTCTGAAGGGAAGTCAGGGAGAATGTTTGGTCGAAGTAAAAAGTGCTTCGGTTGTCTTAGAGGGGGTGGCCAGGTATCCGGATTCAAAAACACCCCGCGGGGTCAAACAATTAAGAGCCCTGACCCGTCAGGTTAAGTCTGGCCGCCGAGTGCTATTACTTTTTCTTTCCCAGCGGTCTGACGTGAATTCGTTCTCCGTCACTAAACTATTTGATCCAGAGTACGCAAGCGCCTTTGATGATGCTGTCTTAGCAGGAGTAGAAGTTATCGGAGTGGCGGTTAAGGTTTGTCCAGAAGGATTTAGTTCACCCAAAATTTTGCATTATCTTGCCGTTTAGGTCGTTTCAGCATGAAAAAAAAATGCAGTCTACCCTTATCTGTGCATCAAAACTATCGTCACTAAAGTTCCCAGACTTAGATTAATTATTTATCTTTTGTTTTGAAATTACTGCCTCATCACGCGATACAGTAAAAAGCTCAAAAACTTCCATAAATTATAATTTTTAAAAAAACGGGCGATGTAATCAACGAAAATATCAAGGTGACTGATAGGGTGTTTTAGGTCATCCTCGTCCACATTTCCCTTACATTTTTATGTGCGGCTACCCGCCACCGTCATTAAGGGACTTTGTTCGACAAAAAAATGTGCAACCTGCCGATCCCACTCCAGCGGGAACGGCTCCATCAAATCTTTCAACGTCAGATGCGCTGGGTATTTTCCGTCCAGGATCGCCTCAACGATCGTCGGTGACAGATAAGCCAGGCGAAGCACCCGGCTGACATAAGACGCTGTGATTTTTTCTGCCCTAGATAAATCCTCGATTGAGGCGTGCGTACCGTCCAACAGCATCCGCTGCCACCGGTAAGCTCTTGCTATAACTTTGATCATCGAATTATCAATAATTGCTTCACGGCGCGCGATAGCGCGCTCGCCGTTGGGCAGCACGATTATGGCCTTGCCGCTGCGTTTTTTGAAGGCCATCGGTATGTTGGTGATGAAGCCGTCTGTGCCGTCGTTCATCATGCTGCCTCCCGCAATGCGTTTGACTCAAGGGTATCGCGCAGCAATTTATTTAAGCCCTCGCCGCGCCATTTGATGCTGATCCCGTTAGGGGCTACGGTGATGCGCTCAATGAGGGTGCGTGCGATCTGCGACTGCTCCGCTGGGAAGAGTTGATCCCATACCTGTTCAATGGACTGTAAAGCCTCGATAGCCTGCGCCTCTTCTGTGCCCGGTCGTTTAGTCCGTACCTCGCGCACAGTTTGCGCCAAGATCTCGGGTGAGCGCAGAACATCGCGCATTTTTTCAATGACTAAGGTCTCGATCTCTCCCGCCGGTATGCGTTGAATCTCGCAGCCCTCTTTGCCGAGTTTGATTGAGTCTGTGTTGACGTAGTAGCGGTAGGTCTTGTTGCGTTTGCGGGTCCATCCGGGGGTAAAGGCGCGCCCCTGGTCTGAGAAAATCAAGCCTCGCAAAAGAGATTGTGCCGAGCCGCGCCCGGCGGTTCTGGCTTTGCTTAAGGGCGCGCCGCTTTTTAGATGGCTCTGCACCTTGTCCCATAACTCTTGGCTAATGAGGGGTTCATGCTCGCCTGGAAAGGTCTGACCCTTGTATGCGGCGAGGCCAAGATAAACAGGGTTATGAAACATTTTGTAAATGAGCCCCTTGTCGATTAGCTTTCCTTGGCGCACCACCCCCTTAGTTGTGGTCCAGCATTTTGACGTGACCCCCCGGCTGCGCAAGTCATTTACTAATGTGGCCATTGAGGGGGTGGTGGCAAATCGGGTGAACATTTCTTTAACAATTAGCGCCTCTGCTTCGTTGGGTACCAGTTTGCGCTCAACCACGTCATAGCCTAAGGCCGGCATGCCGCCCATCCAGATACCGCGTTGCCGAGAGGCTGCGATCTTGTCGCGTACACGTTCGCCTGCCAGTTCACGTTCAAACTGTGCAAAGGAGAGCAAAATGTTAAGCGTCAGTCGCCCCATGGACGTTGTTGTGTTGAACGACTGAGTCACCGATACAAACGTCACTTTGTATTCGTCAAACAGTTCAACCAACTTGGCAAAGTCGGCAAGCGAGCGTGAAAGTCGATCAATCTTGTAGACCACGATCGTGTTAACTAAACCTTGGCGCACATCCTCTAGCAAGCGCTTGATGGCTGGACGCTCAAGTGTGCCGCCAGAAAAGCCTCCGTCGTCGTACCGCTCGCGCAGCATTAGCCAGCCCTCTGATTTTTGACTAGCGATGTAGTTTTCGCAGGCATCGCGCTGAGCATCCAGGGAGTTGAAGTTTTGTTCAAGCCCCTCCTCAGTCGATTTGCGTGTGTATATGGCGCAGAGCACTTTGTCTGTTGCGTTCATTTAAGACCTCGTGCGGTAGAAAACCCAAAGAAGGTCCAGCCGTTGCGGTTGGTTCCGGTAATGACTCTGGCGATACGGGAAAGCGATTTGTAGCGCTGGCCTGCATATTCAAAGTCGCTGAGGTTGACGAGCACCTCATGGGGCTGACCATTCCACTCTCGGATCAACCGGGTCCCCGCAAGGGGGCGATCATCGACCCGACGCCTACGACTCTCGTCCTTGACCTCATCAAATTGCTCACTTAGTTTTTCAAGCCGCTTGATGGTCTCGCGTTTGAGCCCGCCCAGAGCAAGCTCCTGGATCCGATACGCCAGGCGAGTTTCTAAGAAGCGGCGGTTAAAGGGTGGGGCCTC
>CAMBFI010000033.1 GCA_945865935.1 Bordetella parapertussis | reverse complement strand
CGCTGCGCGCAACTATTGGCGCGATCATTTAAGCTCGCTGAGTTCAGCGAGCCTGTTGAGCTTACCCGCTGCGCAAGAGCCTGGGGAGGGATTTGGCGAAGCGTGGTTAAGTCTGGATAAAGAGAGTGTTGCCGGGCTAGAGGACTTTTGTCGTGCGCATGGCCTGACGCAGGCGACGGTGTTACTTGGCGCGTATGCGCTGATGCTCGGTCGACTGAGCCGGTTAGATGAGATTGTGATTGGAAGTGTGCGCAGCGGGCGCTCAAGCGCATTGCCTGAGGTCGAGCGCGGCGTCGGATTGTTTATCGATACGATGCCACTGTATCTGGATCTCTCCGCCGGGCAGTCGCTGGTGCAATGGTTGCAGGCACTGCAGGCCGAGCAGGCCGTGCAAGAGACGCATGCGCACTTTGGTTTAACGGCCGCGCAGGCGTTGACCCCGTTTGCGGGCACACCGTTGTTTGAGGCGTTGTTTGTCTACGCGAACTATCCCGCAGCACAGGGCGAGCGTAAGTTTGGTGATGTACAGATACAGAGCGTTGGAGGCGAAGACGGTGCGCATTATCCAGTCAGCCTGTCTGTGATTCCAAGTGAGCGCTTAACGATGCGGTTGAGTTTTGACCGCAGCCGGATCGATCAGGCGCAGGGCGAGCAGCTCCTTGAGCGGTTAGGGGAGTTGTTACGCGGTCTGCCGAGCCATGCGCAGACCTCGCTTAAGGCGGTGCCGCTGCTGCAGGCTCAGGAGCGCCGAGCGCTTCTGGCGCAGGCGGCTGGTGCGATGGTGGATGTGGCCCAGCCCACGCAGACGTTGCCTGACTTGTTTGGCGAGCAGGTGCTGCGCCACCCTGAGGCGGTGGCAGTGGTGTATGAGTCGCAACGCCTGAGCTACGCCGAGCTCGATGCGCGTGCCAATCAGATGGCCCGTGTGCTGATCGACAAGGGCGTGGGCCCGGATCAGTTGGTGGCGATTATGTTGGATCGCTCGCCTGAGATGATTGTGGCGCTGCTGGCCATTGTGAAGGCCGGCGGTGCGTATTTGCCGCTAGACCCCGACTACCCGGCCGCGCGCCTGGAGTTCATGCTCGCAGACAGTCAAGCCCGCGTGCTGATCACAACCGATGCGCGCTACGCGAGCCTGGTGCAGTCCATTGCGCAGGCACGTGCACAGAACCCCGAGGCGATGCTGGTGAGCACGCCGCTTGTGATGCCCCCGGCGTTGCACTTGGATGCGCCCGAGATGGCAGCCGAGTTGGCAGCCAAGTCCGACGCCCCGATCCGGCAGTCCGAGCGCTTAGCCGTGCTGCATAGCGAGCACCTCGCGTATTTGATTTATACGTCGGGCTCGACAGGTCGTCCTAAAGGGGCAGGGATTCCGCATCAGAACGTGATCCGGTTGCTCACACAGACGCAGCACTGGTTTAACTTCGATCACCGAGACGTGTGGTCGCTGTTTCACTCGATTGCCTTTGACTTCTCGGTGTGGGAGATCTGGGGCGCGCTGGGGTACGGCGGCAAGTTAGTCATTGTGCCTGATGAGGTACGCCGTTCGACCCCCGACTTTGTCCGTCTGCTCAAGAGCGAGCGGGTGACGGTACTGAACCAAACGCCGTCGGCGTTTGAGGTGCTGATTGCCGAGGACGCGCAGCAGCACGATCCGTCAGATCCGCTGTCACTGCGCGCGGTGATCTTCGGTGGCGAGGCGTTGAATCCCACCAAACTCAAGCCGTGGTGGGCCTTGCATCCGGTGGGCACGCCTGAGTTGATCAATATGTACGGCATCACTGAGACGACGGTGCACGTCACCTACCGTGTGCTGAGCTTGGCCGATGCCGAGGGCGACACGAGCTACGTGGGCGAGCCGATCCCTGATCTAGCCTCCTACATCCTGGACACGGCCTTAGAGCCCGTGCCCCAGGGTGTGGTGGGTGAGCTGTACATCGGGGGTGCGGGTCTGGCGCGTGGTTACTTGGGTCGCGCGGGGTTAAGCGCCGAGCGCTTTATGGCGTGTCCGTTTGGCGCGCCCGGTGCGCGGATGTATCGCACGGGGGACTTAGCGTTCCGTGCGGCCAATGGCGAGATCGCGTTCTTGGGTCGCGCCGATGATCAGGTCAAGATTCGGGGCTATCGGATCGAGACGGGTGAGATCGAGGCGGCGCTGCTGCAGGGGTTTGCCTCGCAGCTCGGTCAGGTAGCAGTCATTGCGCGTGCGGTGGGTGGTGAGCAGCGCTTGGTGGCGTATGTGGTGGCCCGTGCGGGGCACGAGGTGCCCGAGCAGTCGGTGCTACGCGCGAAGTTACTAGAGACCTTGCCCGAGTTCATGGCGCCGCAGTCGTATGTGACGATGGAGAGTTTGCCGCTCACGCCTAACGGCAAGCTCGATCGGCGTCGTCTGCCCGAGCCGGGCCTCGTGAGCAACTTAGCCGAGCATCGGGCGCCACGCACCGAGACCGAGAAGATTCTGTGTCAGCTGTTCGCCGAGGTGACCAACAACACCCAGGTGGGGCTGGATGACAACTTCTTTGCAATCGGCGGAGATAGTATCTCGGCGATTCGTTTGGTGAGTCGAGCGCGGTCCTTGGGTTTAAAGCTCAATACGCGTGCCATCTTTTTGCATCAGACACCCGAGTCGCTTTCAAACGTCACAAGCCAGTTGGAGGCGTCCCAAATTGTGACGACGTGGATAGAGGACGGCGTGGTGCCCGCGTTGCCAATCTATCATCAGTTGTTAAGGGGGACTGGCTCGATCAAGCGGTTTCACCAAGCCGTGTGGCTCGATGCACCCGAGTATATGCAGCAGGAACGAGTTGCTCAAGCCCTCAACACATTGCGCGCGCACCATGGCGCACTGCGCTTGCGCACGCAAGGCCAGGGTACTCAGACGCAATTCATGATTGAGCCAGCCGTCACATTAGAGGCGTTGGCGCTGCCCACGCTAGATGTCAGTACGCTGCCTACAGCGCAAGCCGAGCAGACGGTACGCGAGGCGTTTATGCAAATGTCGGCGCGCCTAGACCCAAGCGTCAGTGGCGGCATGGTTGCTGCCCTTTGGGTCGAGCGTGACAAGCAACAAGGCCCGCTGTTGCTGCTGGTGATCCATCACTTTGCAATCGACGGCGTATCGTGGCGAATCCTGATTGAGGATCTCATTGCGCTGACACAACCCGTTACGCAAGCACTTCCCACGCGAACACAGTCCTTGCTGGCATGGGGCGAGGCGTTGCAGGGGCAAGCACGTTCTGGTGCTCGGCGTGTGGAGCAGGATCTGTGGTTATCGCAACTTGAGGGCGCACAGTCTTTGCCACTGGATCGTCCGGTCACGCCTGCACAGAATACTCAGGCGCGTGCGGCACACGCAACAGGCTCGCTTGATGCCGTGCGCACACAGCAGTTGTTACGTGCGCCAGGGGTGTATCACGCACGCATCGATGATGTATTGCTTGCTGCCTTAGGTCTGGCCTTACGCGACTGGAGCCGCACGGTTTATCAACAAGATCTGCAAGATCCTTTAATCGCGCTAGAAGGCCATGGGCGCGAGATGGACGCTGACCTCACGCGCACGCTTGGGTGGTTTACGAGTATGTTCCCGCTGCGCCTTCGTCTCGGTGCTGTTGCCTTAGATGATGCGCAGCGTAGCGGCCATGCGGTGTTGTCCGTCAAGGAGAGCTTGCGTGCGCTACCGGATAAGGGATTGGGCTATGGGGTGCTTCGTTACCTAGATACGTCAAGTGCCCTACATATTGACGCGGGCACGAGTACGTTAATAGATCCCCAAGTCGTATTTAACTATCATGGGCGCTTTGAGCGCGGTGTACAAGCGGATCGTGCGACGTGGCGGATGGCACCCAATAGTCTTGCCGTGGGCCAAGACGATGTGACGCGCAGCCGCCAGCACTTGCTCGAGATTAACTCGATGCTTGATGCAAACGGGATGTTCCAGTTTCAGATT
Source organism: Bordetella parapertussis (assembly GCA_945865935.1). Classification (GTDB taxonomy): domain Bacteria; phylum Pseudomonadota; class Gammaproteobacteria; order Burkholderiales; family Burkholderiaceae_B; genus Zwartia; species Zwartia parapertussis_E. Next base: position 12,897 of record CAMBFI010000033.1, on the reverse strand, counting down.
GAGTATTGCGACTTGGCACATGACGCCCAGAGTATCGAGGCACTTACCAAAGCGTTTGAGCAGAGCTTGGCTGAGTTAGTGGAGCACTGCTTGAATAACCCCTTGCCTGTCACGTATTCCTCAGTAGATACCACTGACGATTACGATCCTATGTTGCCGTTAAGAACGACGGGATCGAAGCCGCCGCTCTTCTGTGTGCATGCTGGAAGCGGCAGTGGAACGGTGTTTCGCCCGTTGACTGAGGCGCTTGGCAAGGATCAACCAGTCTGGGCGTTACACGCTAAAGGGCAGGAACCTGGCGAGTCACCACATAAGACGATAGACGAGATTGTTGAGTGCTATATCGCAGGCATTATCCGCGTTCAACCGCAGGGGCCCTATCATCTATTGGGCTGGTCTTTCGGCGGGTGGATTGTTCAGGAGATCTGCCGGCGGTTGGAGTTGCGGGGTCAAGAGGTTCGTCTTTTGGTCATTCTGGATACACAAATCCGTCCTCCAAGTACATGGACTGATCGCTCTTTAGTGGGCAAGCACGGTCAAGTGTTATGTATGGCAAAGGATAGTCGCATTGACTTGTCTAAAGTCCCCAACGATTACGAAAGTCATCTGCAGGTTGTTCATCAGTGGATGCTCGACAATAACGAGATCCCACCCACGGCGAGCGTAGCGTGGTTCGAGGAGGCTTTAGAGCAAGTTGCTGTGCGTCAAAACTTGATCGTCCTGCACACGATCCAAGCGTGTTCGGCATCGATTTTGTTGCTAAGGGCAGCCAGAGAGCCAGTTTCTGAGTTCAAGGATGCGTTTAATTGGTCGCGCTATACGCGTGGATCTTTGGTCACGGTTGATATGGATGTAGAACACGGGAAGATGGCAGATCCTGAGGCATCCAAGGAAATTGCACAGTTGTTACAAAGTAGGTTGAAATAAAAAAACGGAGCGTAAGCTCCGTTTTTTCTACTTTGAAATAAAACTGTTTGGTATGACTAAGCAGTTTCGACGGTGTTGATGAACGTCTCTGGTGGTACCCAGCTGATAATGTGACTTTTCTGTTTGAGGTAAAAGCCGTCTGCAGTTTCTTGAACGGGTAACGGCATCGCAAGCTTGTCGTCTAAGCGGCCGTAATTTAGGAAGTAATTGTGTTGATCGAATGCGACACTGTTGTTCGAAGTCCAATGCGAAATCAAACTTTGACGTGTGCGTACTGGATCATTTACTGGGCTTCCGCCATGGACCATCCATTGATGCCAAATGACAACGTCGCCTTTTTTAATGCAAAACTTTTGACGACCTTCTCGGTTGGTCCACTCGAGTTGACACTGCTCGGCCACGCGCTTGGATAAGTCCCAACATGCCGGATCAGTGCTGGCAGAGAGATTTTTCGCACGAAACGCTAACACTTCAGCGTGAAGCTCAGGATTTTTCTTCAGTGCGGCCTCAACATCTAACGCTGACTGATGGCTACCAGGAACTAAGAAAAGTGGGCCTGAGTCTTCGTGGACATCTTCTAGTGCGGTCCAAACCCCTGCCATTGAACCGTAGGGCTCTGCAAAAAACCATGGCGCATCGGTGTGGGCGATCTGCTCGCTACCTTGATCAAAGAGGAGGCTTCCCCACAGGACCGGTTTCGCCGAAAACAGCTGCGTCAACACGTGGTTCAGTCCAGGATTGAGCAAGGCTTTTTGAATGCCAGCACTTCCCGCATGTACATGTAGGACTCGATTGGGGCGTCCCGATGGATCGTAGGCTTCGTCGCCTGCCTCAGCACGAAAACGATCGATATTTTCGATAATGGTGTCGATGAATTCGTGCGAATAAAACTGGGGTAAGTGCAGGTAACCATCCTGCGCCCATTTATTCATATCCACCGTGATAGGGGTGTTGTCGCTCATAGGGACTCCAATCTAGCGTTGGGCTAACAAAATTAAACAGTAATGCCACTATTGTAGGCAGGCCGTGTGTGCAAACTTTGCTTAAACGCAACGTTTGTGCACATTTGCGAGAATTTTTGTATTGAGTCCCCTTATTCCGCCCAGAGCGCAGGTTTGGGTTGGACTTCCCCCAACCGTTCAAAGTGCTTGGCCATCTGCAATACGAGCGGGTCCTGATACCGTGGCCCGACGATTTGCAGTCCCACCGGAAGCCCGCGTGCCAGTCCAACCGGGACGGTGCAAGCCGGTGCCTGAGAGTAATTAAAGAGGGGGGTGTAGACCGCATGCCCCCGCGGGCCAGCTTCACGTCCGCCAATGATCTTTGGCCCGAGTTCGTTGACGGACCAAGAGACTGTGGGGGTGGTGGGGCAAAGCAGCACATCAAATTGTTCAAAAAATTTCGCATACGCTGCATAGATATGCTCACGCAGAATCAGTACATCAGCAATGTCGACGGCTGAGTAGGTTCTGCCTAAGACGATTTGTGCGGCGATGTCCGGATCGATTTGTGAAGGATCTACGTCGTAGGCTTTGCCGTGTAGCGCAGCTAAGCCTGCTTGCTGCAGTTTAAGTAACGGGTAGGTATGCACACCTTGCGGCCATACTGGGGCTGCCAACTCCACTTGATAGCCATCTTTTTCAAGGGCCTTGACTGCGCGCTCTACGACTGCTCTGACATCCTCGTCGATCGCAAAATTGCACCCAAGATCATGGCTATAGGCTATTCGTAATTTTCTTGAAGGGGCTTGGCTGAGAGTGTTCTGAGCATCGGCGCTGTTGTGCAGTTGTGAGCCCCAGTCGCTATGTTTGAATTGCACCAGGTGCCGCCACATGAGGGCTGCATCGTCAACGGTTCTTGCGATTTGCCCGTTGACCGACAGTCCGAAGTTCGGTTCATCGAACCCGGGACCACAAGGTACGAGACCGAACGTGGGCTTCATTCCGACAAGCCCGCAGTGTGCGGCGGGGCGACGAATCGAGCCGCCGGCATCGGTACCCAGAGCGAGTGCGCCGATGCCGGCCGCCACGGCACTGACAGCGCCTCCCGAGGATCCACCCGGCGTGCGCTCCAGATCCCAAGGCGAGCGAGTCTTGCCGTACACCAAATTGTTTGAGATCCCTTTGCACGCAAACTCTGAACAGTTGGTGATGCCGATTATCACGGCACCGAGTTCTTTGAGTTTCGCGACGGCCCATGCATCCTGAGGCGCGACAAAATCTTTGAAGAGAAGTGATCCTTGGGTAATGGTCTGTCCTTTTACCCAGATGTTGTCCTTGACCGTAATCGGTACGCCAGCCAAGGGGAGCTTTTCTCCGCCCGCGATACGCTGATCAACAAGCTGCGCTTGTTCAAGCGTCCACTTGTCGTTGTGTTGTACGACCGCATTTAACTTTGGATTGATCTGATGGAGTCGCTCTAACGCGTTACGTGCAACTTCTGTTGCGCTAACCGTTTTGTTGTTTGTTTGCGCAGCGATATCGCTTGCTGTGAGTTGCCAGAGCTTACTCATGGGGAGGGCCTTTTTTACAAATTAAAGGGATGTTCAATCCGTGAAGCTTACAAGCAAAAGAGACGTGCGCGAATGCCCTAACGTTTTGTTGTCGCGGTAAAAATTGAGTGCAATAAAGTAGTACTCTAAGCGTCTCAAACGCTTTAACTAAAGAGCGTCTTAGAATAGCGAGAGACTGTCCTTGAAGCAAACCGAAACAGCACGTTGGTACTTTGGTTGGAATATTGTGGCGGCCTCGTCGCTGCTTACGCTGCTAACCGTTGGTATGCGGTTGGGGATTGGTCCGTTTTTTCTCCCTATGGTCGAAGATCTAGGTTTTAGTCGCAGCTTGCTTGCTGGAATCGTCGCAATCGGTATGTTGTTTTACGGAATCGGCATGCCCTTGGGGGGCTATCTTGTCGCTAGGCGAGGCACGAGATTCGTTTTGCTGCTTGGAGCGGTAATTGTGTTGGGTTCGACCATTTGGGCGATTTACGCGCGCACCCCACTTGGCTTCTTATTGTCCTTTGGCGTTTTTCTCTCGATCGGACTTGCCTTTACGAGTCCCGTTACGGTGACTCCGTTGATTAGCCGCTGGTTCAGTCGACAGCGTGGTATGGCGTTGTTTTTTCTCTCGACTGGCTCCATGGCTGGCATTGCAGTCGTTACTCCGGTACTGACTGCCAGTATCGAAGCCTTTAACTGGCAGATGACGCTTCTCGGTTTTGCATTGATTTTTGTAGTGGTGACAGTACCGCTAGCGATTTTCGTGATGCGTGAAGACGCGCCTGTGCATGCCGACTTATTACCCGAGCAACGCGCGGCTGCGGCCGCTAAGCCGGCTTCAAAAGAGGTTCAGCTGACGTTCTCGCAGGCTATTTGTACTGCACCGTTCTGGATGATTTGCTTAGGCCTCTTTACCTGTGGCTACAGCATGAATTTGCTGGGCACGCATGGCATGCCTATGTTGATGGACCACGGGTTTGATGCCTCGACCAGTGCAATGGGAATTGGGTTGATCGGAGTCGTCGCGATTTTCAGCACGCTGGCACTGGGTCGTCTAGCCGACATTATTCCTCGCCGTTACATTTTGGCGGCGATTTACTTCCTTCGAGGGTTAGGATTCTTTGCATTGATGATTGTTGGCACGCACTTCGAGTTGTACGCAGCTGCAGCGATTGGCGGACTCGTCTGGGCGGGAAGTATCGCCATGTCTTCTGCAATTTTGGCCGATATCTACGGTGTGCGGCTCGTGGGCTTTCTGTATGGCTGGGCTTACTTTAGTCATCAGATCGGAGCGACGATCAGCTCGTGGTTGGGAGGCTGGGGCTACGAAACCTATGGCACGCACTGGATCGCGTTTGGCAGCACAGGTATTTTATTAATACTCGCTGCGCTACTGTCTTTGCGTCTACCAGCAGGCCGTTAGGTTTTCTTGGCCGCCTGGGCTCTCTGAAAGCCTAGGTACGATATTGCGCATCCGCAGGGTAAGCCTTTCCCCACTTAAGGAAGTCGTTAAAAGCAGCGTCTGGTAGGTATGCAGGTTGATAACCAAAGTCTGATTGGATACGTTCAATCTTCATGGGAGACCGGCTCGGACTCGAAGTCCGTCCTATGGTGCATAGAGCAGGATCGTCGACGAGCGTATAGCTAAACCCTGGAAATGCAGTGCACATTCGTTGGCACCACTCGGCGACGTCCCAACGCAGTCCTGCTGACAAATGGTAGAGCGGCTTGGGTCTGAATTGGCTGCTCAGCAAAGCCAAGATCCCAAGCGCAACATCTATCGAGTAGACCCAGTCATCTGCGCACTCTCTTAGCAGCACTGCTGCTTGGCCTGCTTGCGCAGACCTAAGCAGTTGTAAGGGGATGCTAAGCGTATCGCGCAAACCGGTATCGTATTCCCAACGTCCGAAGACTGTTCCTAGTCTCAGAGCAGTTACGTCCACCCCCCGCTTCGTTGCGTAACGGATGCATGTACGCTCGGCAGCGAACTTGCTGATGCCGTAAAGGGATTCGGGTAGAGCAGGACTCGAGCCCTCGTCAAGCCAAGCGCTACTGCGACCTTGCTCGCCAAATACCGAACCCGTACTAAGTTGTACTAATCTGGGAATCTTGTGCCGTATGCAGGCTTCAAGCACCTCGATCGTTCCGAACAAGTTCACTTCGAAGATTCGACGCGCGGCTGTTTTCTCGCGCTCAAGGCCCGCTGTGATAGCCGCAGCATTCACGACACGATCAGGTGTGAATGCTGCGAAGGCGTGCTCAAGGTCATCCGTACGAGAAATATCGCCATCCATGATGATGAGCTCGCCGGGCAACGCCTTTAATGTCTCCTTAAAGGCAGTTGGTGCGCTGTCAGGACCAAAGAGTGCAACGGCATGCCCTTGCGTAAGCAGTTGCTCGGCGATATTCAGTCCTACAAAGCCTTGCCCACCAGCAATCAAGACGCGCATCAGTTCAGCTCAATCTTGGCTTTGGTAGCGATGTCGCGCCACTTCGCGGTTTCTGCGACGATGAAAGCTGCAGCTTCGGCTGGCGTCATGAGGATCGGATCAATCGCCATCTCTGCGAGCTTGCTCACGTATTCTGGATTCCGGATAATTTGGTCGTTCCAGGACTGCAGCTTCTTTTGGATATCGCTAGGTGTCTTGACGGGAACGGCAATGCCCCACCAGGTGCTTGACATAATTTGCGGATAGCCCAGTTCGGCAAAGGTCGGGACATCGGGCAACGGTTTGAGGCGCGTCTTGTTGGCCACAGCAATTGCACGCACTTTCCCACCATCGATGTTGCCCTTGAGTGTCGTGAGGTCATTGACGGTCATGTCGATTTCACCAGAAAGCAGTGCCAGCGTCGCAGGACCTCCCCCTTTATAGGGCACATGCAGGACATCGATATTCGCGCCAACCTTAACGATCTCAGACCCCATCTGCACGATCGATCCCTTTCCTGCTGATCCGAATGTGAGTGTGCCAGGCTTAGCTTTAGCCAAGGCAACGAATTCGGCAAAGTTTTTCGCTTGAACCTTTGGGCTGACCACCATGACGTGCGGGGCGTTGGCGATCAGTCCAATCTGCGCGAAGTCTCTTTGGAAGTTATAGGGCAGGTTCTTCATGAGAACCTCGTTTATCGCCATCGTGCTGGTTGTGCCAAATAGGATGGTGTAGCCATTGGGCTCAGCACGCGCGACGTTATTCGTGCCGATCGAGCCAGCGGCACCCGCCACGTTCTCTACGACGATAGGTTGGCCAGACAGCTTATTGAGATGCAGCGCATACAGACGCCCAACAATATCGGCTGGTCCACCCGCAGGGAACGGAACGACCATCTTGATCGGGCGGCTGGGGTAATTCTGTGTGGTCTGAGCCTGTGCACTTAGGCAGGTGACTGACGCGAGCGCAGCGCCGGCCACGGCGAGGGTGAGTCGCCGTAGTGTGTTGATCTGTCCCCAGGATTGAGTAGAGTATGGCATATCAGTGATCTCCAAAGTTAAACACACAACTTTCATAATTCGCGGGTGCCCGGATGGCGCCCCCTCTAAAAAAACTTTCACTCAACCGCTCAAAGCCAGTCCGGTTGATGGTTGTGCTGTCAGACCAAACCCCGCGCTCCAAGTAACGTGTCGACGCACTAGTCAATTGGTGATGGGTCAGTTCTGGAAAATATCCTTTGACCAATTCGGCAGCCGCCTCGGCGCCGGCCTCGCGCATCCAGCTGAGCGCCTGTGCAAGTGCGGCATCGAGTGCGACCACTTCTTTGTGGCGCGCTGCGAGTGTGGCACGAGATGTAATAAAGCCGGTATAAACCGTTGGACCGCGCAGGCTGGCTTCATAAAGAAGGTGGCCGCCATCTAAAAGCGCTTGGGTCACAAAGGGCTCAAAGGATTGAATGACATCAACCTGATTATTGGCCAGAGCATGGAGTTGCTCCTGCATGCTCCAAGTTGTGATGAGCTGTTGCGGAACGCTAATGCCTTGGTCTCTCAGGTCGGCTTGCAGGCATAGCCAAGGTGTCGGAACCTCTTTGACAATCGATAGCCGCAAAGCGGGTAAGTCGGTCAGCGAAAGATTTGGTTCGCGGGCGATTAAGCAGAAGGGGTCTCGGCCCACTGCTTCTGACAGGCTAAGCAGTCGATGCGCATCATCTGGCGTGGTGTCGTGGTCAATCATGACGCGCATCGGCCCACCCCAAGTCAGATCGATCTTGCCAGACTTCACGTCGTCAATGGCACCACCAGGCGAGCCCGGCGGTAGCCAATGGACATCAAGTCCTAGCTCCCGAGCAAGCGCGCGCTCACGCAAGACATAAAAGGGGACATAAAAGAGGCCACGGAAGTTCTCCGCGATCGTGATTTTCACAGTTTTTGGCTGGGCAGATATATGCAACACCTTGAGTCTAGATGCCCGAGTGGCTGCACGCAACAAAATAATTTATTAATTAAATATATCTTTATTTTGAGGGAGTAGTCACACAAAAAAAGACTAGTCCGAGGATGATGGAACTTTATAAATGCGTTCTGCGGTCGCTACCTAAATGGATTGGGTGCAAATTGTCGACTGGACCAAGCTCAAACTATTCAATTGGATCACCCCCCCCATTTGTAGGGTAGTTGATCACTAATTAGTTTGCTAAAAAGGACCTATCGCAATGAAGACTCGCGAGTGACTACGTCTCTCGCGTTTGACGGCATTTTTTAAGGTAATTCATACATGGAGCCTTTCGAAGCTTTCCGTGCGTATATAGTAAGACATTTGGCGCTGCAGCTAAGTATTCCCGTTGAGGGTCGTACCGAATGGGAACTATGGGTTGCGATACACGAGGAGTGCCCAGAGGCAGCGCGCATTGCGAGTGATCAATGGCTTGACAGAGATTTACTTATCGAGCATCTGCGCTACGGCGATTATGTGCGTAATTTAAAAGATACTTCGACGACTGAGATTGAGCCGTCCCATGTTACCCCGGAGCTCGCACCCTATGTTTTCAAATGGCAGCAATTTAATCTGCAGGTACAAGCGGCGATTGCTAAGCGCCAAAAGGCCGAGGTTGAATCATTTTTATTTAGTTAGATTTCAGTTTCGCCGTCATGTTTAACAGTTTTACTCAACTAATGCGGTAATTGATTATGTCGAGATCAGCTCTGTCGTTCGATCTAGCTCTGGAGCTTTTGTTATGCTCACAAAAACAGGAGTAGACAATATTTTGGCTAAGCGTTCTGCATTTCTACCCAATCGACCATTCTCAGCATGGAGGCCTTCTAGTTATTTGCAATCAAGAGCACCAAGTCTGACGGTGACGCAAAACAGTCGGGGAGCCAACATGAACGGGAACGGTTTTGATATAGGGTAATGGCGGCTATAGTGAGACGCGCTGAGAATCACTGCAACGGTTTAATACTTTAAATCATTAGACAGGACTTATTAATGAATTTTTCATCGCTGACTTTTGCTAGTCCCGCCACATTCATTCATTTGATATTTGCTCTTGCGGCATTGGTGATTGGTCGCATTCAACTACTTACAAAAAAGGGTTAGTGACTTTGGTTTAAGTCGCCAGAGGCATCTATTTCGCTAAGAATAAGAATATCAAGTTGCACCGCTGGTGCATGCTGCTCACCTGTATCGGCAGGGTGGTTATTGCCGGCGCCTTTACCTTAATGTCAGGCCGCTTGCGATTTAACGTGGTTGTAGCGCCTTGGCTATAGGGTTAGGCGCCATCAGCGCCGTCCGAATTGAACGCTCCCGCAGAACCCATGGCCAGTTGTCATCGCTCTTCCCAGGTTGCGAACGCACAATTCCATACTGTAGTTGCTGAGGCCGCAGCCGAGGGGTTCTATCTAATTCAGATCGATGTCTCAATGCACTACTAAGCCGGCGTGAGAGACCTTAAAGCAGCGCTCACGCAGGAAGTAAAAAAAGACATCAAAGAGGTCACGGAAGTTCTCTTCGAGATGGTGAGTTTCACAATGTCATCTGTGCAGTGCATTGTGTAGCTACTTAGTCTTTAACTGCTGCCTTTGATTTCTTGGCATCTTTTTCCATCTTCGAAAACTCTTTGACTGTATAAATTAAACCAATCACGAGTAAGGAGAAAATAAAAATCGCGGGGTACAACAAAATATCTGAACTCATCGTCGTTGCCCCATCAAAGCACATAACTTAAAGTAAATCCCAAACGTGAAAATTGAGGGAATCCAAATGGCAGTAAATATCGCTTGCTGTTGATCTTTAATCACAAACCAAAGATAGGCTGAAATAAAGAATGACAGCATGACGGCAGTAATGATGAAATAGTCAGAACGTTTAAACATGTATTGCTCCTGTAATGAGTTATTTGTTCGAGTAGTCAGAGATACCGTAGCCTATTGCACTGAGCAAACAGCCTGCAATCGCCACCGTGCCGATAATGCGTACCCCTGAAGAAAGTCCAAGCGAAAAAATCTCCATATCAAAGATGCCGAACATACCTAAGAGCAAGCTCAGGCCGCCTATCAGGGTAAGCGTATTGCCCACTCGGGTCATCACACGGCAGTAGTTTTCGAGTGAAGATCGCTTGGTGGCTGTATTGGAATTAAGATTCATTAAGAGCTACTGACCGGTTAAGCAAGAAATAAAGAGAATATTGGGATTAAAAATACGGATAACAAACTTCCAATGCCATAAAAATTTTAGCTCAAGAAAATCGTTATCGAGTGATATACCCTTGCGCTCCCTCAGTTATTTATCCGTCAAAGATCTACCAGCAAACTGAATTTGTCAATGCCATATGACTGGCAGTGCTTTGTTAACACCATTTGGATGGCAGTGCTAGCCTTACGACTTCTATAACTGACGTAACTGTATGGATCGCCCCATAGCCGTTTAGCGTCTAATTGATGAGCTTGCCATGAACACTTTAGGAATGATATTTTTAGGTATCGTAATAACTGCTTTTATCAACGCACTTATTTTTAAGTGGGTGTTGGGTAAATTTTAAGAAGCTGAATCGCTACTGGTTTTATAAAGCGAGTGCAGCAACAAGATCAAAGCCCGGAGATCAAACGACTGCTCGCGCAGCTAGGATCGATCTTGCTCAATCTAAAAGCTATTTGAGTCGTGATCGTCGTCAGCGAATATGAGCCAAAAATAGTCAACTAATGTCGTTCTGCTTATCGCTAGGAAACTTTGTGCTTGTATAGCGGATGATAAAAATAGCGACGGCTATCGCTAGGGTTGTGGCGCCGACCGCTAGCATCTCGTTAATATTGATGGGAACGTGGCTCATGATATCAACCATGTGTCGGGTGAGTGCAGTGATGGCGATGTACAACAAGAATCTAACGGGCATGTGGTTTGTCTTGAAATAAATGCCAACCATCGCGCCGATTTCTAAATAAATAAATAACAGCAAAAGATCCTGAATTGAGGCATGGTGTTTTTGAAAAAGTTCAAAAAATGTCCACCCAGCTGCCCACACTGTGGCGGCTCCGATGCCGAAAAGCGCAATTCTGTGGAATATACCAACGCAAACATTTCCCAGTTGGTCTAGATCTTTTAGTCGTCTGTTCACAGCGTTCTTCCTGGATGAGAGTTATCTTGTTCAGCATGCCGAATGCGATTCAGTGCAGCGCTGTCCATGCATAGCCGTACCCCAAGAGACCCAGAGTTGTTTAGAACTGGTTGTTTTCTTAGGGTGATTTCTAGCGAAATGATTTCTGCATAGACGGCACATGCTTTGACGATACGTGTGATGAGTCGCTCCTGCGTTTCATAATGCTTATCTGCCGCAAGTCGTTGAATTTCAAATAAGAGAGGATCGTAGTCCAATACATTTTGCATCGAGTCCTCTTCGATCAAAATAAGTTTTGGATCGATGCAGAGTACTAGACTTAGTAGGTGTTCCTTTGGGCGTGCCGCGCCGAGTGGATAGGTTCCAATCTTTGTATCTAGTTTGATCGCCTGCAGCTCAATGAATGCTTGTAGCGTCATGACTAAGTTATCCGGTGCGCTAAATGACGTTGTCATTGTAACGGTTGCACGTTGTATAAAGTTATGCGCCTTGTTGGGCTGACCGGTCCTTGTATTTTTAATCTGCTACTGCACCAAACTCTCCCCAATGCGCAGATCCCCTTACACCCTCATGCGTCCAAGCCTGTAGCCAAAAAAAATACCAACCCCGTAGGGTTGGTATGTGCGGTACTGGTGGAGCCGGGGGGAATAATACGTCTTCGGAGAGTCTCATAAAACATAGGTCTACGAATTTGAAAAGTCGCCGTATCGCATATGTATCGCTTTTTGTGGCGGTCTCGAGGCTGCTATTTGAATGGTGAGGGATTAAAAGAACTTATCATTTGCGATAGATCAAATCAATCGATCCAATTATAATATATTTGTATACATAATATTAAATATGAATTCAAATGAGTTGTGTGTTTGAAATCTCAAACGCAGACTCAGGAGATTCAAAATGGAACAAACTTCGTCAAGCTTTCCCCAACTCAACGCACCCGCACCAGATTTTGATGTTCGCACAACTCACGGACAGAAAAAACTTGCTGATTACAAGGGAAAGTGGCTCATTTTATTTGCCCATCCTGCAGACTTTACCCCTGTTTGCACAACGGAATTCATCGCCTTTGCTCGAGCCCACGACAAGTTTCAATCCATGAATTGCGACTTACTCGGGTTGTCTATTGATTCGGTGTTCGCTCACTTGGCTTGGACGCAAAACATTGAAGACAAATTTGGCGTCAAGATTCCCTTTCCCATCATTGAGGACATCAAAATGGATGTCGCCCGTGTCTATGGAATGGTTCACCCAGGTGCCGCCGATACGCAAGCCGTTCGCGCCACCTTCTTTATTGATCCTAAAGGAATTTTGCGTGCGATGGTCTACTACCCCATGAGTAACGGTCGCTCCATCAATGAGTTCATCAGGCTGTTAGAAGCACTGCAAACAACCGACGCACACGGAGTTGCGACACCGGAAAACTGGACACCAGGTTGTAAGGTCATTGTTTCACCGCCAAAAACAAGTCAGGATCTTGAAAAGAGATTGACTGAGGGCTATGAAATGACTGACTGGTATTTTTCGCAAAAATCTCTTTAACTCGAAGTAAGCCCCAAACTTATAGGTAAAAAAAGACCATCCTCGAAAGGATGGTCTTTTGCGGTTTGGTGGACCGGGGAGAATTGAACCCAGTCCGCGAGCCCTCTGCAGGCAGTTCTACGTGCGTAGTTGTTTAATGAGCAATGGCACGGCAATACTCAACTCAGCAAATAAGATCAAATTGAACTATTTTTTCAATTTGTTATTTGCGGTTGCGCGAGCCATTCTCGACCCTTTAGCATGGCGTCCCAGTACAAAGGAGGCAAGACTCGTTCTTTCAAATACCATGCCAATATGGACGGCTTTGTGCCGTCGATGAGCCATTTGGGAAAACTTGGTGCCACTTTGCCGCCATAGGTAAATTCAGCTAAGACAATTTTTCCTCGCTCAAC
>CAMBFI010000032.1 GCA_945865935.1 Bordetella parapertussis | reverse complement strand
CTCAATCGCTTCAAGTAACCGCCGGGGCGTCAGTGGAGTCTGCGCTACCTCAATGCGACCGCCTAACTTACGTAACGCATCATTCACTGCGCCAAAAATAGCTGCGGGCGGCGCAATCGCTCCTCCCTCTCCCATCCCTTTAGCGCCGAATTCTGTGTGCGGTGACGGCGTTTCAAAATGATCGATACGGATATTGGGTACTTCGGTCGCACCAGGCATCGTATAGTCTGCAAGCGTCGAGGCGAGTGGTTGGCCAAACGCGTCATAAGGCATTTCTTCATACAAGGCCGTACCAATGCCTTGGGCAACCCCACCGATCGTTTGGCCCTCCACCACCATGGGGTTCACCACCACACCGCAGTCTTCTACGACCACATAATCCAAAATCTCAACGCTGCCCATTTTTGGATCGATCGCAACGACCGTCGCATGGGTGGCATAGGAAAAAGCGCCGGTATCGACCTTAGGTTTGTAGCCAACTGTCGCTTCAAGCCCAGCCGGATCGACATCTGCAGGCAACCGCTGAGGGTTCAGATACCAGACATTTGCGATTTGGTCGATCGTGACTTGCGCTTGCGCTGTTTTGACACAGCCTTCTTCAAACCGTACCGATGCAACCTCTGCACCAAGCAAATGGGCACCAATTTTTAAAATCCGCGGAATCAATTTTTGACATGCTTGCGAAACCGCACCGCCTGACATGACCAGAGAGCGCGATGCGTACGTCCCGCTTGAATACGGTGTCTGCGCGGTATCGCCGTGAATCACACGAGTACGAGAAACATCAATACCCAATACCTCGTGTGCAATCTGCGCAAAGGTCGTCTCCATCCCCTGGCCGTGAGAATGCACACCGACACGGATATCGAGCCCTCCATCTGGAGTTAACCGCACCATCGCTTGATCAAAACCAGGAACAATGGGCATCCCCCACGCGGCAAAGACGGATGTGCCATGGGCGGACTGCTCGGTGTAGGTTGCGATACCGAACCCAATCAGCCGTCCATCAGGCTCGCCACCTTTCTGTCGTGCCCTCACTGCATCCAAATCAATCATTTCTAGCGCGCGGCGGACACTTGCGGGGTAATCACCGCTATCAAAATACTTGTTTGCCACGTTCAAGTAAGGCATCTGCTCGGGCTGTACAAGATTCTCGACGCGAATCTCCCAAGGCTCACGACCCACTTCTTGAGCGATCGCATTCAGTGTGAGCTCCATTGCAAAGCATACGCCCGTGCGCGCCACACCCCGATACGGCACGAAACCGGGCTTGTTCGTCGCGACGCAACGGGTGACGCATCGATAGCCATCAAAAGCATAGGGGCCGGGCAAGTTCCCGACGGCTTGGCCGGGTTCGATACCGATTGTGAACGGCCAAACAGAATACGCACCACCATCAATCGTGATTTTGGCGTCTAGTGCCAACAACCGCCCACGCTTATCCGCGTAGGCAGTCATCTCATAATAGTGTTCGCGCGTATTCGCGCCTGCAATCAAATGCTCACGCCGGTCTTCAATGTAACGAAAAGGCTTGCGGTAGGTTTTCGCCAGCCACGCTACACAAACCTCTTCAGGCTGCAAAATGCATTTGTAGCCAAAGGCGCCACCCACATCAGGTGAAATAACGCGCAACTGGCCCTGATCTAACTGAAGGTGCTGGGCAAGTGCCGTGCGAATGAGGTGTGGCACTTGCGTAGCGCTCACCACGACCAATTGATTCGCTTGATGATCCCAATAGGCCAATACCGCCTTACCTTCTAGCGGAACCTGACATTGCCGAGCCAGACTCATCTTACGATGCACCACCACGTCTGCCTGCGCACTCAATTCGTCAAAGCGCTTATCTGCAGACAACGTCACAAAGACATTATCCTTCCACCCCTCGTGCATCAAGTCTGAGCTTGCTTGCGTAGCGGTGTGGATATCTGAATAAACAGGGAGCTCTTGATAATCAACTTCGGCTTGTTCAAGCAGATCTTCCGCCTCTGCACGCGTCGGTGCATAAGACATCAGAACGGCCTCGCCGACAAAACGAACCTTGTCACTTGCGAGTGGGGACTGCACGGAAGACTGGTACGTCGGCAATGACGAATCAGCGGCGATATCAAGCGCACCGATCAAGTCGCGACGTTCAAATACCTGCCCCACCAGCGGAGCCGGTATTCGAACAGCGGTAATACGTGCATGGGCCAAGGGGCTTCTGGTGAAGGCGACTTCACTGAGCCCCGGCATTGTGATGTCTGCGACAAAATGACCTTTGCCGTGAAGATGACGCGCATCTTCCTTGCGTTGCACTCTCGCCCCGATCCCCTGGGGCTTGATTTGCTTCACATCACCTGGATAACCCATGCAGCTCTCTCACATCAAAAGAAGAATTAACGACGGCCAACCGCGGCGTACGTGTAATTATCCAGGGAAGCTTCCGCCAAGCGGAACCAACTGGCTTCGCTTTGTTGGAAGGCCTGCCACTGTGGGAAAATTTTCGCAAAGTCAGGATTCTTTGCTGAAAGCTCTACCCACAACTCTTGCGACGCCTTATAGGTAGCGTCCATGACGTCGCGAGGGAAGATACTAACTTTCGCTCCACCACCAATCAGTTTGCGCAAGGCATCTGGATTCTTGGCATCATAGTTAGCCAACATCTTAAGCGTCTGCTCATTACAGGCGACTTCAAATGCAGCCTGAAAGGATGGGGGCAACGCCGCAAAAGCCTTGTCATTGACCATGGTTGTAATCGACGCGCTACCTTCGAACCAGCCAGGGGCATAGTAAAACGGCGCAACTTTGTTCAGACCCAACTTCAAATCGTCATGTGGGCCAATCCACTCCGCCGCGTCGATCGTTCCTTTTTCTAGAGACGAATAGATATCGCTAGCCGGAATTTGTTGCGACACTGAGCCAAGCTTTGCTAGCACCATACCACCGATGCCGCCGATTCGAATCTTTAAGCCTTTGAGATCTTCAACCGACTTAATCTCTTTGCGATACCAACCACCCATCTGCACACCAACGTTACCACTCGTAAAATTGATGATGTTGTATTTTTTGTAGACTTCCCGTACAAGCTCAAGACCACCACCGTACATCATCCAAGCGTTATGCTGACGCGCGTTCAAGCCATAGCTCAAGCCCGTATCGAACGCTAGTGCATTGTTCTTGCCTAAGAAGTAGGTGCTAAGAGTGTGATTGCACTCAACTGTTTGGTTACTAACCGCATCCATCGTCTGTGCCGCAGGAAGAATTTCTCCGCCAGCGAAGACACGAATTTCAAACTTCCCTTCAGTAATTTGACCCACACGTTTGGCGAGCTCTTCGGCCGAGCCATAAATCGTGTCAAGATTTTTAGGCCAACTTGTAGCCATACGCCACCTGACCTGCGGCGTGCCTTGCGCAAATGCAGGTGCACTGAGAGTGGCAAGACCGGCACCAGCTGCGGTAGCGGTTTTAGTGAGAAAGCGACGACGTTGCATACGAATCTCCTGACTGTGAAAAGTAAGTTAAGTGAGCATACTGATAGGTCTAAAAAAGATCAACAACTCTAACTTCAACAACTCAGTGGGGGTTAAGGCTTAACGCCGTAACCTCCGCCTCCGGGTAAGGCGAGTTCAAGGGTATCCCCTTCAACCATATCCACCACACCCTTAGGATTCTGCACAGGCTGGCCATTGAGGAGCACATGCCCCGTACGACCGGCCGAACCGCCCTCGATTCCCTTTGCGGGGATACGCGTGCGTTCTGTTAACAACGACACTCGCAGTCGACCCGGCCAGCGAGACTGAAAAGAGACCTTTTGCCCCATCCCACCTCGGTGCGCACCGTCGCCACCGGAGCCGTCAATCAAGCTCTTGCTGCGAAAGAGCACAGGCGAAAGCATCTCCGCAACCTCGACCGGCGTGTTAGAAATATTGGCGGGAAACCCAGCTGCAGGGGGGCCATCACGATCCCGCATCGCACCCATTCCGCCATTAAAAAACAGAATGCTTGAAAACGATGTGCCGCGCACTGTATCGATGCCTCGCATCAACACCGACCAGAGTGGTGTACCGCTATCGGCCTGAACTTTGTCGGGCATCACCGAAGAGAGCGCATCAAACACCGCAGCTTGTAATTGATGCCCAATCAAATGCCGAGCACCCACGGCTGCAGGCGGCTTCGCGTTGACGATTGTGCCCTCGGGTGCGATCACTTTGAACAAGCGTGTAAAACCATCATTGTTCGGTATGCCAGGCGAGAGCAAACATTTAAACGGATAGATCGTATAGGCGTAGGTGTGATTAAAGGTTTCATTGATACCGAACCGTACCTGGCCCGTACTACCGCTGTAATCAACTGTCACACCTTCTGGGGTCACCGTTAATGTGGCCTCTATCCGAACAGTTTCATCCCAACCGTCCGACTCCACCGAGCCGTGATACACACCGGGAGGAATTTTGCGTAACTCACGTAGCGCCGCCTCCTCAGACGCCTTAAAAATCGCAGCAGCAATCTCTTCAATATCAGAGATGTCATATTCTTCGAGGAGCTCAACCAAACGGCGCTCCGCCACACGCAACGCACCTACCTGCGCTTCGATATCGCCCCGCACTTGCTGAGGTAAACGCACATTCGCCTCAAGCATCTGCATGACCCAGGGATTGAAGACGCCCTCTTCTGCAAGCTTTACAACAGGGAAACGAATTCCCTCCTCAAATACCTCGCCCGCATCCGCAGACCATTGTCTCCCACCAATATCAGAAAGGTGTGCGACCGCCATGGCGTAGGCAACTAAGCGGCCTTTAAAAAAGATCGGTGCGACCATCGTGGCATCGGGCAGGTGTCCAGTACCAATCCAAGGGTCATTGGTGAACAGGATATCGCCTTGCTTCAAGCTCTCTGGGGCAATGATCTTCAATATCCCTTTCAGGGATAGCGGAGCAGTTCCAATGAAACCAGGGATACTGAGAGATGACTGTGCAACGAGACGCGACTCCGTATCAAGCAGCACGCAGGCGAAGTCATTCGACTCTCGTACGACAGTAGAGAACGACGTGCGCTTCAACGTCGCACCAGCCTCATCGGTAATCGCAATAAGACGATTCCAATAGATTTCTAAGTCGATCGGACTCATCGTGTTTTGTTTAGAATTTGTCATGCAGAATGCCCTTGTTTAGCGCCCAGCGTAATACGCAAGTTCGCGTGCTCGTCCAATCGGAAACGATCGCCTGGACCGATCACTACGGTCGAGCCCGGTTGCTCTATTAAAGCTGGGCCAAGGTAATCCTCTCCTCGGCGCAGACCTCTGATATCCATCACAGGTGTATCGACAAACACATCCAGATCAGGAAAAAAAGCGGAACGCATACGAGGGGCGACGTTCGGTGCACTGGGGCTCACCTCCAAACCGCTCGCAACAACCGTCTCTGGCGCAGGCGCTGCTCCCTCGACACGCCAGTTCACAGCTTCGACCCGTTGCGCAGTCAACTTCCCGCCAAATCGCTGCGCGTACGCTTGCGCAAAGGTCTCTTCGATATCACTTTGACGCGCAGCGATCAGAGGCGTGGGCAGCTCAGTCTCTACTTCAAAGCCCTGACCGACATAACGCATATCGGCACTGCGACGGAATTGAATATCTTTGCTTGCGATACCTGCCGTGGCGAGCTCACTACAAAGACTGTCTTCCATTGCCTCCAGAAGCGCGTCAATCTCTGCCCAGTCCATATCTGCCAAGCGTACAAATTTTGTACGAACCAAATCCATTTTCATGGGCGCAACAAGTAAACCAAACGCAGAGAATACGCCTGCGTTTGCAGGAACCAGAATCTCTTTACATCCGCTGCGACGCGCGACTTCGCGCGCGTGAATCGGGCCCGCTCCACCAAACGCTAATAGCGTATAGCGCCGGATATCACGTCCATTTTCAACGGCATGGATCTTCGCTGCGACGGCCATATGTTCACAAACGATACGATGAATGCCATTGGCTGCTTCGACGACGGAGATTCCAAGCGGATCGGCCACATACTTCTTGATAGCTAGCTCGGCAAGCTCTAACCGTAGACGCACGGCTCCGCTCAAGGTTCCCTGCGGCTCGAGATATCCCAACACTAAGGCTGCATCCGTCACCGTTGGCCGCTCGCCGCCTAGACCGTAGCATGCAGGGCCAGGGCTGGAACCTGCGCTATGTGGGCCTACTTTCAACAGTCCGGTGGTGTCAACATGCGCAATGCTCCCACCGCCAGCGCCAATCTCGATCAGATCAACAGTCGGCAAGCGCACAGGCAATCCACTGCCCTTTTTAAAACGCGCTTGTCGAGCAGCCTCAAACTCTGTCGTAATAGACGGACGACCGTTGGATATCAAACACGCTTTCGCCGTCGTGCCCCCCATGTCAAAGGCCATCACATCCGCAGTGTTAGACAAGCGCGCGGCATACGCTGCACCAAGCGCTCCAGCGGCGGGCCCAGATTCAAGCATACGAATGGGCATACGCTCACCCAACCTGCGAGAAATCACACCGCCGTTAGACTGCATGATGTGTAAGGTCGCACGCATGCCTATTTGACGTAATCCGTCTTCAATCGCGCCCAGATAGTTTCCCACCATCGGCATCACACAGGCATTAAGTACGGTCGCAACCGAGCGCTCATACTCACGCATCTCGCCGAGCACTTCACTCGATAGCGACACGCAGAGTTCTGGTGCCACGCGCTGAATGACCGTTTTAATACGCTGCTCGTGTGAAGAATTGGCATAGCTGTGAAGCAAACATACCGCAATGGCTTTCACACCTGCCTCTTTGAGTTGCCGCACCACGCGTTCAACATCGGCATCATCCAAGGCTTGCACAACAGCACCCGATGCATCGACCCGCTCTTGCACTTCTAATCGCAATCCACGGGGAACGATGGGATCAGGCCCAGGCGTTGTTAAATCATATAAGTCGTAACGCAACTCGCGGGCAATCTCAAGCACATCTCGAAAACCAGCTGTTGTGATGAGCCCTGTGACCGCCCCTTTGCGCTCGATCACTAAATTCGTCACTGCCGTTGTGGCTCCAACCACCACATCGGTGACTTGTGACAGCTCTAGACTGTGCTCTTTGAGCATCGCTAACAGACCGGTGCGTATGGGCATGACGACATCACCCACAGCCGTGAGCACCTTAGCAGTTAAAGCACTACCATCTGAACCCAACAGAACCAAATCAGTGAATGTACCTCCGATATCAAAAGCAAATCGGTACTGCAATGGATTTTTTCCAGCAACCATCAATTACCCCTTGACCTTGGACAGCTTGATACCGCGCTCAAATCCATTTTCAAATTTCTTCTTCTCAAACACATCAGGCTTAATCTGAAAGAACTCTGTTAGCGCACGCTGCTCATCGGTCGTCGTGTGCATGGTTGTCGCATCGAACGGACAGGTCTGTGTACACATCTCACATCCGATGCAATTCGCATGAATGGACTCCACACTCCCGTCACCTTGCGCTAATGCATCATAAAAACACGTTTGGATACAAATCGTACAGCTCGGGTTTTTACAGGCCTCGCTTGCGATCTCACTGTGCATGCGCGGCTTACGAAATTGCTCGCCATAATCTTTTACTGCCTGACGCGAAGCAATGCCGGTCATGGATGCAATGTCAGGATAGCCATGCGTATCCATGAAGGTATCAAGTCCGTTGATCATGCTGGGCAAATACTTGATGCCTTTGAGCATCAGTACCGAACCCACCTGCACCAGCGGTGCGCCCGTCATAATGAACTCAACAATATCGCGATGATCGTAAATGCCGTTTGAGCCAGTGATTGGAATCCCCAGCTCAGTGTAGATACGGTTCACCCAACGCAGCGAAAGCGCCTTCGCCCACACACCGCCAATCCCGGCCGGTCCACCCAGACGAGGTAAACCCGTTTCAATATCTACCGAAAATCCTGTGTAGCGGTTGGTCGCCGTCACAGCCGACGCCCCCGCCTCTTTGACTGCACGCGCGACATCCAACACGCGCGACTGATCTGGTGTGAGCTTAATCACGACGGGAATCTTGACCGCTTCGCACACACGGGCAGTGACCTCGCGGGCCACTTCTGGCTCTTGCCCAATCATGGAGCCGCCATGTACACCAGGCATCATGGCTGGGTGAGGACAACCAAAGTTCAATTCCACCATGGGCAGACCGCAATCTTCGATGGTGCGACAGATATCAATCCAGCTTTGTACCGTCTTACCGCCCGCGCTACCAATTAGGTGCGAACCCTGATCCTGTGCGTATTTGTTTAAGTCCTTTAAATGAGGAATCCATTCGCGCAACGACGTACTAGAGTAGCCAGAACGGCTATAGAAAATAAAGTTCTTATTTACCTTTCCCTTTATCGTTTCATTCTTTTCATTCAGGATGGCGTACTTTGAGTTCTGCGTCAGGCGCGCCATATCCTCGATGTCGGTCAGGGTCTTGATGATCATGCCGCCCGCACCCGCGTCGACACACTCACGAATCACCTCTGGACTATTCGTCGTCTCAATTGAGGCAATAACGACCGGGTTCTTAAATTTAATCCCACAAAAATCTAACGACAAATCAGCCATGCTTTTTCTCCAAATCGAATAAGTTCAAATCACACAGAATTTTTTTTACGCTTGCTACGTGCGTCTAACGCTTGCCCACCAGGGCGAAGCGCAGTACGGCCACTTTCATTGTTTGCTTCAACTAACCTAGCTAAGAGATCAAGAAAAACTCTCCGCTCTGCGAGAGCAAGCGGTGCTAACAATTGCTGTTGCGATAGCTGCATATCTTGCTGATAGCGCTGTACGAATTTTTTTCCTGCCGGTGTGGTCAAACAAAGTTTGCGACGGCGATTTAACGGATCAACTACGCGCGATACAAGACCGCGATCTTCAAGGCGCTTTAAAATTTCGGCAACATTAGCGGGGTCGAGCCCCATCTCTTCCCCAATGGTCGCTTGATCCACACCAGGACGCATCATCAAGACACTTAGCAAACCAAATTGAATTGGGGTCACTTGCCCATCTGCGACTTGTTCGATGAACATCGCGACGTGAATCTGATGTAGCCGTCGAATCAGGTATCCAGGACGATCCCAGATGGTGTGCGCAGCGCCGCTCGCATCCTTCGGTGAGCCAACTGTCGGTACGACAACCAAGGTTGCTCTACTTTTACCTGCATCAGTATCTGACGACTTGGCCATTGGGCATCTCGCACAACCGTTTGTATACGAACAGTTCGTATACTGATGGTTTATTGTCAAGCTAGTGCAATAGGCATGTCAAGCGAAATGTTGCTCGCCCGTTAAGGACGAACGCCCGGCGTTTCCATAACCATTCCGCGCGCGCGCCACATCAAAAACAGCTCAAGCTCGACTAGCTCTTTCGCGCCAAGGGCGAACGGTTCTGCGCGTACGCCCGTCATACAGTTACGCAGACGCCGCTGCAACGACCCGACCGACTGCCACTCAAGTCGATACAGCGGGTACGCGGTGGGATGTCCCTGAGGGATAGGGTTTCCCCCAAGTTTTTGACCCGAACGCTCTGCATGGCACTGCGCACAAGAAAGATTTAACTGCCCTAGTCGTTGATAGAAAAGCGTCTTCCCTGCTTCAAGCGCTTGGGCATTGACGGCGTTCTGCTCGACCGTGATGGGCAAGCCTCGGGATTGCTGGCCAATATAGGAGGTCAATGCCAACAATGGCTTGCTCTCTTGTGCAAAAGGCTCGGCCCCTTGATGTGTCTGGCGACACACGTTCACTTGATCTGACAAGTTCAATAGAGTGTTGCCAACAAACTTAGGGAAACTCGCGGCGACACCTTTCATCGAGGTGCCGTCTGCGCCGTGACAGTTCGCGCAGGAAATCTGACGCGATCCTGCCGACGTTTGCCACAAGGACTCCCCATCCAATACCCAAAACGTTGCAGGATTTTGTGACGAGTCATCCTGCATGGCACGATTTTCCGGCGTCATTAACACATAACTAGACTGCCGCTGGGGTCCCACCGGATCGGCGAAAGTCGATGTCGCGTATGCCATCGACAAGCACAAGCAGAGCAATCGCGCGAAATCGTGCATCAACACGACACAGCTCAAGAAACGGTTAACTGGCTCGTGACACGCGACGCGTAGCCGTTATCACCCAACCATTTGAACTCGAGTGAGCCAGTCTCAGTCGCGACGGTAAAGAAATTGATCACAGGATTGGCACCGACTCCAGGGTGCAGCTCTGCCCGAAAGACTTGCTGACCGTTATACGTGCAGACAAACTCGCGAATGATATCGCGTGCAATGCGCACACCCTGCTGGGTGTGGCGAAAGCCAGACTCCATGTCATGCTGAACAATGACACGGATCGCAATCACTTCGCCTTTTGTGGCAACCTTTGGCATCGTCACGAGCGTGCGTGAAGTCTTACTCATATCACCTCCGTGCAGGCAGCCAGTGTCACCAAGGTTTCAGCATGGCCTCGCCAAAATGATCCATCGCTCATTTCTGCGATCGCCCACACACGCTGCGAGTTCGCCAAGCGAATACGCGTGCCGACCTCGGCACGGCCTGCACGAGGACCCAAAAAGAAACTAATGATATTGGGCAAAGGATTGCCTTCAGCAACTAGGTGCACCGCCTTCACGTGATCCGCCGGTGTCATAGGACTATCGACTTGGACTTTAATCGTCACGAGATTGCCGTTCTCAACAAGCGGAGGAAGTTCAAGGGTGACCCGCCCCGCCTTGGGAGATGCTGACCCCATGATCGTCTTCATGGCAGCGACGGCCTCGTCTTCGCTCGCGTGGGATGCAAAAAGTGGCGCCAAGCCAACTGCACCCATGGCCATCACAAAGGTTCTTCGATTGGTTGTCATGGTTTCAAACTCACTAAAAACGCTACGACGTCTTCGATCTCTTGGCCGGTCAACAGTGTTTTACCGGCATAGCCCGGGGCAACTCGATTTAATCCTGTCGGCCGATAATAAGCAGGCATGATTGTTTCGGGATTAAAAACACTTGCATCAACAATGCGGGCTCGCAGCTGACTCGCCGTCAACCGCTGCGCACTCACACCCAGATCAGGTGCCATATTGCCCTGAAAGCGCTCCTCCGGAAAAGGACCGCTGTGACAAAGAATGCACAGTCCGCTTTGTCGGCTTAAAACAATCGCCCTGCCACGCACGACATCCCCAGGCTGACTGACCAAAGGCGCGTTGATTTCTAATGCTGAACTGCTCTGCGCAAAGCTCGCGGTGGATGTTGCGAGCGACACAGTCGCCGCCAGCAACGCTCCACCCACAAGCCTTAAGGTCATACCAACGTAAAGCCACTATTCTTGAGTGGCACGTCACGTAACCGCTTTCCTGTTGCGCGATAGATCGCGTTCAAGACCGCAGGGGCTGCGACGCAAATCGTTGGTTCACCGATACCGCCCCAGTCTTTACCACCACCTTGAATGATGATGGTCTCAACTTTCGGCATTTGCGCCAAACGAATCGAGCCGAAGGTGTCGAAGTTCTTCTGCTCGACGCGACCATCTTTGATGGTGCACTCTTCTTCGAACAAGGCAGACAACCCGTACACAAACGAACCAGACACTTGACGCTCAATCTGCGCTGGATTCACCGCGTAGCCGCAATCTGTCGCAGCAACGATACGATGGATCTTCACTTTGTTGCCGTCTGTCACCGACAGTTCCGCTGCAGCAGCAACATAGCTGCCGAAGGCAGTCATCTGTGCCACACCGCGGAACACGCCTTGTGCTGCTGGCTTGGTCCAGCCAATTCCATCTGCCACCGCATTCAGCACGGCTAAGTTACGGGGGAACTTAGCCATGTATTTGCGACGGAACTCCACGGAATCTACCCCAGCGGCCTCAGCCATCTCATCCATGAAGCACTCGATAAAGATTGCGTTCTGATTAATGTTCACACCACGCCAGAAGCCTGGGGGCACGTGCGTGTTACGCATCGCATGATCGATCAGCTGGTTAGGGAACTCATAGCCGAAGCCATGCTCGCCACCATCAAACACACCCTGAAACACAATAGGATCACGACCTTTTTGTTGTGCCACGATTGCTGGACGCACCGCAGCAAGAATCGACTGACCCGACAGACGCATATGCACACCTGTCAAATTCTTGTTGGCATCAAAGGAGCCTGTGAGCTTACACATCATGACCGGGTGGTAACGACCCTGCGTCATATCTTCTTCACGGGTCCAGATCAGTTTGATCGGTGTACCAGGCATTTGTTTAGCGATGTTGACCGCCTGAGTGGTGTAGTCCTGGAAGGCGCCACGACGACCAAAGCCACCACCGAGATTGATCTTATAAACCTCGCACTTATCACCAGGCAAACCGGACGCCGCGATCACTGCAGCCATGGATGCTTCGCCGTCTTGCGTTGGCACCCAGGCCTCACAACGCTCTGCAGTCCACTTAGCCGTGGCGTTCATCGGCTCCATTGGGGCGTGATTCAAGAAGGGGTAGAAATAAGTTGATTCAACCTTATTCGCAGCACCCGCAAGCGCGGCTTTGGTGTCGCCGCGGGTGTTGCCCACGAAAGCTTGCTCGGCAGTTAACCCTTCTTTCAACATCGCTGCGATTGAGGCACTGTTTACCTTACCGTTCGCGCCCTCATCCCAAACAATTGGCAATGCATCCAAAGCAGTCTTGGCAATCCAAAACGTGTCGGCTACTACGGCAACCGCTGTGTCGCCGACTTGTACAACTTTTTTCACACCCTTCATGCCAGAAATTTTCGCGGCATCAAAGCTTTTCACTTTGCCGCCAAACACTGGACTCTCTTTGATCGTCGCAACCAACATGCCGGGCAGTTTTAAGTCCATGCCGTAGACTTGTTTGCCGGTTACTTTATCTTCGAAAGTGTCGATACGCTGCACCGACTTACCAATGATCTTCCAGGACTTTGGGTCCTTCAATGTGATCTCGGTCGGAACAGCCAACTTCGATGCAGCTAACGCCACTTTACCGAAGGTTGTTTTGCGACCACTCGGTGTGTGTGTAATGACGCTCTCAGCTGCCACGCATTCTGCTGCGGGGACTTTCCACTCTTCAGCAGCTGCTTGCACCAACATGATGCGGGCAGCTGCGCCACCCTTGCGCACATACTGTTCCGAGGTGCGGATACCGCGGCTGCCGCCAGTGGAGAAGTCACCCCAAGGACGCTTGCGCGCCAAGCTCTCTCCTGGCGTTGGATATTCTATCGTGACTTTCTTCCAGTCGCACTCAAGCTCTTCAGCAACCATCTGCGCTAAGCCCGTAATCGTGCCCTGGCCCATTTCTGAGCGCACGACACGCACGACGACAGTGTCGTCCGGCTTGATGACTACCCACACACCAATCTCGGGCGTTGCAGCCACCGATTGTGCGGAACTAATAAAAGGAAATTGCAAACCAATCGCAAGACCTGTGCTGACTGCGGTCGAGCCAACGATAAACTGTCTGCGGGAAGGATTCGGGACGCGTGCATTCATGTGAAGACCCCTTAGGCTTTAGCAACAGAGTGGATCGCAGCGCGGACTTCTTGGAAGCTTCCGCAACGGCAAATGTTTGTCATGGCGGCATCGATATCCGCATCAGTCGGTTTTGGCTTCTTTGCCAACAAATCTGTCGCAGCCATCAACATGCCCGACTGACAAAAACCACACTGAGGTACTTGATGATCGATCCAAGCTTGCTGCAATTTTGTCAGCTTGCCGTTTGTAGCAAGACCTTCAACGGTCTGCACATTTTTCCCCGCTGCAGCGCTAACAGGAATCACGCACGAGCGAATCGCCTGACCTTCAAGCATCACCGTACAGGAACCACACTGCGCAATCCCACAGGCGTACTTGGTGCCCGTCAAACCAATCTGCTCACGAATCACCCAAAGCAGGGGCGTGGTGGGGTCGACATCGACGCTGTGATCTTTACCATTAACTTTTAGCTGTATCGCCATTTGGGTGCTCCCGCGGGTGGAAAGTAGGAATAAACTGATTCGATATTAGCTGAGGGAAAGACTGCCGTCACCAGATCCCTTGTGGGCTTAGGGATTGAAAAATGCGGTCAGTCACACCGGTGTAACAATCACTCGAAGCACCTAGTGTTTGCCCTATATTCAACGAAAGATATCGACTCCCATGCAAAACAAATGTGTACGACTCGCTAGCCGCCCAACCGGCTGGGTAACCCCCGACAATTTCGAATTGGTTGAGGTTCCGATGCCCACCCCTGCCGAGGGTGAGGTGTTGATCCAGAATGATTGGCTCTCCTTGGATCCCTACATGCGCAGTCGGATTTCTGACGCCAAGTCTTACGCCAAAGGCGTCAATCCAGGCGATGTCATGGTGGGCGGGGCAGTCGGCACGGTCATCGAGTCTCGTTCGGACGCTTTTTCAGTTGGAGACACCGTGCTCGCCGCGAGTGGCTGGCGCCTATACGCCACGATGCCTGCTCAGGCGGTCACAAAGATAGACACCACGCGCGTGCGGGCCTCAGCCTATCTTGGCGTACTCGGCATGCCTGGCATCACCGCCTGGACCGGGCTGATCAACATCTGTCAGCCCGAGGCCGGTGAAACCGTCGTCGTCGATGCCGCCTCGGGAGCGGTGGGCAGCGTTGTGGGTCAACTCGCCAAGCAGGCGGGCTGTCGCATCGTGGGTATCGCCGGGGGCAAGGCAAAGTGTGATTACGTTGTCAACGAACTCGGTTTTGACGCCTGCGCAGACCATCGCGCCCCAGATTTTCACGATCAGCTCGATACCTTGCTGCCCCAGGGTATTGACTGCCTCTTTGAAAACGTCGGTGGCGAAATTTTTGAAGCCTTACTCACCCGTATGAATGTCTTCTCGCGCGTAGCCTTATGTGGGATGGTGTCAGAGTTCAATCGTGAACCCCACGCACACCGCACGCTTCGATCGATCCTCATTAACCGCATACGCATACAAGGCTTTATCGTCTCAGACAAGCTCGACACGTGGCCTGGCATTCGCGCACAGTTAATCGAACGTGTCGTGAGCGGACAACTTAAATTCAAAGAGTCGATCGTCGAAGGCTTGGAGAGCGCCCCCCGGGCTTTCGTGGGGATGCTGCGCGGTGAAAACTTTGGCAAGCAACTCGTTAAGTTGCGGTGAGTGAACCCACATCAAACAGCGCAAGCACGCCGAGTATTGCAAACAAAATCGCTGCAATGATGTGCACGGTGCGCATGGGTACCACACGAGTAATACGATCGCCTAGCAATACAGCAGGCGCATTGGCGAGCATCATGCCGGCTGTGGTGCCCATGACCACCGCCCACAGCGATGTGTACTGCGCGGCCAGTGCCACGGTCGCAAACTGTGTCTTATCACCCATCTCTGCGAGAAAGAACGCCACAACCGTTGTCAAAAAAATTCCGCCCTTGGGATCTGCGTCCGTGTCATCAAGCTTATCGGGAATCAAAATCCAGATCGCCATCCCCAAGAACGAAACACCCAACACCCAGCGCATGACAGAAGGCCCGAACCAATGCATCAGCCAAGAGCCTAGCGCCCCCGCTACCGCATGATTCAAGAGCGTCGCAACGAGAATCCCTAAGATGATCGGCACGGGCTTGCGATATCGGGCGGCAAGCACCAAGGACAGCAACTGCGTTTTGTCGCCCATCTCTGCGAGAGCCACAATCCCTGTCGACATCAAAAACGCTTCGATCACAAAAATCGATCCAGAATCCGGCGGCTATTCTTATCAAGAAGCGTCATATCTGCAACGTAAAACCGCATGCCGTGACTATCGGTAATGATCAACGCCGCGCCCGCCAAACGTCGTATATCCTCTTCGCCTTTGAGCACGAATCTTGTCGCTCCCCGATCAGTCTCCAATTCCCATGTACTGGGGGTCGAATAAGTCGAAACGTTGGAGATGCTTAAAATCGTCGGCATCACTTCACGCGAGGCAATCTCCTCGGAAATCAGACTACGCATGTCTTCAGTTAGATCGCTCAATCGATCAATCCACACGAGTTCTTTACCCTCGACGCCGACAAGCGCCACATAATTTTCGGGCGCATGCACAGGAAAAGCACGGACAGGTAGCACCCCTTCGTGCACCGTGCCATCCGTGAGTGTCAGGACTAACCGACCAGCCTGATTACGCGTCAGTTGAAAATCTATCACGCCTGACCTCCAGGCGTCGATGGAACGAGCGGAGCTTCCGCATCAACTTGGCGCGTCTGTGCCTCATACAGATCGTAATAGGCGCCACCTCTGGCCATGAGATCGTCATGATTGCCAATCTCTACGATTGCACCGCGATCGAGCACCACCAGCCTATCAGCTTTGCGCAGCGTGCTGAGTCGATGCGCAATGGCGATTGTCGTTCGACCTTGAATCAGGTTATCTAACGCCTCTTGAATTTCCATTTCAGTGGTTGTGTCCACAGAGGAAGTAGCTTCATCCAGAATCAAGATTCGCGGGTCAATCAACAACGCACGGGCAATCGAAATGCGCTGACGCTCACCACCAGACAAGGCTTGTCCGCGCTCACCCACCAATGAATCGTAGCCCTGCGGTAGACGCAAAATAAAGTCGTGTGCCCGTGCCGCGCGCGCAGCGGCAATAATTTCTTCGCGTGAGGCCTCTGGCTTTCCATAGGCAATGTTCTCAGCAATCGTACCGAAGAACAAAAACGGCTCTTGCAAGACAAGTCCGATATTGCGGCGATACGAATTTAGAGAGTAAGAGCGAATATCGACCCCATCCACCCGGATGCCCCCTTCCGTCACATCGTAAAATCGACAAATCAGATTCACGAGCGAACTCTTGCCGGATCCACTGTGCCCAACCAAGCCGATCATCTCTCCGGCACCGATATTGAGACTTACATTTTTAAGTACGCTACGGCTGCCATACCGGAACCCAATATTACGAATCTCGATCTTGCCCTGCATGCGGTCAAGCGGCACAGGACGCTGCGCATCCGGTACGCTGGAAACGTGGTCCAAGATATCGAAAATTCGTTTCGCGCCCGCTGCCGCTTGTTGGGTTTGAGAAACAATTCGACTCATTGAGTCCAGTCGCGTGTAAAACCGTGCAATATAAGCAAGAAACGCTGCGAGCACCCCCACCGTGATCGTGCTAGACGCGACTTGTGAAATCCCAAAAATCCACACTACCAACAGACCCACCTCAGTGAGAAAGGTCACGGTTGGCGCAAACAGCGCCCACACTTTATTGATGCGATCGTTCACGCCCAAGTACCGATCATTGGTCTCGCGAAAGCGCGCTACTTCACGGTTTTCTTGAGCGAACGCCTTCACCACGCGAATTCCGGGGATCGTATCGGCTAATACATTGGTCAGTTCACTCCAAGATCTATCTATTTTCTCAAAACCAAAACGTAAACGATCACGCACAAGATGGATCAACCAGAGAATCAACGGCAGTGGAATGAGCGTCGTCATAGCCAACCACGGGTCGATCGAAATCAAGATGCATGCTGTC
>CAMBFI010000031.1 GCA_945865935.1 Bordetella parapertussis | reverse complement strand
GTTGAGCCAAAACCGTGAGCCACGAGATCGCCTGAATGCAGCCGACACCCTGATGGCGAAGGGAGCAGAAGGACTGGGCACAGCCATGCGGAATGTGATGAAGGAGTCATCTTAAATATGAGCGAACAAATGCAAGCCGGCTATCCGGTATCGGATCGCAATCAGGTCAAGCGATTACACGACCGAGGTTTTTACGACCATGCAACGGTGCATGCCTTGCTGGACGCAGCCATGCTGTGCCATGTGTCTTATGTGATCAATGGGCAGCCCTTTTGCACGCCGACCTTCTTTTGGCGTGAGGGCAGCCGCCTCTACTGGCACGGCAGCAGCGCCAGTCGCATGTTGCGCAATCTTGCCCATGGTGAGCCGGCTTGCCTGACAGTCACGCATCTAGATTCCTTGGTCTTGGCGCGGTCGGGGTTCAATCACTCGGCCGATTACCGATCGGTTATGGCCTTCGGGAAGGCCAAATTGGTTGAGGATCCGCAAGAGAAAGAGCGTGCGCTGGTGATGATGGTTGACCGGCTGTATCCGCAACGTACCGCTGGGCTGCGGCCAGCCAGCGCACAGGAGATCAAAGCGACCTCGGTAATCGCTATGGACATTGAGCAAGCGTCGGCCAAGATCCGTGCGCGCGGTGTGGTGGACGATGATGAGGACTATGACTTGCCCATTTATGCCGAGCGTATCCCCGTGATCATGGTGCTGGGTCAGCCCGAGCCCTGTCCACTATTGTTGGAGGGAGTCCAGCGTCCGGCAACACTTGCGGGTTATGCAGCGGGTCGACCGCTGCAGGAGGCTCTGTCCGAGGCCTATACTAGCGCGCACCTCAAGTCATGAACGATCAGAACAGCCCGATACGCGTTAGCGCCACAGAAGCTGATGCACAGCCGATGTCCCTCGGTAGACTCAGCAAACTGGTCTTGAGTACACTTGACCTCGAGGCGCGTTGGTATCGCCCACCGAACCCAGACCTGCAAACCCCTCACGATCGCGATGAGATTTATGTTGTTGTAATGGGCGAGGGTGAATTCGTACGCGGGGTATCTCGCGTGAAGTTTTCTTCTGGTGATTTGCTCTTCGTTGCCAAAGGCGAGGTGCATCGCTTCGAGAAACACACGCCTGACACTGCAGTTTGGGTCATTTTTGGGCCAGGCAAGTAGGCTGCTGATACTTTGCCCAGATGTTTTGCATTATCGTTGTACCAAAATTTCTGGTTTTTTAATAATTAAAAGCGAGCCTAAGTGCCCAATAGTTGCATTATGCAACTATTGATTCAATTCCACGAATTATTACACGGTGATCTTTTTTCAAGATAACCTACTGTTTTTAATAGGTATTTAAACAACCGACTTTTCTGTTAATCCGCAGGTCGCTGGTTCGAGTCCAGCTCGGGGAGCCACAACACCTTGTAGTAACTGAACTTTTTCGACTCTTTGTTTAGTCCGCCGCTGAATTTGCGGCTCCCTAAATTTGGAGTTGTCCATGAAAGAGCTTCAGCAATTAGTAGTACTGACTGGCTTGTCCGCAACGGTTTCCGACGTTGATGCGCACAAGCAGTTTCGAGAGCCTTCTGAGAGAGTTAGCGAATCCCCCGACGTAGTAACCCAGCCCAGATCGGCTAGATCGGGCTTGCACTCTATTTCTAACTTAATTGATGCCTACATGGCAGCGTATGCAGGGCGTGATCCTACGCGCCCGCATCACTTGCGATGGTGGCAGCAGCGTTTAGGAGATTCAACGTTGGACACAATTGATCAAGACGACATCTACCTTGCCTTAGAGGATCTATCCACTCGGGCTGGACGGTACTGCGCTGGCAGAGACGCGGACGGTAAGCCAATATTCAAAGCCAAACGGGTTCAGTATTCCCCAGCAACAATTAATCGTTATGCGGCGGCATTGAGTGCGTTATTTTCTTGGTGCATTCGTAAGCGTCTTGCGCCCAAAGCGTGGATGAATCCATGCCGCGGAATTGAACGTCGGCGCGAGGACAATGAGCGAACACGGTTCCTGAATCGCATCGAGCTATCAAGGGTCTTGGACGCATGCAAAGCATCTAAGTGGGATAGGTTGTACCTGTTGGTATTGATGGCTGTTTCCACGGGTGCACGTCGCGGTGAATTGGAGGGTTTGCGCTGGTCGTCAATTGACTTTGAGCGCGCTGAGGCAGTCGTGGCGCGCACGAAGAACGGTGACCCGAAAGTTTTGCCACTTCAGCCGTCGGTTATGCGCGAGCTGGCTAGATTTCGATCGGACTCACACGGTTTGATCTTTGCGTCCAAGCGGGTTCCTACCCAAGCGTTCAATCACGTTAGTGCATGGTTGTGTGCATTGAAGATTGCACGTATTCGTGACTTTCGCTTTCACGATCTCAGGCATACCTGCGCGTCGTATCTGGCTCAGGATGGAGCAACACTTCTTCAGATAGGAGACGTGTTAGGTCACAGGCAGGTCAGTGTCACCCGTCGCTACAGCCACTTAACCACCACACACAGAGCCGCGTTGCTCGGTCGTGTACTAGGCAACATCGCATAGGAGCAATAGTATGAAACAGACAAAAGATATCCTCCTTTTAATCGACGAGGCGTACGTCGTAATTGACCAAGAGGAGCACCCAAACTCTAAAGAGCGATGGCTGCGTCGCCAGATGGCGCATGCGTACGGCATTGCAATTGGTCGGGGACTTGAATTGGGGCAGATGGATGATTTGTATCAAATGCTTAAGGGTGAAGTGCCCATTCCGAGCTGCATGCTCCCCGCCATTGCTAAGCTCATTGCGCGACCAACGTTTTCTCAAAAATCCGGCACGCGAGCGACGTTTAGCAAGGCTGAGAAAATACTTATGTGCGGGGCGTTAAAGCACCACGTATTTGTGGAGGGCATGCGCATAACGCATTTTTACGACGAATGGGAGGAACGATTCGGGGTCAAGGCGCACACGTTTAAACGTATATGGCGCGAACACAAATCAGCATTGAAGAGTCGTCCAACTAATTAGGTGCAGAATCTCGCAGTTTGTGTTCTTTTATACAAGTCGTACGCTCCCTAAAATTCCAATGAAATTGGTGCAGTTATGCGCACCAATGCGCTGAGTCGGAAAGCTCGGTTACTACATGGTGTTTATTGGAGTTCGTGTGTGTCAACAGAAATAAAGATTGCGCAGTTGTTGTGCCCCGCCGATTACAGGGTTGATGGACGTACGGCGGTGTTTCCCTCCGATGAGAGCCTACGTTGGTTCATGCGTAAGCATCAGGATCTTCTGCTGAGGCGAGCCGCATTACTCATGCCGACTGGTAGGCGCAAGTTAATTAATGCGTCAGTTTTTGATGAAGTGGTCTTCGAAGTGGGGCGTGAAAACGCTTTGAGGGTCATGTCATGAGTCAAAGGAAATTGGATAAAGCATGGCTTAATTGGCTCATTGCGAATGGTAATTACACGCATGCGGTCACGTTCAATTTACGAAAATTCCACCACAAGTTCCGTGTGCAGAACAATAGCGAGCGTGCCGCAGACACAGGACGACATTTTTTGTCTTGTTTGAATCGTCAGGTGTTTCGGCGCAGATATCGCAACGGTAAATCTGCGCTAGCTGGGATCGTCTCGGTTGAGAGAGGGGAGCAGGGTGGCATGCTTCATGTGCACTGCGCACTGGCTTCGCCGTCGCACATGAGCCCGGAGGCTTTCGCTGCCACCGTAAGAAGGGTGGCTCTTGGGCTGGATTGGATTCAAGGTGTCGTGGATATCAGGGAGGTGTATTCCAATTATTGGGTGACATACATTACCAAGTGTGGTTCCGAGGCAATTGTTGCAATTTCAAAAGCTCGTTAAGGGCAACGGCGCTTGGCTTGATTGGTCATGTTGCTGGGTAAGGTCTGGTATCCGCTTAGGATGCAATTCGTGTCTATGCCTGCGAATTCGTGTCTATGCCTGAGAGAAACGTGTCCCCACCCCATACTGGCATTATTGCCACGGAGGGGGCGCAATGCCGAAGGCATGACCGCCTGGTCCCTGATGAGACAGCCTCTACCCCTACATCCTGTCCCCTCTTTGATTATGGATAGATCTGGTCTCTTTCTGGGGAATATGGAGTGCTTTCTGGGGATTGTTTTTTCGGCGGGCACGCACGTCAATGCAGTCCGTATAAAGTTCTCTGTACTCATCGCACGATTTAACGTTGGTAACGGACGTACCGTTCAGGATGAGCGCAGTGGCAATAATGCCAGTAGCAGTACAACTTTTGTGAGGTGCTTGTATGCCATTTGTCACAGGGCATAAGAAGATTGTCGGATCGGGAATGAGGAAGGGTCAAATGACGCGTCGCAGTCAGACCACTGCGGATGCATTTGCGAGGGTCAGTGACAAGTATGGCGACCCGTTGGAGGCATTGGCGGCACTGGCATTCGATCCTACAACTGAACCCGCTCTCAGGATGACTGGGCTGAGGGAGCTGTGCCAGTACGGTTATGCTAAATGCAAGACGGTCGAGCTACTTTCGGCAACGGAGGTCGTGACTGACTCATCAAGCCTTGATCAGTTGCTTTCAGCGGTTGAGCGCCGACTCCAAGAGCATATTAAGCAGTGAGTGAGGATGCGGCGCATCCCACTACCGATCGCAACAATCTGTCCAAGTCAAGTGGAAACCGTTTCCACTTGACCGGCTTTGTAGCGGGGGGCGTCCAGTATCCTTTTCATGGAGCACCCATCGTTAGCCAGCACTGCTTAATGATGCTCAGGCGATTAGTTTACCGACTCCCCACCATACTCCCACCCCCACAAATCGACGGCTTTGTTGTGCTGACCTATGCACTGTATTTTGCTCAAACGATGCTGTTCGGGCGTTAAAAAGCCACCCGAAGGTGGCTAGTACCCAAGTTGGGTTAGCTGTCAGCAATAGCTACCTAACAGCGGTAAATTGGGTTGACTATACCAGTACTGTCAGGGGAGGGACCCCCCTGCGCACCACCTGCAGCTAACTCCAGCGCATCGTCAGAAACATCTTGTACAACAACTTCATCAAGTTCAATGTTCATAGCAAACTCCAAGTGGGTTACCGGCGCAGCAGAAGCTAACACCCCAGCGGCGCAGGATTGTAGAAGCTAACACCACATGTGTTTTTACCCCCCTGCGCACCACCCGCAGCCAACTCCAGTGCATCGTCAGAAACATCTTGTACAACAACTTCATCAAGTTCAATGTTCATAGCAAACTCCAGGGTTGAGTACCGGCGCAGCAGAAGCCAACACCAATTAAAGGCATTTTAAGAATGCCTATATTTTGTAATGCCAATGTTTAATGGGTGTCAAGCAGTACTTCCTGATCCCACCGTACCCCCATATTGTCCGCAGCCACTTCCAGTGCATTACCAGACTGTACAGCCTCAATCACCTCATGTACCGCATCGGTAATAACTTTTTTGGCACGCTTAATTGTTTTTTCAGATGTGTTGGACAAATTAGACAATTCATTTGTGGTTTTGGTAGGTGGGTCTTCAAGACCCCCCTTGTTGGTCACTCCACTTCTGCGCCACGCATTCACCGTCACGATCGCCAAGGCTCGCTGGCTGGCTGTCAGGCTGCGACGGCTTACATTATGCACAATAGCAGACAGTCGCGGATCGGTTTCGTCTGGCACATCGATTTCTGATTCACAATGCTTACTTATGCGTCGATGGTGACCACTTCAGCCGCCAATCGAACGCTATTCTCTAATTAAGCGCAGCGGAGTCGTACTCCTTGCGGAACTCTGCGCTCTCAATTATCTCAAGAGTGTCAGGGTAGTCCTGAGGACCACCCTTAGCTTTCTTCTGATTCATTCTGGAGCTAGCGCTTGCGCTCAATTTTCGCACCCGAGTAGTCCCGCGCATTGCATGGGCGTCGATGACTTTACCTTTGAATTTAAACTCAAGCCCTTTCTGGGGAGCATACGAAGGTAGTCTTGCGATACACAGGGTGCAATTACAACTAGTGGAAGCCCCTTCCAACTTTGGAGCCAAAGTACAGGCAGTGCGCGAAAACGGCACTTGAGGCTTATAACGAAGCCCTGAAGGGAGAGTATGTCGATCGTCAGCAATGGCTATCCGATCAACTTGTGGCTGGTGAGCTGGAGCGCAGACTGCGGCAGTTTGACAAGGCGCAGGCTCGATTCACAACGCTATCTATGTTGGCGCCGGTTGAAAACTGACCAAGTTTTTAACCGCACCTTCAACTGGTCAATTTTCGGTGCAAATCAACAGTAAAGTACCTTAGATTCATTTACGACGTCAAAAGTAGTAGTCTTCATTCTTCTGGCGGGCAGCGCATTGTTTGTTGCGGAAAAGGCAAGGGTTTACGTGGATTGGCAGCGCTTCCAACCAGGGCAATACTTGGCTTGGTTAAAATGCTCATCCGTCTATGTGCCGGCCGCCTACTCCGGCATCAAGGATGCGATCGGTACGGCCGGTGTATTCGCTGATCGAGCGGCAGTACGGCGAGCGCGCCGCTATTCCTCCGCTTCCGGAGCCTTGCTGGAAGTGGCCATCAACCTGCATCCCGCGGACCGGTTCAGCTACACGATGTCGCTGCACATGAATCGCCGCCCTACACCCAACCTCCAGGAGACCTGAACATGAAACTCGGCAAATGGATTCTGGCGGCCGGCTTTGCCGCCGCCGCCACGGTCGCCAGCGCGCAGAACTTTCCGTCGCGGCCGATCAAGTTGGTGGTCGGCTTCCCGCCCGGCACCGCCACCGACATCATTGCTCGCCAGCTGGCCGAGCGCCTGATGACGAACAATGGCTGGACCGTCATCGTCGAGAACAAGCTGGGGCAGGCCGGCAGCGTCGGCGCGGCCGAAGTGGCGCGTGCCGCGTCAGACGGCTACACGCTGCTGATCTCGGCCAACGGGCCGCTGGCCAGCAATCCAAACCTCTACACAAACGTGCGCTACGACACGCTGAAGGACTTCACGCCGATCGCGCTGCTGATGCAGCTGCCGTATGTGCTGGTGGTCAACGAGAACTCGCCGTACAAGTCGGTCAAGGATATGATCGCTGCCGGCAAGGCGGCCCCCGACAAACTCAATTACTCCAGCGTGGGCAGCGGCAGCACCTCGCACCTCATCGCGGCGTCCTTCGCCAAGCAGGCGGATGCGAAATTCACCCACGTGCCGTACAAGGGCAGCGCCGAATCGCTCAACGGGATGATGGGCGGCAGCATCGACCTGCTGTTTGAGACCGCCGTGGTAACCGTGCCGCTGATTAAGGGCGGCAAGCTGCGGGCGCTGGCCGTCACCACCGCTTCGCGCGTCGGCTCGCTGCCCGACGTGCCGACGCTGCGCGAAGTTGGCGTGCCGATGGAGATGGCCGCCTGGCTCGGCGTGCTGGCGCCGGCCGGCCTGTCGCCGGCACTGGTGCGGCAGCTCAATGCCGAGATCACCAAGGTGCTGAACACGCCTGCCTTCAAGGACCGCATGGTGCAGCTTGGCGCCGAGGTGACCCCCGGGACGCCCGAGGAATTCAGCGTATTCCTCAAGAGCGAGCTCCAGAAATGGGGCAAGGCCGTGCGCGAGTCGAACGCGCGCGTCGAATGACCGACCGGAGAACGACGAACATGCTTGCAGCATCCCAGGTGGAAGTCGCTTCCACGAGATTTTCCCGCGTGTCCACCAGCGGCCAACGGGTGTGGCGGACCGAGTTCTTCGGCCCGCCGCCGTCGCCGGTGTCGTCCGACTCGCTCGCCGTCGCCGGCGCGATCGAATACCGCGAGCCCGAGCCGGGCGAAGTGCGTCCGGCCCAGGCCTTCCTGGTGGAGCAGGAGGCAGGCGCCATCGTGCCACCGCACTTCCATTTCGTCGACCAATTCCAGGTGGTCGTGGCAGGCGACGGCAGGCTGGGCGCGCACGCGGTGACGCCCTTGTCGGTGCACTTCGCCGGCGCCAGCACCGGCTATGGCCCGATCACACCCGGCGATTCCGGTCTGTCGTACTTCACCTTTCGGGCGAGCGCCGACGAAACCGGCGCGCAATACCTGCCTGGCGCGCGGCCGCGCATGCGCCCGCTGCCCAGGCGCAACGTCATCGCGCCTCAGATCCAGATAGGCGCGCCGCAGGAGCTTGCCGCGCGCAAGGCTGGTGTGCTGGAGACCGCTCTGGAGAAGGACGACGGTCTCGCCATCTTCTACATGCGCCTGGCACCCGACGAATCGATGGCAACACCCTCGACCGCCGAAGGCAACGGCCTGTCGATGCTGGTTTCCGCCGGATCGCTGACCTTGAACGGCGGCAGTTATGCGCCGTGGTCCTGCCTGTTCGTCACGCCCCAGGAAGGCAGCGCCACGCTGCAGGCCTCGGGGGAGGGCGCCGAAGTCCTCGTCCTGCGCTATCCGCGCGCGCTCACTGCCTGAACCAACGAAAGTTCCCATGAACAAACGCCGTGGTCTACCAAGGGGCGGAGTCATACTCCTTACGGAACTCTGCGCTCTTGATCAGCGCTAGTGTGCTTCTGATGGAGTCAGGTGGGTCTTGAAGACCCTCCTTAGCTTTCTTCTGACTCATTCTGGAGCTGTAGCTTACGCTCAACTTTTACACCCAAATAGTCTGGCGTCTTGCATGGGCGTCGATGACTTTACCTTTGAATTTAAACTCAAGCCCTTTCTGGGGAGCATACGAAGGTAGTCTTGCGATACACAGGGTGCAATTACAACTAGTGGAAGCCCCTTCCAACTTTGGAGCCAAAGTACAGGCAGTACGCGAAAACGGCACTTGAGGCTTATAACGAAGCCCTGAAGGAAGAGTATGTCGATCGTCAGCAATGGCTATCCGATCAACTTGTGGCTGGTGAGCTGGAGCGCAGACTGCGGCAGTTTGACAAGGCGCAGGCTCGATTCACAACGCTATCGACTTATAAAGAGGCACAAGCGGGAGTATTTCAGCGTATCGTTGCGTTACAACTCAAGCTCATACACGAGCGGAATGCCGAACCGAAAAAGATCCTGTAGCGGCGATCGCCAGAATAAGCTCGGAGAATCACCTAAATGGCACTTCAATTTTTACATTCACCCGTAGTAATTCTGAAGAGTTCGCTCGAGGCGAGGCTCATTCACTTGAGATTGGACGGTGATCAACATGTCGTCAGAGTAGCCACTGATTTACTCAATGGTGATCTGGTCGATGACTATCTAGTCGGTATCGATGACATGATGGATAACGATGACACTACTCACCACATGCTGTCGGTCTTGGGGTTGACGTGGCATGATGGGACTCAGTGTGTGGACTATTTCACACCTGATAGCTTCCCAGCCCCTTGGCTAGAGTGCTTCACGCTGCCGCTCCCAACACGCGACGACCCTGCGTGGCGATTCGGCGTTCAAGAGGCTTACCGACACGTCGAAGATACGTCAACCAACGTTGTAAAGTCCGTATAAGGCAGTACGGGCGAGCAACGAGACCGAAAAATACTACTACCTCGAACATAATGAAGGGAAACTCTTGTGGCACGTCTTTATCGCTGATAAGGTATTTCCCCGCATACATGAGGATAAATGTAATCGGTGCGCTAAGAAACAACTTAATAAGCATGAGGCTATGAGTTCCATGGGCGATATCAATTATGAATCACGACAACCCGACGATGATATTCATCGGTGTGCAATGTCTCGGGTAAAGACGATTTTATTAGCTAATAACCTCACGCTCAGCGCATGAGTCAATCTTTGCCGTTAGTCGTGGACTCGTCAGACAGTTCGTAGCATCGAACTCCTAATCCGAATACCCCAGATACTGCTTCAAGAACAGGTAGTTCTTATAGCTCAGCGAGTCAACGGGTATTACTCTTGTTGGCTCCTTTGCATCCCCGCTAGCCCAGCATTCGCCTTCCGCAAACAGATCCTCATAAATTTCCATGTGATAGATCGTCTGCTCTTTCGTCGTTAGATCGATGATCTCAAAGATTTTTGATGACAGCGATAGCTTATCGCCCCCGAGGGGTTGTGGTTTTGTGAGGTTGACGATCTCAATCAATTGGACACGGTTGTCTTTCACTACCAATGAGTCCAATAGGAGATGACAACTCATTGAATCGTTCTCTGACATTTTGATCATGTTCATAAGCGCGATCCGACGGGCTACACCTGAAGCGGCTACGCAGCTATTTGCTTTTGATGTATTGGATCGCATCCACCACCAAAAAATATAGTCCGCGCACTACTGCGATGGGCCATATAAGGTAGCAAAGGATGATTTCTGTCCAACTCAAGCCCAATGTAATCGCCTTTTGCCAGAAGTAAACAGCGCCACCAAATGCAAGTCCCATAAGCAACCAACCCACGACACTGTTCATAATTCGTCCTTACGTTTTAATGTCAGTTAGTTAGCTTTGTATGCAACTAAAATGGCAACCAATCCACCTTGTCACAGGATTGCATCCGTGACAAAACATCTCCAATCTTGCGCTTACAGCCCGCTTGGCAAGCGTCGACCTTGGCAAAGTTAGGTGTTCCATCTTTGTTTGACGTGTCACCACATTCCTCCACGCAGCGGCGCTGCGTAGCGATATCCGAATCACCGCGATTTGCTGCAACCATAACGGATTGGCTATATGCTGAAGCTCCCACGATCCTC
This sequence comes from Bordetella parapertussis, assembly GCA_945865935.1. GTDB lineage: Bacteria > Pseudomonadota > Gammaproteobacteria > Burkholderiales > Burkholderiaceae_B > Zwartia > Zwartia parapertussis_E. The sequence goes on along the minus strand of CAMBFI010000031.1, from coordinate 8,429 downwards.
GCGCGGGTCATAAGGTAATCCTGCATTCTCTTTACGTCTCGCTCGATACGATTTAACTCATTTCGCATTTCTTTCAGTTCTGGAGACTTCGGCATCACCGACTCAAAATATTGCACCATGGGTTGCAGTCCATTTTTCAGATTCACCTGAATCCGAGTGCAATACATGGACTTCATGTCTATATCCGTGACCGCTGATTGCCCAGCCGCAGTTGAACTCACCAACACAAACAAGATTAATGAATATCGCAACCAGCTCGTCTGAGGATCTATCATAGGTTAGTTGCCATTCATGCATCGGTTATAGGCGGCATTGGCTCGAATTTGTGCCTCGCCAAAGTTTCCAGTTCGCCCCGGATCCGCATACGCTTGGCTCATAGCGGCATAACAACGGGATTGCCTCGCTGCAGCAATATTGTTCTGGGTGTCTAGTTGCATTAAGCAATTGGAGTATTCAGGAGTCCCTTTTCGGAACCCGTAACCGTCACAGCGATTTTGAAGATTGGACATGTATTGCTGTCGCTGCTCTTGAGAGGTGCCACTTCCTAAAGCCAAGAGGACAAATACTCCAATACCTAATGCCTTGATCGTATGCGTTAACACTTTGGTCTCCAGCGCCGAATGCACTCAAAAAAAATGGACGCAACTAAATGGACTGATTTGCTAATTCCTACTATTGTGGGAAGACTTAATAGTACGCCGCCTTGAAAATTCCTCCAATAGGGGGAATCAATGGATTTAGCTATTGCCTTTGGCAAGGTGATCCGAGAACTAAGATTGGCGGCAGGATTAACTCAGGAGCAGCTAGGCCTCGAGTCGGATCTCAGGCGTACGTTCGTCAGCCTTCTGGAGCTGGGGCAGCAACAACCTAGCCTGATGACAATCTTTAAGATTGCCGAGCCACTCTGCGTTACGCCGTCAGAAATCATCAAAAGAGTTGAGGCACTTGTCTCAACGCCTGAGGCACCGACTCAAAAGAAACCAAGCAGTCCAAGCGCTAAAAAGAATAGCAAGCAAGTTCAGCGGGTCAAAAGTACCCAAAAGTAGACTGCCTCGCAAAACTTCTAGAACCACCATCAAGGCGACCCCTTTAAGGCAATAGACCGGCCGAGTCACCGCTGAATTGGCACGGCACACCACCACTACCATCGGCCAAGCGAAACTATTGACTAAGCGCAGTAATTAGCCTTAAGCCGCCAACTGCCCGTCAGTATTGTGGCCTAGAATAGAACGCATAATTTGGACGGGAGAACAACTATGTCACACACTATCCGATTTGCGGGCATAGTCGGCTTCATCCTTTTAGCCCTCGGCTGTGCCACGACAGATTATCAGGCCTATGAGGGCAAGAACAATCTGTACGAAGGTCAAGGCGGCACCAAGGTAGTGGTTGATGGAATTGATTTTTGGGCTAATGGATCACCGCCACGCAAGTACACGATCATTGGCATGGTCGTCAGTGAAGTCGGTGGTGGTTGGGGTGACGAAGCAATCATCCGATCATCTGTGGCTGGGGAGGTAAAAAAACAGGGCGGTGATGCCGCTATTCAGGTAAACAACAACAGCTCATTTTCCGGAATGGTCAATACCGCTCCCGGCGTATTTTTTGCGGCCAATGTCAAAAGTATGAAGTTTGCCATTATCCGATACGTAAACGCACCGTAATTTGCTCATCATTGCGATTCTTGAATGCGTTTCAATTGATTTCTGATTCGACTCAAGAGGTTTTGATCAAACGGTGCAGACTCGGTTTTAAAGCCAATAACATTGAGATGTTCTCGAGATTTAATCAGTCGTTTGATTGAGGTCTCAAGTTCCAAGCATTTAGCACCATGCATTTGTATCAATTCAATTCGCTTTATTTTTGCGCCGATCTTACCCGATTCAATCAAGTGATCACTGTGACGGCGTTGATAGTTATTTGTCACGCCAAAACCCAAAAATAGTTTTTCTTGAAATTGAATTTCATATACATAAAAATAACCATTTTTATTGATTTTGAATGGAGCCTGCCAAGGATTTTTTCCAAGCTTTAGATGAGACATTTGACAAAACGTTTTATCTTTTCCGTTGCTTACTTCAAACAGCAATGCACCAGATGGACTTCGCATTGTTAAGCCGGTAGCAATAATCCCCATTAAATTGGCGTATCGACCCGCCTTAGCAATTTGTTCTTCTTTGCTAGATCTCGGCTTGAATCCACGCTTGATAGCATCTAGTTGCATATGAACAGATCGCCCGCTTGGCGTTATCACCTCTACAATTTTTCGATTCCCTTGCCACTTAAATTTGCCTGTAATCTTCAAATCATTTTTTGTTGCAGCAACTTCAGCGTCTTTGATTCGAGCTTCAAGAGTTAATTTTCCAAAGGGGTTTTTCCCGTCCTGCAGGTTGCGCAAGGTGACATACTTAGTTCTGCCATCGGGATGCTGCACTTCAAAATATCTTGCATTGCTTCGGCGCTCTTCCCTGCCAGTGGCTTTCAGACCGAGAGACAGAGCAAAAGACTTGGCTTTGGCCAATTGCTCAACAACTGAGGCCAAAGTCCAAGGATTTGTGCCAGACTCAAGATGATTAAGTCTTGACCAGCGATACTCATCCGTTTTTGGATTATGAACTTCAAACTGTCTTTTTGAATTTAATTCTTTCCTGTGTTGACCAGTTGCAGTGATCCCCAATTTACTCGCCGCCAATTTAGCTCTTTCTACCAACTGGTCGATTGAATCCTTTTTTGACATTGCAACCATCCTGTTTAAAATTGCATCGCAGCTCGGTGGCGCCGTATTTGGGACAGTGATTCTTACTCGACGAAACGCTTCAAAAACACACAAGCCAGCCCCGCCCCCACAACTGTTGCAACCACGTCGAGTGGGTCATAGGTACCTGCAAACCACCTTCCTTGACCCACCTCTAAGCCGATCATCAAAACAAACCCGACAGTTAGATACAACTTGCGAACCATTGGGCTGTCTCGCCTACATGCAATCAAGAGAAAGCTCGTAAAGCCAAATGCCCATAATGCATCAGGTAAGTTGTAGACCAAACAGTCGAACCTAGAATCAAGCTTTAGTGGTGGCAAATACCAAACCAACTTGAGCAGCGGCGGCAGATTGACTCTGAATATGCAGTAGATCAGCACAGCGATGTTTAGCGGCAACAGCACAAAGCCGCCGTAAAGGCAGAATACTTTTCTCACCGACAGTTTGGTGTTGTTGGTCATTAACGCATCGTAGGCCGTGCTGGGATCGCGCGTCAACTTTGCGGATATAGTCTGGACAACTCATTGAGATTAATCGTGCAACTCTACTACCTCCCCGGACGTGGTGGTCGCCTTGAAACAGGGCTAGGTGAGGCACTGACCGCCCGCGGATTCACTTTGACTGGTCGCGAGGCGGTTGACGGGTTTGCCCGCCTGAGCTTCGCAGAGCAGATCCAACTAGTCGCCGAGGATCTCTCCTCGCGCTTCTGGCATGAAGACTGTCAGGTTGTAGCCAACTCCTACGGTGCCTACCTATTCCTGCATGCTCAAACATTGATTCCCGCATACGTTGGGAAGGTGCTTCTACTGTCGACAATCGTTGGGGCTTTCTCGAGCGGTGAGACAGCAACACACTTTGTGCCACCCAGATCACGTCGGTTGATGAAGCTGGCTCAAGAAAGCAAGTACCCCGTGGCAAAGCACTGTGAGATCCACGTTGGTGAGTTGGACTGGCAAAGCAATCCTGAGAGTGTCACTGCACTAGCCAAACTGACGGCCTGGGACTTGACTGTCGTCAAAGGCGCGGGGCATATGCTGCCCAAGGACTACGTGGGGATGGTGTTGGATCGGGGGCTCAAAACGTGTGAGCGGTAGACGGTCAAAAGCACTTGTCAGACCGGTGTGAGCGCGTGTACAGTGGCGTGAGCAAGAGCCGAGAATGTGTCTGTTAATCCGCAGGTCGCTGGTTCGAGTCCAGCTCGGGGAGCCAAAAATATCAATGATTTAGCCCAACTTCTCGGTTGGGCTTTTTTGTTTTTAAGTTGTCCGATGTGTCAAAAACTTTGCCACTGTGATTCAATACAGTCATGAGACTCACCCTTTCGCAAATCGATATGATCCGTGACGCTGCACAAACAGTGTTTGGAGACTTGGCGCGCGTGACCTTATTTGGTTCGAGAGTCAACGATCAGGCCAAAGGGGGTGACGTTGATCTCATGGTGGAAGTACCAAATATTGTCGATGAACCGGCGCTGTTGGGGGCAAGGGTCGCAAGCCGTGTGTCCCGTGCGATGGATGGACGCAGGGTGGATGTCATTCTCAAAGCTCCGAATTTAAAGATTCAGCCGATCCATGAAATTGCGACTCGCAATGGGGTCATCTTATGAAACTGGATGAAGGGCTTAAATTTCGGTTGCAATTTCTTAGCCGCGTAGTCAAAAAGGAAGCTAATTATTTGCAAGACACTGACGCTCGACTCTTTGCTAAATCTCTTGATGTCATTGATCTACAACGCATCTCTCAGGACGCATTACTTGCAGAGCGGCTTGATGCTTTTGTCAGCCGTTTTGGGCGCCTACAAGATACGTTGGCAGACAAGTTTTTGCCGGCTCTGTTGGATGCCATGGCTGAGACTCGGGGTGCCGCGACTGAAAATCTAGATCGCGCCGAGAAATTGGGCTGGCTAGATTCAACCGATGATTGGCTCGTGATGCGTAAGCTACGTAATCAGATGGTGCACGAATACATCGAAGATCTTGTCGTTTTGTGTGACTCACTGAAAGCAGGCCATGCGTTCGTGAAAACGCTTGTGAAAACTGCAGATCAGTTTGTTGCTCAGGCAGATCGTCGCATTGCTGCGTCGCTGAGTTAGTTTGCAATACCGATAGAAAGATTTCTTCGGCTACGGTTTTTTCAGAGCGAATGCGCCTAGCCAATTATTCTCGAAGATTTGGGTGCGCGCGCGTATGGCGCGCGATTAAGAGGTCGCTTGGTTTTCGAGCAAATCAATATCACTGAGGTGATAACGCGGCAGTGCCCGTCCTGTGATGGTCAGTGTTATTTCTTCTGTCCCATCGCCTAACAGTATTTTAGGTAAGAGGGCATCACCTTGCGTCCAGCGCTGTTGTGTACCTTCTGCGCGGTGAAATCCTTCAAGCAGTTTTGTGTGGTGGGGCTCGAGCGTGATTCTGACTGTACCGTCCTCAGACTGAGCACTCAGGCTTTGGAGGTCCGTTCTGGACACATGGTTTACAGTTTGTACCGGTCACATAGTTAACACTTTGGGGCTGAATGGGTTCTCCAAGACTTGTACCCTGTGAGACTCCAAATCAAAGTATCCCATATCGTATTCCATAAAACTCACAAGCCACACGTCGTCTTCGACCTGACGTAGGCTTACGTCTTGCCCCGCAAAGACCGTACTGAAGTGAATCTTTTTACCTTCAATACAGATTCGTCCGCAGTTCGTGATGGTCACGGTTTTATCGTGAAACGGGTAGGCAATATCTGGCAATCCTTCATACTTTCTGTTCGACAGTTGGTAAAAATCAGCTGGCCGTTTCATCTCTAGCACTTGGTGTGGCCGTTCGTAATTGAACTCTTGAATAAAGTCTTCAAACTTATCCTGCTGTTGAAGCATATTCATGCCTGGAGGATTTGTTGTGGCCTTTTTCAAGGTCAAGTGCATGCGTTCATGTCGACCGTTCTGCTGCGGGTTGCCAGGCTTAATCCGCTCAATCCCAATGCCCAAGCGCAACCACCACACAGACAGGCTGCTCAGGCCATACAAGGCGTTAGGACTTGCGAAAGGCACTCCGTTATCCGAACGGATATTGTTCGGCAACCCATACTCTTTGAACAGTCTCTCGAAGACGTTAAAGGCATCTGCTTCTCGCGTACTCTCTAGGCCCTCGCAACAGATTAAAAAGGCGAGAGGCGTAATCTGTCACCGTTAATGGATAACAATAATTTTTGTTACCCAACATGAACTCACCCTTGTAGTCTGTACACCAGAGCGTGTTGGGCACTAGGGGATCGGATAGCGAAGTGCCTTCTAAGCGAGTTCGTCTGCGCCGCTTCTTTGTCACCAAGCCGTTACGAGCAAGCACGGCGTGTACAGTACTCTTGGCGGGCGAGGCGACATCTGGATAATGCGTATGAATCCGCTCTCGGATCTTAGGCGCACCCCACGTCGGAAACCCTTTCTTGACTTGCACGATAAGTTTTTCAATCTGAAAGGGCAGGCGGTTTGCCTGTCGAAAAGGTTTTCGACTGCGGTCGGTAAAGGCCTTCATTCCAGACTCTTTGTACCGATCAACGATTTTGTGCCCTGTCACACGAGAAATACCAAACTCTCGGCACAGAGCAGAAATCGACTCCCCATCCAGAAATCTAGACACAAATCTTAGTTTTTCGTCCATTTTCGTACTTTCCATCCAAGGCATAGCGGTCCCCTCCTATGCCAAAACTGTAAAGTGTGTGTCCGGTATAAAACGTAAACTATGTGTCGGGCACTACACTTTTTTGATCTTGCCCACTAACTTCATTAGTGAACAATTATGATTAAAAGCAACCATGAGCCGCGCTGACGATTTATTCACACCCACCGATTTCAGTCAATCAGTACCGCCCACAGTGCCCATGGCGAAGTTAACCCTTGCATTTTTCGTCTCTGGATTTGCTGCGCTTTTGTGCCAGATTATCTGGCAACGCATGCTCGGTGTTTTCGCTGGATCCGATACAGTGTCGGCCTCGCTCGTGGTGGGCGCTTTCCTCGCAGGCCTTGGCGTGGGCTCAATTCTCGGTGCGTGGCTCGCAGATCGACTCTCGCCTCGAGGGGCGCTGATCGGATTTGCTGTGGCTGAAACAGCGGTGGCCGCCTTCGCACTCGTTTCAAAATTCTTTTTGTACGACTTCTTGGCAACCGATTTGGCCGGGGTGATTGACAGTCCAACGGCGATCTTTGCTTTGTGCTTTGCTGGACTATTGCTGCCAACCACACTGATGGGCGCCTCTTTGCCCCTGCTTTCAAGAGCCGTTGCTACATCGCTTGAAACCGCCGCTCAGCGCATTGGCCGACTCTACAGCCTAAATACGCTAGGCGCTGGTCTCGGGGCCTTGTTGGGGGGCTGGTTTTTGGTGGGCGAGCTGGGGTTTGTTGGCGCTTTGATGCTGGCTGCTGCGTTGGATGTATTGGCGGTCATGATTGTGCTCTCGATGTTGTCCACGACCAGCCGCGAACGCGCCCCAAAAGTGGTTCTGGTCAAAATCGCTGCGCCAGATCCCTTTGGTCGGTTGGGTCTGTGGTGTTTGTTGGTTTTTATGTCGGGATATGTGATCGTTGCCCTTGAAATCGTCTGGGTTCGATTTATTGGGCAGGTCGGCATGTTTCACGCCTATTTGTTTCCAACCGTACTCAGTGTTTTTCTATTGGCTGATGGCTTGGGTATGGCGCTGGCTTCGCGGTTGGTGCAGCGTTTTGCGGATCCTAGGCCTGCTTTCTTTATAGCTCAAGCTGGTGGCTTTGCAGTTGGTGCGGTCTTCTTGTTGCTCGCTTGGTGGGCATTGCCCTATGAGCCGTTAACCACTTACTTGTCGGTTGACCAGCAACGCATGCGTCCCCAATCCCTGGTTGCCATGTTCTTATTGACGGGCGTGGTGGTAGGGCCAGCGGCATTTTTGATCGGTATGACTTTTCCGTTTGTTCAACGCGCCGTGCAACAAGATCTTTCTCAGGTTGGTGCTCGCGTGGGATGGGTTCAATTGGCCAATATTGCGGGCAATGCCTTGGGAGCCATTGGCACGGGGCTTTTTACCCTTCACTGGCTTGGAACGGCAGGTACGTTGCAGGCACTCGCCGTGTTGTCGATCCTTTTGATCCTTGGGTGGTTAGCAACCAGTCGATGGCGCCGATGGCCAGAAATCGCGGTCGGTACAGCCTGTTTGGTGGCCTTGATTGTTCTGCCGGGGAATGCTGCTTTTTGGTCTCGTACACACCTGCAAAGCGATGGCCATCACGTGTCGTGGGCTGAGGACCGTTCTGGGGTGGCTTTGTTTAGGGCTGACCGCCGCGCGGACGGTTTATTAGAAGGGCCATTTTTTATTCAAGGATTCTCGCAGGGTCGGGTTCCTTTCCTGTCTATTCACCAACTGCTTGGCGCTGTAGGGCCCTTGGTGCATCCAGACCCACGCGATGTTTTGGTCATTGGCGTTGGCAGCGGCGGCACGCCTTGGGCAGCTGCCGTATTGCCAAAGACTCGGGTCCGTGCGGTTGAGCTCGTTGAGCCGGTAATCGGGGTTCACGCTGCACTTGCCAAAGTGCTGCCAGACGGCCCAGTTGGACAGATGATGACCAATGCCCGCTGGACGATGGAGTATGCGGATGGCAGGCGTTTGTTGGCGAAGGAGCCACGCCGCTACGACATTATTGAAGCGGATGCGATTCTGCCAGA
>CAMBFI010000030.1 GCA_945865935.1 Bordetella parapertussis | reverse complement strand
TATTTCTTTCCTCAGATTGTTCTCTGGCTCCCCGGGCTTACATAATTAATACATATGAAATGGTCTAACTTCAATGTAAGCAAGTCGTTACCGACGCCGCTCTATCACCAAATTTACTCTCACCTACGGGACTGCATTCAAAACGGTATATTTGCGCCAGGCAGCTTATTCCCGAGTGAGAGTCAGATTGAAAAAGAGCTTAATGTCTCGCGGATTACAGCGCGTCGCGCAATGGATGAACTATCTGCTCGAGGCTTAATTAGTCGCCAACAAGGCAAGGCCTCTCGCGTGGCTGCCTATCGACCAAGCACCCACCTGTTGGCCGGTGTCGAGGGCATGATTGAGAACAACCGCAGGATGGGTGATTCAACAACAGTCGAGCTGCTCTCTCACGAGACCGTCACTGCGACAGACGAGGTTGCCCGCACGCTAAAAGTCAAACGCGGAGAGCCTGTTTTATGGTCGGTGCGCGTCAGAAGTTTAGACGGCATCCCTTTCTCTTACGCTGTCACGTATCTGCCACAAGGCGTTACGCGTCAAATCAAGTCCGAGCAAATGTCCACCAAACCCTTGTTAGCGTTGTTGGAGACAGCCGGAATCATCATCGGGCGGGCAGAACAAGTCATTAGCGCCAAAAACGCAACACCTGCAGTCGCGCGCGCCTTGCATATCGAACCGGGAGAGGCGCTTCTTATCTCAGACAGAATTGTTTACGATCTGTCAGACCGACCCGTCGAATGGATCTCCGTTCAATATCGTCCGGACATCTATCAGTACGGTGTCGATCTTGAACGGACACAATCAGCAAAAGGCAATGTCTGGTCGACCTCCACAAGTAAAAGACCAACCAAAAACATCCGGAAAGCTGATCGCACTGCTACAAAAAAAAGAGCAACTCCAAATGAGTTGCCCTAGCATACACATCCGATTTTTTTTAGGTCAATGCGCATACAGCATTGCTCTATTTTCCAAACTTGTTGTTCAACTCTGCGAGCACGTAATCCATCGACTCGACATCGGCAAATTTCATATCCAAATCAAACATGTTCGCTTTATGTGCCTGGGGACTGCGATCACCACAAGCCTCATCGACAAGAATGACTCGGAAATTATGCGAAAAAGCATCCGACGCCCCAGCGCGGACACAGCCAGAGGTGGAGATTCCACAAATCACCAGCGTATCAACTTTGTCGTAACGCAAGAAGGCCTCAAGCGGTGTACTAAAAAAGCAAGAAGGTTTGTTTTTAAGAACGACACGATCGATCGGTCGTGGCGCATACTCTGGTGGCCAAATGTCGGCACGGGGATCGCTCGTGTACTGAAAAGCGTCCGGTTCAGCCAACTTATAGTTCCAGGCGCCACGATAGGTCGGATGGCTACGATCATCACGGCGGCTGTAGTAGATAGGCAGATCCAAGCGACGAAACGCTTGAGTCAGTTGAATCAAAGAGTTTTTCACTGTTGTCATATCCCGACCACACATCGAATACGATGGATCAACAAACATATGCGTGGTGTCAATGTTCAATAAGGCAACGCGCTCTCCCATTCCGATTCGTTGGGCAAACCCTCCTTTTCGGTATGTCTCGAGTTCCTCATCGGGAACGTATCCACGCCATTTTTCGAGCTTATCCATCGTGCGTCTCCTAGATGCTTGTTTGTATGATGATTAAATAGTATCTTGAGTCTTACCTACTGACAAGTAAATACAACCGGCTAGAACTCTTTACTTGTGTGCCACGACGAAAACAAAAAAATCATTTCCCGGAGATAAAACATAATGAGTACCAAACCAACCATCGCAATGATCAGTACCGGTGGAACTCTGACCACAATCAGCGCAAACGGCGAACTAGACCTCTACGAGTACACCGCAACCGGGACCCGTCTAAACGCAACGGAAATGCTTGAAAAGTTTCCGCAAGCCAAGACAATTGCTAACGTCATACCAGTCCAGTTTGATACGCTTCCCTCCACTGCAGTGTCTTTTCCGCACTGGAAAAAATTAGTATTAATGGTTGAACAACTACTAATTAGCACACCCAATCTGCAAGGCATTGTGATCTTGCATGGCACCGCAACAATAGAAGAGACGGCCTATGCGTTGAGCTTGACCCTGAAGACTGACCTGCCAGTCGTTATTACGGGCGCGCAACGTCCAGCGAGCGCACTTTCGTCCGATGCCGGTTTAAACATATTTAACGCCGTTCGTATTGCTGCAACACCTGAAGCGCGCGGATTAGGCGTCTTAGTTTGCTTGAACGACGAAATACATGCAGCGCGGGAAGTGAGCAAAACCTCGACAGCACGCCTGCAAACATTTAGATCCCCAGACTTTGGCGTATTGGGGCATGCCGATGGAGATCGTGTTGTGTTCTACCGAAAGTCCCTCAGACGCCATAACCCCGATACGGAATTTGACATCAGAACCCTCGATGCACTTCCACGCGTAGAGATCGCCTACCACTACGCCGGTAGCGACGGCATGGCCACGCGCGCCTTTATTCAAGGCGGCGCCAAGGGCATTATTGGCGCCGCCTTTGCTCCCGGTCTGATGTCACCGGAAGAAAATATTGCAATGAAAGAGGCCGTCGCAGCAGGCGTGAAGGTTGTCATGTCTTCACGCGCCGGTTCTGGTCGAACGTTCGGCCCGAGCAAAATAGTTCAAGCTGGATTCCTGAGGGCCGATAATTTAAACCCTCAAAAGGCTAGAATTCTGTTAGCGTTAGCCTTGACTAAAACAACGGACTCGACAGAGATACAACGAATGTTCGATCAGTACTGATCGACGCCACATTGAAAAGATATATCAGACGTCTCAATTACTAAAACAAGCACAACTATTTCAGGAGATATTATGGATCGCAGAAAATTTATCGAAGGTGGATTAGCGCTCGGTGCAGTCGTTAGCGTACCGGCTTTGGCGCAGAGCTCTACCGCTAAATGGCCATCACAAACAATTAAATTGATCGTCGCTTTTGGTCCAGGCGGATCGACAGATGTTACGGCGCGAATCGTAACAGCGAAGCTAATGGAAATTATCGGCCAACGGATCGTGATTGAAAACAAACCAGGTGGCGGATCAAATATTGGGACAGAACTTGCGGCCAGGTCTCCCGCAGACGGCTACACGCTCTTTTTGGGTACGGTCGCGAACGCCATCAATATGTCACTCTTTAAAAATCCTGGCTACGACCTACTCAAAGACTTCGAAGCCATATCCAATATTTCCAGCGCACCGGCTCTTCTCGTCTCGTCTTCTAAGCTACCCGTCAAAACTGTGCAGGAACTTATCCAATACGCAAAAGAGCGCCCCGGAAAAATGAACTACGCCTCGTCGGGCGTCGGCACGACACCCCATCTCGCAGGTGAAATGTTCAAGAAACGGTTTGGCCTTGATATCGCACATATCGCTTACAAGGGCGCAGCGCCTGCGCTGACGGACACAATAGGCGGGGTGACGGACTTTGGTTTTAAAACGGCTCTATCAGCTATTCCAAGTGTTCAGTCGGGTCAGCTCAGAGCATTGGCAGTCGCTGCGCCTAAGCGCTTAGCACTGATGCCAGATGTACCAACAATGGCCGAAGCAGGCGTTCCAAATTTTAATATTACTTCCTGGAATGGTTTGTTTGCTCCGGCTAAAACGCCACGCGCGATTGTGGACAGGCTTTCAGCTGCCTGCGCAACGATCGCAGCAATGAAAGACGTGCAGGAGACTTTTGCAGCACAGGCAGCGATTGTTCAAGCAAGCACTCCTGAACAATTCAAAGCTTTTGTTGCCGCCGAGATCAAGATGTGGGGTGATGTCGTGCGCTCAACCGGCGCGACCGCAGGTTAACCACAGCTCTTTGAGGTATCCAGCGCCGCAATACTACGGGCGCTTGATACGGATTAACAATAATGCAAAAGATGGGTATTTGCCTGCCGTCAAAGTAACCCTGCTTCGCGCGCTAACGAAACAGTGCGTTCGGCCCGTGTAATAAGCGGGCCGTCAACGAGCTGTCCGTCCACGACGAAAGCACCAACGCCTTTCGCAAGATTTTCTTTAGCCGCCTGAACCACTCTCAGCGCCTGTTGAATTTGATGCGCCGAGGGTCGAAACACCGCATTCGCTAATCCCACTTGAGAAGGATGAATGCAACTCTTGCCTGTAAATCCTAAACGATAGGCCGCCTGAGCATCAAGGGTGAACCCATCAGGGTTCGCGATGTCCACATAGGCGCCGTCATAGGCATCGATGCCCGCTTCAGCGGCAGCCATTTTGACTAAGACTCTCACAACTTGCGTTGCAGAAGGCTCGCCTGACTCAATCCCATAGGGTCCAAACAAATCTCCAAATCCGATTTGTAGCCCGACGACACGCGGATCCGCCAAGGCTAATTCTGCCGCATGACGCAGCCCCTTAGGTGACTCGATATTGACCAGTATTCCAATGGGACGCGCAATCTTCCGACCCGCTTCAAGTTTGCCTATGCGGACGCTTAGGTCGCGTACAGCGGCCGCCGACTCAACCATTGGTAAGTTAATGATATCGACCGCCGACGAAACGACTACCTCGAGATCCGCAGCGTAATGCATCGTATCTATTGCATTAATTCTTACGATAATCGCTTTCGTGTGTTGCGTCTGATTCGTTTCAAAGAAATCAAGCAGCGCTTGTCGCGCAAAACCTTTTTGTCCTTCCTCGACCGCATCTTCTAAATCAAAGGAGATCGCGTCCGCCGCCGAGGACAGCGCTTTTGTAAAAAGCTCTGGCCGCGATGCGGGCACAAACAACTTACTTCGCATCATTTAAGCGCAACACTCGAGTCAAATCGTCCACTACGGCACGCTGACAAATAGTCAATGACCTCCGTAGTCGGCAATACATCAGCGAACTGACGATCCATATCAAAAAGGGAAATCGCATGTGAAATTGGAATGCGGTCGAACACAGCCTCTTGCGGCACGATGGCGCGATAGTTAAACGATGCACAATCAAATACGGTTGCTCGGACACAATTACTGGTTGCGCCACCCACCACGATGACCGTATCAATGCCACGATCAATGAGATAACCTAAAAGTGGTGTCCCATGAAAACCACTCGGCTTCTTTTTTACGAAGACAAGGTCTCGCTCAGTGGGAGCGAGCAGTGGTGACAGTTCCGCACCCAAGCTACCTGCCAAACACCACTTATCTGATTGTAATAAATCTCTCTTACGCCGATACACTCCCATATCAGTGCCCGAGGGATCGATTTCAAAGCGCGTAAAAATACACGGCACCTCTACCTGCTGGGCAGTCTGAACAACCTGCGCGATATGACGCATCGATTCGCGCCCCACCTCACCACAGCTTGATGGCCAACTTTTCTCATCTTCGACCGCACCAACCATATAGCGCTGCGCATCGATCACCAAGACAGCGGGTTGTTTTCCGAACCCCATTCGGCGACCAAATTTGCCGCGAGCAAGGACTGCTCTGTCTTCTTCTGTTAAAAACTTTTCCCAAAGCATACTCATTATTTTTTTACCTTTAATGCCTGCGCTTTTTGCATATTTGCCAAACGATCCCACCCAATATCTGCAGTTAACTGATGGGCGACCGACAGCAATCGCGCCTCTGCAAAAGGTCGACCGACTAATTGCGCACCGATCGGCAAGCCAGCGCTATCGACGCCAATAGGCATGGTGAGCGAGGGCAACCCTAGATAATTAAATGGTCGAACGAGTGGCGTCAGCGCAGTCACCACGCCGAATACCCGACCAGGCGTCTCAACATCAGCCTCTTCGTGCGTCGGAACAGGGATGGGCATGGTTGGGCACACCAGAATATCTAAATCGCGCATCGTGCCATGCAGAAACTCATGCAGTATCTTTGCACGCATCTGAAGCGCTTCTAGATAACGTACAGCGGGCACGTGCAGGCCAGGCTCTGTTCTAGAAAACACGGCTTGCGAATAGAGATCGCGGCGCTCTCTCATCCAGTTTCCGTGCAAAGTCGCAGCCTCAACCTTAGAGAAAATGTCCGCCATTGCATAACACGTTGCAATCTCATTAGACTGAACACGTGCGACGTGCCCGAATCTTTGTTCAGCCACCTCAACAAAGGATTCAAACACCCGCGCAATGTCTGGATGATAGGCAGCAACGCCCTCCAACACTCCCCAACGGCTTGCTTGCCCTGCGCTTTCTATGAGAGACATATAGTTAGGCACGGGCGCATCAATGCTAGAAGCATCTCGAGCATCCCAACCTGCTAAAACCTGTAGCAAGATCGCGCAGTCCTCGGCGGAGCGCGCGATGGGCCCGACGCAGTCCAGCGAGAACGCTCTAGGGAAGCAACCGGCGCGGGAAACACGCCCATACGTTCCCTTCATTCCAAACAAGCCATTCATCGAAGCAGGCAAGCGCGTTGAGCCACCCGTATCAGAGGCCAGTGCACCATAAATAATGCCAGCGCCCACCGCCGCACCAGAACCACTTGACGACCCACCAGAAATACGTGCTGGATCCCAACTGTTACAACAATTGCCAAAATGCGGATTCTGTCCAGTCGGTCCCGCAACCATTTCATTCATATTCAGCGGACCTAAATCCACTGCGCCGGCTTGGTTGAGCCTTTGCAAGGCAGAGGCAGTCGTTCGACCAAGATCCGTGCCCGTGACCTTGGAACCTACGGTCATTGGCCGACCCTGGCGCTCAAAGCAGTCTTTATGTGCAAGAGGAATGCCATGTAGCGGCCCGCGCCATTTCCCTGAGCCCGCCTCAAGGTCGAGCTGTTTTGCCTGCGCAATCGCGCTGTCTGCCCAAATATCGATGAATGCGTTGAGCGTTGGTTGCGTCTGTACAGCACGGTCCAGTGCGCGTCGCGTGAGCTCTTCGGAACTAAACTCCTTGCGTCTTAAGCGCGCGCCAACATCAGTGATTGAAGCCTCTAGAATGTCCGACGGCGGATTTAACGTTAATTGCGTCATATTCAACTCATCCGATTCGTAGCATCTGCCTCAGTCAAGAGCATCATGGCAAAGTCTTGCGGATGATCTCCGCTTTGAATGCGGCCTGCGGCACCGCGCCGCACTGCCTGATTCAGCCGCAAGACTTCCGCAGAAATCTGCTTGATGTCAGAGCGAGAAACAATTCCATGCAAGAGTTCACTGGTTTGCTGCAACGCTGCTTGTATGGCATCAATGTCGGCCTGACGCGCACGATCACTCATTTAGTGTCTCCTATCATTATTCAATCGATGATCGTTCAGCCACACAGCCTAACTATTGCACACCCGCACGTTTCGCAATCGCACGCCAACGCGCCAAGTCTTTCACCATCAGCTGCTGAAAGGACTCTGGCGTACCCGTCGCCGGAGAGGCACCAACCGTCTTTAGAAATTCTGCAAAATCTGGAGCCTTGACGATCTTATTTACTTCGGCATTCATCTTTTGTAAGATCGCAGGTGGAATACCAGCAGGCGCAAACAGCCCCCACCAAACGTCCACTTCAAACTGAGTACCCGTCGCCTCCATCACTGTTGGAATGCTTGGATAGTCCGGTTCACGTTTTGCTCCTGTAAACGCAAGCTTGGGCAGACTATCTGCAGCGTTACCCTTGATGGATGCGATTGTGGTGATAATCATGTCAAGACGTCCCGCCACCAAATCCAGCTGAGCCGGTGATATCCCTTTGTAAGGGACGGCAGTCATTTTGATACCAAAGGTTTCGTTAAAGAGCTCAGTCGCCATTTGCGTGCTGTCACCTAAGCCTGCGCTGCCAAAGTTAATTTTGCTGGGATTGGCCTTCGCATAAGCGATCAACCCTTTGATGTCTTTGGCAGGAAAATCCTTGCTCGTCAGGACGACAAAGGGTGAACGTGCCACTTGCGCGACACCCATAAATGCTTTGGGCGGATCATAGGGCGTTTTTTGTACTGCAGCCGAAGTCGAGATTGAGCTTGAAATAAATAGGAAGGTGTATCCATCCGGCTTTGAGATCGCTACCGCCTGCGAACCAATTGTTCCTGCTCCACCACCTTTGTTTTCAATCACAACGGTCTGACCAAACGCTTTGCTCAGACGATCTGCCAAACGCCGAGCGATGACATCATTACTACCGCCTGGTGGAAACGGCACAACGATATGAATCGGTGCTATCGGCCACGCCGGATTCGCAAAAGAAGTGACAGGGGTGCTCACTAACGCAACCATCGTGATACAACATATTGATAACAGACGACGAATCATGGCGAAACTCCGATATATATAAAAGTTGTCTTAGTTCCAGAATCTACATACTTAATGCTGCGCATCGCAACGTTTAAACAATACTCCTGTGTTGATGCAAAAACCAGTCTTAATCGATAGAAGGCGCATAGCCAAAAGGCTGATTCGGTTGGGCCGCTGTCTCAACCCAAACACTCTTAACCTGCGTGTACTCGTGCAAGGCCTCCACGCCACTTGAACGCCCATAACCGCTAGCGTCAAAGCCACCAAAGGGTGACGCCACGTTGATCACCTTGTACATGTTGATCCAGAACGTACCGGCCTTGACTTGCGCAGCAACGCGAAAGGCTCGGCCCATATCCTTCGTCCAGACCGCTCCCGCCAAACCAAAGTCACTATCGTTGGCGATACGCACGGCGTCTTCCTCCGTATCGAAAGGAATCGCCACCACAACAGGTCCAAAAATCTCAGTCCTCGCAACCGCCATGTCATTCGTCACATTTTTAAGAACAGTGGGTCGCACAAAATAGCCTGCGCTGTTTGTTTCCGTGACAGCGCGGGCACTCACGACCTCGGCGCCCTCACGTACACCTGTCTCAATCATATTCATGACATGCTTGAATTGCGTCGCATTCTGGATGGGACCCACTTCGGTTTCCGCAGCAGTCGGCTCACCCACGCGCAGCTTGCTAGCGCCATCGGCTACCATCTTGACGAACTTGTCATAGATGCTGCGCTGAACCAGTAACCGCGACCCTGCCACACAACTTTGTCCCGCATTACCGAAGATGGCTGCTTGTGCACCAATACAGGCGCGATCTAAGTCTGCATCTTCAAAGACGATGTTGGCCGACTTGCCGCCTAACTCTAACAAGCAAGGAATGCCGCGCACAGCCGCCGCAGCCGCAATCTTTCCACCTGTCGCAGGCGAGCCTACAAACACCACCTTCTTGATCGCTGAGTGGCTTAAGGCAGCCTGCCCTGTCGTGTGACCGTACCCAGCCAACACATTCACCACACCTTTTGGAATACCGGCTTGCTCAATCAACTTCGCAACCACAAGAGAACTCAAGGGCGTGAGCTCAGAGGGCTTGAGCACCACGGCATTACCCATACAAATCGCCGGCGCAATTTGCCAGCCACAGGTGTTTAACGGAGCATTCCATGGCGTGATTTGCAGAATGACACCAAAGGGTTCACGTCGGGTGTAGTTCACATGTCCACTCGGAACCGGAATGACATTGCCATACAGCTTATCTGTCCATCCACCGTAGTATTCAAACATTTCAGCAACCCGCAGCGCCTCGCCGCGACAGTCTCTGATGGGCTTGCCTGCAGAGATAGACTCTAGCTGCGCAAGCGCTTCTATATTTGCGCGCAGTAGTCTCCCCGCCTCCTGCATCAAGCGACCACGCTCGGCATGGCTTAGGGCCGCCCATATTTCTTGTCCGCCCATTGCAGCCGCAACCGCTTGCTTGGCGACCTGAGCCCCCGCATCCTGATATTGCAAGAACACGTCACCGGTTGCAGGGTTAATGAGCTTAATGGGTTCGGCTTCACCTGGAAGCATCGCACCATTCACATAAGAGCCTATCAGACCCTCAGGAAAGAAGGTTTTATAGGAAGCTAACAGTTGTTCAGTTTGATTCAGACTCATGATTCACCTAATGTAGGTCGAAAATTTATACCCATTGCGAATGCCTAGGTCAACGGGTGCCCAGCTCAACGATTCTGTTGAAATCTTCATCATCTGCGATTGTGTCTGCGCTCTTTGCCCAAAGCTCAGCCACCTTTGCAGAAAGTGGCAAATCGACCCCGAGCGCACCAATGAGCTCTTGCGACAGACGCACATCTTTGCGCATCAGCTTCATTGTGAAGCCAGAGTCGAATTTGTCATTCATGATCCAGGTGGGATAACTATGCTCAGTAATGAAACTGCGCCCCGATCCCGCATTAATTCCCTGAAGCAATTGATCCGTCGGCACGCCCGCCTTCTCGGCCATACGGGTGACCTCGCCTGCGACCAACAAGTGAGCCGCAGCAAACAAATTGTTTGCAATCTTTGCAACATGACCTGCGCCGATCTCACCAACATGCACACGCTTGCTGGTCATGGCGGCTAACACCGGCTCTGCTCTGGCCAAATCTGTGGCATCACCACCGATCACCATGGCCATCGTGCCTGTGATCGCACCCTTGGGGCCACCACTCACTGGGGCGTCCAGCATTCTCATTCCCGCCGCCGCGAGCTTGACAGCCAAACGACGCGTCGTGTCCGGATGCGAAGTCGAGGTATCAATCACCAACACCCCTTTACGGGCATGCGCGAGGATTCCATCCGCACCCGCGACGACGTCCTCAACAATCGCAGCGGTAGGCAGGGAAAGGATCACCAAATCACACGCAGCGACCACTTCACCGATTGTCTGCCTGACCTCAACACCCTCTTTGGCGAGCGCGGCTCGCGTGGCGGCCAGCGCATCCGTACCAATCACAGAAAATCCGCCGCGCTGAAGCGATAGCGCCATGCCACGTCCCATGTTGCCCAGACCAATTACACCGACAGTGTTCGTCATAACCTATTCCTAAAAAATTCGACAAAATGTGCTGATCATTGAAACCAAGTGTAACGGGACTAATACGAATAGATCGTTTTAAGCGATACTTTTCTCAATCGCACGACGAGGCGTTAGTATCGTGGTTAATGATAACTTTTAGGATCCTCTTTTGGAAAATCGCATGACCGCACTTGAAGCTCGCTTTGACACTATTCTGCCCACACTTGCCACAAAAGAAGACCTTAAAGATTTAGAGCGAAAATTGGTGACTACCATTCACAGGGAAATCACTGCATGCACCTGGCGAATGATTGGCTGGATGACAACCGTGCTCGGGGTGAGTTTTGCTGCGGTGTTTTATATTGCGAGGCACGTCACATAGATCACCTCACACCCACTCTCAGCCTGATGACTCAGTGAAAAAAGCAAACAATCATCGTGTTGAGCACCAAACGGATGCAAAGTCGCAAACTTGGGATCTTGCAGGCGTAACACTCTTCCGCGCTCTCGGGTATGTGGTGGGCTTGCCGAGCTTTATTGTGGGTACTGCGCTCTTTATGCTGGGCTTCGCGTTGACTGACACTGGCATCTTGTACGCCGCCTGTGTGCTCTACAGTCTCGCCTTTATCGCCATCGTCGGCCGCCCAGTCTTACTGCGACTCAATCCTCAAAACGAAATACAAGCGCTCAACATCGCAGTCGCTGCTGTGGTAGTTGGCGGCATAAGCTATGCGATCCTGTTAGCGATACTGACCGCCTCTGGCATTGACATGCTGTAGACGTCCAATATGTGGCGATGCGAAACGCTTAACGCCTGCGGTTGGCTAGCCTGCGCTCAAAGATAAAAAAACCACCTTGTATAAGTAGTGCGAGGGCCGCCGACGGGATCGCACCAGCAAGCAGCATCGACGTGTTATTGAGCGCTAAGCCCTGTGCGATGCGTTCGCCAAAGCCACCTGCCCCCACAAAGGCGGCGATCGTCGCTGTACCAACGCTTGTGACGGCTGCGACTTTAATACCGCTCAAGATCATCGTCCGTGCAAGCGGAAGTTCTATCAACAAGAGCCGGAGTCGAAATCCCAGACCAAGCGCCGTGGCCGCTTGTCGCATTGAGGAAGAGATTTCACTGAACCCTGCATGGGTACTTTGTACGATCGGTAGCAATGCATACAAGAACAACGCGACGATCGCGGGAATCGTACCGATGAGACCGAACAATGAGATCAAAAACGCTAGCAGTGCCAGCGACGGAATTGTTTGAATCACGCCAATCACAGACAAGACCGCTTGCCCGGTGCGTGGCCAATAAAAACAGACGATCCCCAAAGGCAGACCAACAACAAGAGCCAGAACCAAGGAGAACAGCACTAAGAAAACATGTTGTGCACCCAAACGCCAAAAATCAGGGGCAAACAGTGTGCGGACAAATGACTGCAGGGAGCTCACCCGCTGACCTTCGCTCGAGCGCATGCCACCCGACGCGCCCTGAGTTTGCTCACTTTTCAGTTGCAATAAAAATTGCTGCGCGACTGCGGCGAAGGTTTGTCCCTCAATCTCAACGCGGGTGTTGAGATCAAGCATGGTTTCCTGCGAAATTTTGTTTTGTAAGGTTTGAATGATTTTCCAGGATTCTGGAAACTTAGTCGGCACATCGGCGCGATATAACAGTAATGCTTCATATGTCGGGAAGAACCGCCGATCATCTTGCAGCACCGTCAAGCCGTAACGTTTCAGCTTTGAATCCGTACCATAGGCGTCGACCACGTCAATCTGCTTTGCAACGATTGCCTCGTACGCAAGCCCATGATCAAGCCCACGCGGCGAGAGCTTGCCAAGCTGATAGACCTGTGAAAGACCTTTCCACCCATCATTACGCCCAATAAATTCGTGGGATAAGCCCGGCACAAGGCGTGGGTGCTTCGCTAAGTCGGAAATCGTTTTTATTTGAAGCTCTTGCGCCAACTCACGACGCATGGCCAACACATAAGAATTATCAAAACCCAACAACACGCCGGCTTGAAGCCCAAGCGGCGCTAATCGTTCGTTGATTTGTTCTAGCGACAGTGCTTGTTCTGTTTTTAAGATCTCGCGCGTAACCGTTCCGGTGTACTCGGGATAGAGATCGATTTCACCGCTTAGCAAAGCAGCTAATAAAATTCCCGTATTGCCTAAACCGGACTTCAAGCGCACCCGATCTTGACCCGCAACAGCGACTGCTTGGCTGACAACCTCGCCTAAGATGTAGGACTCAGTGAAACGCTTAGAGCCCACCACCAAAGGCTGAGACAGCACGGGCAACGAGAACGCTAGCAGCGCACAGCACACTAACCTGACCAACCAGCGAGACCGACTCAACACTAGCTGACCATCAAACGTGTAGCCTGAGCCACGCCGACATGGCCCACCACAGCCGCGTCATCAAAACCATGACGCTTAAACACAGCAAGCACCTCGGGAACCGACTCGGGTGAACAACATACCAATAAGCCACCGCTTGTTTGCGGATCAGACAGCAAGGTTTGACACTCTGCCGGCAAGCCTGCCCCCAATGTGATTTCTTTGCCGTAGCCGTCCCAGTTGCGGCCCGAAGCGCCCGTCACCATGCCATTTTTGATCAGCTGAGACACCTCGGGCAAAAGGGGAACGTCTGCCCACTTAATGTGCGCTGTCAGCTTCGCACCCCGGGCGATCTCTAGTGCATGACCCGCCAAGCCAAAGCCTGTTACGTCGGTCAACGCATGCACGCCTGATAGTTCAGCCAACTCGGGGCCAGGCGTATTGAGCTTGGTTGCATTCGATAGCATCGACGCATAGCCTGCTGCGTCAAGCGCTTCTTTTTTAAGTGCAGCAGATAAAATTCCAACGCCAATAGGCTTACCCAGCACCATCACGTCGCCAACACGCGCACCATCATTACGCTTGACACGATCAGGATGAATTAAGCCCAACACCACCAAACCATAGATCGGCTCGACTGAGTCAATCGTGTGTCCACCAGCGATCGGTATACCAGCCGTGTTGCACACGGAGGCTCCGCCAGCCAGAATCTTACCGATGGTGTCAGTCGACAAGACGTTGATAGGCATCCCCACCAACGCCAAGGCCAAGATCGGCTTTCCACCCATCGCATACACATCACTGATTGCATTGGTCGCTGCAATGCGACCAAAGTCATAAGGGTCGTCGACGATCGGCATAAAAAAATCAGTCGTCGCGATCAAGGCCTGCTCATCGTTGATTTTATACACTGCGGCATCATCGGCCGTTGCGATACCCACCATCAACTCTTTGGGGATCGGCATCTGCAAGGTGCCTTTTAAAATCTCAGATAAGACCGCGGGCGCGATCTTGCAACCACAGCCACCGCCATGCGAGAGCGAGGTCAAACGAGGTTCATTGTTAGGCATCATGCTTCCTTGAGTATTAGGTTTTCAACGATTGTAATCAATCCACTGCGCTCGCGAGCGGCCTCAAATAAATAAGCACGCTGTGCGCACTGCATGTGTAGTTGCGCAGCAAACGATGCATCTTCTTTGAAGCGGATCAGCAGTCTCGCGAGCTCGCGCGCGTCACCAACTGTAAAAAATCCAACATAGTCTTCGCCCAACATCCCAATATTGCCTGCGATGCGCGAGGCCAACACGGGCACGCCGCTACAAATGGCTTCCATGATGACGTGGGCACCCCCCTCCATCACGCTCGCATGCACCAGAACGTGCGAGCGTTGGATATATCGCCGCGTTTGCTCATGGCTACGCGCACCCAAAAACTGATAGTTTGGATACTGCGCAGCGGTGTCATGCGCCTGTTGCGCCAACGCCTGATCTTGCTCCCCACCAATGTGGCGCAGTTCAATATCGTTACGCTCGGTTAATAAGGCAGCGGCTTGGAAAAAAGTCTGAGGAGATTTTTCAGGCCTTAAATGGCCCACCATCACTGCCCGGATATGACGGTTCGTTTTGACCAATGTCTGGCGGGTGCTGGTTGATTGAAACAATACCCCCGCTTTATCGCGCAAGCTCGCCGGTAACTCAGCTAGCCCTGCGGCTTGCAGCACGATCAAAACTTTCGCCCACAATAAAGACTGTTGTGCTTGGGAATCCTGCTGGATGTCGCGATAGAGATCGGTGCCAGTAAGCACCACACACAACCCCTCGGACCCTCGCTCAGCATGCCAGGCTGCGATCGATGAATAACTGCGCCGCGCATGCAAGGCAATCATCAGATCATCAGTTTGGACACCCTCCCACTCTTTCACGATTCGTACGGTGCACGTCGTCGCAAGCATGCTGGCGTAGCGCTTGGCAGTCTGCCAATTACCGTTATTGGCGCTGGCGAGCGCCGGACTTACAATAACGACTCTGGGCTTGCGGATTTGAGCAGCTGTAAACATGAAAAGTAATTAACAAACGATGCGTGAGGCTAGCACCAAAGAACTGAACACCGCGCTCCAAGAGATGCGCGTGCACACTCTTGATTCATTTCGCTCCTATGAGCGCGCCCAAAAACTGCACATTCCCTACAGCCCAGAATTTAATCCACCCGTGTGGGAACTTGGCCATATTGCTTGGTTTCAAGAATACTGGATTGCACGCAATCCGACCCGCGGTGAAGGCGCGGCCATGCGAAGTGGCCTTGCTAAAGAAAGTTCAGTCCTTGCTTTTGCTGACCAGTGGTATGACAGCGCTAAAGTACAACACGAAGCACGCTGGGATCAAGGGTATCCCTCACGCGAAGACTGCTTGACCTATGCGGCGCAAACGCTAGAGCAGACTCTTGCGCTGTTACAAAACACCTCAGACGACGACCCAGCGCTTTATTTTTATTGGCTCGTCTTACAGCATGAGGCGATGCATCTTGAGGCGGGCGTCTATATGGCGCAAGCGCTCAGCATTCCCTTTGAAACAGCATGGGTATCTTGCGTTGTCGGTACAACTGGCAGCCAGACCGACTACGCAACCACAACGCGAAGCCCAACCGCTAAGCTCCCCGCACAGGATTGGACCCTCGGTTCGGCCACTGACGACTTTTGCTTTGACAACGAGCTGGTTTCCTGCACTGTCACGCTCAAGACGTTTGAAATTAGCCTAGAACCTGTTTCTTGGGCGCAATACATGACTTTTGTGACAAAGACTGGGCATCGCTTGCCTCGATATGTTCGCCCAACGGGATCAAGTTTCGATGTTCAAACGTTTGGCACCTGGACACCTATGGTCATGCTTGCGCCAGCGGTTCATATTTCTTGGGATGATGCCCAAGCCTACTGTGCGTGGGCGCAATGCCGCCTGCCCACCGAAGCCGAATGGGACTGTGCCGCGCGAACCCTCAAGAACTTTCACTGGGGTGAGGTGTGGGAATGGACTCAAGATACGTTTGCACCCTTCGAGGGGTTCGTCGTGCACCCCTACGCTGAATACTCTGCACCGTGGTTTGGAACACGCAAAGTGATGCGCGGCGCGGCCCGAGTCACCCATCACGCTTTACGCCACGTGCAGTACCGCAATTTTTTTACGCCCGAGCGCTGCGACATCTATTCCGGCTTCAGAGTCTGTACGCTCTAACCACCAGAACCTAACTTGCCCAAAATACGGCGTACTGCTCTTGTTGATCGGTCCAGTGCTGAGTGTGCGTAAAACCTGCCGACCGTAAAAGCTTCGAAAACTTTTCAACTGTCCACTTATACGAATTTTCAGTGTGGATCGTTTCGCCTTGCTGAAAGACGCGCCGTTGACCCGGCCATGATACGGTCACCGCGCGACGCGCTTGCAAGTGCATTTCAATACGAGACTCTTTCACGTTGAACCGTGCCAGGTGCTGCCAATCACGCACATCAAAATCAGCGCCAATCAAGGTGTTCATGTGCCTAAGCACATTTAAATTGAATGCCGCCGTCACGCCAAGATCGTCTGCATACGCACGTTCCAAGACGGCAGTGTCTTTAACGAGATCGATACCTATCAGCAGTCCTGAACCTGGTTTTGCAGCCTTGCATACCGCTGCGACGCGTTGCAAAAAACCTAAGGCTTGTACAGGATCAAAATTGCCCAAACTCGAACCTGGATAAAACGCAAAAACAGGTCTCGCTAACAGCTGCGCATGCAACGACGGCGGAAACGTTAAGGCGCTTGAAAAATCCATTCCCACACCCACCATGGGGACCTGAGGATGCTCACGTTGTAACCGTTCTAACGTATCAGTGAGGTAAGTCAGCGAAATATCCACGGCGACATACACGCCTGGAGGAGTCCGCTCGAATAAGCGCGCCGCTTTCTCGCAGCTTCCCGCCCCCAGATCAAGCCAGGCGGCCTGCTCTGGGATCTGCGCATGAATTGCCTGAGCATGGACACTGAAAATAGCCGCCTCAGTGCGCGTCAAATAGTATTCAGGCAAGTGCGTGATCGCGTCAAATAACGTTGACCCGAGCGCGTTATAAAAATACTTTGGCGAACAATGCGCCGCCTGCGCCAGCAATCCCTGAGACAAGTCTTGCAGGCTTGAGTCGGGAGCTGCGCTCAGCGCATTGTGAAAAGACGGTTTATTCGAAAACATCATACAAGCCAGTTGAAACGCGCTTAGAAATTAACCTTATCGCCGCCCTTAAGCTGCAACATGTCCCGCGCTTCATCTGACGATGCGACGCTTAAACCAAGGCCTTCAATAACTTGGCGCACAGCGCGAACCTGCATGGCATTGGTCTCAGCCAATTTTCCCGGCGCAATCCAGAGCGAATCTTCAAGACCGACACGCACATTCCCCCCAAGCGCAACGGATTGGGCCGCGATAGGCAGTTGATTTCTTCCTGCGCCCAAGACGCTCCAATAGTAATCATCGCCGAACAAGCGATCTGCCGTTCGCTTCATGTGAGCCACGTCTTCGGGATGCGGTCCAATCCCGCCCAAGATGCCAAAAACCGATTGAATGAAGAACGGCGGCTTCACCAACCCACGGTCCGCGAAGTGCCGCAGCGTATAGAGATGCCCAATGTCGTAGCACTCAATTTCAAAGCGCGTGTCATTGGCCGCGCAGGTTGTCAGAATATTTGCAATATCCCGGAAGGTATTCTTGAATATCCTGTCATCAGATTCTTCTAGGTAAGGCTTTTCCCAATCGAACTTGAACGTTGGGTAGCGCGCCAACATCGGGAACAAACCAAAGTTCATTGAACCCATGTTTAAGGAAGCCACCTCGGGCTTGAAGTAGGCACACGGTTTTAAACGCTCTTCCACACTCATGGTCGGCGCACCACCCGTTGTGATGTTAATCACCACATCGCTGCTATCTTTCACGCGCTTCAAGAAGGGAGCAAAGGCCTCAGGGCGCTGATCCGGACGTCCATCGACGGGGTCTCGCGCGTGAAGGTGCACCAAGGCCGCGCCCGCAGCATGGGCCTCCAGTGCCGCATCCGCAATTTGATCTGCCGTAATAGGCAAGTGGGGCGACATCGTCGGGGTGTGTATTGCGCCTGTCACCGCACAGGTGATCATGACTTTCTTGTGTTTTGGCTTTGTCGTGCTCATTAATAGCTTCCTCATTTACGAATCAACCCATAGCTTGCCAATACGCCCGTGCGCAGTCGGAATCAAGGGACGGAGCACAGGTAGTCAACTGCAGGAATGATGCCCTTTATACAATAGAAAGTCGGCGAAACAACTTATCCTTACATAAACGTAGGCGCGCACTTGGTATTGGCCTACAGTACCCGTCGGACTGAAAGCCATGCGGTAAATCCTCACAATAGCTGTAATAACGCGTCTAGGAATTGACAGAAACGCCTGAAGAGCTTAAAAACTACTTGCACCCTGAGCATGCCCCGTCAACCGCCTTACCTTTGACATGCAGTCCATAAAGCCAGCGTGCACCCAATTCAATCGAGTTGGGTAACACAATTACGGAGCCAATATGAATATTGAACTTGATGAAGTCGTGCTACCGCACGTGTCAGATGACGCACTAGAGCTGGCTGCTGCGGGTTCGTACGGAGTCACTGCGCAGACTATCTTGAATGATCCGCGTAATGGAGTCTGGTGTTAGGCATTACTGACCAGCACCCCACCGCTCACTTGGGTGTGGGGATCAGCCGAAATGGCCGTTAAAATGGATCGGCTCATGTTGGGTCGAGTCACTATCAGAGCGTTGCATTTTGCCCCGCCAGGGCCGGATGAGCTTAAGGAAATACGGAAACACTACGGCAATAACGCCTACCGTGCCTTAGATAAGCGCTGAAAACCAAGCACAGCGCGTGCTTGGAATGTTTGCCGGACCTTCGACGGCGGACAGAAAGCCTAAAGCTTTGAGTACCAAAACACCTATCCTTGCTTTTTATACGCTCGTTTCTCCAACCGACCGTGCCGAAGGTAATGACGCTGCGGGTCAATCCCTGCGATGGCTACGTCTGGGTTTAAAGTCAAATACGTGGCCGGATCGAAATCCTTTGGTAAATTTGCCAGGTCTAGCCCTGTAAGCTTTGATGGCAAAAGAGATCGCTTCGCCTGAGTCATCCATTTGCCAAAGATACCTTTGTCGCGTGCGTTTTGATTTAAAAGAGCGAGTGCTGTTTGTTGCTGATGAATAATCTCAACAAATCGAGCCAAGGAATGCTGAAGCTGGGCGACAGTGCGATTAGACGTTTCAAGTTGTGTGTTCGCAAAAATCTGAAGCTGGTCGGTGCTGCCAAGCTTTTGATTCAGTAACGCGATGTGGTGGATGGCAGACGAAAGTTCTACCTGTAGCGCCTGCGTATCTTGATGCGCTTGGTGAAGCGCAGTCTTGAGCTCTATATTTTCTTACTCAAAGTTCGATAACTGGCTTTGGATGAGTTGCATATTGATCATCGTGACATCTACGGTAGATTGCTGCGGAATTTGAGGCTCAACGATTTGTACTTCAGGCAATGTCGTGAGGAGTAGAGATAACGTTTTTTTGTTCACTGACAACTCGAGCTTCACTGACGGCTCGTGATCGCAAGCTGGCAACACAACATTTTGGATAACTTCAACAAGAGCCTTCTCGGTCGCGCCATAATTAGTGTGATGGTCGCCTGTTGCCGCACGGTACGGGCTATCGGTGTTGCCATTTGAATCTAGCAAAGGTGAATAATCATCGACAAACGTGAGCTCTTGCCTGTCGCACATATCACGCATATGGTCGTTGTATCGTCCGCGTAATATTGTTCGTTCTAGCAACAGGGGTTGTTCGAAGTTTACGAGCGATGCGCGTTGATCTTCATTGAGCCCCATGATTGCAGTAATTCGATTTTCAAAATCTGTGCTTTCGATTGATGCAGGGAATACAGAACAAATCTTCAACTGTTTTCGATCGATCACGTTACCTAATTTATGTAGAAAGCTTTCGTATTGCGTGATCGAATGACGTGCATGCGTATCAAAGTCAGCCACTAGAGACTGATGCATGCCATGATTAAATCGATGTGCTAACCACGTTAACTCAGCATCCATCCCGCCAAATTTTAAAAAAATTGGTGTGTCATCGTTGCGATCGTCCTGCGCAATCGTTTGCGCCCAATGTAAGATCTTCGGGCCGGCGTTTGAGGATGCTCTTTCGTCAGATAGTGAATGCGCTGTGCACCCGTAGTAATAGATAGGCAGTGGCGCCAACCATTGCGCTTCAAACTGCGGATTTCTTACGTAATGATAACTATGACTATCCCCAACGACAAAATAAGGCAGCCCATCCATTGCCCGCACACATTCGACAAGGCCACCCCAGCTCGCCTCTTTTAGCCACGAAAACGTTGAGATGTCACCGAGCCCACTGTAGGGCTTAAGCTTACTGAAGAATAGTGACCGAAAGAGGGATTTTGCTTCCTCTGGATTTTTTGTCTGTAACAGTTGAGCGACTTCATCGGTTTCAAGCATTGGAGATTTCAGAAGAATTTTTAACGGTCGCACTGGGTTCAGCCAAGCCAACTTCTTCTGGTTTGATAGCGACAAGCATGACATTTGTAGGCGAGGGATTCGTCGGCTTGGCGATCAGGCAGCTCATTGGCAGAGCCAGTAGATAACTTGTTAAAAGATTTAAATACCAAGACCAACGATGAGAATAATAGCGCTCATGCCCATTGAGCCGGGCACGTAAAAACGAGAAGCGATGCATCCAATGCGTAAGCGATTCGTGAGGTGAGTACGGTAGCGCCGCGATGTGTACGGCTTTAAGCTCCAGGGTCGTCGCAAGAGCGTGGAAGGCCGAAGTGTTCCACTAGGTTAGGTGATGCGGGGGGAAGTTTAATAAGTAATTTGGAAGAGCGGTCTGCGGCGACGGATGGAGCGGCGCACTCAAAATAAGTATCCCGCCTGGGCGCAGAAGCGAGCACAGGGTTTGCGTAAATGCCAAGGGGTTGGCGACATGCTCTAAGACCTGGAATGCGGTCACAACGTCATAGGTAAGACTTGGATGTCGACGTGCGTGTTGCCAGGCACTTTCTTTGAGTACGTCAGGCACTGACTCATTTTTTTGCTCTTCATCGACCGAATATAAGTCTAGCCCTGTGTATTGAGCCTGCATAATATGCTTGGCAAACTGACCCTGTCCGCACCCCACGTCCAGTACTCTGTCGTTTGCTTTGACCCATGACGCAGCCTGCACATATTCTCTGCGTTCTAAAGGAAAACTATCGAGTAGTTTCTGTACTTTATGGATTTTATAAAACTGTCGATAAAAAGCGTCATCGCCTTCGATGCGGGGATCAAAAAACATCAGGCCAGTATCTGATTCGTACAGTGAAAGCTCAGACCCTTGCTGAAACAGGTCATGCACGCCACCAAATAAAGCCATTTTCCAAGCGAGATTCAAGGCCGTCGCAGAAAGCCCTTGCACCCGTCGTATTGCCGGGCGTCCTGTAATTGGACAGGGTGGCAACGATTTCAATTTTTACCTTTACTAATAGGTGCTTCAGCCGCTGAATATTGAAAAGATGTTAACAGCTGATCTTGAGCAGTAGGTTTTGGGCCTCAAAACGCCATGCGCAAACCCACGCTGCCACCATACAGCGTCTGCCCTGTTCTGGCTTCACCCGACACGCCCGCGTAGGCGTAGGCTTTGTCAGCAATCTTGACCGTGCCATACAACCCCACCTGCGCAAAGGCAGAGCCTGCTGTGGCTGTGGTGACACTGCTTGAATAACCCCCGAGTGTGGTGTTCAACGTGGGGTTTAATAAACCAGTGGTGTCTGCACCGACTCCGATATTTGCACGATAGGTGTACTGGTCTTTTAGAGGATCTTTATTAAGCGACCCAGCCGCCATACCCACGACGCCTCGCACCGCACTACCGCTAAAGCGAGCGA
>CAMBFI010000029.1 GCA_945865935.1 Bordetella parapertussis | reverse complement strand
CATGCCATTACGATACCCCCATAATGTAGATGTGTCAACAAGATTCGAATAAAACGTGCCATTACAAAATTTAGATCAAAAGCGTACGAAAGCCGCACCGTTCGTGCGTTTCCTGAAAAAAGTGGGGATCAAACTGTCGAACTCGGGGGAGAGGGACCCGCCACCACCAAGGTGCCACTCGATACTGTCGTGCCGCCACTGTAGGTGTTGGCACCGCTCATAGTCGTGCTGCCATTGCCGATAAAGGTTAAACCGCCCGGACCAGAGAACACACCAGAGAGGGTGGCAGAGCCTGAGGTTGGGTTTTGAATCGTACTTGCGCTGGTCACGCTAAATGCGGTGCTCGAGTTGTCGCCACTCAACAGTACAAGTGTGCCACCAGACAAAACGGGACTTGTACCAATTGAGGCCAGCCCAACGCTCGTGCCGCTGGAGATCGTTGAAACGCTTGTTCCGCCTGAAGATGAGTCTGTACTGCACACACTGCATGCTGTGATGAGTAAGTCCCAGATGCCAGACCCAGACGAAGTCTCGCTCAAAGCGAAAGTGTAGCCGTTTGATGTGCCATTTGTGTTAAGCAGATTTCCTGCCGCGACACCGCTTAAGACTGAGCCCAGCGTTGTATTGAGGATCGAACTATTGGTGGTTGATAAAGACGAAATACCAAAGATCATTACCGTCCTGTCATTCAGAGCAGGGGTAATCAGTTTGCCGTAGCTCGCAGCACTAACAATAATCACGTTATATGCGTTTGGTAAATTGCTTGTCAACGACAGTGAACTACTTAAATTGTTCAGCGTGTTGATTGTTCCATCATTGCGAATGCCTTCCGCGCCACCGCCGATCGTTCCGGTATTAGTCAGCGTACCAATCGTGGCGAGAGGCGCATTGTAAATACCCGATGAGGACGTACCGCCCTCAATCGTGCCACGGTTAGTGATTTCTACAATTGAAGCAAATGGCCAATTTAAAATCCCTGAATCAAAGGCCGAAGAAATAGCACCCGAGTTGACGATCGACGCATTCACCCCATAGTTATCAATGCCCACCCCTGACGCGGAGGTCACCACTATTGAGCCCTGGACGGTCAAGGTAACCCCAGATTCCGATGAGAAGATCCGCACTCCCGAAATGTAGTCAGATGACGCTGTCACTTCAACGCCGAACGGCACAGTCACTTGGCCGTCTGAAATGATCCACTGCGAGCCTCCGCAGCTAACACTGGGCGATGTGTTGTATACGCAGTCAGCCGCTTGAAGGCTGCCTGACGGCGCCAGAAAAAAAACCAACATCGCAACCAGGCAATTAGCAATAGTTGAGGCGGGTAAGTTTGCGCAAAACAGATCGTTGATCTTGGTGAGTTGCATTATTTGCGCTCAGGTTGCGTAGCGTTAATGGAGTGTTACGGAATCTGCGAGTTAGCAAAACACATAAATTGTTTAAATCACTTCAATGCTGCATCCACCACTTCAATCCAGTGGCGTACGGGGGTATCAGTCCCACTTTGCAGGTGTCCAATACAACCAATGTTTGACGACAACATGATGTCAGGCTGCGCTGCATTCAAATGACCCAGTTTGCGATCGCGTAACGAGGTCGAGATTTCTGGTTGTAAGACCGAATAGGCACCGGCCGAGCCACAGCACAAATGGCTTTCAGTAAAGGGTTGCAACGACATCCCCAACTGCGTCAAGAGTTGTTCGCTTGCCGGACGCAAGCCTTGCCAGTGTTGCAGTGTGCAAGGTGGATGAAACACCGGGCGCTTAGGGAGCTTCTGTGGGTCAAGCTGTTGCGCTAATTGTTCTGCGTAGGGCCCGACAACTTGTGCCACATCACGTACCAGGGCCACGATCTTTGCGGCCTTGGGTGCATAAACTGGATCATCACGCAGATGATGCGCGTACTCGGCCACCATCGCACCGCAACCCGAGGCGTTCATCACGATCGCATCAATCTTGCCAGACTCAACATACGGCAACCAGGCATCAATGTTTGCGCGCATCTGACTACGCGCCGTGTCTTGATCGTCCAAATGAAAATTCAACGCGCCGCAACATCCCGCACCGGCAACAATTTGCGTACCAATGCCCAAACGATCTAAGACTCTAATCGTTGCCGCATCAATCGTTGGCATCATCGTGGGTTGCACGCAACCGGCTAACAGCAATACTTGCTTGGCGTGTGCTTGCGTCTGAGGTATCGCCCCCGCGGGACGTGCCTCAACAATCTTACGTTGCAAACTTTGCGGCAAGAACCCGCGCAGCGATTGGCCAAGCTTATAGGCTGGCGCAAAAAGCGGCGAGACCAAGCCTTTGCGGAGCAAAGTGCGCTGCAAGCGCTGCATAAAAGGACGCTCAACTTTCTCTTCGACGATTTGTCGACCGATATCCACCAGATGC
This sequence comes from Bordetella parapertussis, assembly GCA_945865935.1. Classification (GTDB taxonomy): domain Bacteria; phylum Pseudomonadota; class Gammaproteobacteria; order Burkholderiales; family Burkholderiaceae_B; genus Zwartia; species Zwartia parapertussis_E. The sequence goes on along the minus strand of CAMBFI010000029.1, from coordinate 20,273 downwards.
CCATACTGCACACCTGAAGGGCACGTCGTTTCACAGTTACGGCAGGTTAAGCAACGGTCAAGGTGCTGTTGCGTTGCCTGTGTAGGCTCCTTGCCTTCCAGTACTTCTTTAATCAAATAGATGCGACCGCGCGGGCTATCGAGTTCATCACCCAACACTTGATAGGTTGGACAGGTTGCGGTGCAAAACCCACAGTGCACGCAGCGACGCAGAATATCGTCGGCTTCCTGACCTAATTTTGAATCGCGTGCCCATTCGGCAAGATTTGTCTGCATAGCGCTTAAGCCTTCGGGATCAAACGACCAGGATTGAATAAGCCCTGAGGATCGAATTCATTTTTGAGTCTTTGCGTAATCATCGCCAGACCTGCTGCGACAGGATGGAATACACCCGATTGCGGATGTGCGCTCGGCACTTGCGCGCGGAACTGTGTCGCATGCCCACCGGCACGCGCCGCTGCGTCGCGCACGACCGCGGCCTCTAAGGATGCGGCAATCCAACGCTGACCACCGCCCCACTCTATCAGTGTGGGGCCTAAACCAAGCGGGCCAGTGCCGGGTGCCACCGCAATACGCCACAACACCTCTGTACTGAAGAATGGCAATTGCTGCTCGCGTAGCGCATCCCAGTAGGATTGTGCTTGCTCTTGGTCTACCGTCGTACCGCCGAGCTTTTGGCGAGCGGAGCGCAGCGCAGCGGCTGCCCCCGCTAGACGGGCACGAAGGCGTCCTGTTGCGCCAAACGACTCCCACGCGGTGGCGGATACGGATAACGGGTAGGCACGCCAGCTATGGCAGCGCGTGAGTGACTCAGCCTCATCGAGCTCCCACTCGAGCGTACAGGTCTCAAACGGCTTAGGTGCCACTTTGAGCGATATCTGTGTCAACGCACCGAAGGAACCCATCGCACCGGCCAACAAGCGCGAGACGTCATAGCCCGCGACGTTCTTCATGACCTCACCACCAAACTTGAGGATGCGTCCTTGCGCATCTAGCAGATGCGCACCTAGAACAAAATCTTTTAACGGACCTGCGCCAAGGCGTCCCGGGCCAGAGAGACCCGCAGATACAGTGCCACCAACGGTTGCCCCGGAACCAAACCCTGGCGGCTCAAACGCAAGCATCTGCCCGGAAGCGTCAAGCGTATCCACGACTTCTTGCAAAGGGGTACCGGCAAGCGCAGTAACAACCAATTCTGAGGGCTGATAGTTCACGATGCCTTTTAAGCACCGCATATCCATGATGACTGGCGCGACACCATTTGGCACAAACGGATTACCGTAGAAAGCCTTGGTGTCACCCCCACGAATTAACACGGGTCGCTGATCGGCAGTAGCGCTGCGCACTTGCTCGGCTAAGCCGGCCAAAATCTCGGTCGACATCGCTTAAAACCTCGGCAGATCAGAGAACGGTAAGGCACCGCCATGCACATGCATCTTTCCATACTCGGCGCAACGCACCAAGGTGGGAATAACTTTCTCTGGGTTCAACAAACATTCGGGATCAAAGCCGCGTTTGACGGCCAAGAAGGAATCCAATTCATCGCGCGTAAATTGCACGCACATTTGATTGATTTTCTCCATCCCGACTCCGTGCTCGCCGGTAATTGTTCCACCGACCTCGACACAGAGCTCAAGGATTTCTGCACCGAAGTCCTCTGCGCGACGCACTTCATCCGCGATGTTTGAATCAAACAGAATCAAAGGATGGAGATTTCCATCACCGGCATGAAAAACATTGGCACACCGCATGGAATATTTGATTTCCATTTGCTGAATCGCCTTGAGTACGTGCCCGAGGCGTCTGCGGGGAATTGTGCCATCCATGCAATAGTAGTCGGGCGATACGCGTCCGGCTGCGGGAAAAGCGTTCTTACGCCCCGCCCAGAACAACAAGCGCTCATTCTCTGATTGCGATACTTGTAGACGCACCGCACCAGCCTGCTGGAAGACTTTTTCCATGCGCTCGATTTCTTCGGCTACTTCTTCAACCGTACCATCGGACTCACACAGCAGAATCGCTTCGGCCTCAGTGTCATAGCCCGCGCGCACAAAGGGTTCAACCATTTGCGTTGCTTGTTTATCCATCATTTCAAGGCCTGCGGGAATAATGCCAGCGCCAATAATTTTCCCGACCGCATCACTCGCTTTTTCTACATCATCAAAACTCGCCATGATGACGCGCGCCAGAGCGGGCTTGGGTGTTAAGCGTAAGGTGACTTCAGTCACCACACCTAGCATCCCTTCGGAGCCGACGAAGACCGACAACAAATCCAGGCCAGGCGCATCGGGCGCAAGAGAGCCCAACTCAATCACGTCACCATCGATCGTGATCACGCGCGCTTTCAACACGTTGTGAACCGTTAACCCGTATTTAAGGCAATGCACGCCGCCAGAGTTCTCTGCGACATTGCCGCCAATGGTGCAGGCGATCTGGCTTGAGGGATCTGGTGCGTAATACAAACCAAAGGGTGCTACAGCTTCAGACACCGCCAAGTTGCGCACGCCTGGCTCCACCACCGCTATCGCGGCCTCTTTATCCACATGCTTAATACGATTGAACTTGGCTAAACCGAGCAACACGCCTTGCGCGTGGGGCATCGCACCACCCGACAAACCTGTGCCAGCACCGCGCGCAACCACAGGTACACGCAAACGCTTACACGTTTTGAGTACGGCCTGCACCTGCGCCTCGGATTCGGGCAATACCACCGCCATCGGCACTGAACGGTAGAGCGACAAGCCGTCACACTCATAGGGACGCGTTTCTTCTTCGCGACTCAAAATACAGTGTGGCGGCAGTACCGCACGCAAGGCGAGCAATACCTGCTCACGCGACGCGATCGCAGAAGCGTTCAAACCAGGTTCAGTGATCGCGTTCATGTTGGTAGCCAAGGGCGTGCATCCAGGATCTTTCCCGGATTCAAAATATTGTTCGGATCAAACGCATGCTTGAGCGACCGCATGAGGTCTAACACGTCCTCACCGTGCTCGTGCGCCATGAATTGTTTCTTATGCAAGCCAATACCATGCTCACCAGTGCAAGTGCCATCCGCCTCAATCGCTTGTGTCACGAGATGGTGATTCAGGCGTTCGGATTCTTCCCATTCCTCTTGGCTGTCTGGATCAAGCAGCATCAGCACGTGAAAATTACCATCACCAACGTGACCCACGATGGTGCTCGGAAAGCTCGCTTTCTCTAACAACATAGTGGCTTCGTCGATGCACTCTGCGAGACGAGAAATCGGCACACACACGTCGGTCGTACTTGCACGGCACCCGGGGCGCAATTGCAAGCCAGCAAAATAGGCGTTATGGCGCGCAGTCCAGAGGCGGTTGCGATCTTCTGGGCGCTCTGCCCATTCAAAATCCATACCACCACAGTCTTTGGCGAGCTCTTGCACTGTTTGCGCTTGCTCTTTCACACTGGCTTCAGACCCGTGGAATTCAAATAACAATAAAGGTGTTTCACGCAGGGTGAGCTTGGCGTAACGATTACCCGCCATGACAGCATTGGCATCCATCAACTCGACACGTGCAACGGGCACACCGAGTTGAATCGTCTGGATCACGCACTGCACAGCCTCGTGCACGGTCGGGAAATTACAGACTGCAGCGCTTACGGCTTCCGGCTGTGGATAGAGCTTAACCGTCACTTCAGTGATGATGCCGAGCGTGCCTTCGCTGCCGACAAATAAACGCGTCAAATCGTAACCAGCCGATGATTTGCGAGCACGACGCGAGGTACGTATGACCTTGCCCTGCGCGGTGACCACCGTCAGCGACACAACGTTTTCGCGCATCGTGCCGTAGCGCACAGCGTTCGTACCCGAGGCGCGCGTGGCCGACATGCCGCCTAACGAAGCATCTGCGCCGGGATCAATCGGGAAAAACAAGCCTGAGTCCCGAATTTGTTCGTTCAGTTGCTTACGCGTGAGTCCCGCTTGCACGGTGACCGTTTGGTCTTCCGCATGCAAGACGACGATCTTATTCATTTGTGTCATGTCGAGCGAGATACCGCCCTCGATCGCAAGGATATGCCCCTCAAGCGAAGATCCCGCACCATACGCAATCAGCGGTACGCCATGCTGATTACATAAATTGACGACAGCGACGACATCTTCCGTGCTTTGTGCAAAGACGACACCGTCAGGCAGCATCGAGGGATACGGTGATTCATCATTACCATGATGATCGCGTACGGCATTCGCAACCGAAAAGCGGTCACCGAAGCGTGCACGGAGTGCCTCACTCATTTCCGCCGGCAGCGGTCGACGCAGGGTTTGCAGGTCATGGGGAGCGTTCATCGTCGAAGTCCTTGGTTGGTTATTGTTCGCTTTTCAGGAGGGTGCGACGGCGTTCACGCACTGACTCTGCAAGCACTTCCAGCACTTTGAAGGAGCTATCCCAATCGATACAACCATCCGTCACACTCTGGCCATACACGAGAGGCTGACCTGGAATGAGGTCTTGTCGCCCTGCAACCAAGTTGCTTTCAATCATGAGGCCAAGGATACGCGTCTCGCCATTAGCAATCTGTCCACCTACATCGGCGCACACGGCCGGTTGATTTTCAGGCTTCTTGTTACTGTTTGCGTGGCTCGCATCAATCATCACGCGCTGGGCTAATCCGGCCTTTGCCATTTCCGCACACGCTGCTTCAACGCTCGCTGCGTCAAAGTTAGGCGTTTTACCACCACGCAAAATCACATGACAGTCCTCGTTGCCAGCTGTCGACACAATCGCGGAATGACCCGCTTTGGTCACCGATAAAAAGTGATGTGGCTGTGACGCCGCTTTCATGGCGTCGACGGCGATCCGGATGTTGCCATCCGTGCCGTTCTTAAAGCCAACGGGGCAAGACAGACCAGATGCCAATTCACGATGCACCTGACTTTCTGTTGTACGCGCACCGATGGCTCCCCAAGAAACAAGGTCGGCAATGTACTGTGGCGTGATCATGTCTAGAAATTCGCAGCCCGCAGGCAAGCCCATCTCATTGATCTGAAGCAACAAGGCACGCGCCACGCTCAGACCTTTGTTGATGTTGAAGCTACCGTCCATTTCTGGATCGTTGATCAAGCCTTTCCAACCAACAGTCGTGCGTGGTTTCTCAAAATAGACACGCATGACGATTTCAAGCTCACCTTTAAAACGTGTGCGCTGCTCGGCAAGTTTGCCAGCGTATTCAATCGCAGCCTTCGTGTCGTGAATGGAACACGGACCGATCACCACGACAAGGCGATCATCCATGCCATGCAAGATGCGATGCAAAGACTGGCGAGCCTCGTAGACCAAAGAGGACACGTCTGGCGTGCACGGAAACTCACGCATGGCATGCGCGGGTGGCGCAAGCTCTTTAATTTCCCGGATACGCAAATCATCAGTATTGTGTGGCACAGCTAACTCCTGAATCAAACAGCTTTAGATATGAAAATAAATAATGTCGCAAATAGCGGCACAACATGCAAAAACATTACATAGGACTTGCGATCGACTTAAGAACGCCTCAGCGACTTATGCCGTCCCCCCCACGGTCAGGCCTTCCATTTTGATCGTCGGCATTCCAACACCCACGGGAACGCTCTGCCCTTCTTTGCCGCACGTGCCAACCCCGCTATCAAGGCTCATGTTGTTACCGATCATCTCAACACGATTCATGGCCTCGGGTCCGCTCCCAATTAACGTTGCGCCCTTGATCGGATACGTAATACGACCGTTTTCGATCATGTAGGCTTCGGACGCCGAGAATACAAACTTACCGCTCGTAATATCAACCTGTCCACCACCAAAATTAGCCGCATAAATTCCTTTCTTGACGGACGCAATAATTTCCTCAGGATCGGTCGGCCCAGACAGCATGAAGGTGTTGGTCATGCGCGGCATCGGAAGGTGCGCGAAAGACTCACGACGACCGTTACCTGTAGGCGGCGTTTTCATCAGACGCGCGTTGAGCGTATCTTGCAAATAACCTCGCAAAATTCCATCCTCGATCAGCACGTTGCGCTGCGTGGCGTTGCCTTCATCATCCACGTTCAGCGAACCCCGTCGCCCCTGAAGGGTGCCATCGTCTACAACCGTCACGCCTTTAGACGCGACGCGCTGTCCGACTCGACCGGAAAAAACACTGGAGCCCTTGCGATTGAAATCGCCTTCTAATCCGTGTCCCACCGCCTCGTGCAGCAAAATACCGGGCCAACCGGCAGCCAGCACAACAGTCATCTCTCCGGCTGGCGCAGGCCGCGCGTCGAGACTCACCATGGCTTCGTGCACGGCATTCTCGACATACCCGCGCAAAATCTCATCGGTGAAATACATCAAACCGCTTCGACCCCCTCCACCCGCATTACCGCTTTCGCGACGACCGTTACGCTCGACGACGACCGACAACGACAATCTAACCAACGGACGCACATCAGCGGTTAATCGGCCATCGCTCGCCGCAACCATCACGACATCGTATTCCATGCCAAGGCTTGCCATCACTTGCTTGACATGGGGATCGCGCGCGCACGCCATTTTTTCAACGCGCTCGAGTAACGCAACTTTTTCAGGCGCGCTCAGCGTCTGCAACGGATCGACGGGTTGATAGAGATCGCGGCCTGTGGCGATCTTGCCTTCGTGGATCTTTGCTCGTCCGGCCCCTTGACGCGCAATACTTCGTACAGCCCGCGCAGAAGATAACAACGCGTCAGACGACAACGCATCCGAATAAGCGAACGCGGTTTTTTCTCCGGCCACGGCGCGTACGCCGACACCTTGCGTGATCGAAAAACTTCCGGTTTTAACAATCCCTTCTTCAAGGCTCCAGCCTTCGCTACGCGTGTATTGGAAATACAAATCAGCGTAGTCGACCTTGTGTGTAAAAATTTCGCTGATCGCGCGCGCCATATCGGCTTCGGTCAACCCCCAAGGGTCTAAGAGCAAATTTTTCGCGGTCGCGAGCGACGCCAATGCAGGATCAATCAATTTCATCATTCAAGCTATAAAACGCGGTGCGAAAGCGACGGCAAGGATTGCCGCACCTCTAGCAAACGGCTGGGCTCTATCGTACCGCTTACCACCCCAGATTGCTCGGGTAAAACACTCAGGACTTCACCCCACGGATCGATCAACATCGTGTGGCCCCACGTGCGTCGCCCGTTCTCGTGAACCCCGCCCTGCGCGGGGGCCAGGACATAGCACTGGTTCTCAATTGCCCTTGCACGCAACAGGGTTTCCCAGTGCGCCTTGCCGGTCGTATAGGTAAAGGCTGAAGGCACCAATATCAGGTCCACCACACCGAGCGCGCGATAGAACTCGGGGAAACGTAGGTCATAACAAATAGACAGGCCTAAATTGATCACGGGTGTATCCACACGTTTCACCACATCTCCTGCAAGAATGCTGCGCGACTCGTCGTAACTCTCTTGACCACGCGCAAAACTAAATAAATGCACTTTGTCGTATCGTGCAATTTGTTCGCCCGCAGGGTTATAAATCAACTGGGTATTAAATACGCGCCCCGGATCCGGAGTGACCAAGGGAATACTGCCGCTCGAGAGCCAAATATTATGTCGGCGAGCCGTTTCGGATAAAAACTCTTGTATCGGCCCATTACCCTCGGTTTCTGCGAGGACTAATTTATCAGTCTCTTTTTTTCCCATAAAACAAAAATATTCAGGGAGGCCAACAAATTGTGCCCCAGCCTCTGCCGCCTGGGCGATCAGGGCACCGGCATCGGCCAAATTGCGCTCTAACGAGGCGGCGGAGACCATTTGTATCGCCGCAACTGAGAGTGAATCTTTCATATGCTTTCCAAATAAATAATGATTAATTAAGCCACATTATGTATACAATAAATAACGATTAATATAATTGGGTATAAAATACTTGATCAAAGCGTGTGAAACCCTTTTATCGCCGCTTACCCAACAATTATTTCTATTATTCATAATACGTAAAAAAAGGTTTAATTCATGGCACGCCAAAACTACACTACCCTTCAAGCAAAAATAAATAAAGAGATTGAAAAGCTTCACAAACAATCGCAGGCTCTCCAATCAAAACAGCGTAAACCTGTGATTTCCCAGATCGTGCGCTCTATGAAAGAGTACGAGATCTCGCCCGAAGAAATCGCAGCAGCCTTCGGTAAAGTCAAAACAAAAATAGGTGGCGCCACTAAAACCGCGAAACCTGCCAAAACCGGCGGCGTTAAAAAGCCCGTTGCCCCTAAATATCGCCACCCTGCTTCCGGAGCCACCTGGACAGGCCGCGGAAAAGCCCCACTCTGGGTGGTCGAGGCTGAGAAAAACGGCCAGATGCGCCAGCAGTTTTTAATCTAAATAGATTAATTTTTCTTCACTAGAAAGGCCGACAACTTGTCGGCCTTTCTAGTTTTTATACTCAATCTTTTATTAAAGTAAAACATGAATACATTTACGTAATAGACTGTTAATAAAGGATATTTTATAAATAATAAATTATCCTATATTAATTTTTCACCATTAATCAATCTTAGCGCCCGAGGCGCGAACCGTCGCGCCCCACGTTTCCATATCTTGATCTACTATTTTCTGGAAGGCATCAAGATTGGTCGACATGGTTGCCGCGCCGCGCTGGGATAACTGCGCAACGATGGCTGGGTCGGCTAATACTTTATTAATTTCTGCGTGGATTTGTGATTTCAATTCTTGCGGCGTTGCACCCTGAACAAAAAATGCAAACCATGAATCTACCGCAAGGGCCGGATAACCCGCCTCACCGAAAGTCGGCACATCGGGTAAGGCCTCGGCACGGCGAGTGGCGGCAGCAGCCAAAGGAAGCACTGCACCACTTTTGATTTGCCCCATGACAGAGGGCGCGCTGGCGTAAAAACCCTGCACTTGCCCGGACATGACGTCAGTCAAGGCGGTCGCGGCTCCCTTGTAAGGAATATGCGAAGTCTTGATGCCCGCTGCTGTGCCCAACATTTCATTGAGCAGATGGTTCACCGAGCCGTTCCCGGAAGAAGAAATATTGATCTTCCCCGGATTCGCTTTCGCATATGCCACATACTCTGCCAAGGTTTTGTAGGGCAGCTGCGGATTAATCACCAAGACGAACGGCAGAGTGGCCAACGAGGCTAAAGGAGCCAAATCCTTTTTAGGGTCAAAAGGCATTTTCCCGTACAACGCAGGATTAATCGCATGGGTGCCGGAATAACTCATGAGCCAAGTCAATCCATCCGGCGCTGACTTTGCCACCGCATCGCTGCCGATATTGCCTCCGGCACCCGGACGATTCTCCACGATGACCGAGATGCCCCAACGCTTGGTGAGCTCCCCGGCCATCAAGCGTGAGATTGAGTCCGACGCACCCGCCGCCGTTTGGGGAACAATAATTTTTACAGTCTTGCCCGCTAACGCGGGTGGCACTTGGGCCAAAGCGACCGACGCCAATCCGGCACAGAGTGTGCCAACAACGAACCCAACTAGGTTTCTCATTCCAGTTCTAAACATATGTCCCTCGCAATATTTTTTTTCGGTAAGTGTCAACAGCAGGCTGGCGACCGTAAAACCACACGATCGATGCCCATCATAGAGCAGAAAACCCAAAACCTCGCCAGTTCCCGCGTTATTTGTTGCCTCTCACCTCTACAATGCGGTCAATAACGATTGGAGCATTCATGCGTACAGAAACCAGCATCACAATTCGCCGAGAGAACTACCAGCCTTACCCGTTTCTTATCCCGACGATTGATCTCGAATTTGATTTGACAGCCGAGCTCACCACGGTACGAAGCCGTCTGCTCGTGACACGGCGCAAAGATGTTCCTCATGCGGCGGACCTCGTGCTCGATGGCGAGGATTTAGCGCTGATTTCGATCGAGATCAACGGCCGTGAAATAACTTCTGCGCAGTACGCCCTCACTGAAACCACCTTGACCTTGTACGCGCTGCCCGATCAGGCCGACATTGTGATCGTGAGCACGTGTCAGCCAGCGCACAACTCGAGCTTGTCAGGCCTGTATGTCTCAGGCAAACAACTCTTCACGCAATGTGAGGCTCAAGGCTTCCGAAAAATCACCTGGTTTGCGGATCGCCCAGATGTGATGTCCGTCTACCGGGTCACGTTACGCGCCAAACGCAGCGAATTTCCCCTGCTACTTTCAAACGGCAATCTGGTGGGTCAATCCACCCTTGATGAAGGCAGACACGAAGCGCAATGGCACGACCCCTTTGCCAAACCGAGCTACCTCTTTGCTGTCGTCGCCGGAGACTTTGCTTGCCGCGAGCACCACACCAAGACCGCAAGCGGGCGCAGTGTTCTGTTGCAGGTGTACAGCGATATAGGCACTGAAGACCAAACCGAATGGGCGATGCAGTCGCTTGAGCGCGCGCTGCGCTGGGATGAGACACGCTTCGGACTCGAGCTAGATCTGGAGCGTTTCATGATCGTCTCGGCGCGCGACTTCAATATGGGTGCAATGGAAAACAAAGGCCTAAATGTTTTTAACGCAGCCTATGTGTTGGCCAATCCCAATACCGCAACGGATGGGAATTTCCAGGCGATTGAATCCGTCATCGGCCATGAGTATTTTCACAACTGGACCGGCAATCGTGTGACGTGCCGCGACTGGTTTCAACTCAGCCTCAAAGAGGGACTGACTGTTTTTCGTGACCAAGAGTTCACCGCCGATATGATGGCAGTGGGACTCAATGAGACTGAAGCAGCAAGCGCTAGGGCCGTACAACGCATTGATGACGTCATGAGCTTGCGTTTAGGTCAGTTTCCAGAGGACCGCGGGCCGATGGCCCATCCGATTCGCCCCGAAAGCTATCAAGAGATCAGCAACTTCTATACCGCCACCGTGTACTCAAAAGGCGCGGAAGTCATCCGCATGATGCACACGCTCCTTGGAGAACAAGCCTTCCGCGCGGGAATGGACGAATACTTTAAGCGTCATGATGGTCAGGCCGTCACTTGCGACGACTTTGTGAACGCAATGGAATGGGCCTTGCAGCAAAGAACGCCCGATAAAAATCTGGCTGTTTTTAGACGCTGGTACAACCAAGCGGGTACACCGCGCGTCTCTGTGCAGTTAGCGCACGACGCAGAAACGAAACGCTGCGCCATGACCCTCACCCAAGACTGCCCCGCAGTCGGTGTTGAAAAAACAAGCCGACTCGACAAACAGCCTTTTCACATCCCCGTGACAATCGGCCTGTTGGATTCGACGGGCCAATCACTGCCTCTGCACTCTGACGCGTTGCCATCAACCGACACGCAAGCGATTCTAGAACTGACACAGCCGACACAAACGTGGGTGTTTGAGAACATCAGTGAGAAACCCACCCCCTCGCTTCTCAGAAATTTTTCAGCGCCTGTCTCAATTGAATACGCCTACAGCGACGAAGAGTTAGCCTTGCTGTCCGGGCATGACACGAATGCTTTCACCCGCTGGGAAGCAGGACAAGAAATCGCATCGCGCAAGATGATCGAACTCGCGCAGGCTTGGCGACTAAGCGGAACACTGTCCGCCTTGGATCCCTTGATTGCAAAGAGTTGGTCTGCCTCGCTGCATGACAAAGAGCTGGATGCGGGTTACCGCGCACGATTGCTGGCGCTTCCTCCAGGACTCGCCGTCTCCGAGCGCATGCCGCAAATGGATCCTTTGGCTGTTCAAGAAGTCCGCACGCGTCTTCGCGAGCAACTAGGCCACTTGCAGACTGCCGCGCTCATCAACACCTACAACTCCAACAGCACGCCTGGAGTCTACTCCCCCGCCCCAGGGCCGTCCGGTAAGCGCGCGCTGAAAAATCTGGCACTTTCCTACTTGATGGCGATCCAACATCCTGAAGCGCAAGGCTTTGCGCACACACAGTTTGAACACGCCACCAACATGACCGATCGCATGGCAGCGTTCGCTGCCATCGTCTCGGACGGCACGCCGGACGCGAGCGCGGCGGCGGCAACCCGCTTCTACGAAGAGTGGCAGCACGATCCCTTAGTCGTCGATAAGTGGTTTGCCGTTTTGGCGAGTTCGCCTCGCACGGGCGTTGACGCGCTCACGGGCTTGATGAATCACCCGGCCTTCACGCTACGCAACCCCAACCGCGCACGTTCAGTCGTTTTCGCATTTTGTATGGCGAACCCGCGTGGCTTTCACTCTCCAGACGGAACGGGTTACGCCTTCTGGGGCGACCAAGTCTTAGCCTTGGATGCGATTAACCCTGAGATTGCTGCGCGTCTAGCCCGCGCAGGAGACCAGTGGGTACGCTTTATTCCGGAAGTGAGTCAGCGTCTTCATGCCCAACTCGAACGCCTGGCCAAGCACGCTTCCCTATCTCGCAATACACTAGAAATCGTCTCAAAAGCACTTTCACTTTGATCTTCCGGACCTCTTTGAAACCATGAAACGCAAAACACTTACGCAATACTTAGTCGAGCAACAACGGGCAGCCCATGCACTCAGTGCAGAGGTTCGTCTATTGATCGAAATCGTCTCACGTGCCTGCAAAACGATTAGCCACGCGGTGAGCAAGGGTGCCCTCGGCGGTGTGCTCGGCAGTCTGGAAAGTGAAAACGTTCAAGGCGAAGTACAAAAGAAACTAGACGTCATGTCTAACGAAGTCCTCCTGGAGGCAAATGAATGGGGCGGCCATTTGGCCGCAATGGCCTCTGAGGAAATGGAAACCATTCACCTCATCCCCAATCGTTACCCTAAGGGCGAATTTTTGCTCTTGTTTGATCCCCTGGATGGCTCGTCTAATATCGACGTCAACGTATCGATTGGTACGATTTTTTCAGTGCTGCGCGCACCGGCAAGCGCCTCTGGTCGCGAAGTCACGGAACAAGATTTTCTGCAGCCAGGCACGACACAGGTGGTTGCAGGCTACGCCATATACGGGCCACAAACGATGCTCGTACTCACGATTGGACAGGGCGTCGTCGCCTTCACGCTCGATCGCGAAATGGGCTCTTGGATTTTGACAAGCGACAACATCAAGATCCCAGAAGACACCAAGGAATTTGCAATCAATATGTCGAATATGCGTCACTGGGCTCCACCCGTACGCAAATACATCGACGAGTGCTTAGAAGGTAAAGCAGGCGCCCGCGGCAAAGATTTCAATATGCGCTGGATTGCTTCGATGGTGGCCGACGTGCACCGTCTGATTACCCGTGGCGGTATCTTCATGTACCCGTGGGATTCCCGCGAGCCGAGTAAACCCGGCAAGCTACGCCTGATGTATGAAGCTAATCCGATGAGCATGCTCGTTGAGCAAGCAGGTGGCGCGGCCACCGACGGAAATCAACGTATTCTTGATATCCAACCTACTAGCTTGCATCAACGTGTAGGCGTGGTCTTGGGCTCTAAGAACGAGGTGGATCGCGTCACACGCTATCACCACGAAGCAAAAGCTTAGCTCGTCAAAAAAGAAAAAGCCTGCCAATTTCTTGGCAGGCTTTTTTTCTTGCTAGATATCTTTCGAACGTATCCCAGCGGTACTTAGTCCAACGTAAAGACTGTGGCACCGGTTGTCTTACGGGCAGCCAAGGCAGCTTGTGCCGCACCGGCTTGCTCAAGGGGATAACGCTGATCAATACGAACCTTGATCTTCTTCTTGAGCACCAAATCAAACAGCTCGTCAGCGGCCGCTTGCATTTTCTCTGCCGTATTGACGTGCGTACCCAAGGTTGGTCGTGTGACAAACAATGAACCCTTGGCAGCCAGAATACCGAGGTTCACACCATCGACTGGGCCAGAAGCATTACCGTAGCTGACCATCAGACCACGAGGCTGCAAGCAATCCAGCGAGGTCACCCAGGTGTCTTTGCCCACGCCGTCATACACGACGGGGACTTTTTTGCCTTTGGTCAATTCCATCACGCGCTCGACCACGTTTTCACGTGAATAGTCGATCACTTGCCATGCGCCGTGGGCCTTGGCCAATGCAGCTTTTTCGGGGCTCGATGCCGTGCCGATCAACTTAACGCCCAACGCTTTCGCCCATTGGCAAGCGATGAGTCCGACACCGCCGGCAGCCGCATGGAACAAAATGGTTTCACCACCCTGCAAACGATAGGTCTGGCGGAACAGGTACTGAACCGTGAGGCCTTTGAGCATGATGGCAGCAGCTTGCTCGTAGGTAATGCCCTTAGGCAGTTTTACGACCTGCGCAGCAGGTACGTTACGGGCTTGCGCGTAGCCGCCCAAGGGGCTTTGGCCGTAGGCAACCCGATCACCCACTTTGAATTGTTTGACAGCCTTACCCACTGCAGTCACATCGCCTGCACCTTCAAAACCTAGGCCGTGTGGCAGCGGGTTCTTGTACAGACCGTCACGGAAATAAATATCAATAAAGTTCAGTCCGGCCGCGTGCTGACGAATCGTGATTTCGTGATCAGCTGGGGCTGGCACTTCGATTTCGACCAGTTTCAGGACTTCGGGACCGCCGTTTTGTTCGATGCGGATGGCTTTGACGAGATTGCTCATGGATGCTCCAGACGAAAAGAAATAAAGCAATAGTTAAACAAACGATATTCGGGGCATAAATTCAATGCTGAGGGGCGAGTTTATATCGTGGCCAAGGTAAAATGAACCATTATTAAGACAATTTGTAGGGAACTATGGCCGGACACAGTAAATGGGCCAATATCCAGCACCGAAAAGGTCGCCAGGACGCCAAGCGCGGGAAGCTTTGGACCAAAATTATCCGTGAGATTACCGTGGCAGCCCGTGCCGGCGGCCCCGACCCGGAGGCAAACCCGCGTTTGCGCATGGCCTGGGATAAGGCCATGGGCGCCAACATGCCTAAAGACAATATCCAGCGCGCAATCACACGCGGTGCCGGTGGCGCCGATGGCGCGAACTATGACGAGATCCGCTACGAAGGTTATGGCTTGGGCGGTGCTGCAGTCGTCGTGGAGTGCATGACAGATAATCGCACCCGTACGGTTGCCGACGTGCGTCATGCGTTCTCAAAAAACGGCGGCAACCTCGGACAAGAAGGCTCGGTCGCTTTTATGTTCACGCACTGCGGTCAATTCATTTTTGCCCCAGGCACCTCTGAAGACACCATCATGGAAGTCGCGCTCGATGCGGGCGCTGACGATGTCATGACAGACGAGGAAGGTGTAGTCGAAGTGATTTGCCCGACCATAGCGTTTGCGGCGGTGCGCGATGCGTTGCAAGCAAAGGGGCTGGTCCCTGAAATGTCTGACATCGTTATGAAACCCAACAACGAGATCGAACTCACGGGCGACGACGCAATCAAAATGCAAAAGCTGCTCGATGCACTTGAAGGGCTCGATGACGTGCAAGAGGTCTACACCAACGCGTCGATGGACGAGCAAGGTTCTGACGCATGAAGCTTTTGGTCATTGGCTCTGGCGGCCGCGAACACGCGCTGGCGTGGCGTTTATTGCAGTCTGCACGCGTCAAACATGTGTATGTCGCACCGGGCAACGGTGGCACGGCCCTGATGGCGAACGCATCTAACCTTGACATCTCCGAACCGGAAGCACTCGCCGCTTTTGTGAAAGAGAACGGGATCGCACTCACGGTTGTTGGCCCCGAAGCCCCTCTGGCCAAAGGTGTTGTCGATGTGTTCCGTCGCCACAGTCTCAAGATTTTTGGACCAACCAAAGCGGCCGCACAACTCGAAAGCTCCAAAGACTTCGCCAAACAATTCATGGTGCGTCACCAGATTCCGACGGCCGTCTATCAAACGTTCACAGACCCTGTCGCGGCACATCGTTATATCGATGCGCAAGGCGCACCGATTGTGATCAAGGCCGATGGTCTTGCCGCAGGTAAAGGCGTCGTGGTCGCCGAAACACTCAAACAAGCCCACGATGCGGTCGATGCAATGCTCGGCGACGGCTCTCTGGGTGCAGCCGGCGCACGGGTGGTCATTGAAGAGTGCCTGCTCGGCGAAGAAGCGAGTTTTATCGTTCTGTGCGATGGCAAAAATATCCTACCCTTGGCAACGAGCCAGGACCACAAACGACTCAAGGATGCGGATCAGGGTCCCAACACCGGAGGCATGGGAGCGTATTCACCCGCGCCCGTGGTGTCCGACGCCCTGCATCAGCGCATCATGCAAGAGGTCATTCGGCCCACCATTGCAGGCATGACCGCAGACGGCATCCCCTTCACAGGCTTTCTCTATGCGGGTCTAATGATTGGACCCGGTACAGACCAACAGCGCGCAATCAAAGTACTCGAGTTCAACTGCCGGATGGGTGACCCAGAAACACAACCCATCATGATGCGGATTCGCAGTGACTTGCTCGAGGTCTTTGAACACGCGGTCAGCGGCTCACTTGATCAGGCAAAGATCGACTGGGATCCCCGTACCGCTCTTGGCGTTGTCATGGCGAGTGCAAACTACCCAGAGACCCCACGCACTGGGGATACGATTCAAGGCATTCCAGAGGCCGCTGCAGACTGCGTGGTGTTCCATGCTGGCACCACACTCAAAGACGGTGTGCTGCGCACCTCTGGTGGCCGCGTGTTGTGCGTCACTGCACTCGACAATAGTGTTCGCGCGACACAACAACGCGCTTACCAGGCCGTTGCGACGATTCAGTTTGACGGCGCCCAATACCGCCGCGACATCGGCTGGCGCGCACTCGATGCGGCCAATGGGGAGCCCCGCTAAGTGTCGAGTGTGAACCTGCCTGCCGTAAGAACCTACTTATTAGGGTTGCAGCAAAACATCGTCTCTACCCTTGAAACCGCAGGCAATCAAAATTTCTTGCGTGACGAGTGGATACGCGCTGAAGGTGGCGGCGGCATATCTCGACTCCTTGAGGGCGGTGATTTGTTTGAACGTGCAGGCGTACTGTTTAGTCACGTCAAGGGCAAGACACTGCCCCCCTCAGCCTCCGCACACCGTCCAGAGGTTGCCGGACGCGCTTGGGAGGCGATGGGCGTGTCCATGGTCTTGCACCCTCGTAACCCGTACATCCCTACCGTGCACATGAATGTGCGCATGTTTGTTGCACAAGCGCCGAGTGGCTCCAACCAAGAAGACATCTTCTGGTTTGGTGGTGGCATGGATCTGACGCCTTACTATGTCTTTGAAGAAGATGCTCGGCATTTTCATCAAGCCAACAAAGACGCGCTCACGGCACATAGCCCGACCGCCTATGCTGAATACAAAAAATGGTGTGATGAATATTTCTTTCTAAAACACCGCAATGAGACCCGAGGGGTCGGTGGCATTTTTTTCGACGACTTAAGTACTCAAGGCTTTGAACCGTCTTTTGCACTGACTCGCTCGGTGGGCGACGCCTTTTTACCGGCCTATATGCCGATCGTTGAAAGACGCCGCAACCTGCCCTACGGTGAGCGTGAACGCGACTTCCAGGCCTATCGTCGGGGTCGTTACGTTGAATTTAATCTAGTCTTTGACCGCGGCACACTTTTTGGCCTACAGTCAGGGGGACGGACAGAGTCCATTCTGCTATCGATGCCCCCCATGGCAGCGTGGCGCTACAACTGGCAAGCGGACGCGGGCACACCTGAAGCCGCGTTACAGCTTTACCTCAAACCTCGGGATTGGTTTTAATGCGCATCGGCTTACTCGGCGGTAGTTTCGATCCAGTGCACTGTGCGCACTTGGCGTTGGCATCGACAGCGCGCGAAGTACTCAACCTCGACCAGGTTCAATTGATTCCGGCCGGCCAACCTTGGCAGAGGCCACCACTCGGTGCTACCCCAGCCCAGCGCCTGGAGATGGTGTGTCGCGCGATCGAAGGCCAGCTAGGTTTAATTGCAAACCCTATTGAAACAGACCGCACTGGCCCCACATATACAATAGAAACATTGAACGCTCTGCCCCAAGGCCCAGACTATTTTTGGATCCTCGGCGCAGACCAGCTGTATAACTTTTGTACCTGGCGCCAGTGGTCCGAGATTGCTGCGCGCGTGCAACTCGTGGTTGCGCAGCGACCTGGGTCGCCCTTAACCGTTCCGAAAGAACTCGCGCAATGGCTGATCGCTCATCAGCGCGAGTTAATTGAATTACCGTTTCACCCACTAGATGTCTCGGCTAACGAGATCCGCAATCGGATCACCCGCGGAGAATCTACGAGTGACCTCATCCCTGAGGTTGTGGCGCAATACATCTCCGAGCATGGCCTCTATCGCCAGCGCACAGCCTGACACTGGATACTTAATGGATATTACGAAACTACAACGCATCGTCGTCGATGCACTCGAAGACGTGAAAGCGCAAGATATCAAAATCTTCAACACGACACATCTGACAAGCCTATTTGACCGCGTCATCATCGCTTCGGCCACCTCGAATCGCCAAACCCGCGCACTCGCTTCAAGCGTTTCGGACAAAACTCGCGAAGCAGGTGGCTTTGTCATCGCCACCGAAGGCGAGGAAACCGGAGAATGGGTGCTGGTGGATCTGGGTGACATTGTTGTGCACATCATGCAGCCAGCCATCCGCGTCTATTACAACCTCGAAGAAATATGGGGTGGCAAGGCGGTTCGCATGAAACTCGCGGCCGACTCGACACGACCAACGGTGGTATCGGTCGATGCAAAGTTTGATCCAATGATTCAGCGCGAAGAACCTTCCGCACGGCGCCTTGCCAGCCGGACATCTCGCCCTGCTCGTTCGCCGCGCCCAACGCGCTAAGCCAACAAAGCGCCTCGACCAGGACTGTTCACATGAAAATGTATGTGATCGCCGTCGGGGCGAAAATGCCAGACTGGGTGAATGTCGCGTGGGATGACTACGCAAAACGACTCCCGCCAGAATGGACCATCACACTCAAAGAAATCAAGCCTGAGCCTCGTACCACTGGCAAGACGGTGGCACAAATGATGACCGCCGAAGCCAAGCGTCTTGATGCGGCTATCCCTGCGGATGCTTTGCGCGTTGCGCTCGATGAACGTGGCAAAGACTTGAGCACACAGCAGTTTTCGGAAACGCTTCAAGCCTGGCAAAACACAAGCCAACCTATTGCCATCCTGATTGGCGGACCCGATGGGCTTGACCCGGCGCTGAAAACGTCCTGTACGCAGTTATTACGGCTGTCCTCCATGACGATGCCGCACCCCTTGGTACGCGTCGTGCTGATCGAGCAAATATATCGGGGTTGGTCCATCCTCGTGAATCATCCATACCATCGCGCCTAATGTCCTCTACAACCTTGTATCTTGCCTCAGCGAGCCCACGACGACACGAATTGCTCTTGCAAATCAACGTTGCGCATGAGGTGATTGATGTGCCAGCCGCACCTGGCGAAGATGAGCCGCGCCTAAGAAACGAAAGCCCGCTCGATTACGTTCAGCGCACGGCACGCGACAAGGCTGATCGCGCAGTGGCTTGGCTAGAAAAACAGCATCCGGATAGCTTTAATGTGAATGCGCTAATCTTGACCGCGGATACAACCGTTGCGCTGGGAGACATCATCTTAGGAAAGCCGCGCGACGCTGTCGATGCGACAGAGATACTGTTAATGCTCTCTGGCAAAACGCATGTCGTGCACACCGCAGTCGTATGCGCACGCGGCTCTATGCG
Organism: Bordetella parapertussis; assembly: GCA_945865935.1. Classification (GTDB taxonomy): domain Bacteria; phylum Pseudomonadota; class Gammaproteobacteria; order Burkholderiales; family Burkholderiaceae_B; genus Zwartia; species Zwartia parapertussis_E. Next base: position 758 of record CAMBFI010000029.1, on the reverse strand, counting down.
CTGGGAAGCACTATCCACCTCGGAAGTCAGCTTCGGCGATCTATCCAAAGAGACGATCAATGCTTACGTTTCCACCGGCGAACCGTTTGGCAAGGCCGGTGCTTACGGGATTCAGGGTTTGGCCGCGAGTTTCATACGCGAGTTGCGTGGCAGCTATACCGGCGTAATGGGCCTACCTCTCTTTGAAACCAGTCAACTCCTTTGGCGTTGTCGCTAAGGAATAAACAATCCTTCATGCTTTCCTCTCGGACGCATTAAAAGTCTTCGCCCAAAGACAAACCCCCAGGCGCATCAGCGACTGGGGGTTTGAGGGGTAAGAGCTTGACGATGTCCTACTTTCACAGACGTTAATCAACTATCATCGGCGCTAAGGTGTTTCACGGTCCTGTTCGGGATGGGAAGGGGTGGGACCACCTCGCTATGGTCATCAAGCGTAGCTTGTTGAACGCGCACGGCCCTGTTGGGGCAGTGTTCGTTCCAATCTGGGAAGAAGCGCAACAGTGTTGCTGCCCGCTAGGACGAACCTAGGGGTGTTTTTGGTGTGTTTGTTGTTTTTGAATACGGGTTGGATGTATTGACTGCTTTATTTATTTGAACGGCACTTAAACACTACAACAATCAGGTCATTAACCTGTAGGGTTATAGGATCAAGCCGCACGGGCAATTAGTATCAGTTAGCTTAACGCATTACTGCGCTTCCACACCTGACCTATCAACGTCCTGGTCTTGAACGACCCTTCAGGGGGCTCTAGGCCCCG
>CAMBFI010000028.1 GCA_945865935.1 Bordetella parapertussis | reverse complement strand
CCATGGCCAAAATCGCGAATTGATTCGGGGCTAGAGTTGTCAATTTCTGTGGCGGTGGTCAACAGAACTTCAATGATTTGTCTTGCTGTCATATAAGGAAAAGCCTGGCGCAACACCGCTGCACCACCCGCAACAAAAGGAGCCGCCATCGATGTACCGCTCCATCCGTCCCCAGCATATGCATTCATCGGGACTGTCGAATAGATATTGACACCAGGCGCGGTCATGCACCAGTCGGCAGCCGCACCACATCGATTACTGAAGTCAGCGAGAGTCACTGCATTAGTCGTCGCGTTGATATCCGCAGCGGTTACAGCAATTAGCGTTCCAGCTAAGCTCGAGTAATTCACCGCCTGAATTTGACTCAACGGAAGTTGATTGCCGCTCCAAGTATTAGGGTTGTCGTAATCAGTCTCGTTTGTGTAGAGACGGTAAATAGCATCTGCTGAGTTGCTGGTGTACCCAAGCGCTGTGTTGGCTGGGGTAATGAGGGGGAGCAGCCCGTGAAGAGTGGGTACTTTTGCCGCCAATGGCTGTTGCCAAGAGCGGCGTTGGTTATTCGCTGCAAAGACCATCACTATGTCAGCGTTGGCGAGTTTCTGGACTTCAGCAGCATCGCTCATCAACTCACCCTGGAGAATCATTTGGAAATGAACCAGCGAGTAATTTGGATTCAGACTATTACCACGTCCAGGCCACGGCCTTGCAGGGACTCCGAAGCTGGCGTTCATCACGGAAACCTTGGCATCTAATAGATCTTGAGTCCAGTCTTTCGATGCGGGGTAGCCAAGCTTCGAAATTGCCACTGTGTGAGCAATCGAAGCGTCATACGCTACCCCTATCATCCCGACGCCATTGCGCGCGGCCACTGCAGCCCCCATGACATGCGTACCATGATCTGGGACTGGGAAATCAGGGTATTCGGGGTTTGGAAACGGGTCCGGCTTTACTGGCCAATAAACCCGGCCAGCAAACTCTGGGTGACTCAATTGGGCCTGATCGTCTGCAATACCGATTCGAACACCCTTGCCGGTGAAGCCTAGCGCCCAGGCTTCGGCTGCATTCGTATATTGCAGACCCCAGTTAGCAAAGTATTCTGGCGTATGAAAAATAGACGATGCCACTTGGCTGTTCGCGGCACCTGTGACCGCAAACAAAGCAAGACAAGCTCCAACTTTTCGAATCGATGTCATTAAAGCTCCGATTTGAGGTCAGTAAACGATATGGCAGGCGTAATCACCACAGCCAGTCTGTGATTTAGAGGGTTTTTAACTGAAAGGACGCTTGTCAGCAAGGGTTTTCGATAACCCGCTTAGCATGAAGGGCGATGCCCTCTTAGGCACGAAATAAGGGTAAATTAGGCGCATGAAGAAGCAGCGCTCGGACTCCCTATGAATCACGTCTCACCACCTCTCATTGATCGCTTCGGTCGAAGTATTGAGTACGTGCGCCTGTCCGTGACGGATCGCTGCGACATGAAGTGCAGCTATTGCTTACCCAAAACCTTCAAAGGTTATCAAGAACCCAAAGACTGGCTCACGTTCGACGAGATCGAACGAGTCATTGGTGCGTTTGGTCGCCTCGGCACCTCACGCGTGCGACTCACCGGCGGAGAACCACTCTTGCGCCGTAATTTGCCTGAGCTCGCCGCACGCATTAGTGCCCTACCCGGCATCCGCGATCTATCCCTGTCTACGAACGGCACTCAGCTGCCCAAGCACGCGAAAGCCTTGCGCGCAGCAGGCGTCACACGCCTAAATATTAGCCTCGACAGCCTAGACCGTGAATGCATTACACAGATTACTGGTCGCGATTCGATCGATGACGTCATGGCGGGCCTGGATGCTGCGCAAGACGCCGGTTTTTCACCCATTAAACTCAACATGGTGGTGATGCCCGGAGTCAACGAGCATGAAGTTGAAGCCATGACCGAGTTCTGTATCAACCGCGGGTTCATTCTGCGTATGATCGAAACCATGCCGATGGGCAGCACCGGCCTGGCCTCGAGCTACGCGCCATTGGGCCCGATTGTGGATCGGTTACGCACACGTTTTGACTTGATTCCAGAAATCAAACAAATGGGTGGTGGCCCCGCTCGCTATTGGCGCACTCGGGACGGCCGAGGCCAGATCGGCGTCATCACCCCGATCAGCCAGCACTTTTGCGAAACCTGTAATCGCGTTCGCATGGCAGTCGATGGCACCATTTATCTATGTTTAGGCCAGGAAGAGAAAGTCGAGCTTCGCCCACTCTTGCGTGGCGGTATTAGCGATGCTGAACTTGAGCAAACGCTGCGCGACGCGATCGAGCTTAAGCCTGAAAAACATGAGTTCCGCGAAGCACCTACTAAAATCATTCGGTTCATGTCGCAGACTGGCGGCTGAGCACTGCGTAGTACACCCCATTTATTTCAATTATTTCCGCACGCGCCGGTTCAATAGATCTGCGTGGCACATCTATGAAACCCAGAGCGAATCTCCTAAATTTTGAGCAAGCCCGCGAACAGCTTCTAGGCTGTGCTGTGGGCCTCACCGTCACCGAAACACTGTCTATTTTGCAGGCGCAAGGTCGCGTTCTCGCAGGTGCTGTGGTGTCCCCCCTTAATGTCCCTGGATTTGATAACTCAGCGATGGACGGCTATGCACTCAACATCGCGCGAATCGACGCGTTGCCGGAAACGTTTGCCGTCGTGCAACGTATTGCCGCGGGGCAAACAGGGATCGCACTTGCACCCAACACGGCAGCGCGTATCTTTACCGGTGCACCCGTACCGGAGGGCGCCAATGTCGTTGTCCCGCAAGAGAACGCCCAAGACGACAACGGCAGCCTACGTTTGACCCAGCCCGTTCAGCTTGGACAACATATCCGACGCAAAGGGGAAGACATCGCTGAACAAGGCCTCGTCTTGGCTGCGGGCCAACGCCTTGGCGCGCAACATTTAGCGATGCTCGCCTCCATTGGCGTAGCAGAGGTTGAGGTGTTCACTGCCTTGAAAGTCGGTGTGTTTTTTACGGGCGATGAATTAACAGAACCTGGCAAGCCGCTCGCGCCCGGCGCAATCTACAACAGCAATCGCTACGCCATCAATGGTCTGCTCAAGCAACTCGGTTGCGCCGTCAAGGATTACGGGATCGTTCGTGACTCTGCGCAGGCCACGCGCGATGCCTTAGCGCAAGCCGCGAGCGAAAACGACGTCATCATCACCTGCGGCGGCGTTTCGGTCGGCGAAGAAGATCATGTCAAAGGCGCCGTACAGGCCCTTGGATCTCTCGATCTCTGGCAGATTTCCATGAAACCCGGTAAGCCCCTGGCCTACGGCCGCGTGCAACAGGCCGACTTTATTGGTCTGCCCGGCAACCCCGTGAGCTCTTTCGTCACCTTTCTCTTGATGGCTCGCCCTTTCTTGCTCAAACGCATGGGCGTGGCCGACACAAGTTTGCGGTATTTGACTGCGACCTCCGGCTTTAGTTGGCCGCGTCCTGACAAGCGGCGCGAGTTTTTGCGCGTCAAACTGGGGACGGATGCCTTGGGCCAACCGATTCTAGAACTTTGGCCGAATCAAGGATCTGGGGTGATGAGCAGCTTATCTTGGGCGGACGGTTTGGTAGACCTCGCACCCGAGACGACTATCGCGCCCGGTGACAAACTGCGGTATCTTTCGTTATCGGAACTTCTTTACTAAGCACTGGCCATGAACCTACAGCTTCTGTACTTTGCGCAGCTTCGTGAGAAGTTTGGCATTGCCCAAGAAACCATCCAGGTGCCCGCCTCGGTTCAGACCGTTGCGGATCTGATTGCCCACCTTGCCAGCCGAGGTGGCATTTGGCAGGAGACTTTTTCGGGCGAACAAGCGTTTCGGGTTGCCCTGAACCAAGACATGGTTGCACTCACGACGACACTGACTGATGGTGCCGAAGTCGCGATCTTTAGACCGGTCACAGGTGGGTAAATGAGCGCTCGTCTTACCGTCTCAGTTCAGGAGGCAGATTTCGATTTCAAACATGAGCATGCTTTGCTCGTGTCGGGCGACAAAGGCGTGGGTGCGGTAGTGGCCTTCATCGGCATGGTCCGCGATTTAAATCTGGCGGAAGATGTTGTGGCCCTTGAGCTTGAACACTATCCCGGCATGACAGAAAAGTCCTTATTGCGTATTGCGGAACAAGCGGCACAACGCTGGTCACTGCAGGCGGCCCGTATTGTGCATCGCGTGGGCAAAATGTATCCCGGAGATCAGATCGTGATGGTACTGACTGCGAGCGCGCATCGCGGAGATGCTTACGAGGCGAATCAGTTCATGATGGACTACCTTAAAACAGAGGCGCCCTTCTGGAAGAAAGAATGGACGCCTGATGGGCCGCGCTGGATCGAAGCGCGTGATAGTGACGACCACGCAGCCGCAAAATGGAAGCAATAACGCCTCGCACACCTGTCGGCGGTCCTGCGCCGACTGTATACGACGCCCTGATTTTGGCGGGGGGTCGGGGCACCCGACTATCGGGACGTGACAAGGGCTGGATCATGTGGGATGGTCTGCCACTGATCGAACACACGCTGGCGCGTCTCAAAGCACAAACACCCGCACCTTCCCGCATTTTTATCAGCGCAAACCGCAACCTCGATGCTTACCAACAAACCGGGCATGCCGTCGTCACCGATGAGCGGCCAGATTTCATGGGGCCACTGGCTGGCGTCGAAGCCGGCCTGATGCGGTGTAAAAAAAATCCGTTGCTGGTTGTGCCCTGCGATACGCCTCTATTGCCCGAGAATCTATTTGAACGCTTGTTTCAAGCGTTGAGCGAACACCCTGACAGCCCCGCTGCGTTCGCAAGCACAGCCGATGGCCCACAGCCGCTCTGCTGCCTGCTAAGACCCACAATCGCCGGCAGTCTGAGTAAATACCTCGATGTCGGTCACGGCTCGGTCTTACGCTGGCTCGAGCAAGCCCATGCACAACAGATTCACTTTGATGATGCGCATGCATTTAGTAACTTCAACAACCTAGAAATGTTTCAGACCCCGCGGAGCCGCTCATGACAGATCGACTGACACACTTTGATGCCAGCGGCCAAGCCCACATGGTGGATGTCTCTGCCAAAACAGAAACACACCGCCGTGCCATTGCGCGAGGGCGGATCACGATGCAAGCCGCAACGTTTGCGAAACTTTCTGAAGGCACTGCCGCGAAAGGTGATGTATTGGGCATCGCGCGCTTAGCCGGCATTATGGCCGCCAAACAAACCGGCGCGTTGATTCCACTTTGTCATCCCATCCCACTGACACGCGTAACCGTTGATTTTGCGACCGATCCGACTACTCACAGCGTGACCTGCACAGCGACCTCAGAAACGGTCGGCCGTACTGGCGTGGAAATGGAAGCCCTAACCGCCACGAGCGTGGCTTTGCTCACCATCTACGACATGCTCAAAGCCGTCGATCGCGGCATGGTGATGGATGGCATCAAACTGATTGAAAAGCACGGCGGCAAAAGCGGTAGCTGGGTGGCAGAATAGAAGTCACTAACTTTTGACGCCGGCTGCGCTCGATAACGAACGAACAAAAACGACCCTGTCCTAATTCTGTCCCACTGAGGATAGAAACATGGCTACTTCACGTAACCGCAGCGGTAAATGGCAAGCTCGAGTTGTTCGCAAGGGTCACATACCAGTGGCCAAAATCTTTCAAGCCAAGCAAGACGCTGAGCGTTGGGCAAGGCAAGTCGAATCCAACATGGATAAAGGGAGCTATTCAAGTCCTGTACTTGCTGAAAGGACTACTTTTAAGGAGATGGTCGAGCGTTACATCAAAGAAGTGACGCCAACCATGCGTAGCCTGATAGATGACACCTTTCGGCTCAAAAAACTATCAAAACACCCTTTGTGCAAGCTCAGCATGGCTGCACTCACGCCAACTCGCATTGCTAAATATCGTGACGAACGCCTTAAAACCGTAACCTCTGGCACAGGGGGGTGGGAGGTGCGGTTAAAAACTTGGACTGGTTTGCGTCATAAGTCCGAGACTTTGTCTGTATTCTCAGGCCCGAGGTGATGGCACAGGTTTCTAGGTTTTTACGAGCCGGCCAGCAGGCTTAGCCAACACCCGCAACAGCGTACAAATCATGTAATTGTTTATTGACAACAGTCGGATAGCGAAGCTACAAAGGTAATGCATTCTTAAAATACTTACCGCTGTTAGGTAGCTATTGCTGACAGCAAACCCACACCCACTGGGGCGTGGGTACTCAATCTTGGAGTCTGCTATGAACATTGAACTGGATGAAGTCGTGGTACAGGATATCTCTGATGATGCACTGGAGCTGGCTGCCGGTGGTGGGACAGCTTATGCACAAGTCAGCTGGCTCAACCTTCAAACTCACTGTGTTGCTTAGCTATTACCGCCCGACGACTCCACTTGAGTACTAGCCACCTTCGGGTGGCTTTTAAACGCCCGAGCAGCATCGTTTGAGCAAAATACAATACGTACGTCTGCACAACGAAGCCGTCGATCGCGGCATGGTGATGGATGGCATCAAACTGATTGAAAAACACGGCGGCAAAAGCAGTAGCTTGGCGGCGAACAGCTAGGCTAGCCTTTAACGCGAAGCTGAACTTTGCTTGAGATCCTTTACTGCAGAGTCATTTTTTGATTTAGCCGCTCTTCCATGATGTCCAAGCGCTCATTGATGCGTTGGATACGTTCAGCGGCTTGCGCAAATACGGTCGCCATCGCTTTGCCTGAATCGTACGCGGATAGCAGTGCCTGTATCGTGGCGACATTAGCCGCATAGAGGCCGATCACCGAAGCGATGCCTGTGGTGACCACGATGTACTTTAAGTTGGTGATTTGCTTGCGGGTTTCAATGAAATTGAGCCTAATGCCTTCAAAAGTCGCTTCGTTACGCGAATCTCGCTCGTCCATCCGAACCAACAACGCCCGAACTTCGCCTTTGATGTCCGACACACGCGCATCCATCCTCGCTTCGATCGCCTCACACCGGGCGCTCAGTACACCATCCACCGAACGTCTCATTTTCTCTCCAACTTGTTGCAACAGCCTGAGCGATCACTCTATTGCGAAGAAAAAGGATTCGCAATGAGAAATTGGTTATAAATGTAACAAGGAGGTGAAGCCGCGCGCTAAATGACTTTCGAATAACGAGCGTGGGTTTTAGCTTCACGCAAATAACGATCGAAACCTGCCCATTTTGCTATTCCTTGCTCTAAATCAACTCGTCGACATTTGATTGTCGTCACCACGCCTGATTCCCGACTAAGTTAGGTCATATCGACTTTGGAACGGGCTCATGTGGTTTAAGACACTGGATATTCTTGGTAAAAAACTAATACCGATCGTTCAGGGCGGGATGGGCGTTGGAGTTTCGGCTCACCGGCTAGCGGGTGCCGTCGCCCGCGAGAATGGCATAGGCACAATCGCAAGTGTCGATTTACGCCATCATCATCCTGATCTTGAAGAGCAAACCGAGCATTGCCGTGATCGCGAGAAGATCGATCAGGTCAATTTGATTGCACTGGATCGCGAGATCAAAGCGGCCAAGCAGCTAGCAGAAGGACATGGTGCAATCGCCGTCAATGTCATGAAGGCGGTGCGACAACATCCCGCCTTGGTGAAGCAGGCTTGCGAAAGCGGAGCTGATGTTTTAGTGATGGGCGCAGGCCTTCCCCTCGACCTACCGGAGATGGTGGCTGATTTTCCGAAGATGGGTTTGGTGCCTATCTTGTCTGAGAGCCGTGGCGTCGCCATTGTGATGAAAAAATGGCTTAAAAAGGAACGTTGCCCGGATGCCATTGTGATTGAGCACCCAGGCCACGCAGGGGGCCATCTCGGTGCCAACAAGGTCGAAGACCTGCACGCACCACGCTTCGAATTTGATTTAGTACTTAACGATTGCCAAACTCTCTTTGCTGAGCTTGGGCTTGGTAAAGATGCGCCACCCATCATCCTGGCCGGCGGCATTGATTCGCACGAGAAAGTACGCCACTGGCTAGGGGCCGGAGCAAGTGCCGTGCAACTTGGCACCGCCTTTGCGGTGACGCAAGAGGGTGACGCGCACGACGAATTCAAGCGCGTATTGATCAACGCCACGCCTTCAAATATGGTCGAGTTTATTAGTGTCGCTGGCCTGCCTGCCCGTGCGGTCGCGACCCATTGGCTTAAGCAATACCAACGTCACGAGCCGCGCATGCAAGCCTGCGCCAAAGCCGACCCTCGCCGTTGCGCCCAGCGGATGGACTGCTTGACCCAGTGCGGTCTGCGGGATGGTTTAGCAAAAATTGGTCAATTTTGTATTGATCTGAAACTGGTGTCCGCCTTAAAAGGCGATGTGCAAAAGGGCTTATTTTTTAGAGGTGCGGGAACGTTGCCTTTTGGCAAAGCAGTGCGTTCGGTCCGCGAGTTGATTGAATATTTACTGTATGGCACGTTTCCAGCCGCGCTTGATTTCACCACAACCTGTTTTACAAAGAGACAAGAGACCTCACACTTAAATTTTGACGCGTTGCGCCACTCGCCAATCGTTGCTTGAGCATGGCCCATCAACATGCCCACCTCGCTGAGGTCGAATTCGATCCAGAGTTAATCGCACGCTACGATGGTAGTGGGCCCCGTTACACCTCGTACCCCACTGCAGATCGCTTCATCGAGGGACCCATCGCAGAACAGTACATTACCGCCTTGCGCACCCGTCAAAGCGCGCGCCGCGACGTTGCGCTCTCTTTATATGTGCATCTGCCCTTTTGCGATACCGTTTGTTATTACTGCGCATGCAACAAAATTGCCACTAAAGACCGCAGGCGTGCCGATGTGTACCTTGACTACCTTGAGCGCGAAATCGCCTTGGTACGCGCCGAGTTTTCAGTCGCGCCTGAAGTTGCACAGCTGCACCTAGGTGGTGGTACGCCAACTTTTTTAACCAATGCTCAACTCAGTCGTCTGATGCAGATGCTTAAAGATGCCTTTTCCTTTAGGCTTGATGCTGAATGTTCAGTCGAAATTGATCCACGCAGGCTTAATGACGGCGCACTCGAATTGCTGGCTGGCCATGGGTTTAATCGCATGAGTATTGGCGTGCAAGATCTTGACCCAGCGGTGCAAAAAGCCGTTAATCGCCTTCAACCCGCTGCACTGACACAAGCCGTTCTTGAAAAAGGTCGCGCCCTTGGCTATCGATCCATTAATCTGGATTTGATTTACGGTTTACCCAAACAATCTGTTTGCACCATGCAAGCAACACTCAGCACGGTATTAACGTGGCGCCCCGAGCGACTCGCGTTGTACAGCTACGCGCATTTACCTGAGCGGTTTATGCCTCAGCGGCGCATTGAGAACGCTGATATGCCTACTGCAACCGAAAAGCTCGCCATGCTTAAGCTCGCTGTGACGACCTTGCTTGAGGCGGGCTACGTCTACATCGGTATGGACCACTTTGCCGTACCTGAAGATGATCTTGCACTCGCGCTCACGCACGGCACCTTACAACGCAATTTTCAAGGCTATTCAACTCAGGCCGACTGCGATCTGATTGCCCTTGGCGTTTCAGCGATTAGCCGCATTGGTGACACCTATGCACAAAATCATCGCGTCTTACTTAATTACTACCATGCGCTCGATCAACAGCAATTGCCACTCGCGAAGGGTTTAGTCATGACACGTGATGATGAGATTCGACGCGCAGCCATTCACGATTTGTTATGTCAGTCGACACTCGACATACCCAGCTTTGAACAAGTATGGGGTATTGATTTCGTCGCGTACTTTGCAGCCGATCTTGTACAGATTCAAGAACTTGAGATGGACGGGTTGGTCGAGATCACAGCGGATTCAATCGACATCACCCCGCGCGGCCGCTTTTTGGCCCGCACCATTGCCATGCGTTTTGATCGCCACTTGCGCGAAGCGACATCCATCGCAAAATTTTCGCGCCTTATTTGACTAGCACCTCTTTTTGAGCGTCCTGCTCACCCTTGATCTTTATCAACGGTTTCAAAAGTAGTGTTTTGCGAGAAACTAAAAACACAATATGTGGTGTTAGGATTCATCAAACAACACAACATGAGGTGTTTGATGCCGATTCAAGCGCAGTTAGCCACGCAGACGATCGTAGATGTAGAAAGCTCGATGGAAGAGTATCTGGACCGACGCGATTGGCGCGTCAATGCCAACGCCAATCAGGGCTACAGTCTGGGCGGGCTGATCTTGAATGTCGCCGGCAAGGTGACCGCCAATTACTGGCTGTCGCATGTATACAGCCCAGAGGCAGGCCGTGCGCATCGCGAGGGCGACCTGCACATCCACGACCTCGACATGCTGTCTGGCTATTGCGCAGGCTGGTCATTGAGACAATTGTTATTCGAAGGCTTTAACGGCGTGCCCGGCAAAGTCGAGGCCAAGCCGGCACGACACATGTCTGCCGCGGTCGGGCAAATCGTCAACTTCCTCGGAACGTTACAAAACGAGTGGGCCGGCGCCCAGGCTTTTAGTTCATTTGATACTTATATGGCGGCCTTTGTTCGCAAAGATCAGATGACCTACGCACAGGTCAGACAATGCATCCAAGAGCTGATTTACAACCTGAACGTGCCAAGTCGCTGGGGCACCCAAACACCCTTCACCAATCTGACCTTTGACTGGGTCTGCCCGGCCGATCTGCGAGAACTAGCGCCCTACATCGGCGGCGAAGAGATGCCCTTTTGCTATGGGGAGCTGCAAGCAGAGATGGATTTGATTAATCGCGCCTACATCGAGGTGATGATGGCGGGCGACGCGCTCGGGCGCGTCTTTACGTTTCCGATCCCAACCTACAACATTACCAATGACTTTGACTGGGATCACCCCAACACGGATCTGCTGTTTGAAATGACAGCCAAATATGGTTTGCCCTATTTCCAGAATTTTTTAAATTCAGATCTTGAACCGCACATGGTGCGCTCGATGTGCTGCCGCTTACAACTTGATCTACGCGAATTGCTAAAGCGCGGCAATGGCTTATTCGGCTCTGCCGAACAAACAGGCAGCATCGGTGTGGTGACAATTAATTGCGCACGCCTAGGCTATGTGCATGCAGGCGACAAGCCTGCTTTGTTCGTACAACTCGATGCCCTACTGGATTTAGGGCGAGACGTTCTCGAAAAGAAACGCGTCGTCGTCCAGCACTACATCGATCAAGGACTTTACCCCTACACCAAACGCTACCTCGGCACCCTGCGCAATCACTTCAGTACTTTAGGCGTGAACGGCATCAACGAGATGATACGAAATTTTAGCCACGATCAACATGACATCACGACACCAACTGGGCACGCCCTCGCGATTGAACTGCTCGACCATGTCAGAGCCAGGATGACTGAGTTTCAAGAAGCAACAGGACATTTGTATAACCTTGAGGCGACACCAGCCGAAGGCACCACGTATCGCTTCGCCCGCGAAGACAAGAAACGCTGGCCTGATATCAGTCAAGCAGGTACACCCGAGCAGCCCTATTACACCAACTCAAGTCAGTTACCTGTAGGCTATACCGACGACCCGTTCGCTGCGCTAGAGATGCAAGAAGCCTTGCAATCACGCTATACGGGCGGCACGGTGCTGCACTTGTACATGAACGAAGCCATTTCGTCGGCTCAAGCCTGCAAACAGTTGGTCCATCGTGCGTTAGCAGGATTTCGGCTGCCTTACATCACCATCACACCAACGTTTTCGATATGCCCCTCGCATGGATACTTATCGGGCCAACACGAGTTTTGTCCCAAGTGTGATGAATCTCTTCTGCACAAGCAACATCTTGAAGTAAACGCTTAACAATTTATCCACTTTGTAAACCGGAGTTATCAACATGACCAATCTTGCTGAAGTTCTGCATTTTCAACAACCTGTTGTTGTGCTGGACCAAGCCCGCCGTACTCGGTGCGAAGTCTGGACCCGCGTGATGGGCTATCACCGTCCCGTGACATCCTTTAACACCGGCAAGCAGGGGGAATTTAATGAGCGACTGTTTTTTAACGAGCCTCAATCACGGTAAGCGCACGCCTAGTATCGGAGGCTTCGTCCCCTTTTCAACGGTGGACTGGCCGGGTGAGCTTTCTGCTGTAGTTTTTATTGCAGGTTGCCCATGGGCTTGTCACTACTGCCATAACCCACACCTTCAGCACCGAGGCGGGGCTCTATCATGGGAAAACATCCTGAGCACACTCCAAAAGCGCGTAGGTCTCTTAGACGGCGTAGTGTTTTCAGGGGGGGAGCCCTTTAGCGACCCACTTTGTACGCAATTGATTCGTCAGGTTAAAGCGCTGGGTTTTAAGGTGGCTGTGCACACGGCAGGCATCTACCCATCACGCCTGCGCGAGGCTCTCCCCAGCTTGGATTGGGTTGGCTTAGACATTAAGACGGCGCCTGGGGGCTACCCGGCCCTAACGGGACGCCACCAGAGCGCAGAGCCGGTGCAACAGTGTCTCGAAGCGTTATTAGCGTGGGGCGGGCCCTTTGAATGCCGTACCACTTGGCATCCCGACTGGCTCACAGAAACAGCTTTACTTGATTTGGCGCAACGCCTCTCGGCTCAAGGCGTGCGGAAATATGCTGTTCAGCGCTCTCGCAGCATAACCCGTTCTTTGCCAGTCGCTGAAGTGAGCCTCATAGGACGCACGACGCTACGAGGTCTGTTTCAAACATTTTCTTATAGGTGAGTCCTCATGGCCAAACCACTTGACGTCTGCGAACTATTGGCTCACGCGCCACTTTTCTCCTCGCTTAATCGCAACTCGTGCGAAATTCTGGCGAACTCTGCACAGGTCCATCGTCTTCTTAAGAATAAATTTCTATATCGACGCGGCGAAGTTGCTGCCGGCGTCTATCTCGTTGCAGTGGGTTGGATCAAGGCCTCGATCCCCGTTGCGCGGAGCCGTCACGGCAAGGTCATTGAGATGTTTGGCCCAGGTGATTCATTTGGCGAAACACTAATGTTGTTAAACCATCCGCATATCGTTGACGCACAGGCGCTCGATGACAGCGTCGTAATCTGTCTCAATAAGCGAGACATCGAAGAAATTCTTTCGCTTGAAGCCGAGTTTGCACTCAAAATGCTGAAAAATGTCTCGCTTCGCTTTGAAACTCTTTTACACGATATTGAGACAGTTAGCACCCATAGCGCCAGCGAACGTGTTGCCGACTATTTATTGAAGCAGCCCAGGCAAGGCACACAAACACAACTCAAATTCAGCAAATGCCTGATCGCCTCGCGCTTGGGCTTGCAGGCCGAGAGTTTGTCGCGTGCGTTACAGCGCTTAACACGCGCGCATCTCATTTCGGTTCAAGGCTCATATGTAGAGATTCTGAATGCGCAGGGATTATTGCAATTAAATCAAGCGAATCACTGAGGCGACCTGGGATCGGTCAAACGGTGTTCAACCGCATAAATTGCTGCTTGAACCCGGTTATTGACACCAAGCTTTTTCAAGATACTTTGCAAATGAATTTTTACTGTGCTTTCGGCCACATCTAGTTTTCGGGCAATCTCTTTATTAGATAAGCCAAGTGCCAATTGCGCCAGCATTTCACCTTCGCGAGGCGTGAGCTTTTTTATCTCGCTTGCCGCTGCGGGTTCAGATTTACGAAAACTCGCGACAAGCTTGGAAGTCATCTCGGGCGAAATCACCGCATCAGACTCCATCACCTTGCGCAAAGACTCAAGCAAATAATCAGCATCGATATTTTTAAGTAAATAGCCCGCCGCACCCTTTTTAAGTGCCAAGGCCAAATCTTCTGCATCCTCTGAGACAGTCAATAACACGACTTGGCAAGCGGGGCTTTCTTGCAAAATCAACCCAAGAGCATCTAATCCCGACAGCCCAGGCATATGCAAATCTAGTAAGACAATATCAGGCTTAAGCTCTTTAGCGCGCTTGACCCCCTCGAGCCCGTCCACAGCTTCACCAACGACCTCGAAATCTCGATTACGCTGCAATAGCAAACGAATGCCGCTACGAAACAGCGTGTGGTCATCCACAAGCAAAATTCGAATAGGTGTGTTGGTCATCAAGCCGCCACGCGCTCGTGATGCGCAAGATGTAACATCACACGTGTGCCCGTCATATCGCTTGCAACAGCTAATTCTGCGCCTAGTCGGGCAGCACGTTCTTTCATAATGATTAAGCCGACATGCTGCTCCGGCTCAAAGTTTGGGGCAAACATGTCGAAACCACAGCCATCGTCCTGCACACTCAAGTCAAAATCTTGCGCATTAGTCAGAACAATCTTTACGGTTTTTGCCTTTGCATGCTTTCGAATATTCGACAGTGCTTCTTGCACGATAAAGAGTAACTGCAGTTGGTGCTCAGCCGGCAAGGGTGCGCCCTGCCCCACCGCTTGAATTGAAACTGGCACCATCGTCTGACGCGTAAAACGCTCGGCTGCATGACGCAAGGCCTGATTCAAATCCCCCTCTTCGAGTTTGATTCTGAAATTGAGCAATAGCTCACGTACGTCATCGTAGCTTTCGCGCAATCCCGTTTTAATCATCTGAATACTTTCAGTCACTTCCGTATCGTCTTTACGCTTCAGTGAATCCTCGAGCATTTGAACCTGCAATTTCAGAAAGTTCAGCCCCTGTGCAATCGAATCATGCAAGCCCTGCGCCACCAAATTACGCTCTTGCGCCACCGCAAGCTCTCGGGTACGTGCCAGTAGTCGTTGGCTCTCAATTGCGGCACCAAGATGCTGACCGACCGAATCAAATAATCGTCTATCGTCGCCAGAGAACTCGCGTGGCTCAGAAAAATGTAAGGTGTAGCTGCCCAAGGGCACTGCACCGTTTGTAATTTGTGCGATCGCAATTGAATTAAAGCCCTCTTCCCGACACAAATAGCGTTGCTCTACCGGCAATTGACGAAAATCATGTAGTCGAGTTTCGCCCAGTACAGCCGCTTCCCCGCACAAGCAGTCGCCTGCATGTACGCATTGCTCTTCTCGGACAAAGCTTGGCGACAGCCCTTGGTGTACGGTCAAGTGCAGATTATTTTGTCGAGGGTCCAAAATGCGTACTGTGCCACCATCGGCACCGAAATACTCAACCAATTTTTTTAAAAAACCAGCGCAACGTTGCTCAAGCTCGCCAGGCTGGCTCAAATAAGAAGAGAAGTCATATAACGTGCTCAGCGCACGATTTTGTTGCGCAAGTTCTAACGTTTTTTGCGAGACGCGATCTTCAAGATCTGCATAAAGGGCTTTGAGTTGAGCAGCCATATCATTGAAGCCTGAGGCAAGTTCACCAAATTCGTCACGCCCCTCGACAGGCACTTGCACCGAGAAGTTTCTGGCCGTCATTTGTACGATACCCGCTTGCAATGCCTGCACCGGCCGAATCACCCAGCCATAGAGCAGATAAATAATTGCAACGCTACCCACCAGCATCAGAACGATCAGTGCGAGCTGAGAACCGCGCAAGTAGGTGGTCGTACGACTGTTTTCGCTTTCGATACGCGACACGAGCTGATCCGTTTGCTCGACAAACTTAGGTAATTCTTGCAGATAAACAGATAGGGCCTGGGGTTGAGCGGATGCGCCATCAATCACTTCCACCAAGGATGGTGACAACGTTGCGCTCCAGAGCGTCGTCACCCGGGCGAACTGCTCTTGTACAGCATGACTGCTTGGCATACGCAGCGGACGCTGCGGATCACCCTCACGTAAGTTTTCAAGCGTCTGATCAAGCGCTTGTTTTTGACGACGAACCAACTCAATTTCTGGTGCGGCTCTGTCACGCAACTGGCTCAGAGTCAGGCCTAGTCGTACCGACTGCACCCGCAAGCTACCCGTGTCGTTGATTGCAGCGGCAGCGCCTTCCAGCGCCCACGACAACCATAAGGTGCCCAACACCATCGCCAAACCAAACACTAGGCCGGCGAGCGAAACCGACACAAGGCGCACACCGAGTTTGTGATTTCGTCCGATCGAGGGAGGCCAAGTCAATGCCAAACGTAGACCTCTGTAAAGACGTTCGATGAAGTGTGCACTGAAAGCACACCATTGACCCATTATCACCGATGACGGCTTGGACTGGGTATGAACAAGCCCTATCTAGTGCGAAAGAACTAGATCGCCCCTCTCCGATGACTGCTCTCCCCCCAGCCAGAGGCGAATAGGCATCAGTCTCTTGAACTTTTAGTCTTAGGCTTATCGTCCACATAATATTTAAGCCAAACGATGCGCCTCCAAACTCGCACCTCCACGATGGTACTTACCTCTAGTACGTTGGCCTTCACGATTTGCTTTGCTATTTGGATGATGTTTGCAGTCATAGGCATCCCAATCAAAAAGCAACTTGGGCTGAACGAGACTGAGTTTGGCTTGCTCGCTGCCATGCCCGTTCTGACAGGATCGTTGATACGCGTTCCGCTAGGGATCTGGACCGATCGTTTCGGCGGACGAATTGTATTTTTTCTACTGATGTTAAGCACTGTTGCACCGATCTGGCTGTTGTCCTATGCCACCAAGTACTGGCATTTCTTGGCGATTGGTTGCTTTGTCGGTCTGGCTGGCGGCTCATTTTCCGTCGGCACGCCTTATGTGGCTCGCTGGTTTCCTAAAAACCGTCAAGGTCTAGCAATGGGGATTTTTGGTGCAGGTAACTCGGGTTCTGCACTGACTAAATTTGTGGCCCCTGCTCTGATTGCCTCCGCAGCCGGTTCTTGGACCATCGTCCCACAGGTGTATTCAGTCGCAATGCTGGTCACAGCCCTTCTGTTCTGGATTTTTTCCAGCACCAATCCGGCTCATCATGTCTCGGCTGGCACGACGTTTTCACAACAACTTGTGATACTGAAAAACCCCAGAGTTTGGCGCTATTGCCAATACTACTCCGTCGTGTTTGGCGGCTATGTTGCGTTAGCGCTATGGATGACAAAGTATTACGTCGGAGAATATGGTTTCGATATGCAAAAAGCAGCGCTACTCGCTGCGATCTTTTCACTGCCCGGTGGTGCACTGCGCGCGGTGGGCGGTTGGGTATCAGACCGCTATGGCGCTTATCACACCACGTGGTGGGTCATGTGGGTGTGCTGGGTCGCGTTCTTTTTACTCAGCTACCCGCAAACCAATTTCACAGTCATGACCATTAACGGGCCGCGTGATTTCTTTATTGGCCTGACGCCGCCTCTGTTCACCACACTGCTTTTTGTGGTCGGCATCGCCATGGCCATTGGTAAAGCATCGGTCTTTAAATTTATTTCAGATGAGTTTCCGGAAAATATCGGGGCGGTGTCTGGTGTGGTCGGTCTTGCAGGCGGGCTCGGCGGCTTCGTTCTGCCCATTATGTTCGGCGCCATGGTGGATCTCACGGGCGTGCGCTCGTCAAGTTTCATGTTGCTCTACGGGACCGTCTGCGTTTCTCTGGTCTGGATGCACTTCAGTTTTAGAAAAGACAGCGTGGGTCCTAGCGCCATCACATCAAACAAGATGCCCGCAACCCCTGAACTTTCAATTCACCCATAAGCCTACAGTCATCATCGGAGTTTTCCATGTCTTCACGCTATCTACTTACCCGCTGGGAGCCCGAACAACCAGCGTTCTGGAAAACCGAAGGGCGTCGCATTGCTCAGCGCAACCTTTGGCTCTCAATTCCTGCACTGATGCTTGCCTTCAGCGTCTGGATGTTGTGGTCGGTGGTGGTGGTGAATTTAAACAAAGCGGGTTTTCATTTCAGCAAAAATCAAATGTTTTGGCTGACAGCCTTGCCGGCTTTATCTGGAGCCACATTACGTATTTTTTATTCTTTTTTAGTCCCAATCGTTGGGGGACGGCGCTGGACCGCTCTATCCACGGCTAGTCTGTTACTGCCCGCGCTCGGCATGGGGTTTGCACTACGCGACACCAGCACGAGCTACCCCACGCTTCTAGTGCTGGCCTTGCTTTGTGGACTAGGCGGTGGCAACTTCAGTTCCTCAATGGCAAACATTAGTTTCTTTTTTCCGAAGGCACAAAAAGGTCTGGCCACAGGCTTGAATGCAGGCATTGGCAACTTGGGCGTCTCGGTCGTGCAATTCGTGACACCCTTAGTCATTGCGATTGGAGCCTTCGGTGTCTTTGGTGGCGCAGGCCACGACTACACCACCAACGAAACAACACACACACTTTGGTTGCAAAACGCTGGTTTTATCTGGGTCCCGTTTATTGCACTTGCTTCAGTCGCCGCTTGGTTTGGTATGAACGACATCGCAGATGCCAAAGCCTCCTTTGTTGATCAGGCCGTCATCTTCAAGCGCAAACATAATTGGTTGATGTGCTGGTTATATTTAGGCACGTTTGGCTCCTTTATCGGGTTTTCAGCAGGCCTAGCGTTACTGACACAGTCCCAGTTTCCCAATGTCAACCCAACGAAATATGCGTTTCTCGGTCCGCTGGTCGGCGCAATAGTGCGCCCGGTTGGCGGCTGGGTGTCTGACAAAATCGGCGGCGCCCGCGTCACCCTCTGGACTTTCATTGGGATGATGCTCGCGGTGCTTGGCGTCATGTATTTTTTACCTAGTGAAGGCAATGCCGGAAATTTCACGGGCTTTCTAATTCTGTTCATTATTTTGTTTGCCCTCACTGGGATAGGTAACGGGTCGACTTTTCGAATGATTCCTGTCATTTTTCTAAACGACCGACAGGGATGCGCAAAGCCAGATCCTGTTTCACAAAAGCAAGCATTGATTGATGGCAGCAAAGAGGCTGCAGCCGTCTTGGGATTTTCAGGCGCAATTGGTGCGTATGGTGGGTTCTTTATTCCAAAGAGCTTTGGCACCTCAATCGACCTGACAGGCACACCCCACGCCGCTTTATTTTGCTTTGTGTTGTTTTATTTCAGCTGCGTCGCCGTCACGTGGATTTGGTATGCGCGCGCCAAAGCGCCGATGCCATGCTAGCAACCAGACTCAACATCGATACGCACTAAGCCTGTATTTAGCAGATGTCACACGTAGAATAATTGGAGTGCAGTCATGAGTCATTTTTTAGATCGCTTAAATTTTCTTTCGCGCACGACCGAGACATTTTCCAATGGCCATGGCGCCGTCGTAAGCGAAGACCGCAAGTGGGAAAACGCCTACAGACAGCGTTGGCAGCACGACAAAATTGTACGTTCAACACATGGGGTGAATTGCACGGGCTCTTGTTCCTGGAAGGTCTACGTCAAAAGCGGTTTAATTACCTGGGAAACTCAACAGACTGACTACCCACGCACTCGCCCAGATCTACCAAACCACGAACCGCGTGGCTGTCCCCGTGGAGCTTCATATAGTTGGTATGTATATTCGGCGCAGCGCGTTAAACACCCCATGATGCGTGGACGCCTCATGGAGATGTGGCGAGAGGCGCGCCTCACCATGGATCCAATCCCAGCCTGGGCACACATTAGCCAACACCCCGAGCGGGCGAAGCACTACAAGAGCGTACGAGGTTTAGGGGGCTTTGTGCGGGCGGACTGGGAGACAGTCACCGAGATGATCGCTGCGGCCAATGCCTTTACTATCAAAGAATTCGGCCCGGATCGCGTGATCGGCTTTTCGCCCATCCCAGCGATGTCGATGGTGTCGTACGCTGCGGGTTCGCGTTACCTCAGTCTAATCGGCGGAGTATGCCTAAGCTTTTATGATTGGTACTGCGACCTTCCGCCTGCAAGCCCTCAAGTGTGGGGCGAACAAACAGACGTACCCGAATCAGCCGATTGGTATAACTCAACCTACCTAATGGTATGGGGCTCCAACGTACCGCAAACCCGAACGCCTGATGCACACTTTTATACCGAGGTACGTTACAAGGGCACCAAAACCGTTGCCATTTCAAGCGACTATGGGGAGATGGTCAAGTTTGGCGACATCTGGCTAGCACCTAAACAAGGCACCGATGCCGCCTTGGCCATGGCCATGGGGCATGTCGTTCTAAAAGAGTTTCACCTAAGCGGCAAGTCTCCATACTTTAGCGCCTATGCCAAGCAATACACCGACATGCCGATGCTGGTTTTATTAAAAGAGCACGGCGGTCAGTGGGCACCTGATCATTTTTTGCGTGCATCACATTTAACGCAAAATCACGGCGAAGCTAATAATCCTGAATGGAAAACACTGCTGCTTGACGCCCTCAGTGGCGAACTCGTCGTGCCGAACGGCGCGATAGGCTTGCGCTGGGGCGAAGGCAAGGTCAACGACGGGGCACAAGTTGGGCGCTGGAATCTCGAGAAAAAAGATGCGGCATCGGGTCGTGATATTGATCCAACGCTAACGCTTCTTGAAAATCACGACGAAATCGTTGGCGTAGCGTTTCCATACTTTGGGGGTGAACATGACGAATTGCTAGTGCGTCACGTCCCCGTCAAAACGCTGACCCTGGCGGATGGCACGTCCGCGCGCGTTGCCACGGTCTACGACTTACAAATGGCGAACTACGGCATTGATCGAGGTTTAGGCGGTGCAAATGTTGCCTCAAGCTACGATGACGATATCCCCTACACACCCGCCTGGCAAGAAAAGCACACGACTGTTAAGCCGGAACTAGTGATTCAGGTCGCGCGCGAGTTTGCACAAAATGCCCACGATACCGAGGGCAAGTCGATGATTATCGTTGGCGCAGCACTCAACCACTGGTACCACATGGATATGACCTATCGCGGCATCATCAACTTATTGATGATGTGCGGTTGCGTTGGAAAGAGTGGCGGAGGCTGGGCGCATTATGTCGGACAAGAGAAATTACGGCCACAGTTCGGTTGGGCACCGCTGGCGTTCGCACTAGACTGGTCACGACCACCGCGTCAAATGAATGGCACGAGCTTCTTTTATGCACACACCAGTCAATGGCGTCACGAGAAACTCCATCTCGATGAGATTTTGTCACCTACCGCTGAGGCAAACAAATACAAACAGCTCAGTATGCTAGATCTGAATGCAAAGTCTGAACGCATGGGTTGGTTGCCTTCAGCCCCTCAGTTAAAAACTAATCCGCTTGAGGTGGTCGCGGCTGCTGAAGCAGCAGGAAAAGACCCAGTGGCTTTTGCCACGGAGCAATTAAAAAACGGCTTACTCAACATGAGCTGCGACGAGCCCGATGCGCCAGAGAACTTTCCGCGCAACATGTTTGTGTGGCGTTCAAATATTCTTGGCTCGAGCGGTAAAGGCCACGAGTACTTCTTAAAGTATTTGCTGGGTACGCAAAATTCCTTGTTTGCAGACGAAGTCGATGCCATCAAACCAGGCGAAATTAAGGCGCATGCAGAGGCGACCGAAGGCAAACTCGATTTGCTGGTCGTCCTTGACTTCCGAATGAGCACGACCTGCCTGTACGGCGATATCGTTTTGCCCACAGCAACCTGGTATGAGAAAGATGACCTGAACACCTCAGACATGCACCCCTTCATTCATCCGCTCAGCGAGGCCGTGCAACCCTTATGGGAAAGCAAAACTGATTGGGAAATTTATAAGCTATTAGCCAAAAAATTTAGTGAAATTGGCGGGCCATATCTGGGCACACGCAAAGATTTGGTGCTGACACCTCTGATGCACGACACGCCTAGCGAGCTCGGCCAACCCTTTGAGCCTAAAGACTGGAAACACGGCGAATGTGATTTGATCCCCGGCAAAACTGCGCCCAACATGACCGTCGTTGAACGCGACTATAACGAGATCTATACCAAGTTTACGTCTGTTGGCCCCTTGCTTGAAAAGCTTGGCAATGGCGGCAAAGGCATCAGCTGGAATACTGAGCACGAAGTCCACGAACTAAAAGGCATCAACAAGGCCGTGACGAAAGAAGGCATCAGCAAAGGGCGACCTCGCTTAGAAACCGCGATTGACGCCGCCGAAATGATTTTGACCTTTGCGCCTGAGACTAATGGCCATGTGTCAGTCAAGGCCTGGGAATCCCTGTCAAAGATCACTGGGCGCGATCATAGTCATATGGCCCGAGGTCGTGAGCATGACAAGATTCGATTTCGTGATGTGCAGGCTCAACCACGCAAGATTATTTCAGCACCAACTTGGTCTGGAATTGAAAGCGAAGAAGTTAGCTACAGCGCCGGGTATACCAATGTGCATGAGTTGATACCTTGGCGCACGCTCACAGGCCGCCAGCAGTTCTATCAGGATCATCGCTGGATGCTGGATTTTGGCGAAGGCTCATGTGTGTATAAGCCTGCAATCGACACGAAATCCATCAAGCCGGTTCTAGGATTCAAGCCCAATGGCGAAACTGAGTTAGTGCTGAACTGGCTCACACCCCATCAAAAATGGGGTATTCATTCAACCTATTCAGACAACCTGCGCATGCTGACACTCAGTCGCGGTGGCCCACATGTCTGGATCTCTGAAAAAGAAGCCCGTAAGGCAGGCATCGTTGACAACGACTGGGTTGAAGTCTTTAACGTCAATGGCACCTTGACTGCGCGGGTGGTGGTCAGTCAACGCATACCAGATGGCATGTGCTTGATGTATCACGCTCAAGAAAAAAATATCAATACACCTGGCGCGCAAACTAGCGGTATGCGAGGTGGTATTCATAACTCTGTCACACGCACTGTGCTCAAGCCCACGCACATGATCGGTGGCTATGCGCAACAAGCATGGGGCTTTAACTACTACGGCACGGTGGGTAGCAATCGCGATGAGTTCGTTGTACTTCGCAAAATGAACAAAATTGAGTGGCTAGAAGGCCCGCTCGTCGAGGTAGGAGATTCATTATGAAAATTCGTGCACAAATCGGTATGGTGTTAAATCTGGACAAGTGTATCGGCTGTCACACATGTTCCGTCACTTGCAAAAACGTTTGGACCAGCCGGGATGGAGTTGAGTACGCTTGGTTCAATAACGTTGAAACCAAGCCCGGCATTGGCTACCCCAAAGAATGGGAGAACCAAGAGAAATGGCAGGGCGGCTGGATACGCAACAAAGCCGGCAAGCTGGAGCCTCGTCAAGGTGGACGCCTGAAGATTTTGACAAATATGCTGGCCAATCCAAACTTGCCAGCGATTGACGAGTACTACGAGCCTTTTACGTTTGATTACGAGCATTTACAAAATGCCCCGTTGAGCGAAACACCACCCACCGCTCGCCCCATCTCTGTGTTGACAGGAAAAAAGATGGAGAAGATCGAGTGGGGGCCAAACTGGGAAGACGACCTAGGGGGTGAGTTTGCCTCACGCAGTCGAGACGCCCTATTCGAAGGCGTTCAAAAAGAAATGTATTCGACGTTTGAAAATACTTTCATGATGTATCTGCCCCGACTGTGTGAACACTGCCTCAACCCGAC
>CAMBFI010000027.1 GCA_945865935.1 Bordetella parapertussis | reverse complement strand
ACTTGACTGCGTGTTTCAACAGAAGCCGGGCGTTCGGCAATGGGGCGCCTACCAATGATCTGCCCGCGACGACTCTTTCCGCTGGCGTAGCGCTTGCGCCTTTTTCTCTGGCAACGAAGGTGTTTCCAAAGCGATCCGCCTTGCGCCTTATCAGCGTAAACGTGTTGGTAGATCGTTTCATGGCTCACTGGCAGCGAAGCGGCAATCTGCTCAGGGCTCCACTGCAGATTCAGCCGCTCAGCGACAAGCTGTCGGGTCAATGGATCAATCTGCAGGGCATTGCGGCTCGCTTGGGCTCGTTGCTGACAAATAATCTCAGCCTGTCGAGGTCGATAACCTCGCAAACCAGAGTTACGCAGAACCTCACGACTGATTGTCGATTGATGTCGACCCAGTATCTGGGCAATCGTCTTGAGGCTCTGACCTGCTTTCATAAGTGCATAAATCTGATAACGTTCAGTTTGGCTGAGATGTTTATAGCTCATAAGGTAACTTTGACTTGGCGGTCGGGAAATCTGAGATGCTAGAACACTCTCAGCCAACCCGCCTAATTAATCAAAGTTGCACTTCGTACTTGAATCCGTCCAATATTATTGAGATTAGCTTGACGAAGTTCAGCTGTATGCAAAGCAGTGGATGTGGAAATATAATCGCGACAGTCTCAATATGGCCTTGGGCGGATTCACACCAAAACAGTGGCTGGCCATCGTCGCATAGGTTCTGCTTTTACCGATCCTTAAAAAAGGGAGGATTACCGAACCACCTAGTGTTTCAGGATTGTCTGGTTGAATTTTCAATAAATTTAGTTCATTACTGTATTTTAATAAGGCGAAAAAGTGTTGGAAAAAACTTTGAAATTATTAGCAGAGATTCCACCGGGAACATATGTGGATGACCCGACTGTCGTATTTGATAAAGCCGAACTAACTCAATTAGCGAAATTATTGAGGCCATTGCTGTATGCGCCGTCTCACTTGCGCGCATATTTGCAAGATTTAGGCTTGACGATAACACCCTCAAATTACTACAGTGAGATTCCGACAATCGCAGACATCGAAAGAACTTTTTCTGTCAACCCACCGACGTATTGTGCTGATCTCTTTAATTCAGAGCTGCTGAGAAAATATATATTAGACATACTACCCTTTTCCATTGAATTTGATCCTCCGAAGCACGCGCAGGAGGGTGGGGAGGGCGTCTATGGATGGGATTCTGGGATGTACTCTTACTCTGATGCCATGTCTTATTACTCGATAATCCGACATTTGCGGCCTAAAAAAGTCCTCGAGATTGGATCCGGGTTTTCTTCCCTTATAGCTCTTGAAGCGTTAAAAAAAATTAGAAATGGATCTTTGACTTGTATTGAGCCCTTTCCCAGAGAGTTCCTAGAGAAAAACCCCGCAATAGATTTAGTACTAAAATCAGCCCAAGAGATCACTGCTCAATACATAAATGATACGCTGGATAATGGCGACATTTTTTTTATCGACTCCACTCACACAGTGAAGCATGGATCTGATTGTTTACATCTTTATTTGAATTTACTCCCCGCGATTAAGAAAGATATCTACGTTCATGTTCATGATATTTATCTTCCGGAAGGATTTCCCTTAAGCTATCTACGTGATAAACAAGTTTACTGGACTGAGCAGTATCTGTTAGGCGCGTACTTAATCGACAATCCTAAAGTTAATATTATATTTAGTTCTTTTTTTAATTTACGTCACAACAAGGATTTACTTTTGAGAATGATGCACGGAAGATGCGCGCCTGGTGGGGCTGCGCTATGGTTCAAGCTGAATGGAAGTCTCAAAAGCTAATATCTCTTAGTATTTTACGCAAACGCCAATCGTGAATGTAAGGTAACCCTTGCCTTTTTAAGAGTCGGTTAATGCAATGTTGTGACCTGTCTGGTTTTATCGGACCATTTTCATTTAGAAACGTAGGCTCCGGTTGTTGAACTGCTGTTCCATCCAGACACATATTCAAGCGGCGTTTGATAATCCAAACTTGAATGCGGTCTGATCGAATTGTAATGTTCCCGCCACTGCTCGATTAAAACCTTCGTATGCTTTCGGCTATGAAACCAGTTCATTGCTAAACATTCGTCTCTAAACTTACCGTTAAAACTTTCGTTCGTACCATTTTGCCAAGGCTTGCCTGGCTCAATCAGCATATTCGTCATGCCATTTGTACTGGCCCACTCCAGCAGCACCGTACTCACAAACTCCGGGCCATTATCGCTTCGTAGATAGGTCGGATATCCGTGTTCTGCTGCAACAGTCTGCAGTACCTCAACAACCCTTTTACCTCGGATCGAACCTGCAACATCAATGAATAAACTTTCCTTCGTAAACTCGTCGATCATCGTCAGGCATTTCAATTTCTGCCCGTTTGCACAAGCATCAAAGACAAAGTCATAGCTCCACACTTCATACGGTCGGCTAGGTGCGCCGATTTGCGTACGTTCAGGGCGATAACGCTTCTTTGGCTTCTTTGCTGGCACCTGAAGCCCGTTCTTTGCCCAAATCCTAGCAGTACGATCTCGTCCGAGCGCTATGCCATCACGCCGTAAAAAGATTCTCACCCGTCTAGCCCCAAACCGAGGGTACTTGCCAGAATAGTGACGCATAGCCTGAACAATCGGTGCATCCTTGATCGGCATCTTGCACGTATAGGTCAAACCTGATCTTGCAACTTGAAGCAGCGCACAGGCCCGTCTTTGGCTGACCCCGCGCTCGATGGCATAACGAGCTTGGGCCAATCGAGCCTGCACGCTCACCACTTTTTTGCAGTGATCTCCTTCATGACCTCGATCTCCAGATCCCGTTCAGCCAAAATCTTCTTTAGCCGGCTGTTCTCCTGCTCTAAGTTGCGCAGCCGTTTAACGTCGTCCGTACCCATATCACCAAATCGCTTGCGCCAGACATAAATCGAGGCCTCGCTCACTCCGTGTCGCTTGGCGACAGCTGCAATTGGATCCCGATCAGCTTCTTGCAATATGCGAACGATCTGCTCGTCTGTAAATCGTGCTTTCCTCATCACTGCTCCTTGCCGTCAAGGAGCCATTGTCTCTAATTTCGCTTGGTCTGAAAATCCCAGGACCGGTCAATTATGGCGCGTATGTTATGCGAGTTCTACCGACTAAATCCCTTGACTTTTTATATGCAACGCGAGCGATTTGCAAGGCTGAGCCGCAACTAGCTTGGAAAACCTCGGACATTACTAACCGACATCGAGCATTAGTGCTTCCTCAAGTTTTAAAATATCTTTACTTCTGGCTCTGAGCCTTTTTGCGGGGGCCCCAGCGTATATACCCCATTCATCGAGTGATTTCGTAACCAAAGATAAAGCACCGACAGATGAACCGTCACCAATAGTCACGCCTGGTAAAATCACGCTTCCTGAGCCAACTATTACATGCCTTCCCAAGACTACTGGCGCTAGCTTCACTTTTAAATATTTTTGCGGAATGGTAGGGCCTGTAAGCGCTTCACCTGTGTAATCATCTGTTCCAGAGTAAAGATTAGTGCCTTGCGATAAACTAGAAAAATCAGAGAAGCGGACGCCTCCGGCACAACCTAAATAACAACCGCCTCCAATGTGTATATAATTTCCTAGAGTCAGCAAGCCAGAGTGCGCAGCAATAACAACATTGCCATCAATGCGTATATTGCTCCCGAGTGATACATTACTCAGTCCAATAATCGTCGCATTTTTTGCTATTTTGACGTTATCGCCAACATTTTTGAATCCAAATTTTCGTAATTCTTTAGACTCGAAATACCCCGGATTAAAGGGATTTCGATCATTAGATTTATATAAATCTTTCGGTTTATTGATGCTGCTCACGTTATTTTCCTTAGTATCCATCTCACCACATTGCCCCAGATTTAGTGCTGTACTTCGGTTTTGAACTGAACAAATATCAATTTCTATTCTCGCAGTTAACGCCTACTTAATCAACCTTTTGTTGTTAATAACTTATTGACTTCACTAATTTGTCGCGACCAACTTACGGCATAACTTGTGCGACCACTGGTCGCTTACATTGCAAGCCTGTCACTATTTTTTCATAAATTAATATATCCTCTTTATTTATTTGATTTAAATACTCATAAAAATCTTTACCTAACTCACTCTCTATCTCTTGGAGGCGTGTAATTAAACTTTTATCGCCTGGTGAAGTTGAATTTTCTCTTACCTCAATTAATTTGAGAGTGATGTGTCCCTCACGCTCAAGTGCTGAGGATAAAATATTTAACGAATCTTGAAATTTTTCCACCACACCAATAAATGGGAGTTGATCTACTGCTCTTGCTGCCTTCTCGAAAATTGATTCTTTTGATAATTCAAAGCGAAAAGTTTCTGCTAAACGATGAATATGAAAATTTCTACATTGAGCATCACCTTCAATAGCGAGTCGCGCTTGGATATACTCACGCATTGAAGAGTTTTTAGCAAGGACGTGCTCCCAGTTTTGAGACTGTCGATTCTTCTCGTACTTGTAGACAGAGGCGATCCTGTCAATGGGGTGTCTAACGAAAAGAACTGGGAAGATATTTAATTCTAGTAAATTAATAATATCTAATTTTGCAGTGTGTGAAGAGAAACAATTTAATTCGTTGGAGTTTTTTATCCAATTAATTACATCTTTAGAATCTTTTTCTAAATTATCAAATTCCTTTTCTGCCCATTGATTAATAAAATTATCTCGTAATATATAGTCGAACGAGGAGCCCGCGTTTTTATAAAAATGAAAATGAAATATTTTTTTTGGACTATTTAATAAAATACTCATAATGGAATATATTCGTTATTCAGTTAATTATTTTAATCAAATTTAATGTTTATATTTTTATACTCGAATGATTGATTTTCTCGGGTCGATAGGCTTCAGTATTATCTATTTTTAAGGACTCGATTCGCATAAAAAAAGCCTCAAAATCATCAACCTGCACGCCTTTTAAATCCCAGGGGGCATATTGCCACCATTCTGACTTCAAAAGCCGTTCGATCGTTTTTTCATCAAAACGATAACTTTTAACGACTGCTGGCACCCCCGCTACGAAAGCGTAGGGTGGTACATCTTTCGTAACGACAGAACGTGCCGCTATTACTGCACCGGTTCCGATCTTTACACCTGGCAGGATAAACGCTCCATGCCCGATCCAGACATCATTGCCGATTTCTGTTTTCTTGAGTGCTGTTGGTGCTTCTTTATGTTTGAAATCCCTTAGCGGGTTGACGTCTTTGCCCTCGGGTGGGGGTTGGTCGATGACGTGCTGATAGGGGGCATAAAAAAACGGTGAGGAACTAAACCAATGGGTAGGGTGGGGATGTCGGCCGATTTGTACTTCTTCACCGATTGAGCAGTAACGGCCGATCTTACATGCAAAAAAGTAGCCGCTCACAGCATAGCTAAAGGCACCCATCTCAATGGAGTGCTCAATATTCATCCATTTGATGCTGCAGGGTGGCTCAAAAATACTGTTATCAGGCAAATGAAAATCGGGATTGTTAAGGGTCGTTACGCCTAGCTCTTCTAGGCGCTCTTTAATTTTTTTTGTGATTAGCATTCTACTAATTAGCTCGCATCTGCAAATAGTTTTAAGTGTTCTTTAACAATATTAGATATCTTTGGGTAATCAGGAATTTGATTCAGTGCATCGTTAAAAAGGCCCTCGTCCTCAACAATCGCGGTAATGAGGTTTGCTAGGGCAAAGCTATCTCGCGCACGATAAGTCAGCCCACCTTTGCCCGCTTTTACTTTCTCTGCCATTCCACCAATGTCCGGCACAATCAAAGGTCGTCCAAATTTATAGGCCTCTTGTATGACCAAGGGAGAGTTTTCCCACCAAATTGAGCCCATGACAACCCAATCTGACTCTGCGATTAAACGAGGCATCTCCTCTGGTTCGTAGGCACCATGCAGTCGAACGATATCTTTGCATTTTTTCAGCAAGAGGTGAATCTTCTCCTGAAATTCCGGTGTCTGGCTTTCGAGACCAGAGCCAAAGATATCCAATCTGACTTGTTTACGAACATTTTTGGGTAGGCTCGCAATGGCCTCTAAGATGACATCTACCCCTTTGTAGGGATTGATTTGTCCAAAGTAAGCAAATTTTCCGCGGACCTCATTGTCTCGAAGTTTACGTAGGGGTATTTTGTCACTTTCTGGTAAACCATTCTCAACGACGCAGATGACTTCTGGATCAAGTCCCCACTGTATATATCGATCGCGTAAAAAATGACTCGGCGAGATGAACTGATCCACAAGTTTAAAAAAACTCTTTATGTAGCGTTCCCGCAAAAATATATTTTCTTGCGGAATCTGAGGAAAACATAAATGGCATTCTCTAGGGCTGTATTGATAGCAAAGCCGTCCATTCGTTTTAATCATCTGTCCGTTGTTTTGACAAATAGCGATGTATTCGTGCAAGGTCATGAATATTTTTGCTTGCGGACAAATATTTTTGACTAGACGAATCGTCTCGACACCTACGTGCACATAGTGATGAAAATGCACAACGTCAGGTTGGATGCTAGCTAAGAGCTGACTCAGGTCACTCTGGGAATCGAGACTCGTTGTGGCTGACAGCTGTTCAATATTTGCATTACCTGCGAGAAGATAATCACGCTCGCCCATCGCCGCAAGAGTTGTAAATTTATGCATGAGCTCTGGTTGCCCACGCCCGATGAACCAAGCCTCATGGTCAGGATGATTATTAATACCTTGCCATAAATAATAGGCTGCGAGCTCTGCTCCCCCTTTACTGAATGTGGGATGCGCGTGACTGATCACGACGACTTTCATAATACAGCCTCACTTGTTTGCGGTGCTGGGATAACGCCTGTTTTAATTTTATTAAGATAGCGCCAGCCATTAAAGAGAGTCACTAATTGTCTGGTGTCTGCTAAATTATCGAGCGACTGTGATTGTCTTTCTAAATGCCATAGTTTTGCTTCGGGGACTAGGTAGCGTTTATATCTGTATTTATGCAACATCATACAGAGATCAGCGTCTTCAAAATCACCTAATACATAGCCCTCATCTAAGCCCCCCAACTCTTTATACAGAGCTGTCTTAATCATGACACAAGCGGCAGTCAGCATCGGGTGTTCGGTTGGCGTGCGTGCGCTCGCCTCCCAATTCATGCCCATTCCCCTGTGTGTGTTTAACAGGAAACCAGGCAGGAGTGGATCTTTACGGGGATACATACCTGCGTGTTGAACGGAGTTATCTCCAAATTGAAGTAGTGGTGCGACCATTCCAGCCTGAGGCAAGGTATCTAAGGCCTTTCTCAGCGTTGTGAGCCAGCCGGGCTCCTTGGGTATGACATCGGAATTCAGTAATACGAGATAATTACCGAAGGCAAAACGTGCGCCCAGATTGTTGGCGGCGGCAAATCCTCGGTTCTCTCCAGTCCAGACTACTCTGAAGGGGACGCCGAACAGAGGCTGATATCTTGCAGCAAGCTCGAGCGTTTGACTTAGGATAGAAGGATCATCAACGATATAAATCAGGTCGGTATTCTTAAAGTCAGCATCATCAGCGAATAGCGCAAGTTGATATCTGAGAAAATCGTATCGGCCGAAGAGGGGAACAAGGATGGATATCTCTGGGTGCTCGTTTGCTTGTCCAAACTGTTTCGTTTCAGCAACAGGTGCTTCCGAGCGGTTTGAATTAATACACTCTAAGGCTTTACCTAAACCAGACTCAAAAAGTTCATACAGCTTGTAGCGCATTTGATTCGGGTCTGGAATAAGCCGCAGTATTTCTTTAATAGCGATGGCGCTACTTGAGGATATTTTATTAGTTGGAATTTTTAAATATTCCTTTCCTGCTCTGGCGAAATCGAAGCAAACAGCCCTCAAGTCACCCGGCGAGGTTGCTAGGGGTACATAACAAACAAACCCTACCCACTGATCCGTAAAGCCTGAGCGCGATTTGTAACGCTGGCTCACATCCAGTCTTCTAAGTGGAGCCAATTTGAGGGTGATATCTAATTCTCTTCCCTCGTCGTCTAATAACGTGATGGACTTCGGCTTATTCCCCGGAAAGCAAGCCCAGCCGAAAAATAATAGCCCATCCACCCCTAAGGCGTACCCATGATCAAGGGCAGCGTAGACTCGATCAGAACGCTCAATGAAAGATGTCGCTTGGCTATGTATCGAATCTGTTTGGATACGTATGAGTTCCCCATCTTTTTCGAGAACAAACTGTAAGAGCTCATTATCACTTTCAAAATTGGTACTGAGTAATTTTTTTAGTGCTGAGCCAGAGTGTTGCCAAAGTCTCGTAATTTCGTCCTTGAGGTCTGCAAGGCTAGAGGTCGTATTGTAGGTAAAAAAGAAATGCTGATCGTCATTTGTACTGAGGGCAATGATATCCTCAGCATCGTGCTCCCGTATGATTAATACAAAGCCATGCAAGTCGTTTGTTGATTCAGTAGAGGCCATCGCCGCCGCTACGTCAGGGCGTAACAGTCTGATTAAAAAAACATCATCTGTACCTGAGCCAATCAGTTTTATTTGGGATATATCTTTTTGTAAATTGCCCTCTGTATTTTTTCTTACAAGAGAAAAGCAATTAAAAATATTTTCAGAATCATATATCCAACCAATAACAATTAAGTTGTTATCTGCATCTCGACCAGCGCAGTCAATATAAGCTTTTATATTTTTTGCATCTTGAATTGGAATGAGTTTTTCGGTGCTAATTTCAATCCTGTTTGTGTGCATCATTTTCATTCTTTTGAAGCCTCAAAAATTTTTGAATCACAGACTGAGGCTCAGTGGCAAGGCTGAGCGGCATGAGGTGTTGATCCAGTTCGAGCGCCCTAAGTCTATGCGCGATCGCACCGATATCGAATGCGACAACCGGTAGGCCGGCGTCGATGGCAATGGATAGCGTATAACTAAAGGTTTCCGGCCATAAGGATGGGAGCCACACCAAGTTGGGATTTATATCTAAAAGGCATTGCACGGCTTGGTTA
This sequence comes from Bordetella parapertussis, assembly GCA_945865935.1. GTDB lineage: Bacteria > Pseudomonadota > Gammaproteobacteria > Burkholderiales > Burkholderiaceae_B > Zwartia > Zwartia parapertussis_E. Next base: position 19,875 of record CAMBFI010000027.1, on the reverse strand, counting down.
TCCTCATACCTGCCCATGACGAAGACGTCTTGTTCGCGCAGAGCGGTATCGTTCATAGAGTATCCCATCAGGATAAGCTCTATGGGTAACTGCTTTTCTTTAATAAGCGTTGCACAGGCTAACAGGATATCGAAGCCTTTCATTTTCCCAATAGCGCCAATCACGACTACTCTCAATTTTGTAGTTTGTTCAAGCGACTGAAGCGAAAGGGGATTTTTCTTACTAAAAATATCTATATGATGTGGCTGAATGTCTATTTTTAAATCTGGAAAGTATCGATTGAGACGCGTTTTGCAGTCCGCATTTGGAACCACAATGCTCTGAGCATAACGGAGCATCGCGTGCGCATTTTGACGCCAACTGGTTATATTCTTGATGCCAAAATCATTACCATGCTGACTTAAACATTTATTACAGTATTTTTCCTCTGGCTCGCCACAATATAATCCATTTTCATCAATTAAATTGATTCTGGGGCACACAGCTACATAATCATGAATTGAAATGTGCAGAGGAATATTTGCTCTTTTACAAATGTGGGTTAAGTGAGTCGGCGTTTCCGCGATGAAGTCCACTAAACCATGCACATGCATCTCAGTGATCCCTAAACGCTTAATGATGGAGATCAATTGGGCATCGTCAGTTAAGGATATGTCAGGGATAGATAAGAATTCATTACACCGATTGTGTTTGATTCTTGCGTGCGAGGGTTTCCCAAGGGCAGGGCGCATAAAAAATACACTGATACCGCTCGCAGTTAATTTGTTGGCCGTTTCCTGGATATGTCTTTCCGTGCCACCACCTCGGTTATGGCAGAAAATAATAATATTTTTTTCACCCTTAAGTCGCTCCAAACGCGCCCAGTCTAGTCTGTTTCGAGCAAGTGACAACACATCCGTTTTGATAAACGTTTGAATATCTCGTTCGTAGTTTGGATACTTTGCAGAAAGTTTAATTATTGCTTGCTTGACACGGTTATTCTTTTCTTCTTTAAAAGAGGCGCTACCGAAATGGCTGATAAATATATTAGGTGCAAGTAAATTGATATTCCCGCTCTTTATCGCGCGCTGACACCAGTCATTTTCTTCGCCATAACCTTTGCCAAAAGACTCTTCATCAAACGCTCCAATCTGAGCGATGACTTTGCGACGCATAAACATACAAAAACCAATGCCAGTCGGGGTCTCTGCGCTAAGGTCTTTATTCACAATCGAAGCAACACCATCTAACTCTGCGTAGGAAATTTCCAGAGGATAAGGATTGTCATATAAAAATCTGGGATATGAACAGATGGTTGCGTTGTTTGAAAGGGGAGTGACACTCGCAACGTTCGGCCGTGAGTATGCTGCGTCGCGGAGCCGATCTAGCCAAAAATCGTACACCTCAGTATCGGAATTAAGGATAACGACATCCCGATCGAGATGAAGCCCAATACCCTTATTTACCGAGAATACAAACCCTTTGTTACTTTCATTTGTGATGAGCGTAAACCATTTTTTTTGTGCCATATCGCGCAAATCCTGATTGATTTCCGCGTTAGGTGAATGGTCGTCGATGACAATCAACTCAAAACTGAGATTGCTTTGAGCCTGCAACACACTTGCAATACAACGCAGTGTGAGTATTCGGTTTTCGTAGACAGGGATGATGACGTCTACCGAACTAGGGGTAGATACTCTCGTTGCGGGTTTGATTTCGTTGATGGCAATCGAAGGCCTGTTAGAGGCCAGGCGATTGATGTCAATGCTGTCTACATGGTCATGGCTGTTTGCATTTATTCTTCTGCCTTCTGCTTGGCCATAAAGAACATAATGAATTAAAGGATTAACACCAGAGTCTTTGACATCGGGATTATTAATTAAATAAAATTGTGAATCAAAATGGATATTGGGTGCTCGACCTTCAAACCCGCCATAATTGATAAAATGTGTTAATGGTTCAATGCCATTGAGTTTAACATCTCTGTTATTGAGTAAATAATATTTGATATCAATCCATTGGCTCGGAGATATATTTTTATATCTGCCAACGGCAAAGTAATGAAGCAAAGCATTCACATCTTTAAAATTATAATTCTTTGCCTGATTTTTATAGTATTTCGGATCAAAAAACAAGGAAGGTTTCCTACCTTCTTTGTCGCCATATATTACATAGTGCATTAATGGATCGATGCCTGCTTCAGCAACATCTTTATTTTCTGCAAGATAATAGGATGCATCGAACAGGCCTGTTTGATGAATATGTTTTGCCCGTTCGCGATGGTATATGTGCGTTAATTTAAATAATTTAGAAATTGTTTTTAAAAAAACAAGCCCTAAAAGATGGAAATAGTTAACGACAGGATGTTTGCCGTGCAGCAAAGGACACCATTATTTTTAAGGTCTATTTAAAATACACTTTGCCCGGCACTGCCATGACTATATGCATACGCTAAAGCGTGTACCTATACTATCACTCAATTTAATCAAAAGGTATTTTAGGGCGATGTGCTTTGCGAGACTTTGCGAGTAATGCGGTTTGCTGAATGGAGATTGATGATTGCAACTGCATCCTGTACCGGTTGTGCGCCGTTGATCTGTATGGTTGGGTGCGTCGGTGCTTCGTAAGGGCTACCGATGCCCGTCATGTTCGGCAACTCGTCTGATGTTTTCAACGCGATCCGCATCGGTAAATCCGAGGTCTTTGTTCAAACCCTGCCTAAGATTATCTCCGTCCAAGATATAAGTACGTTTACCTTGTTGATGCAAGGAGATTTCAAGTGCGTTGGCGATTGTGGACTTACCAGAACCTGAAAGGCCGGTTAACCAGATCACTTGACCGGAATGTGCATTTAAGAGCTCACGCGCCTCTCGGGTGATGGTCAAGGCATGTTTGTGAATGTTTTGTCCGCGCCTTGAGCTATGGTGAATCAGCCCTGCGGCCACGGTGGCGTGGGTGTAGCGGTCGATCAGGATAAAGCTGCCGAATGCCTTTGAAGTTTTTTATGACGATATTGAAGTTAACCGTGAGCAGTTTGTGCGTAATTTTTTGAGTTGTTTCACGTCAGCGCCGTATACAAATGACCTCATCTTAACTACAAATAATGAAAAATTAACGAAAGATCATTTGATTGAAGAAAGAATAGAAACTGTGCTGAATAAAGTCACTTTGAACAACCAAAAGATCGAGACCTTATTGAAACAAAGAGACTTCATACTAAAAGCCTGTTCGGTGCATGAGCACCATCATTCTTTGGAGGCATAGCCTTCGCTTTGATTTTTTGCTGAGTTGACCTTGTCAATTGGAAACTGGTGCTATCAGAGTTCATTGAGACGGCAAACGATTTGCGTGAGTGCTCGTGTGATTTCACTCAATGTTTGGGTATGTGTATTTATAACGCAATCCGGATTTTCAGGTGATTCATAGGGGCTGTTGATCCCAGTCATGTTAGGTATCTTTCCCTCCCTTGCTTGCCTGTAGAGACCTTTGACGTCCCGTTCTTCACACACCTCTAGCGGTGTGTTGACATAGACCTCAATAAAATCATCTTGTCCAATAAGGTCTCGTGCCATTTCACGTTCGCGTCTGAACGGTGAAATAAACGCAGTCATCACAATGATGCCTGCGTCCATCATAAGCTTCGCGACTTCAGCTACGCGCCGAATATTCTCAACACGATCGGCATCTGTAAAGCCTAGATTTTTGTTCAGTCCCTGGCGAATATTGTCTCCGTCGAGAATGTATGTGCGCATGCCACGGTTATGAAGCTCTACCTCAAGCGCATTGACGAGCGTTGACTTGCCAGAGCCTGATAGTCCGGTAAACCATACGACTTTGCCTTTGTGGCCATTGAGGCGTTCGCGGTCTGTGCGAGTGATGGTCAGGGCCTGCTTGTGTACGTTTTGTGCCCGGCGCAGGCTATGCGTAATCATTCCTGCTGCGGCGGTAGCCTGCGTGAAGCGATCCACGAGAATAAAGCCACCTAAAGTGGGCGACTGGTCGTAAGGTTCAAAGACGATCGGCTTTGTCGTTGCGATGTTGCACACTGATATGTCGTTGAGTTTTAAGCTTTTGCTTGCGACTGTTGCCAGCGTATTGATATCAATGCGATGTTTAATGTTGGTGATAGATGCACTAGCCCATTGCGTTGCAAGTTTGAGGTCGTAACTGCGTCCGGCCATTCCCTCGTCTTGGTGCATCCAAACGAGTGTTGCTTCAAACTGATCGGTCATCTCTAGCGGCGACGTCGCCAGGGACAGCACATCGCCGCGCGAAGCATCGATCTCACGGTCCAGACAGAGGGTGACGGCATCTTCTGCGTTCGCTGCTGTTTGCTGCCCATCCATGGTCACGATTTCTGACACGACGGCGGTCTGGCCTGAGGCTGTTACGCGTAGTTCGTCCCCGACAGCGATTCGCCCTTGCGCGAGTGTCCCGCTAAGCCCTCGAAAATCTGAGTTCGGTCTATTGACCCATTGCACTGGGAAAGCGGCTTTGTCATTTTTACTTGTGTTGATTTCAACAGTATCTAGGTATCCCGTCAGTGTTGGGCCTTGATACCAAGGTGTTTGCGCCGACCTTTCTGTAATGTTGTCGCCTCTGAGCGCGCTAATGGGAATGGCGGTGATGGTTTCAAAGCCAAGTGTTAGGGCGAAGGATTCAAAGCTGTCCTTGATCTGCTCAAAGGTCTTTGTGCTGTAACCCACCAGATCCATTTTGTTTACCGCGAGAACAACCTTTTTAATCCCCATCAGTGACGTTAAAAAGGCATGTCGGCGCGTTTGTACAAGAAGCCCAGCGCGTGCGTCGACCAATAATATCGCAACGTCTGCCGTGGATGCCCCAGTCACCATGTTTCTGGTGTACTGCTCGTGACCTGGTGTGTCTGCCACGATAAATTTACGTTTGGATGTCGCAAAAAATCTGTATGCCACATCAATCGTGATGCCTTGCTCGCGTTCGGCCGCGAGACCATCAACTAGAAGTGCAAAATCAATGTCCTCGCCTTGCGTGCCGTGCTTTTTTGAATCAGCTTGAAGTGCGGCTAGCTGATCATCAAACAGTTGTTGTGCCTCCCACAACAGTCGCCCGATGAGGGTGCTTTTGCCATCGTCTACGCTACCGCAGGTGATAAAGCGCAGCAGGTCTTGTCCTTTCTGCTGTGTTAAAAATTCCTCGATAGTAGTTGGCTGCTCGAGGTGTCTAGCCGCAAGGCGTTTTTCAGTGTCTAAGGACTGGCTCGCGCGTTTTTTAGCTTGCTGACCCATTAGAAGTACCCCTCTTGTTTCTTCTTTTCCATGCTAGCTGATGCGTCACTATCGATCGCTCTGCCTTGGCGCTCAGAGCTGCGTGCGTTGATGATCTCTAGAATGATTTCAGGTAGGTTGGTAGCAGTGGATTCGATCGCACCGCTTAAGGGATAGCAACCCAGTGTTCGGAAGCGAATGACTTTTTCAAGAATTTCTTCGTCTGGTAGAAGACGAAAGCGACTGTCGTCCACCATCAAGATCATTCCATCCCGGATGACGACAGGGCGCTTTTTAGCGAAGTACAGTGGTACGACTGGAATATATTCTTGGTAGATGTATTGCCAGATATCAATTTCTGTCCAGTTAGAGAGCGGAAACACGCGGATGCTTTCGCCAAGACTCTTTTTTGTATTGAAAAGGTTCCAAAGTTCGGGGCGTTGCTGTTTAGGATCCCACCGGTGAGTCTGGCTCCTGAACGAAAAGATTCGTTCCTTCGCCCGTGATTTTTCTTCATCACGGCGCGCGCCACCAAAGACAATATCAAACTTGTATTTGTCTAAGGCTTGTTTGAGGCCTTCCGTTTTTGTGATGTCGGTATGCATGGCCGAGCCATGATCAAACGGGTTAATGTCCTTCGCGATCGCATCCGGATTGATGTGTACGAGTAAGTCCATGCCGCTCTCTTTAGCCATGTGATCGCGAAAGAGATACATTTCTTGAAACTTCCAGCGTGTATCGACGTGAAGTAATGGAAAGGGCGGGGGAGCTGGGTAAAAAGCCTTGCGTGCTAAGTGCAGCATCACAGAGCTATCTTTGCCCACCGAATAGAGCATGACGGGGTTTTCGGCCTCTGCGACAGCCTCGCGAAGAATGTGGATGCTTTCCGCTTCAAGCCGTCTGAGGTGTGGGGTGGTGTCCCCTCTTTGCTTATTCGTTACAGGTAAGTTTAGTGTGGGGAGATAACTCGACGGGGAGAGGCTAATATTTTCTATTGATTGTTGGTCTCTGAGCAGACCCGCTAAGCTGCCATGCGGGAAAACGGCAATGTCTTTGCCGAGGTGTTGTTGTATTTTGCGCAGTCCGTCTAGTATTGCGTCGGTTGTTAGATCTTGCGTGGTATCACTCAACGGAACCCAGTAACGTCCGCTTCTGGCGTCGTTCGCATGCAAACATGCCCGCCCTGTTGGAAGTGGAAACAGTTGAACAAAAAGTACGAGTTTGCGCTGGCCTCTAGCTTTTGCGAGGGCGGCATGCAGCACTATTTTGTTTGCTGGCCGACCGAACTCGTCTTCAATTGAATCTTCGTTGAGCTCGGTTGGGAACAACTGTGATTCAGTTAGACGGCGCTCTGCAGTGCGCTTTGTATCGGCTTTGCCAAGTGACTGAAGATGTTCAAATGCTCGTTGTGTATCCCAAACTTCAGGCGAGTCTAGACCCCAGAGCTGAGTTGATTGAGGTGTATTTCGATCGCCTGTCGCATTTTGCATTTTGTTTGTAAATATTGATATTTATTTAATATGTTATAAATATTATCACTAATATTCATAAATAATACAAAATGCGACATAAGGTATTTGATTTAGAACACGAACTTTGCCAGATCGCAGAGGATGCGGGCTCTGCAGTGATGCGTATTTATGAAGGTCTGACCGCAAGCGATGTCAGGCTGGCGAACAAGGCTGACCACAGTCCACTGACCAAGGCGGATCTGGCTTCACATCACTTGATCGTTGAGCGTTTGACCCGTTTGCAGCCGACCATGCCCGTCGTGTCGGAAGAAGATGCAGATTCCATCGCCCGGTCAATGGCGGAGGGATCCTACTGGCTGATTGACCCCTTGGATGGTACGAAAGAATTCTTGGCGCGCAATGGCGAGTTTACGATCAATATTGCCTTGATTACGAACTCGGAACCAGTGTGGGGAGTTGTGTACGCCCCAGCTTTAGATCAAATGTTTTGGGGTGGTCGTGACTATGGCAGCTACCGTAAGCACGAAGGCAAGATTGATTCAATTCGGGTTGCAGCGCCAGTTGAGTTGAGTCAATCGTATCGAGTGGTTGCAAGTAAGAGCCATTTAAATGCTGCGACCTCGGGTTTCATCGAGCAGCTGGGCGCGACTGAGTTGGTTCAAGTTGGTAGCTCTCTAAAGTTTTGCACCATAGCCGAAGGTCGTGCGGATGTGTATCCGCGTCTTGCTCCGACGTGTGAGTGGGATACTGCTGCTGCCCAGGCGGTGTTAGAGGGCGCAGGTGGGTGTGTTTATGACACTACAGGTACTCGCCTGCGCTACGCTAAGCCGAACTGTCTTAATCCCAGTTTCATTGCTGCTTCGGTTGCCTTCAGTGCGCTACGGAGCGGATCATGATTGAGGTCGCTCAAGATGCCAATGACGCATTGGTGGGCCCATTGCATAAAAATAGTTTGACTGGGACAAAGGCAATAGCAATCGTCGGGGGTGGTTACAGTGGGTTGATGGCTGCTGTGCACCTTATGCGCGCGCTGAATAAGTTGGACGCAACCATCTACTTAATTGATAAGCAAGCTAGGGTAGGGCGGGGCTTGGCATACAGTATCTGGGACGACAGCATGTTGCTGAATGTTCCTGCAGGGAATATGAGTGCGTTCCCTGACAGCCCTACGGACTTTTTGGAATACTGTCGAGCGCTAGATCCAAGCCTAAATGCCGGATCATTTGTACCTAGACGGATCTATGGTGACTACCTCGAGAAGGTTTTAGCACTTGAAGCGTCAAGATCCTCTGTGAGCTTTACCTGCTTGCATAGGGAGGCCGTTGCGATCCGTACGCATGAACACGCAGTTGGTTTTCGGATAACGTTTGCGGATGCATCTCAATTATTGGTAGACGAAGTAGTCCTAGCGTTTGGCTATCAAGGCGCACAACCCATGGCATTAGGGATCCCACTACTGGAGACGGGTAAATATATAGAAAACCCCTGGAATTACCGCGCGATGGATGCGGTCTCCTCCGGGCAGTCCGTGGCCATTATTGGATCAGGGCATACGGCGATTGACGCACTTTTTCGGTTAACTGGCTTGGACGAAGGTCGTACGGTGTTCATGCTGTCAAGACATGGGCTTGTCCCGAAGTCACACCGACCGGTTTCGCAGCCGCCAACCCAAGGTGACTTTCCCGCCTACCTGACAGGCATACCCAATACTGCGCGAGCGTATATGCGCGCGGTACGTAAAGAAGTAAAACGACGTGAGCAACTGGGTCAGGACTGGCGTGATGTGCTCAATGAAATCCGCCCTCATACAAAAAAGATCTGGCTGGTGTGGCCAAGCTTTGAACGTAAAAGGTTTTTGCGCAGTATCAGACCCTGGTGGGATATTCACCGCCATCGGTTAGCGCCCTTAGCAGCAGCGCGGTTGAAATCCAAAATTGATTCGGGAAGCTTAAAAGTGCTTGCTGGACGGACGATCGATATCGAGCAGCTAGCTGCTGGCCTCAAACTAACATATCGAGAAAGAACCACTGGAGAGATAAAAACGTCAGAAGTCGACACTGTCGTAAATTGCACAGGCCCAGATTACGACATTGACCGCATCAACTCGCCGCTCATCACGCAGCTGCGCGAGGAAGGTTATATCGTCGCCGACCCTTTGCGGCTTGGCTTGGAAATTGACGAGACGTATAGCGTTATTGGGCGAGAAGGGAAAATCACACCAGGCTTACGGTATCTGGGGCCAATGCTGAGGGCAAGATACTGGGAGGCGATAGCTGTACCTGAGCTGCGCGGACATGCCAAACAAGTTGCTGTTGAACTTTGCAAAAATTAAAGCTTGAATATTGGAAATAGGCAAAACTGCTCTTAGTTTTTTAAGAAAGGTCATCAATTTAGATTGGTTTGGACGTGCCAGCAGTCAAGAACGACGGAGTCAGCTGTCAGTTTAAAGTACTTGTTGAATTTATAAGTATTACTGTTAACATCTGAAGTAAAATTGCAAAAATCCGCTATTCAAGACAGGGTGTAGTCGCCCGCTCTCGTTAGTCAACTAGGTATTAAAGGAATGAAAATGAAAAAATTAGCGGCTGTGGGTGGTTTGTTAATTGCTTTGACTGGATGTTCATCGGCAGTCAAATTCGAATCAAATCCTCAGGGTGCGACCGTTACGTGTAATGGTTGTAGAGGTTGGGGCGATACGGACAATGTCACACCTATGGGAGTCACCCCATTTGAATTTGTGGTTAAAGATCGCGCTGGCTGGTTTAGCGAGTACGTTTTTACCGCCAACAAAGAGGGGTTTAAGCCCGCCACGGTCAAGGTCACCGAAAAGACGATTCCTGACGGCACCTCGTTTGAATTCTTTCCTAAAACGATTAATTTTGAGCTGCAGAAATAGGCAGCATCAATTTACGGAGGCGTCCGATAGAGCAGTATCTGGTTATGGGTCGATTCAGTCGTAGAGGATGTCAAAATTAATGTGGGTGCTGATCTCAGTAGTCTAGTTGCTATCGGGCTACTGATTTTTTATAGCACCACTTCGTTTGCAAGTGCGGTCTACTACAGGCTGTGCTTAAAAAAACATACTGGTCATGTCAACGCCTCTGTGGCGTTGATTTTGCCGCTCACAGGGCGGCACGATAGTTTTCAAAAGCTCTTGGGTTTACTCGAGCAGCAAACACTGAGGCCTAAACATCTAATTATCGCCATAGAGTCTGACACAGACCCTGCTTATCCCTTTGCTTTGAGCTTGGCAACAAGCGTGAGCTTTCCCGTGTCGGTTGTAATCGCTGGGCTTACTGAGTCCTCTTCTCAAAAATGCCACAACCTCGTGGCTGCTGCTAGACAACTTGATGCGGAAGATGACTACGTGGTGATGCTTGATGCCGACATTGCTCCACCGCAGTGGTGGTTAGCTGCGGTGATTAAGCCTTTGGCGAGGAAGCAATACGATATCGTCAGCGGTTATCGCTGGCAAGTACCGGCTGGTAATAGTTTTGCTGAGAATCTAATTTCCTTTATCGACCGCGCAATTGCGCTGTCTGTCAGACCCCCTGGCTTAACGCTCTTGTGGGGCGGAACGCTCGCGATGCCCGTACAACTGCTAAGAAAAATTCTCGCAGATCAGGTTCTAGAAAACACGGTGTCAGACGATCTGATGCTCGCCGACTACGCAACGAAAAAAAATTATCGTGTGTTGAATCGGCGAGTGCTGTTGGTGCCGTCGCGGCCACCCGCGGGCTTACTTCAGGTATGGAACTTTGCGGTAAGGCAATTGCAAATTATTAAGATCTATCGACCAGGCTTGTGGCTGATTGAGTTTGTAAGAATTACGCTACTAATAGCTTGCTGGCTCGTGATGTTCACTTGCAGCGATAATAGAATTATTTTGTATAGTTCTATAGCGATTATTTTTTCTCTTTTGTGTATGAAACAACTTGTTTCATTGAGCATCGCTTCATGGTTGGGCTATCGCGATCGTCCGGACGTAAGACTCTCTCAGTTCGGTTTGGTTTTTTGTAGACCCTTGATCGACCTCTTTATGTTTATGGTGTTGTGCCGTTCTCTTTGCAAGAGAGAAGTGCAGTGGTCGCACGTGACCTATTTAGTAGCAGCACCAAACGTTGTGAAGATCAAGACGCGTAAAGATAGCTAGCAAAGTATTTGTGAGGATGAAGTCAAATGAAAGAGCGTAAAGGTATTATCCTGGCAGGTGGTTCAGGCTCGCGGTTGTTCCCTGCAACGATTGCTGTGTCAAAGCAACTCTTGCCAGTATTCGATAAGCCGATGATTTATTACCCGCTTAGCACGCTGATGCTGGCGGGCATTAACGAAATACTAATTATCTCGACACCGCAAGATACGCAACGCTTCGAGCAGTTGCTGGGCGACGGATCGCGCTGGGGACTCAAACTGAGCTATGTTGTACAGCCTAGCCCTGACGGGTTAGCGCAGGCTTTCATTCTTGGTGAAGAGTTTTTAGCGGGATCTCCAAGTGCCTTAGTCCTTGGGGACAACATTTTCTATGGCCATGATTTTCAGAAACTGCTGTCTAGCGCAAACGCTAAGCAGACGGGCGCCACGGTCTTTGCTTACCATGTCCACGATCCAGAGAGGTATGGGGTCGCAGAGTTTGATGGTGCGGGTAAGGTGTTGTCACTAGAAGAAAACTTGGATGTGGCGAAGAATCTGTAGGCGACATCAATAGTGATGCCTTGCTCACGCTCGGCTGCGAGGCCATCCACAAGTAGAGCAAAGTCAATGTTTTCGCCTTGAGTCCCGTGTTTTTTTGAGTCCGCTTGCAGTGCCGCTAACTGATCGTCAAAGAGTTGCTGGGCTTCCCAAAGTAAGCGGCCGATGAGGGTACTTTTACCGTCATCGACGCTGCCGCAAGTAATAAAGCATAGTAAGTCTTGTCCGTTCTGTTGCGCCAAAAATGCGTCGATGGTGGTTGGGCGATCAATAGGACGGAGAGTGGGGCTCTTTCTCTTGTCCACGATTCGGCTTGATATTTTTTTTGATTCTTGGGCCATCAGAAATACCCCTCTTGCTTTTTCTTTTCCATGCTAGCCGATGCGTCACTATCAATGGCGCGTCCTTGGCGTTCTGAGCTTCGTGCGTTGATGAGCTCTAGAATGATTTCAGGTAAGTTCGTTGCATTGGATTCGATGGCGCCGCTCAAGGGGTAACAACCTAATGTACGAAAGCGGACTACTTTTTCAAGAATTTCTTCGTCGGGTAAAAGACGGAAGCGGCTATCGTCAACCATCAGTATCATCCCATCACGAACAACTACCGGACGCGCTTTAGCAAAGTAAAGTGGCACAACTGGAATGTTCTCCTGGTAGATGTATTGCCAGATGTCAATCTCTGTCCAGTTAGAAAGCGGAAACACACGGATGCTTTCACCACGATTTTTTTTGGTGTTAAAAAGATTCCAAAGCTCGGGGCGCTGCTGCTTGGGATCCCAACGGTGAGTCTGACTGCGAAAGGAAAAAATACGCTCTTTTGCTCGTGACTTTTCCTCATCTCGGCGTGCGCCACCAAAAATGACATCAAACTTGTATTGATCTAACGCTTGTTTGAGGCCTTCGGTCTTTGTAATGTCTGTATGCATGGCTGAGCCATGATCAAAAGGATTTATGTCCTTGGCGATCGCATCTGGATTGATATGGACGAGTAAGTCCATACCGCTCTCTCGCGCCATATGATCGCGAAACAGATACATTTCTTGGAATTTCCAGCGTGTGTCAACGTGCATGAGTGGAAAGGGCGGAGGGGCTGGATAAAAAGCTTTACGTGCTAAGTGCAACATGACAGAGCTATCTTTACCAACGGAATAGAGCATCACAGGATTCTCGGCCTCTGCTACGGCCTCCCTAATAATGTGAATGCTTTCGGCCTCGAGCCGTCTGAGGTGTGGCGCGATCTCCCTTCTCTGCGTGTTTGGTGTGGGTAGTTTGAGTATCGGAAGATAACTTGATGGGTAGAGGCTAATATGCTCGATCGATCGGACATCTCGGAGTATGCCTGCTAGGCTGCCGTGGGGAAATACGGCAATGTCTTTGCTGATGTGTTTTTGTAAGGCGCGGAGTCCGTCTAGCAGTTCGATTTTCGTCGGGACTTGCTTGGCAGCGTCAAACGGTAGCCAATAGCGTCCGCCTCTAGCATCGTTTGCATGTAGACAGCTCTGACCTGTAGGTAGCGGAAACAGTTGAACAAAAATTACGAGTTTCCGTTGGCTTCGGGCTTTTGTGATGACGGCATTCAGTACGACTTTGTTGGCTGGCCGATCAAGTTCGTCTTCGATCAAGTCTTGATCCAGCGCGGTTGGAAATAATTTCAGGTCGAGTAGTCGGCGCTCCGCCGTTCGCTTGCTGTCCGCTTTTCCAAGCGACTGAAGATGTTGAAATGCTTTGTCGGTATCCCAAACCTCAGATGAGTCTAGCCCCAAGAGCTCATTTGCTTGGATGTGTGTCGCAATTTGCATTTTATTTTAAATAATTAAATTATCATATATATGTTATAAATATTACCATTAATATTAATTATATTTGCAAAATGCGACATACATTGTTTGGGTTAGAGCATCAACTTCGTCAAATCGCATGGGATGCGGGTGCCGTTGTCATGGGTATTTACGAAGAGCAACGGGTTAATAACGTTCGGTTGGCTAATAAATTGGACGCCAGTCCTTTGACTCGCGCGGATATTGCTTCGCACCAATTAATTGTTGGTCGTTTGGCACATTTGCAGCCAACGATACCGGTCGTATCAGAGGAGGATGAACAGTCCTTTGTTCAGGCTAGTACGGTTGGTTCCTATTGGTTGATTGACCCGTTAGATGGCACAAAAGAATTCTTGGCCTGCAGCGGGGAGTTCACCATCAATATTGCTTTGATCGTTGACACAGAGCCGGTTTGGGGAGTCGTTTATGCGCCCGCGTTGGATAAGATGTTTTGGGGCGGTCGTGACTATGGCAGCTATCGCAAGCACGATGAAAATATTGAGGCAATTCGTGTGGCTGCACCAGTAGGGCCGGGAGCATCCTATCGCGTTGTTGCGAGCAAAAGCCATCTGACCCTTGAGACCTCTGCGTTTATTGATCAGCTGGGATCGACCGAGTTGGTTCAGGCCGGTAGCTCGCTAAAGTTTTGCACGATAGCTGAAGGTCGCGCGGATGTATACCCGCGACTTGCACCAACGTGTCAGTGGGACACCGCGGCGGCCCAAGCAGTTTTAGAGGGCGCCGGTGGACATGTTTATGACACCTCAGGCAATCGAATAAGTTACGGTAAGAAGGACGTTCTCAACCCTAGTTTTATTGCTGCATCGGTCTTTCTCAATGAATTGCACAGGGCTGAATGACTGATGTTGCGCATGTCGCGACTCATTCGAGGACAAATAGATATATGACACGAAGACCAAATGCGCCCCGAGCGATAGCGATTGTGGGTGGTGGTTACAGTGGCCTAATGGTCGCAGTGAACATCATGCGAGAGTTCAATAGCGCATCGGTAACGATTCACTTAATTGAACAGCGAGTCGGGCTAGGGCGAGGGTTAGCCTACAGCATCTGGGATGACAGTATGTTGCTAAATGTACCTGCCGGCAACATGAGCGCCTATCCGGATCAGCCAACCGATTTTTTAGAATACTGCCGAGGGCTGGACCCGAGCTTAAATGCGGGATCCTTTGTCTCTAGGCGTATCTATGGCGACTATCTTCAGATGGTTTGTGCACTTGAGTCGTCAAGATCGTCGGTGAAGTTAGATCGTATTCATAGCGAGGCCATCGCGATTCGTCCTAAGGAAAATACCCCAGGCTTTCAGATAAATTTGGCAGATGAAACGACCTTATTGGTAGAAGACGTAGTCTTAGCAGTTGGCTATCAGGGCTTTCAACCGCTGGCGTCGGTGGGCTCGTCACTAGCCGTATCAACATGCATACAAAACCCTTGGGACTTCCGTGCGATGGATGCAGTCTTACCCGGACAGACCGTGGCAATTATTGGTACAGGTCATACTGCGATCGATGCACTTTTCCGGTTATCCGGTTTGGACGAGGACCGCAAGGTGTTCATGTTGTCACGGCATGGGCTCTTGCCTAAGTCACACCGTCCAGTTTCCCACGCTCCAACTCCAGGCGACTTTCCTGCTTACCTCGCAGGTGTATCCAGTACGGCGCGAGCGTGCATGCGCGCAATACGTCAAGAGGTCAAACGACGTGAGCAGTTGGGCGAGGACTGGCGTGACGTCCTGAATGAAATGCGGCCGCACACAAAAAAAATCTGGTTGCAATGGCCAGCTGCTGAGCGAAAAAGATTTGTGCACAGCATCAGACCGTGGTGGGATATTCACCGCCATCGACTGGCGCCCTCGGCCGCAGCGCGGCTGAAATCTAAAATAGTTTCTGGAAATACAAAGGTGCTCGCTGGACGGATTGTCAAGATCGATCAGACAGACACTGGCCTACACGTTACATACCGAGCACGAACTTCGGGCGAGGTGAAAACGTTAGCGGTGGACAAGGTGGTCAATTGTACGGGTCCGGATTACGACATTGATCGTCTTGAGTCCCGACTAATGAAGCAGTTGCGCACGGAAGGCCTCATCGTCGCAGACCCCTTGCGACTTGGCTTGCAGACCGACGAGGACTATAACGTGATGGACCGATATGGGAAAGCCACAGCCGGCTTGCGCTATGTCGGACCAATGTTGCGGGCGCGCTACTGGGAGGCAATCGCCGTGCCGGAACTAAGGGTTCATGCAAAGCAAATTGCAATTGAAATGTTTAAGCGCACTGCTTAGGTGCCAACCTATAATTCCCGACTATATTTTGACGTACAGCGCTTGATAATATGCTTTCAATTTTATATGCTTAGCTCGGACGGTAATCGTCCCCAAAAAAAAGCGGCCGATCAAGGTAGAATTTCGAGACAAGGTCACAAGATGAAAGGTCTCGAGTTCAATCTGTTCGATGGGAAGTAACTCCTGATAACCGTTGAGCTGCTTAGCCGTCATGAATCTCCGATCAAAATTACCACTCAAGGCAATTCGTTGAGACTGGAAACACACCATCAAGCTTTGATGTTTGAGGCTGACATACTTAGCAATCAAACCTTGTTAATCAACGCTATAGATCGGTGGGACGCACTCATTAAATTTTATGTAAAAGAAAAGAACACTACTGAAGTCGTCCGTATTGCGAGGATCGCAATTAAAGAATATGTTTTGACCCCTCAAGGGTATGCTCACTATCTCGCCGCGCTCATCGAGAAAAATAAAATAAATGATGCAATCGAGACCATTGATTGCCTAGATCAAGACCTGAAGGAAGACTTCGGTATAAAGCTGCAGATTACCCGACTACTCATTAATATAAATAAGTATGAAGAAGCAGTAAAGCTTGCGCGTGAATTACTTGAACAGAATGAAAATGATCCAAGCTCAAGTGGCCTCCTAATTATTTCCCTTGCCCGTTCTAATAGGTTCGAAGAGTTATTTCGCTATATTGCCCATGCACCGCATCAGGCATTAACAGCGGACTGGGCCATTCGAGCGATGTTCACACTTTATAAAAAAACGACTTTGGGTGAGACGGAAGCTGTATGGGATGCAATTAGAAAAATTTCTAAAGCTCAAGCGCCTAATGAAACATTATGGTCTGTTCGTCTCAAACGAATCGCTGGATTTGTATCTAATGCCAGGCGAGAACTAGAGCAGAGGGCTAAAGAATCCTGTTTGGACAATCAGTTGAAACGAGAGCTTGCACTATGCACGGCACTTTCTGCTGATTGGCACCGTGCAAAAGATTTATATGGTGAGTTTTGTGATGAAAAAAGCCTAGACCCGGACACCATTACTCTTACCGAATGCCATCATAGACATCAATTTATCACGCAAAACTTAGATAAAGAGATAATCGATGATTCTGATTACACGTTTCCCGACGCAATATTCGAGACCTTTTACCGAGCAAGCAAAAACCATTGTTATAACCCCATCAAAGGCCGTGTTGCATTAGTCAATGGAACGATGGGCGGTGGGGGATCAGAAAAAGCAATGGCCCGTGCATTTTTAGGGATGAAAACTGATTTCGACTTTCAACCCGAACTTTGGCTTTATTCCACGAGCGCAGCGCATGATCATAATGTTGTACTTGTAGGTTTAAATATTCCAGAAACAGTGGAGAGCGGCGTTCATGTACTGCAACGCAATCCGGTTGTCGATGCGCCTTTTAATCTCCTGCCTAGGCCATTTAGTGTCAATGCGTCTGCTATTTACCAGCAGATACTAGACCGACGGCCTGAAGTGATTCATGCTTGGGAAGATTCAGTCAATCTGGAAGTAGCAGTTGCTGCATTGCTAGCTGGTGTAAGGAAAATTATTATTCACCCGCACAATATGCGGGCCAATAAAGTGCATACGTCCCAGTTTGTGAATAGCTTTCGTAGGGCTTATAAGGAACTTATAAAACGTTCGGAAATTACTTTCGTCAGTGTCAGTCATGCCGCGCTCACTGACTATAAAGACTGGGCTGCATTGTCAGATGATGAAAAACTACATGTGGTTTACAACGGTTTTGAGTGGGATAATTTTCCTTCAAAAATTTGGATAGACGACAAGCGCGAGCGATTCAGAGAAACTCTAGGGGTAGCTCCAAATACAAAGCTTGTGGGCGGAATTTTTCGGTTCGCTGCGTTAAAGCGTCCTTATTTTTGGATTGACGTTGCACATAGCCTTTCACGATTGGATTCAGACATCTGTTTTGTCTTGTTTGGCGCCGGAGGTGAGATCGACAGCGTCAAAGCCTATGCAGCGCATCTTGGTATTGCGCAAAAAATCCATTTCTTAGGCTATGTTCAGTCGATCAGTACAGACATCTTCGCACTGGATGCTCTGCTACACACTAGTGAAACAGAGGGCCTTCCAACCGCGGTGATTGATGCTGGATCAGCAGGGGTGGAAATTGTAGCGACTAAGGTAGGAGGCGTTGCCGAATGTATTGATCCAGAGCGAGCCACATTACTCCCACTAGAACAGACATCTGATCAATTCAGTGCCGCACTCTTTGATGTCCTCAGCAAACCACATACATATCAAACACGTTTTAAATCGGCAATGTTGATTCGAAATAAATTTAGAATTGAACACATGCTACAAAAATTACGAGATATCTATAATCGCTGAATACTTGAGTTGAAACATTAAAAATAACTCTCATGAGGATATAAATGAACAATATTGTTCAGTTTTGGCAACTAAATAGAGGTGTCTCAGAAAATCTTCTTAGAATGTTACGTTATGAAAAGACCAGTAATGCATTTCGTACTTTAGAAAAAAAATTTTGTATCGCATGTTCGGCTCGCTCGGGTAGCTCCTACTTAACGGTTGCGCTGGAGCGATATAGTTTGAATGTCCAAGAGTACTTTAATACTCATGGTTTCGTAAAACAACTTCACGAAAATCATGGAGTTAACACAACAAATCAATTCGCGTCATACTTGGTCACGCATCACTCGCCTAACCAAGTTTTTGGAGTGAAAGCACCTTATGAAGCTGTAGCCGTATACGCGTTTTTAGGTGAGCTTTCAACATTCTCAAAGGAATGGAAAGTAGTATTTCTCACGCGCAATAATATTTTGCGCCAAGCGATTTCGGCGTTGATTGCGTCTTTAACAAATCAATGGACGCATGTGATGCCTTCTCGTTATGAGGTAACAGAAAAGGATTATGACTTTAAAAAAATACTTGAATTGATAGATTCATTTACTTTGCAGAATAAAAAATGGGAACGATTCTTTTCATTATTAAAAGTCACACCATATAGAATAAGCTATGAGCGCCTTACTGAGCAACCTGCACATGAGTTAGAAAATATTGCGAAATTTGTCGGAGTCGATACCGAAAAATTTCCAGAGTCTCATATACATAAACCATGGATTCAATCGCAATCAACTGCAATAAATAGCCTTTGGGAGGAACGTTTTCTTGAAGATTGTAGGATTAAGTTAAATGATGACTATGACCTGCCCTGGGATTTTCAGACCAAGCGAAATTAGAGACAATGGCTCCTTGACGGCAAGGAGCGGTGATGAAGAAAGCACGATTTACGGACGAACAGATCGTTCGCATATTGCAAGAAGCTGATCGGGACCCAATTGCAGCGGTAGCCAAGCGGCATGGCGTGGGTGAGTCCTCGATTTATGTCTGGCGTAAGCGATTTGGCGATATGGGTACGGATGACGTTAAAAGGCTACGTAATTTAGAGCAGGAGAACAGCCGGTTAAAGAAGATTTTGGCTGAACGTGATCTGGAAATCGAGGTCATGAAGGAGATCACCGCAAAAAAGTGGTGAGCG
Source organism: Bordetella parapertussis (assembly GCA_945865935.1). Taxonomy (GTDB): domain Bacteria; phylum Pseudomonadota; class Gammaproteobacteria; order Burkholderiales; family Burkholderiaceae_B; genus Zwartia; species Zwartia parapertussis_E. The sequence continues at coordinate 818 of CAMBFI010000027.1, read as the reverse complement.
TGCAGGCTCGATTGGCCCAGGCTCGTTATGCCATCGAGCGAGGGGTCAGCCAAAGACGGGCCTGTGCGCTGCTTCAAGTTGCAAGATCAGGTTTGACCTATACGTGCAAGATGCCGATCAAGGATGCACCGATTGTTCAGGCTATGCGTCACTATTCTGGCAAGTACCCTCGGTTTGGAGCTAGACGAGTGAGAATCTTTTTACGGCGTGATGGCATAGCGCTTGGACGAGATCGTACAGCTCGGATCTGGGCAAAGCACGGGCTTCAGGTGCCAGCCAAGAAGACTAAGAAGCGCTATCGCCCTGAACGTACGCAAATCGGCGCACCTAGCCGACCGAATGAAGTGTGGAGCTATGACTTTGTCTTTGATGCCTGTGCGAACGGACAGAAATTAAAATGTCTGACGATGATCGACGAGTTTACGAAGGAAAGTTTATTCATTGATGTTGCAGGCTCGATCCGAGGCAAAAGGGTTGTCGAGGTGTTGCAGGCCGTTGCAGCAGAACGTGGATATCCGACGTATCTGCGAAGCGATAATGGCCCGGAGTTTGTGAGTACGGTGTTGTTAGACTGGGCGGCTCGCCACGGGATGACAAACATGCTGATTGAGCCAGGCAAGCCATGGCAGAACGGTACGAACGAGAGCTTTAATGGCAAGTTTAGGGATGAATGTTTGGCAATGAGCTGGTTTCATAGCCGAAAGCATGCAAAGGTTTTAATCGAGCAGTGGCGGGAACATTACAATACGATCAGACCGCATTCAAGTTTGGATTATCAAACGCCGCTTGAGTACGTATCTGGATGGAAAAGCAGTTCA
>CAMBFI010000026.1 GCA_945865935.1 Bordetella parapertussis | reverse complement strand
CATGCCATTACGATACCCCCATAATGTAGATGTGTCAACAAGATTCGAATAAAACGTGCCATTACAAAATTTAGATCAAAAGCGTACGAAAGCCGCACCGTTCGTGCGTTTCCTGAAAAAAGTGGGGATCAAACTGTCGAACTCGGGGGCGCGGCTGAGTACTTTTGTACCGCATAGCGTATCGCGAATCGGTTGCCCCAATAACCAGCTAAATGCCCACGAGAAAAACTTGTTGCCGATCAAATTCGCAAAGCGCATCGCGTCGGCATCCATGGGGTACACCAGCCTGACGCCGTTAACAAACTCTGCCTCGCCGTTAGAGATGAGGTCGTAAAAACGTGGCAGATCTTCTGGGGGCACAGTGATGTCCGCATCCAAAATCATCAAAATATCGCCGGTTGCAACGGCAAACCCAGCGCGCACCGCATCACCTTTGCCTTTGCCAGGTTGTTTGAGTAGTCGGCAATTTTTATGTGGGTTGTTTACGATTGCGCGCTCGATCGCCTGGTAGGTGTCGTCGGTTGAATTACCTTCTACAAAGATGATTTCGGTACCGGCGCCCATTTCGGGGATGCGGGCCATTAACTCGTCAATGTGACCAGATTCGTTACGAGCTGCCACCACAACAGACACAGTCATTTCGCGCTTTTTCTCAGCGAAGACAGGTCTTGCGACAATGAAATTAGCGATATCAAGATGTCGAAAGGGCCAAATCTTTGCCAAGTAACGATTGCAAAACTTTGTCAGCAGCGGCACCTCAAAAGGGAACAATATCTCGTTCGAACTACGCAGCATTTGAAACCCTGCGATTTCAAGCAAATTATTCATGTCGTGAACGGTCAGCCAGTTTTGCGGCAATACTTCCGTGGCTAGGCCAAGTTTTCTCGCGCCTTGAAGCGGAATGTTCCAGAGATGGCTATAAAAATTAAAAATGATACGAGTCTGAGGGTGACAACAGGCTTTGACTTTGTTCAGAGCCGTTTGAACATCCCATAAATCATTGACGAGTTCAGACAGAATGATGAAGTCGAAAGTGCGCCCGCGTAATTCAAGCTCATGCGCGTCTGCGCATATAAACTCTAGTTCTGGGTGAGCAATCTTTGCTCGTTCGACAATAGAGGGGCAAAAATCGACCCCCAGCCCTTGAGTAGGCTTCAGTGAGGCAAGCAGATTTCCGGCGCCACACCCAATCTCTAAAATACTTGCATCAGCCGTAACAAGATGCCCATATATATTTTGTAAGGCGCGGTGGTAGTAACCACCCAAAGAGCGATTTGGTCCATTAGCCTGCCGGGCCCAAGAGCGCTGGCGCTCGTCTTGGTATTCGTTAAACTCAGTTTGAAAAGTTTCGTTCATATCAGTGAGTGTTTAAACCTGTAACGTGATACAGCGATTGTGCGGGGCCAGTGTAAATAAGCTTAAGGTTAAAACTTTTTAATTGTTCGGGAGGTTGGTTGGTGACGAGCAATACGGGACGCTTCTTATCCAGCTCTTGTGCCAATAGATTTAATTCGTAAAAACCACGTCCCTTAATGACGAGTTTTTTAGCCCAGATGTTGAAGTCATAAAAATCGTTTAGACCATCACCAAGTCTTGGGTTCGTCGTTGGGGCGTATCCTAGTCCAAAGGACAACGCGCACTGCGGGAGTCGGCAACCATATGTGCCGATTAAAACTGGTTTGTCGAACTTTGCGATGTAAGACTCAATACTACTCATATCCTTACTAAAAATAGCTCGTTCTGCGGCCAACTGCTGATAAGAACCGTTCGCAGCGTTGAGCATGAGTCCAAATCCTATTAGCGCAAGGAACCAAGCACCAAGTCGACGAAAATCCTCTTTGAGTTGTGGCTTCGGAAAGTTAAGGAGGATCCACGCAAGCCCCACGGATTGAATAATAAGGGCAGGAAGCATGTAGCGTGCTCCTGGGTGCTTTAATACTAGGAGCGTTTGTCCGATACAAATCGTGCATAGAATGATCGGGGTCGACGCGAGACCCCAAAGTGATGCGATCCGATCTCCTTTGAGCTCGGATCGACGAACGATGGTAATCGTAAAGTAAACGACGACGCAAAATAAAAGAAACACCACCAAAAACCATAAATCAAATATTTGCGTTAAACCCCTCAGTCTAGGGATGATCTGACTTGGATCGATAAACTCAGCCTTGCCTGATCCATACTGCCCAGAGTGACGCGCAATCCCACCGATCCAATTAAAGAATCTTGGAAGTTCTTTGATCATGGGTGAAATAAAAACGAGCCAAGCTAGTGCCGCCGTCAAAAAGCCAAGCAATATCGATTTGGTGGTTCTAAGCAAAAAAAGCATTCCAAGCATCGGAATAAATGTCAGCTTGACCGCGATACCAAAGCCGCACACCACTCCTGGCAGAATAGATGCAAGGAGTGAGGTCGTACGCTTATCGGTGCGATTACAAAAAATCGCCGGCGCTAGTGACGCAATAAGTAGCATTGACGCAAAAATCAACAGAGCCTCTGGCTCTGGGTAGGACATTCTGGTAAATGTCACGGCAAAGGCAATGGAGCTCGCCTGTATAAAAACCGTCATACCAATTTTGCCGGTACTTTTTAATATTTGTCGGCCCAGTACGTAAGACGCAATGCAATTCAATAAAACAAAAAAATAGGAAACAATCTGAAGGTAAGCTTCGGGATGAGTACCGACAGAGATATCTAAATTAATATGCAATACACCGAATAATCTTGCGAACCACCAACTGACATAAATAACGCCAGCAATTAAACTTTGAACTGGTGTGCCTGGATGATCAATATGGAAAGGTGAATTGCCCTCTAATATTAATAAGCCATTTAATAGGTATTGATATGCGGGGTCCGAATCGTGATAGAGCGGATATGTTTTCTGTATAAAAAAATACTCGATAACGAAAACAGTGATTGGAACAGCCAGTAAAATCGATTTGATGAGTGCACTGTTCATTTTATGTCCGTGTCATTAACGCAGATTGCCTCATATTGCTCCGTCACAATCACGCCCAAAGTATACACATGAATAAATTCTACCTGCTTGACCTCTACAAGCGATATGCCTTGTCTCTGTGGCTATTTTTGCTTTGGTTTGCATTTATCTTCATATTAGGAAGATTTGAACTTTGGCGGCATATCGGCGTTTCGCATATGAAACCATTGTTCGCAGATCTTCATGCGGTATTAAGCGCGATTGAGTGCCACGGCCGAGGCCTCAATGTATATGCGACAAACCCATGCGATGTGGCGTCAAGGGTCCACGTGTATGGCAGCTTATGGCTCGAACTAGGTGCGTTAGGCCTAGGCGCGGCGCATTTGTTCTCAAAGGGTTTTATTGTCAACATAGTCTTTATGGCGATAGCTGTCTGGCTGATTAAGCCGTCATCCAGAAGGGAGTTCCTAGTCAGTGCGTTGATTTTATTATCCCCAGCGGTCACTCTAGGTGTCGAGCGGGCAAATAATGATTTGATTGTATTTAGTCTGCTCGCAGGAGCCGCAGTGTTGTTCACAAAACCGCAGCAAACAGCTCAGGTAACTGGGCTGATTGTGATCTATTTATCTGCATTGCTAAAGTTCTATCCATCAGTTCTCTTTGCTGCAGCAGTGATAATCGCAAAACGAAATAAGAAAAATTTCCTAATCACCGCAGCGATTGCAAGTGGGTTGTTCATTACGTGGTTGGCAACTAATTATGCAGAGCTCTTATTAGTTAAAACAATTGTTCCTAAGCCCTTAGACTTTTACGCAACGGGAGCGCGCGCGCTGTTGGCGTACGTAGGGCGCCCCTATCCATGGATTTTGACAGTGCCTGGAACATGGTTGTGGATAGGTTTCATTGTTTTGATTGCGACTAATGCGATTATTCTGGCCTATCGTCTGAAACTGAGCATGAGACCCCGTACGCGATCCACGCTCAATTACGTTCTTTTTATATTTGGTCTTCTTATTCTATTCTCCACATATGCGATTAATAGCAACTATGACTACCGATGGATTTTTTTCATTTTTACAATACCATTACTTTTTGAAATTCAACGTACTGCCGTAAACGAAAAGTTACCGAGACGGTTAGTTGTTTGTGCTTTTATCTTTGCAATGCTTACCATGTGGACAGAGGCACTCAGAGCCACTGGATTATTTGGCTTAATGAATATAAATATATTTTTTAATATTGGTCGATCCACATTTTCGATTGAATTACTCCAGCAGTTTATGAAGGAACTGTCTGCTTGGGGCTTATTCAGTATCCTATTTGCTTTTGCAATGACAGAGTTTCCTCGTAGAGGGAATGCCCTGGACTAAAGCCCGATGGCGGCGATGATATATGCCACGATGCTTCCTGTTGCAACACCAGCAAGTATTTCAATCGGCGTATGTCCCATTCGCTCACGCAGCTTGGGCTCGTCTGGTATTGATACGTTCGTGAGCCGATTAATGCGGCTGGCCTGTTTACCTACTTGTGTTCTTAGGCTAGACGCATCAAGGATGACAATAAAAGATAGAGTGATTGCTATACCAAAGGCGGGATGTGAGATCCCCTCTTTGAGGGCGATTAGCACAGTGGTGCTCGCGACAATGGCACTGTGATTGCTAGGCAGCCCGCCGTATCCAATTAACCCAAAAGCGAGCTTCTTGGCCTTGATGCTGTTGATAAAAAACTTCAAACTACCCGCAGTCGTCCATGCAACTAAGGGTGTTAAGAGATAGGTTAAATCCATATCAGTTTGGCCAAAGCGCCCATAGGCATACCGCACACCACGCAGCGATTGTTATGAGAAGGGGTGGATCAGTGAGTAGTGCGTCCGTTGGTGATTCGCCGCCGTCCAGCATTTCGACCACATACCAATACCGAAATAACCCAAATAGAACAAAAGGCACGGAAATCATTAATTCAGGTCGGCTCGCCATGACAAACATACTATAAAAAACCAAAGCACACGTAGCCGATATTTCAGCGTATCTGTCCACTAACGATTTAGTGTATTTGGATAATACCTCTCTGCCGCCCGCTCCGTGTAGACTTAGCTCTTGGCTGCGTTTTATTGCTGCGAGGTATAAGGCCAAGCAGAGCGTGGTGACAAACATCCAGCCCGATACGGGCGCATCAAGCGCGACGGCCCCAGCAAAAACTCGAAGAACGAATCCGAGGGATATTGTAAAAATATCTAGGACGGGCTGATGTTTAAGCTTAAATGTATAGAGCAAGTTTAGGGCAATATAGCAAAGGATAACTAATACAACAGCACGTTCTGCGAAATAGCCAATTGCGAGGCAAACATAAAGTACCGCTAGAATAAAAAATGCCCACTGTGTTGTAATTGTCCCCGCAGCAAGTGGGCGGGATGATGATTTTTTAGGATGCAGTCGATCTCGATCGATATCTTTTAGGTCATTGACGATATATGTGGCAGATGAGGCTAGGCAAAAAAGCGCGACAGCGATCAAGGCACTAGAAACAGATGCAGGATCAGTAAATTTCCCAGTGAAGAGTAACGGTGCGAGTACGAATCCGTTTTTCACCCACTGCTTGACTCTAATAAGCTTTATTACGTCCCTCACCGAAGGGCGGGTAGATTTACGGGACGAGTTCGCAGGCATGGCGTTAAGATTGATGACCCTTACGGTGATGGGGCATTTTCGCATTATTCTCGGGCTGCGCAAAACATTTGATATTCAATTTCGGAGAATTTTCTAGTGATTGCTGTTTCGTCATGGGGAAGACTGAGTAAACAACCTCATAAGGCAGTCCTTTGTTCAGGCGAGTCGCAGATATTGGATGCGATTAAAACGTCGGGACCCGGAGTAGCCTTCGGTAATGGCCGAAGCTATGGTGATGCCTGTTTAAATCAGGGCGGGTTTTTATGGTTAACCGAGGGCCTTGACTACCTGAAAGGCTTTGATCGAGAAACCGGTCGATTGACATGCGAAGCTGGAGTGTTGTTAAGGGATATTCAGGACTTGGTTGTTCCCGAGGGATGGATGTTGCCAGTGACTCCTGGCACACAGCTCATTACCGTGGGTGGTGCAGTTGCAAATGACGTGCATGGAAAAAACCACCACCGTAGCGGTTCTTTTTGTGACCATGTCGTGCGGCTTAAGTTAGTTCGCACGACTGGCGAGATCATTGAGTGCGCTCCAGATCATAATAGTCTCTGGTTTGCTGCGACGGTGGGCGGTATCGGGTTAACAGGACTTATTGTTGAGATTGAGCTTCAACTTAAGAGAATCCCAGGGCCATGGTTGTCTACTGAAACCATTCCGTACGGCACGATTGGGGAGTTTTTTAAATTAGCCGATGCGTCCGAAGCTGACTGGGAGCATACGGTTTCATGGATTGATTGTCTTGCAGCGAATGGAGGACGGGGGCTATTTATGAGGGCGAATCATAGTTCTGATTGCGGCCCAGTCCAGTCAAGAATAAAAAAATCCCGTATGCCGTTCGTTCCACCTATTTCATTAGTCAATAAACTTACGTTGAAACCGTTCAACGAGTTTTACTACTGGATGGGTAAGCGCAAAACGGATCGAAAAGAGATCATTCACTACAGACCATTTTTTTATCCACTCGATAATTTACAAGATTGGAACAAAATGTATGGGCCTCGGGGCTTTTATCAATATCAGAGTTTAGTGCCTAGGGATGTAGGTGAGGATGCAATAGCGGAAATGATGAAGGAAATTGGTCGGTCAGGACAAGGTTCTTTTTTAGCGGTTCTTAAGACCTTTGGTAACCGAGAGTCTCTGGGCATGTTAGGTTTCCCAAAGCCAGGCGTGACGTTGGCCTTAGATTTTCCCAATAAGGGATTGCAAACCGTTAAGTTGTTTGAGAGATTAGATGAAATCGTGACTCAGGCAAAAGGTCGTATTTATCTTGCTAAAGATGCACGGATGCCCAAGAAACTGTTTGAAAGCGGCTACCCGAGATATCAAGAGCTGATGAATTACCGTGATCCCGGAGTTAGTTCAGAAATGTCTCGTCGTTTACTTGGATTTTAAAATGGCTAATGCAAAGAGAATCGTGATCGTAGGTGCAACGTCAGGCATTGCGATCCATTGTGCACGGCAATGGGTGCGCCAAGGCCCGACCAAAATAACGTTAATAGGCCGCGATTTTGAAAAACTTGAACGACTTGCACTCGATTTGCGTGCGCGCGGTGTTGGTGCGCTAGTCGATACGCAAGTGGGTCGTTTTGATAACGCGGGTGGAATTCAATCGACGATCGACGCCATCGCGGATATTGATCAACTTGATATAGCGTTGATTGCGCATGGATCGCTGAGTGATCAAGCGTTGTGCCAGGAGGACCTAGCAATATGTCAAAGTGAATTACTACTAAACGGCGTATCTCCTGCGCTCTATGCGGAGGGTTTCATTCGAAAGATGCAATCAAATAATCATGGAACGGTCGCGGTTATCGGCTCTGTTGCAGGAGATCGAGGTCGCAAGTCAAACTATGTTTATGGCGCAGCAAAGGGCTTATTGACACGTTATATGCAGGGTTTGCAGCACCGACTGGTAGGAAGTAACGTCAAAGCGGTACTGATTAAGCCGGGTCCGACGGATACGCCAATGACCGCAGCACTTAAAAGCCAAGGGGCCAAGCTTGCCCGGGCAGAGGATGTTGCCGCCACGATTGTAAAGGCGGTAGACGCGGGCAAGACAGTTGTGTACGCCCCGCAGAAATGGGCGTTAATCATGATGATCGTTCGGCACTTACCTAGATTTATATTTAATAAAATGAATATCTAGAGTGTCCGTCTACTCTGGGCTGCCTTTACTAAAAGTACTTCTTTAATTTACTTAGATTAGTTTTCATGATCAGAGATTTGGGAGCTTCGAACGCAAAATTTTTGATAGATTTTGCAAAGGGGATGTATTTCAACAAACCCAAGGTGTTTGAAAGTTTGCGCTCTAACGAATTAATTGAGTCGATAGTTTCAACGGGTGAATCTTTATTCCAAAAGTCTATGGCATTGGATGTGATCCCATCATTTGATGTTGGGGTGCTTTCAAAACATTTGCTTCGATCTATTTTGAAGCTCACGATGGATTCAAAAATACTGATTGAGTAAATAAAGTTTTTATAAATCAAATTTGAGTGACTAAGGCCTGGAAAGCGTGCGTTGATGTTATCGATTAATTTCTTCGTCCACTCCATAAATGAATACTGCGTCGGATAACCGAAGGTCTGCATATAGCTCGTGTGAGTGTCCTCTACAACGAGCAATCCACCGTCTTTAATATGAGGAATACATTGATGGGCCGTGATAATCTGTTGCTCATAAGTATGCCCGCCGTCGTCTAAGATTAAATCTACCGAGCCTATCGTTTTAAAGAAATTATTCCAAAATTCAGGGTCACTCTGGCTCCCAATGTATATCTCAAAGCCATCGGTCTCCCATTTTTTTGCTTCTGGATTAAGCTCAACGCCGATAATTCTTGCGCGCGGACCAAAAAATTCTCGCCACATGAAAAGTGAGCCCCCATTTAGCACGCCAACCTCGACAAATGTGATTTCTTGATTTCGGTACTTTTCAAAAAGATCTGCATACACCTGAAAGTAGGATGAATGTTTAAGAGAAAGGTATGGCGAGTTTTTATAGCTTTTGTATACGGAGAGCTGCTCTAGGCTCGCCTGCGCTGGGTGCCTACTTGAGGTATTTTGATGGTCTGTCATGATTATTGATAGGGCTCGATTAAATGAGTTTCAATTTTAACTGCCTTAGGTACATAAGGCAGGGTTCAGGGCTAGACGTGGTTAAAGAAACGACAACATTAGATTACCGGCCTGACATCGATGGCCTCCGCGCGATCGCAGTCATGGCTGTTGTCGGTTTCCACGCATTTCCAGGATTTTTTCGCGGCGGATTTATTGGCGTGGATGTCTTTTTCGTCATCTCGGGTTTCCTCATCTCTCGCATTATATTTAGAGCGCTCGCCAACAATAATTTCAGTTATGTACATTTTTATTCAAGGCGTATCCGGAGAATATTCCCAGCACTGGCGATCATTCTCACGTTCAGTTTGGTTGTTGGCTGGTTTATATTCCTGCCGAACGAGTATGCCAGTTTGGGTAGGCATGTGGCCGCGGGCGCAGCATTTATTTCTAACCTTGTATTTTGGAGTGAGGCTGGCTACTTTGACGTGGCGAGTCACACGAAGCCCTTGCTGCACTTATGGAGTCTTGGGATTGAGGAACAGTTCTATTTCCTGTATCCGTTGCTGATACCAATCATTTGGAGAGCGCGCGACCATAGAGTATTCCTACTTTCTGCCCTGACCGCCTGCTCTTTTGCGCTTAGCATCTATTTTGTGGGCACGGATAGGTCTGCAGCATTTTATTCACCGATTACTCGCTTCTGGGAGCTAAGCCTTGGGGGAGTTATAGCGCTGGCTCAACATAATAATCGACCGCTTAGCTCCCGTTGGACTTCGCGGGCATACAACTACGTATCAATCTTGGGTGCAGGACTAATATTATTGGGCTTAGTGCTAGTAACGAACAGATCAGTTTTTCCCGGTTGGTGGGCTCTTATTCCCGCGATCGGCACAGCCTTGCTTCTGTGGACTGGGTCAGTAACTGATCTTGGTCGATGCATACTTTCCCACAGACTTTTAGTGGGAATTGGTTTAATTAGTTACCCTTTATACCTTTGGCATTGGCCATTGTTAACCTTTGCTCAAAGTTCGTTGGGCGACCAACCGTCTCGTATGGCACGTGTGGTGGTTGTCGTATTGTCCGTGTTGTTGGCCTGGCTCACCTATCGCCTCATAGAAAAGCCAATGCGTCAGGATGCACGAAAGAAAAACCAAACGACTGTCCTTGTCTTGGTAATGGTTATTGTTGGACTGTTGGGATTGGCAGTTAATTATTGGAAAGGGTTTCCCTCACGGATGCCGAGTTTTCTTCAGACGCTGTCTGCAATTGAGTTTGATCACTCAATCCGCACGCGTGTCGGGACATGTTTTTTACTAAATGGCCAAACAACAAGTGACTTTTCTCAATGCCAAGACGACTCGTTGACCGGTCGAAAGACGGCTTTGTTGTTTGGTGACTCCCATGCGTCTCACTTATATCCGGGCTTGAGTGAGCGGTTTGGTAAGCAGCTCAATATCATCCAAAGAACGGCAGGCGGGTGCCCGCCTATGTTTGGTCCGCAAACCGACGCCATGAGTGTTGTGTGTAAGGATGTGAACAATTACATCAAACGATGGATCTTTGAGAATAGACCTAAGATCGTTATTTTGGCGGCGAATTGGATTTTTTATGCACCCAATGAGCTGCAATCTACAGTGCGCTGGCTCAAAGGGGAAGGAGTAAGTAGCATATATATTGTTGGGCCTGTTCCGCAGTGGCGCGAGAGCCTGATTAAACAACTATATTTACACCACCGTAGAACTGGGCAATCAAATGCTCCAAACCGAATGATGACTGGATTGAGTCAAGGCTTGTTTGAAGTTGACCAAGAGCTAGCCTTAATTGCGCGGAAAGAGGGAGTTGAGTACATATCCCCGTTAGCTATACTTTGTGACCTGCAAGGCTGCCTTACTCAATATGACTCGGGACCTGAAGCTATCATGACTTGGGACTATGGGCACTTGACGAACGGTGCATCTGAGTATTTGGTATCGAAATTCCCTGACATCAGAAGGTGACATCACAGAACCTTTTTAGTCGACGAGCACAAAGAGGGAAAAGAGTTTTGCAAACGATGATTCAAATATTAGTCAAGAGCGGTACGAGGATCGATAGCCAGTTCAGAGCTTACTACTGGCCTCTGATCGTATTGCTTTGTATCTTCGCCTTCGTAAACTTCAGCCGCGTAGATTATGTTTTGGCGCAAAACTGGAATGGTTGGGCGATTGGGGATTGGCTACTAAATTATGAAGGTGGTTTTATCCGGCGCGGGCTGTTAGGTACGATGCTGATCAGTATTGGAAACGGTTTGGGCATGCCCCTCAATTACCTAATTTATGTCGTACAGTGCACCGTTTTTTTTATATTTCTTTCGATATTTATTTATCTCATTCGTAACAAGACAATAAATTTTTGGTATCTCATTTTATGTTTTAGCCCCGGGTTTCTTCTGTTTAATTATTATGACGGAATGTCTGTTGGCCGGAAAGAAATTTTAATTTATGCACTTTTCGGATTCTGGTGCGTAATGCATGAAAGGTCTAGCCCTCGTAGCATCAGCGTCGTCTTGTTTTCGCTGTTAATTTTTTTATTGACATTGACGCATGAGATGGTGGTATTTTTCATCCCATATTTTATTTTGGTTGGATTTTTATCCTATCCGATAAATAGCCGTCAGGATTTATTTAGAATGACAGCGCCTGGAGTTGCATCACTAATCGCAGTTGCGATCTTGCTGTTATTCGCGCACCCAATATCTGAGCATTCTATGTGTAGGGCATTTATCGAGCTTGGGGCGAATGAAAATGTCTGTACGGGGATTATTAGTTTTGGCTCCGATGTGTCAACCGGGACCCTATGGCAACGTCTTGCCGACTTAGATCTCATCACCCAGCTAGTATGGGCTGCGGTTTTGCTTCTTGCCGCTGCTCCAATTTATTTGGCCTTGGCCTCTTTTCAGAATCAACCGGTGGGCAGGGGAAAGCCCATCATCATTGCCGGTGTTCTGCTGGTAGGAACAACGCCATTATTCTTACTGTCGATTGACTGGGGCAGATGGATAGCGATCCATATCACGCTAAGTGCTATTTTCATTGCTTCGCGCCTTCCAAGGATGGCGCCAGCATTGAAGCGTGAAGATAACGATGAAAATCGAAGGTATTTGTGTACAAACATTGGCCCTTCAAATCCCGTTATATTACTAACCGTTGTATTAGCAGTACTACTATTTGACCTCAGCTATAGCATTAATCATTGCTGTACCAATAATTTGATTGAGCCATTTGGCCCGCTAAAAAAACTATTTACGACACTAAAGCTATAAGCGACTCTCAGTTCTGAAAAAATATATGCCTTACATAATTAGAAATTAAACGAATTCTAGTAGATATGTCCGCAAATCAAAGCCGTGGTCGCAGCGCTCTCCTAAAGTCGGTGATTAGTACTTGCTTTGTGCTCAGCATGTCGATAGTTTTGTTTTTGATCATTGACTTCTTTGCCGGCGCACGGATGCGAGAACTCATAAATACTCACAGAGATCACTTCCGAGTATCCCACCCAATCTACCACCATGATTTAAAACCCAATTTCAGCGGCGTCGGATTTTGGGGGGCGTGGACATATCCTGTTTGCACTGATGGGAATGGATTTAAAAGTGGGTGTAATCGGATAGGAGTGAAGCAAAAGAGTTTCGATGTTGCCTTCGTTGGAGATAGTTTCACGGAAGGCATTGGTTTGCCCTACGAAAAAACATTCGTAGGTATCGTTGCTAATCAATTGCCTAATCTGACGATCGCAAACCTTGGAGTCGTGTCGTATTCGCCTGCGATCTATTTAAGCAAGCTTACATATTTATTTGCGCAAGGGTATCGCTTTAAGCACATCATCGTCTTTATTGATATTGGCGATGTTTATGATGAGGCTAACGAATATGACTTGTTTGAAAATCAGTTTGTCGTTGCAAAGGGCGAGACCTATCCGTTCACTTGGTTTAAGCAGGTCAGACGTTGGGCTATTCGAAACCTCCCCTTAACCGCAATGGGTTGGGATAGTCTGCAGCAGTTTTCAGCACAGCGGCCCCAAGTGAACCGCGATGAAAGTACTGCAACTATAACTGCAGCTGTCGAGCAGATCGCAGTTAATGGCGCATCGGCGAGTCGCGACCGCGGCTCGCGCACGGCTACGACTGACTCAGAGACAACGCAGGATTCGTCCCGTCGTATTCCCCTAGCCCCAGGCGAGTTGAAGGAGGCAGCTGCCAGAAATATTTATGAGGGGATCTACGAAAGGAATTACCCGAAAAGTGAGTGGACCTACAACATCACTTCAGTTCACTATGGACAAGAGGGGGTTCTAAATACGCTCGAGAAAATGCGACGCGAGATGACTCAACTCGTTTCCATGGCAACAGCGTATGGAGCGACCGTTTCTATCGGAGTGTATCCGTGGCCCGGCCAGCTGAAATACGACACAGTGAATTCGATTCAGGTACAGTTTTGGAAAGATTTTTGTGCCGGCAAGTGCCTACGCTTTTACAATGTTTTCCCCGAATTCTTCCAGCTTGCAGAGGAAAAGGGAACCCAACGCATAATCGATGATTATTATTTTGCGGGTGATGTGCACTTCACCGAACAAGGCAACAAGGTCATTGCGGATACTATTTTGAAGTTGGGTATCGGAGCGCGGTAAAGACTCGGAGGTTTAATAGAGCGCTATACGCAGAGCCCGCTCGGGTTTTGGCTGACGCCACAGATATCATTTCTTGTCGTTTATGGCGCACGCTATATTTTTTATTCTTAGAATAGTTGTTGGGCAATTATTCGATGCTTTTATCCACAGCAACAGTTAGCTCAATAGCATCTCTTCGAGCTGTGTCACGCACACTTCTTTTGAAAAGTGGGCGATCGCGTAGTCTTGGCCTGACTTGCCTATTGTTTTAAGAGCCTCATCGTCGGTAAGCAACTGAGTCATAGCCTTAACGCAAGCGTCAAGGTCTGCGGAGTCACTGGAAACCCCACATGCAGCATCTAGAATTAATTGATGGCCGTCGCTGTTCGTGTGTAGAAAGGCGGCAATTGGCAGACCCGCAGCCATGTGGCCGAGTATTTTTCCCGGAACAACAGGGGTTCGATTTTGCGGGCTTAAGCACACAAGACCAATTGTGCAGGAGTCTAAAAGCCTTGGATATGCTTCGCGGGATACGAAGCCTTCAAAACGCACATTGCTTAAATTTTTAGTGCTCGCCAAGGTCTGAAGCCGTTGCTTTTCTTTGCCGTCGCCAACTAAAAGGAAAAGTAATTCCGTTCGATCTTTCATTCGTTCGGCAATATCTAAGATCAAATCTAAGTATTGTGAGGGTCCCATCACGCCAGCAAATACTGCAACGTAGCGCTGCGTAATACCCCATTTTTTTCTGAAGTCTTCGAGCTCACCCGGTGCTGGCGAACTCGTTGGGGTGTGATGACCGATGTCAACCCAGTTATGCAGGATTTTTAAGTGGTCGCGAATATTTGGATGTGCGACCTCAAGTGTTGCCAGATTGCCTTTCGAGTGAACTGTTACGACGTCAGCAGTTCGATAAGCGAATTTTTCAAGTGCCTCAAATAGCTTGATCTGTAGCGGGCGTTTCAAAATGCCTAAATCGATGGCATTTTGTGGAAATATGTCCTGAACGTTTAAGAGATACCTGACCCCTTTACGACGCAGGGCGCTACCCACTAAGGCGAGTGGTAAAGGTGGGCTATAGACGACAGCGGCATCAGGCTTGACGCTGTACTTGCGAAGCTTGCGCATAAATTGCCATGGCATTATCAGCTGCGCGATTCCGCGTAATATGTAACCGACATTATGGTGGGGTAATGTTTTTACACGTATTACTCGAATGCCGTCCTCGATTTCTATTTCGCTATATAACTTTTGATTTGCGTTTTGGGCTAGATTGTATTCAGGCCAGGTGGTTATAACCGTTACTTTGTGTCCTCGCAGAGAAAGCTCCTGCGCCAATTCGAGCATGAGATGCGAGGCTGAGCGTATTTCGGGTGGATATGAGTCAGTCACCAGTAGGATGTTCATGACGGGAGCACTTGTTTCGCAGAGGGATAAGCAGGCTGCCCCGACGCAAGTGATTGTTCAATTCCGAAGATGACGTCCATAGTTGAAAATATTTCTGGCAAGGACAAGGCAGGTGCTACTTTACCAAGGGCGCATGCGAGAAATGCTTTTAGCTCCTCCTGGTAACCCATTTCTTGCCCACTGGTTTTAAAAGACTCAGTCTTCCCGCCCTGATGTAATTCGCTATGGCGAAAGTCATTCGACACAATTGTTTTACCGTCAAAAAATATCTCAGTCCTTTCGCGGGAATATGCCTTGTCGCCGGAAGCAGAATAGACCATTGACCCGACGGAGCCATCTCCCAATTTGAAATTGACCGAGATATTATCGTTATTCACGGTGCTGCAGTTATCGCTAGAGATCCGCTCTGCAAAAAGTCGAACAATGGGTGCATTGGCCAGACATTGAATCATGTCAATGAAGTGTGACATTTCACCCACGATACGACTTCGGCCTTCCTCCTCGCTGTGCACCCAGTGTGATGCTGGGACGAAACCGCAGTTGATGCGCATCTGTATCACCATAGGTGCTTGACGACTAGATAGCCAACGACGCATCTTTTCGGTATGGGGTGAGTGGCGGCGATTGTGACCAACGAAAATAATGGGCAAATCAGCGATAGATAGCGTTTGCTCTCGCAATTGAACAAGTTCGTCAGGCGTTATGCAAATTGGTTTTTCTAGGAATAAGGCCTTGCCGTGCGCCATTGCTTGACTGACTAGTTGTGCGTGCGTGCTATGGGGTGTTAGGCCAATGACTGCATCGATTTCTGGATTTTCCCAAACGATGCTTTGGTCGGTGGATTGATGGGAGAATCCGAATTTTCGGGCGCTATGATCGACGCTAGCGCCGGACCCAGTCACTAGAGTGTGCAAAGTAACACTGGCTTGCGACTTCAATGCCGGTAGTAGCAACGCTTTTCCAAACAATCCTGCGCCGATGACGCCAAGTACAACGCCGGACCGCGGGGTGTTTTTACTGACGTAAGTTTGCGTAGCCGGAAAACTTCTCTGAATAGAGGCTAGCTCAGGGTAGGCGAGTAAGACGCCGATGGGTTGAACCAGGGTGCCGGTGACAAAGGCCGCATATACGCTCTCTGCCTGTTCTATGTTGAAGCGATGAGTTATGAGCGATTGAAGATCAATTTTTTTCTCAGCGATCAAACGTAAAAACTCCTGCAGATTACGCTTCTGAGTCCATCTGACATCACCAATCGGGAGATCAACCCCTTCAATTTCGTACAGCGGATCCACTGAGCCGGGGCCCCCGGCTTTAGAGACAACGATCTCGACTTCTTTGTGCCATAACTCATTACGCTCGGGGTGGATATCTGCGGTCCCGACGACAACTATCCGTCCTTTCGAGCGGCAAAGTTGGATGGCTTGATCAACAGGTGCGTGATCCTTTGTCGCTGCAGTAATTATGACCGCGTCTACACCCAAACCTCCGGAAGCATGATTGCTCAGGATCGCGAGCTCCTCTGAGCTGTTGGTGACAGCTGAAAATCCGAGTCGCAGGGCCAAATCAGTTTTATCTTTCGCGGGATCAATGGCGATTACGCTACAGCCGTAAGACTTCAGTATTTGTATAGTGAGTAAGCCCAGTAAACCAAGGCCCATAACGACTACATTTGATCCAAACGTGAGGTTGGCGCTACGCACACCATGCAAAGCGATAATGCCAAGCATCCCGAACGCCGCTTCCTCGTTGGATACTTCCACTGGGATTCGGCAAGCTAAATTAACTGGAACTGATACAAACTCCGCATGTGAGGCGAATCCCTGACCAATGCACGCTACCCGATCGCCGGGTGCGAATTCAGTTGCGGCAACGCCGGATTGTTCGACGATTCCGGCCGAGCTGTAGCCAAGTGGAGTTGGTGTGTCAAGACGGCCCATGGCTTCTTGCCAGGTCTTTAAAAGCCCTTCTTTCTTGGCTTTATCCCAGGCTCTTCGAACGAGGTCAGGGCGCGCTGCGGCTTTGCCCAATAGGGATTTACGACCAAGCTCGATGGTGGATCGTTCTGTGCCGAGACTAATCAATGAGTTTTGGTTGCGCACCAAAATACTTTTTGAACCACACTGCGGGACTGGCACTTCACGAAGCGCTACCTCTCCAGTTTTGTAGCTCTGGACTACTTGCTTCATCAGCTGTCGTTTCCTTGGCGAAGGACATAGTTTTTCACTGCAGATGACATTCCCGGTGGAAACTCTGCATCCTTCTTGATATTGTCCCAGTTAGCTTTAAACCAATTAATTGTGTTGTTCAGCCCGTCTTCGAAGGTGGTTTGGGGGTTGTATCCTAAAATGTCTTTGGCGCGGTCAACGCTAGCTAACAGTCGTGACTTAGTGTCCCATTTGCGCTTTTCGGTATACAACAAGCCTGCTGTATTACCTGTCAACTGATTAATCATCTCTGCCATATCGACAATTGCTGTTTCGCGCGCGGACGCGATATTCATCTCAGCACCAATCGCTCTCTCTTCGATACCGGCCTTGAGCAGGGCGTCGACAATGTCCATCACGTATGTAAAGTCACGCGTCATTTTTCCATCACCAGTGATCGGCAGTGGCTGCCCCTTCATCGCCCAGTAGATGAAGTTAGGGATAACGTTTCGATACTGGCCGGGCACCTCGCCAGGGCCATAAGAATTGAAAAAGCGCGTCTTAACAATAGGCAGGTTGTAATGATGCCAATAAAAATTACAGTAAAGCTCACCAGCCATTTTTGAAATTTGATAGGGCGTCGTTAAATGCATGGACATGAATTCTTCTTTGAGCGGCAGCGGCGCCTGTGCACCATAAATTGCACATCCAGATCCAGCATAAACAAAGCGTTTTAAATTGCCTTGCAGTACTGAGTACTCAAGCAGTTTGATAGTACCTAGCTGACTAACTAGCAGGTCCTTTTCTGGGAAATCAACCGAGTTCTGATTTGCAAAAAATGCCGCGAGATGGAAGATGAATTCAGGTTTCTCATGAAAAACACGCTTTAAGTCGATGTCATTCGTAATGCTACCGCGCACAAATAGTATGTTCGGCAGGTTCGGGATGCTCCATTCGTAAGACGCAGAGAGATCATCCAAAATGATGACCTTGGCTGCACCAGCACCCGCTAGTGCGCGCGCGAGATTGCTTCCGATTGCGCCAGCGCCACCGGTTATCAAAATGGTCTTGTTTAAGTAGGGTTGGTGTGCGTTCAAGAGAGATACCTCAGACATAGTGCGAATAGACCCAATTGTAGCGGTCTACCCCCAGCCTGAACAGCGCAGGCTCGTGTTCCCCCTGAGATTTAGCTTTGATTTAGCACCGTTGCTGCTTTTCTCGACGGCCGGGCGGCGTTAACGGTGTGTACAATTCTTCGCTACGTTACGTTTGTCAAAGATTTCAGCCTCTTTTGTATCGGTTAGACGAAATCTTTTCGGCAAATAGGGGTCTTCGGAGCGCGCTGAGGCCGCTGCGCTTGAGAGGAACAACAAATGACATATTTGAAACTACTGCTGTTCGCCCTCTCCGCCCTTGGCTACATAAAATTTATCTCGGAAAAGCTCAGGTTAGGCGTTGGGGCTGCTCCGTTCGTCTACTGCTGTTTTATTGCTGTTTCCCTTTATTTTTTTGGCATTGTCGATCTGCTTATCTGGGGAACTGTTGCTGTAACGACTCTTGGCCTAGGCTTGCTAGCCCACGGCATTTTTTACTCTAAACAGCCGCCTTTTGAGTTTGCGCGCCCCATGGGTGTGGGTATTGTTTTTTTGATTTTACTAGGTTGGATTTACTGGGCGATTCAGGAAAACTTCCAGTTTTTGCTATGGGATGAGTTTTCGTTCTGGGCCGCGAGCACAAGGTTAATTTATACAACTGACTTATTGTTTAAAGAAAACTCTCCAATTTTCTTTAAGTCCTATCCGCCGATACAGCAGTTGTTCCAGTACTACTTCCTGCAGTTTTTTTCCTGGTCAGAGAAAAACACACTTTTTGCACACAATGTATGGCTGTTATCCGGATTGCTTTGTGTCGCGAGCTTACCGAAGGCCGGTGTATTGACCAAAGTCGTTTTGTTTGTTTCGTTAGCAACCTTGATATACGCCTTTGGGTACTCGTTTTCAAGTCTTTACTCTGATGCATTATTGGGTATTTGCTTTGCGGCGGCATTAACTTTTGCGGCAAAAAATACACGTAATACTGGAGTTTGGTTGGCGTTGGTTTTCTCTTTGACAGTGTTGATATTGCTTAAAGAGATTGGCATTTTGCTAGCTCTCGTGGCGACGGCCGTGTATGCGGCCAATCTGTTGTTATCTTCGTCTGGACCTACGCAACTCGGTCTATTTACGTCATTGTGGTCGAGTATCAAAACGCATTGGATTCGCCTGCTCGCAATCTTTGGGGTAATCGTCTGTGTAATGCAGTCTTGGGCTTGGTATGTAAAGGGAATTGGAGCGAGCCGTTCGATTTCCACCCCGACAATAAGTCTGTGGGGTGATGCTGCCTTTCAGAAAAGAATGACCAGTACGCTAGATGAGTTTGTACGCCGAACAGTTGAGGCAGACTTTGTAAGTATATCGGCCTATTTTGTTCAGAGGCACCCAACAATTTTAATGGTGCTGGTTGGCCTAATTGCCCTCAGCGTACTGTCGGTCCAATTGGCTAGAGCAGGTCGCCGGTTATTTTGCGGTGTCGTGATGAGCATTATATTTTTGGGATTTTGTGGATACGTTGCGGCGCTCTTATTGAGTTATCTGATTATTTTTACTGAGTACGAAGGCATACGACTTGCCTCTTTCGAGCGCTATTTATCGACATACCTCGTAGCTTGGGCAAGCTTTGTCTTTGTTAAATTGTTCGACGACAGCGATGTTGGGCGTAGAGGAAGGGGGACTGTCGTCGCGCTGGTTTGCTTTTTGATGCTCACCGCCACTACGAGCGGGCATTTTCTAAAGGAACTTCGTGGCATTCGATCAGGGGGTCCTGACCACGGTTTAAGGTTGGAAATAGAGTCTTTTGCAGCAGAAATAAAAAAACAGATACACCCGGGGGATAAGACCTATTTCGTCGCACAGAACTCGAATGGACTCGAGCGAGTAATGTTTTATTACGCGATGCTGCCAAATACAGTATCGACGAAATGGTGCTGGAGCCTAGGTCAAAAATATTTTGACGGGGATGTGTGGACCTGTAATCAGTCACTTCAAGAGCTACTCGGCGACTTTGAGTACCTTGCGTTATATCGAGGAGATGATCAGTTCTGGAGAAATAATCAATCTTTTTTTGAGCCTGCCTCAATAGGCGACCCTCGTGGCCTGTATAAGATTGATCGAAAAGGTGGTCAAATTCTGTTGACTCGCGTCAAACTCAACTGAGATTTTCCGTGTGGCGTAACTTTACCTGTGTGTCTATGCTTGGCAGTTATCGGTAATTCGAAAAAACGTTGATGCCGCCGTAACGGTT
Organism: Bordetella parapertussis; assembly: GCA_945865935.1. Classification (GTDB taxonomy): domain Bacteria; phylum Pseudomonadota; class Gammaproteobacteria; order Burkholderiales; family Burkholderiaceae_B; genus Zwartia; species Zwartia parapertussis_E. The sequence goes on along the minus strand of CAMBFI010000026.1, from coordinate 8,971 downwards.
TGTTAGTAATAAAAGCTTATAAACTTGTATTATTGGACATCTAGAACTTAAGCGGGCTGTAAGTGGATGTATTTGACTTAACTAACGGCAACGTCATAAAAGGCTCAATGCACGACAACGCATCCTCCCCCTCTATCGCTGTTGTCATTCCTTGTTATCGGGTGGCCAATCATATTCTTGATGTTTGCCAATCGATACCGGATATCGTCTCGCGGATATATGTTGTAGATGATGCATGTCCGGAGCGATCGGGATATTTAGTCATGGAAAAGCATTACGATGCTCGGCTAAAAGTCCTTTTTCACGAGGAGAATAAAGGTGTTGGCGGCGCAGTGATGACGGGCTATCAAGCTGCGTTAGATGATGGCGCGGACATTATTGTGAAAATTGACGGTGACGGGCAGATGGATGCCTCACTTATTCAATACTTTATTCAACCGATCCTTTCTGGGCAGGCCGACTACACGAAAGGTAATCGCTTTTATGATCTGACTGGGTTAAAGCGGATGCCCAAGGTGCGAGTTTTTGGCAATGCGGCGCTATCACTATTAAATAAACTCTCGTCGGGCTACTGGACGGTTTTTGACCCAACAAACGGATACACGGCAATCCACGCTAATGTTTGTCAACGACTGCCATTCTCAAAGATTAGTAACCGCTATTTTTTTGAGACAGATATATTGTTTAGGCTAAACACATTGCGTGCGATGGTGATGGATATCCCGATGGACGCAAAATATGAATCGGAAGTCAGTAACTTGAGCGTGCCTGGTGTCGCAGGTGAGTTTCTCTGGAAACATATGCGCAATTTTATAAAGCGGATTGGATATAACTATTTTCTCCGGGACATGTCGATTGCATCCATTGAGTTAGTGCTGGGAATGCTTCTTACAATTTTTGGTTTGGTTTTTGGTTTGCAGGCCTGGATAGTATCAGTCGAGACGAATGTGCCCGCAACTGCGGGGAATGTAATGATTGCTGCGATGCCAATTTTGATTGGCATCCAGTTGATATTGTCTTTTATTGGGCATGATATCGCCTCGGTGCCGCGTCACGCGATCCATAAACTTTTATTTCAACGTTAATCAAGAGTTATTTTGAAAATATGACCTCTCTGTTAAAACCGGTTAAAGAAGCGCTTAAATCGATTGCATTCAAGCATCTCGGACTTGGCGCTCCGACATATCCTTATTGCATCGAGCCAATACAGTTGGCTACGTTAGTCAATGAATTTGAACGCGTGAAAGATGCTGAAGGTTGTGTGATTGAGATAGGCGTTGCGCGCGGCATGACATCGCGATTCATGGCTGAGCACATAAAGAATCAAAAACAAGCGGATAGGACGGCCTACTACGCTATCGATACGTTTGAATCGTTTACGAAGGCAGACTTGGATTATGAGGTTCAATCTCGTGGCAAGGATCTTTCGGAGCTTAGGGGATTTGAATATAACGACTTTGAGATTTGGCAAAAGCACTTTATAAACTTCCCGTTTGTGAAAGCTATAAAAGCGGATTGCTCAGTTTTTGATTACAAGGCGTTAGGAGCTGTAAAGCTTGTATTCCTAGACGTAGACCTGTATCTCCCAATCAAGAAAACGCTTCCGAAACTTTACGATGCACTTATTATTGGAGGTTCCATTGTGGTCGATGATGTGCTTAACAACACGACGTATGATGGGGCATATCAGGCATACATGGAGTTTTGTGCAGAGCGAGGAATTCAACCCAAAGTAGTTGGTAATCGTTGTGGTGTGATTACTAAATAACTACGTAGCGGTGCCAGAATGTCCCCCGTCAGTCGCTCACGGAGATGATTGTTTATTACGATATTGCTATGTAGTAGCGTGAGAGTAGTAAATTGGTTGTCATAAACAGGCTGTAAAGCGCAAATCCTAGAACTAAAACATGCGCTGACAATGAGCGGTGATGAGTGAGTTGAGTGATGGGTGGAAACAATGCATAGCTCATTAAAATCACTGGGATTAGGAAATACCGCCCCTGGACACCGATAATCTTGTCGCTTGGATAGGGAGTCCATGTAGTTAACATCGCAAATAGAATCAAGAACACCGACACGAGGGCGATTAATAAAAATAGAACGATCACTTGCCAATTCGCTTTGATATATTTGACGGAGAGTGAAGCTGAACCCACTGCCAGCATTGCGATCGCTAAATAGATATAAGTTCGGCCAGGGAATGGTGCGGTAAGCCAACCCAGCATCCCCAAAAATGAGCTGAAGTATCCTCGCAATGTAGGCTCATCGGTCAGCGTATTCCAAATGACTTGAAAAAGGCTTAATGGATTTTGTACATAGGCTAGAGCTACTTGGCCGCTAGAGATTGCGCTAGGTACTCGATGATCTATGGTGTACTTGCCTGCAACGAGAATCCAAGTGCACACTAAGCCTAGTGCTATTAGCGCGCCCGTAAATTGCACCTTGTTTTTATCACGAATGAACAAGACAAAAAATAATAGAAATAGTGGAAGAAGTTGTAAGCGGCTTGAAGCGAGTAGGCCAAATGAAGCGAGCGCTAACCAAAAAAGTTTTTTGTTTGTATTTGGAGGATCACGGAAAAGTTTTAAAAAGATTGATATGACTAATACCGATAGTGCTGTCGCGATTCCATCTAGGCTCGTAGATGAAAATTGATACACGCTCATGGGCATTGCCAGAAGCGCCAAGGCTACAGGCGATGGTGCGGTAATGGCAAATGCAATGCCAATGATGACCAAAGCCGTTGCGCTCGTAACGAACCGTGTGAGATAGTAAGATTGATTAATTGATAGGCCAATTAAGTTACCTAGCTTTAGTGCAAAGGCTTGTGGTGCGTAAATCAACGGGAAATAAAAAGCTGTAGCCGGTGTGGCGCTAAAGCTTTTTGTCCCTTCCCAACGTAGTTCGTGAGCTATTTCTGAATCTTTCGCGTTGACTTTTCTCTCGGGATCAAGACCTAACGGTTCATACAAATTGATGTATTTGATTAGGCCATCGTCAATCATTGCCCCGGATGATTGGTTTCCTAGAGGCTTAAAAAAAACAGTGCCTTCCCCCAGCGCATAAGCTCTCTTGACGTGATCATATTCGTCTGGCGATTGGAGGGGGGGTGTTATCGAAATCAACACCAAAAAAATCACAAGAAAAAGCGAGAGCATGTGGACGCTGCGCGATGCCATATCGCTGTACATTGTTTTTGTGATGAGGTACAACGGCATTATTTCTTCGCTTATTTAATTAAGAAATAAGTTTCGTTTTAATATTGAAATAACTATTGCTTGACTGGAGAAGTACTTTGTCTTATCGAGGTCTGCATGTGGCGCTAATTGTACCGTGCTACAACGAAGAAGTTGCGATTGCAAAAGTCATCACCGACTTTCGCCGGTCGATGCCCAGTTTGGATATATATGTTTTTGACAATAATTCCACAGATCGAACTAAGGAAATAGCACTTCGTGAAGGGGTGAGCGTTATTCATGTTGCTTTGCCAGGCAAGGGCAATGTGGTGCGACGTATTGCCGCAGACGTTGCCGCCGATATTTATGTCATGGTTGACGGAGATGCTACCTACGACGCGACTGCGGTCGTATCGATGGTTGATAAGTTGATTGATGAGAATTTGGATATGGTTGTCGGTTGTCGACAAACAGCGCCCGATGTGAGCGCTGCTGCATATAGAAATGGTCACCAATGGGGTAATCGTTTGTTTACACAAATGGTGCTGCGGATCTTTGGTGGGAGCTTTACTGACATGTTGTCAGGCTACCGAGTTTTTTCAAAGCGATTCCTTAAGTCGACGCCTATTCTGTCCCGTGGCTTTGAAATTGAGACCGAATTGACCGTGAGTGCATTGGAGTTACGTGCTCCGTACGGTGAGGTTATGACTCCCTATGGCGCGCGGCTAGAAGGATCTGAAAGCAAGCTGTCTACATATAAAGACGGGCTCAGAATATCGTGGGCGATATTTAGACTATTTATCTGTGAGCGACCGCTCGCTTTCTTTGGCATGGGCGCACTTTTGCTCGCATTATTCGCAATTGTGCTGGCAATCCCCGTTTTTTCAGAATATTTAGCGATAGGGTTGGTCCCGCGTTTACCTACGGCGTTGTTATGTGCGTCATTGATGATTTGTGCTGGGCTTTCTTTCTTGGCTGGCTTGATACTTGATAACGTTGTTCGGGGTCGGCAAGAAGTGAAGCGCTTAGCGTATTTATCCTATTCCCCACTCCCTAAGGCTAAGGATTCCTAGTGTCAAAGCAGGGTTAAGTCGACTCAGATTTATAATAATCCCCTTTTTATGCGCACCGATCTCGTGTTGATCGTATGTTGCAGTTTTGGTTGATTAATAATTTTGGTGATCCCGCTTGAATCCAAATAAGAATACCGTCTTACCTAGTGAGCGCAGTTTTGGGTTGTTATTTGCCTCCGTTTGCGGTGGACTTGCCGTGTACGGTTATTTTTTGGGTGGCTGGGATCGTTTGTTTGTGTTCGCGCTCGCGATCTGCGCAGTGGCATTCAGCTTTCTGGCGTTTGTTTTTTCAAAAGTTTTACGCCCCTTGAATTGGCTCTGGTATCAGTTGGGGCAGCTCCTCGGAAAATTTGTGAGTCCGATCGTTCTGGGTAGCATATTCTTTTTGTTGTTGACCCCGGTGTCTTTGGTTACGCGTATGTTTGGTCGTGATGAATTACGGCTTACAAAAAGCAAAGGGCAGCGGTCCTATTGGATCGAGCGGTCACCCCCTGGCCCAGAACCAACTTCATTTAAAAATCAGTTCTAACGATCAAGGTTAATTGTGATTGCATTCGTCAGAGAGTTATGGGCGTTCTTGCGTGTTCGTAAAAAACTGTGGTTGGCGCCAATTATTATTGTCATGGTGCTATTAGGTGGTTTATTAGTACTGGCGAAGGGGTCGGTGATTGCCCCGTTTATCTACACTTTATTTTAAAAAATGAACATCATAGGAATCTCGGCCTACTACCATGACTCAGCCGCGTGTTTGGTAGTCGGTGGTGAGATCGTTGCTGCTGCGCAGGAAGAGCGGTTTACGCGAAGAAAGCATGATTCAGATTTTCCGAAGCATGCCATAGCCTACTGTTTATCTCAGGCGGGTCTCACTTCGAAAGATATCGATTACGTGGTGTTCTACGACAAGCCATTCCTCAAGTTCGAGCGGCTGCTCGAGACCTACCTTGCCTTCGCGCCAAGAGGGTTCAAGAGTTTCGTTACGTCGCTGCCTGTCTGGCTTAAGGACAAGCTATTTCAAAAGTCCATGATCAGTAAGGCCTTAGCAGCTGATTTAGGTAGTGATATTGACTGGGAGTCTAAGTTACTGTTTTCGGAACACCATCTCAGTCATGCTGCGTCAGCATTTTTCCCCTCTCCCTTTGAAGAAGCTGCAGTCCTGACAATGGACGGCGTGGGGGAGTGGACAACAACTTCTTTGGCAATTGGGTCAGGCAATAAGCTTGCTGTTCATAAAGAGATCCAGTTTCCGCATTCGCTTGGTTTGTTGTATTCCGCGATCACTTATTACACAGGTTTTAAGGTTAATTCTGGCGAATATAAGGTCATGGGGCTGGCACCTTATGGCGAGCCAAAGTATGCGACGCTCATTAAAGATCACCTGATTAACATCAAGGAGGATGGTTCATTTCACCTTGATATGCACTACTTTAATTACTGTACCGGTTTAACGATGACCAACGAGCGATTTGATGCGCTATTCGGTGGACCACGTCGTGCGCCGGAAAGTCCGCTCACGCAACGAGAAATGGATTTGGCTGCTTCTGTGCAGGCTGTAACAGAAGAGGTAGTAATAAAGCTTGCCCGAGGAATTAAGCGGAGCACAGGCCAGAACAATCTTTGTTTGGCGGGTGGTGTGGCCTTGAATTGCGTTGCAAACGGGAAGTTGTTGAGAGAAAAAGTCTTCGACAATCTATGGATTCAGCCTGCGGCAGGTGATGCGGGCGGTGCGATCGGTGCAGCGCTGGGTGCGTATTACTCGATGTTGAATAACCCCCGTGTTGCAAATGTATCGGATGCCATGAAAGGCTCTTACTTAGGGCCTGAGTATGATGCATCCGATATTGCCCAGCGTCTGCATTTAGCAGGGGCCGTTTTTTCTGAGGTGTCGCAACAGGAGATGATTGATGTGACAGCGAAGGCGCTCGCTGAGGGCAAGGCGATAGGTTGGCATCAAGGTCGGATGGAGTTCGGACCAAGAGCGCTGGGTGGGCGATCTATCGTTGCTGATCCTCGCTCGCCCGCCGTTCAAAAACAGTTGAACCTCAAGGTTAAGTATCGCGAATCTTTCCGGCCTTTTGCGCCAAGCGTTTTGCGCGAAGATGCATCGGAGTGGTTTGATATCGATGTAGACAGCCCGTATATGTTGTTGGTCGCAGATGTGGCTAAGTCACGTCAGCTAGAGATGACGCTGGAGCAGCAACTACTTTTCGGTATTGATAAACTTAATGTGCCTCGATCCGAGATACCTGCAGTGACGCACGTTGACTATTCAGCTCGGATTCAAACAGTCCATAAAAATACAAATCCCCTGTACTACGCGCTGATTTCAAAATTCAAAGAACTTACGGGCTGCCCAGTATTGGTCAATACGTCTTTCAACGTGAGGGGTGAGCCGATTGTCTGTACGCCCGAGGATGCGTTCCATTGTCTAATGGGAACGGAGATTGAGTTGTTGGTGGTCGGTAACTGTGTAATGCGTAAAGAGGATCAAGATCCAGCACTGATCAAAGACTATAAAAATGCGTACGAATTAGATTAGGCGCTCGATTTTTTTTTGCGCTTGAGATTTTGAATAGCATCGACGATACGGATAACTGCCTTTCCGTCACCGTAAGGATTATGCGATAGCGCCATTTTTTTATAGATCGTTTCATCGCGGAGTAACAGGGATATACCTTTGATGATATTTTCAGTATTTGCGCCCACTAGCCGCACTGTGCCGGCAGTTACCGCCTCGGGTCGCTCTGTTACATCGCGCATAACTAGAACCGGCTTCCCAAGACTGGGAGCTTCTTCTTGAATGCCGCCACTATCAGTCAATACGATATAGCAGTGTTTAAGCAAATAAACGAAAGCTTCGTACTCTAAGGGCTCGATCAAATGAATATTTTGATGGCCGCTAATCAGGTCTTTGACTGGCGCTTGGACATTCGGGTTGAGGTGGACTGGATAAACAAACTGAACGGCTGGAAAGGCTACCGCAAGCTGTTTGATCGCTGAACAGATTGAGAGAAATCCTTGCCCGAAGTTTTCTCTACGATGCCCGGTGATCAATACAAACCTGTCTGACTTTAAATCGAAAAGTATCTGCTCTGTTAGGAGACGCTTGATGGACGGGCGAAGTAATGCATCCTTTGCCTCGAGTCTCGCGATCACCCAAAATAGGGCATCAATTACGGTATTGCCAGTAACAAAAATACGCTCTGTAGGGACGCCCTCGCGAAGTAAATTTTCTTGGGTTAATTCTGTGGGGGCGAAGTGAAAGGTCGCAATTTTACCGATTACTTGCCTGTTAAACTCTTCTGGAAAAGGAGACTGCACGTCATGGGTCCGGAGCCCCGCTTCGATGTGTGCGACAGGAATGCCAAGATAAAATGCCGCGGTGGCAGCAGCATAGGCCGTTGTCGTGTCGCCATGAACACACACAAGATCGGGCTTATGTGTTTTTAATACATCTCGCATTCCTAAGAGAACTGAACTGGTGACATCGAACAAATCTTGCCCAGCTCTCATAAGGTTGAGATCGATATCAGGTTTGATATCAAATATTTCTAGCACCTGATCTAGCATCTCGCGGTGCTGACCCGTTACACAGACCAGAGTGTCAAATTCGGGAGTAGCCTTGCACGCGTGAACGAGAGGTGCCATTTTGATGGCCTCGGGACGAGTACCGAAAACAATCATTACTTTCATGAGCGAGGCACAAGTTGGGGCATAATTGTTCGTCAAACTATATATAAAAAGACTCGGCAATTGTATTCTGCTGGCGCTTAGATTGTTGAGCGCATCGAACCAATTAATTTATCCCCAGCGATATAGCCACCAGTGCCCTCGTTAATCACCCCGCTTGTTGCACTATCTATCGGATTCTTTGGCTATTTGTTGCCAGCGACCGGCTATTTCACGATGATGCCTGGTGACCTGGGTGATGCACGCTTCAATAGCGTCATTCTAGAGCATGGCTATCAGTGGCTAACGGGACAGGCAGATCGCCTGTGGAGCCCAGGCTTCTTTTATCCCTTCGAGAGAGTGCTTGGCTTTAGCGACAATCATTTTGGCACGTTCTGGGTGTATGCCGCCGCCCGAGCCTTTGGTGCTGTCCGTGAAAATGCGTTTTTGTTTTGGTTCTTGGTGGGCAACGCGCTCAATTTTTTCTCATGCCTGTGGGTATTAAGACGTTTTGGCTTTAGAGCGATAGCCGCGTCGTATGGGGCGTTTGTGTTTGCGTTTTCGCTCCCCGTTTTGCACCAAGAGGGGCATGCGCAATTGTTCTATCGGTTTGCGATTCCGTTGGCGGTATGGGCTTGGTGGGAGGCGTTAGAGCATAGAAGACTTCTCGACATTTTTATAACGACCTTCTGGGTAGCGATACAGTTTCTTTGTTCAATTTACCTGGGCGTTTTCCTTGGTTACTTGCTCGTGGCGATGTCGCTGAGTTATTTAGTGCTGAACTATGCGGGATGTTTGTTCGGGTGGTTCAGCGCAACAAAGTCAGAGTCGTTGTCAGCGGACCCAGCCCATCGGGGCTCTGCAAGGATGTTTGAGCGCGGCCGAGTTGTGTGGATCGTTGCTGCAGTCAGCAGTGGTCTGACTACGTTGGACAGCATTTCGAGGAAGATAAGTGAAAGTCATTGATCGGTCATGTCAGGCCGCTTCCTTCAGCCCGTTGTCTTTAAAGTAAACCTCATCTGGTGTCTGCTTGGCAAGTGATTGATGCGTTCTTTT
>CAMBFI010000025.1 GCA_945865935.1 Bordetella parapertussis | reverse complement strand
TGGTTTTGGGTTGTTTTGTTGATGCGGCCTCAATGGTGCTACTCACCATGCCGGTTGTTTTCCCCATCGTCAAACAGGCAGGGATCGACCCTATTTTGTTTGGAATTCTGGTGGTGAAAATGACTGAGGTCGGTAACATCACCCCACCGGTAGGGTTGAATGTATTTGTGGTGGCAACCACAAATCCTGTGCTGACTATTCGAGAAATTTTTAAAGGCATCACACCTTTTTTCTTTATGGAACTCTTGGTTGTTGCGCTCCTAATTGCTTTCCCGAGTATTACTCTTTTTGCTGTTCGATAGACTGTGTGTCATCCTCAGGAGGCCTGAATGGCAAAAGCGTATTTGATGGGCCATATCACCATCACGAATCCTGAGGGATACAAAAAGTATTCGCAGGCCGTTTCTGCAACGATTGAAATGTATGGTGGCAAGTATCTTGCCCGCGGTGGCGCAAGCACTCAGCGAGAAGGCGAGGCGCTGCGTGACAGACATGTGATCGTTGAGTTTCCAAGCAGACAAGCGCTCGATACTTGGTACGACAGCCCAGAGTACCAAGCAGTATTGCCTCACCGCACCAACAACTCTGTCGGTCAAATCGTTCTGGTTGACGGGCTTTGACGAAGAACTTAAGTTTATTTGTTCTTTCCCGCCGTCGCGCCTGAATCACTACCCGCAGTCTCTGCAGACCAGGCGCGCGGTCGAGGCGCAAACCAGATGACGATTGCGCCTAGCAAGAAGGCCAAGGCGACGAACGCCATGATTGCGTTGGTAGCGATCATCACACTTTGAGCGCTCAACAATCGATCCATCATTGAATAAATTTTGTTGCTCTCCACACCGCTCTGAGACAATGCCTTGAACAGGTCACCATTGGCGTCAATCGACCCCACAAGGTCCGCGTAAACGGTGACGGTATAGCTTTCCCAATTTGTTGTCATCACTGATATCGCAAACGCTGCCAACAGCGTTCTTGAAAAATTCAGCAACCCTGCCGCTGATGCCGTCTCATTCGCATTCACGCTAGCTAATGCCATCCCAGACACTGATATAAAAAAGAAGGGCATGCCAAGCCCCATTATCATCAGCGGAAATGCGATATCCCAGTAGGTTAAGTCCGTGCTGCCCAGGCACCTCAATGCCGTCACACCGGCTAGCCAAATCAACCCGCCGCTCACGAGTTTTCTGCGATCCACCTTGATGGCAAGTCGCGCCACGAAAGGCGCCATACAAAGCGAAAACAGCCCCGTCCACCCTATCGTCCTACCGGCCTGACTTGCGGTGTAATCCATATTCAATTGGAGCCAAAGTGGCGTCAGCACATTGAGGGTCATAAATGATGCGTATCCAATGCTCATGGCCAACACCGCGACCCAAAACGCCTTGTGTCGAAACACCTTCAGGTCGACGATTGGATGATCGATGTTCAGTTCCCAAATTAAGAAGGCTGCAAAGCCAATGAGCGATACGATTGCGAGCAACGTAATTGTGGTCGAAGCGAACCAGTCACTTTCCTTGCCTGTGTCTAGCATGACCTGCAAAGCAGTCACCCAGATAATCAACAGCACAAGACCGACGATATCAATGGGAAGCTGTCTAAGCGGGAGTTCGTAACGTGCCAATAACTTAATAGAGAAATACACCACCACAACGCCGAGAGGAATATTGATAAAGAATATCCACGGCCAAGACCAGGTTTCACAAATCCAGCCGCCAAGAACAGGCCCAGTGATTGGCGCAAGCAGTGTTGTCATCGACCATAACGTGATCGCCATTCCAGCTTGTTCTTTAGGAAATATGCGCAATAGCAAGGTTTGAGAGAGCGGCATCAAGGGGCCACCGGCAAGACCCTGCAACACGCGAGCGGCGACCAGCATCGATAACGATGTCGCTACCCCACAAAAGATTGAAAACAGTACGAACAAGCCCGTTGCTGCGATAAATGTGCGAACCAAACCAAACCGCGCGCTTAACCAGCCGGTCAACGGCAAGACGATTGCCTCGGCGACGGCATACGAAGTAATCACCCATGTACTCTGTGCCGTGGTTGCGCCCAAGCTACCCGCAATGTTGGGGATCGATACGTTGGCGATCGTCATATCCAAGACCACCATGAAATTCGCGCCAGCGATGACCACCGCCGCAGCCCACAGGCGAAACCCACTTAAAGGCGCCACGTTGCTCTGATCCATTAGCCTACCAATCGACTATTTGTCGCTAGCATCAATATTGATACGCACCGTCATTGATAAGCCTACCGTTAACGGGTGGGCTTTCAGTTCGGTCGAATCCAGTTTTATGCGCACAGGCACGCGCTGTACAACCTTAATCCAATTACCCGTTGCATTCTGTGCAGGAATAATGGCGAAGGCAGACCCTGTTCCAGCGGCAAACCCCTCCACGCGTCCTTTAAAAACAACCCGTGACCCATATAGATCAGAAGTTACCTCGACAGCCTGCCCAACTTTGATCTTGGATAGCTGCCCTTCTTTAAAATTGGCGTTAACGTGCATGTCGTCGACCGGAACAATCACTAGCATCGACTGACCGCTGTGCACACGTTGACCCACTTGGATCTGTAATTTAGACACGACCCCAGCAACCGACGCCCGTATCTCCGTACGACGATGATTAATCTGTGCTTGTTCAAGCTTGGCCCGAGCAAGCATCACCTCCGGATGCGTGGGGACGGTGGTTCCCGCAATCAACGTGATGTTCATATTTCTCTCGGCTTTTGCAGACGCGAGATTTGCCTCAGACAAGGTGAGATTGGCTTGCGCTAAGGCAAGTTCAGCTTGTGCCGCGATCGCGGCACTCTCGGCACGCGTCAATTCCTCGCCGGATACCGAACCGGTTTTTTCAAGCGCCTTACGCCGAGCAAAGTCAACCGATGTCCGCTGCTTGGCTGTCGAGGCCGAGTCCACCTGTGCCTTGGCACCCCGCATCTCTGCCTCGCGAGCAAGGACTTTGGCAGCGAGCAACTCGTCACGCACAAAATATCCTTCGACTCGACGTAGGGCGAGCTCGAGATCTGACTGGGCTTGTTTGACTGCCAAGGATGTATCGGCATCGTCAATTAGCGCCAGAATATCTCCTGCCTTAACGCGTTGCGTGTCATGTACCCTGACCTCCTTGATCGTGCCCTCGACCGCTGTCGTCACTTGAGACAGTTCGACCGCCGTATAGGCATTATCAGTCACCACAAACTGCGAAGAGTAGAACAACCAAACCACGAGCCAACATACGCCAGAGATAAGCACTACCGCCGCTAGTCGTAGGAACCATAACTTACGCCTTGCTCTATTTTTATCGGCCTGCGGGTCCATCTCTGTCGTGGAGCTCGTCATTGTCATTCTTTTATTTGTTAGCAACTGGAGGTCGGGACTGTTGTTGATACCCTCCACCAAGCGCTCTGATTAATAGGACATCCAACAAAAGCCTTCGGGCGCGCAACTCAGTCACCGATCGTAGACTGGTGAGCATAATATCTTCAGCAATCAGCACCTCGATATAGTTTGCGAGTCCACCGCGGTAGCGACCAGTAATCATCGTAAATGCCTCACGGGCGGCGACCAAACCAAGTTCGGCTTGCTCAAGCTGTCCAGTCAAGGCCTTGATGCTGGTGATTGCATCTGCCACCTCTTGAAGTGCGGCAGTCAAGGTACGATTGTAGATAGCCACCGACTCATCATAGGTCGCCTGCGCTGCCCTGAGTTCACCTTGCAGACGTCCACCGGTAAAAATCGGAAGAGAAATCGCAGGTCCTGCAGCGCCGAATTGAGATCCACCTTGAGACAGCCGATCTAAGCCAAGAGACTGCACACCGATGAACGCGACTAAGTTGATGTTTGGATAGAAATCTGCCTGCCGTTGATCGATGCGCGCAGAAAATGCTTGTGTCTGCAGACGCGCGGCCACAATATCTGGTCGTCGACCCAGTAGATCCATCGTAAGATTTTCTGGCAGCCCGCTTTTTATCGAAGGCGCGGCTTTGGGTGCGCTAATTAACCGGCCGCGATCGGGGCCCGCTCCCAGCAGAGCAGCGATACGGTTTCGCTGTAAATCAATCTGTTCTGCAATAAGCAAAAGTTCTGTTTTAGCCTGCGCACGCTTCGAGTCCGCCTCTCGCACGCTCGCCAATGTTTCGAGGCCGTGATTAAAGCGCTCTCTGAACAAGGTTGATGTCTGGGTCCGAATCTCGACGGCACGCTGGCTCGTTGCCTGTTGGGCAAATAAGCGCGCAAGCTCGGCATAGGATGAAGTCAACGCAGTCGTCAAGACTAGCACTGCTTGAGCGTGCTCCGCTTCACTCGCCTGAAGCTCGGAGGTCGCTGCCGCCAGCGCGGAGCGGTACTTCCCCCAAAAATCTATCTCCCAATTCATACTCAGGGCAGCCTGCGCGACTTGATTCCAACCGCGCAACACCGTCGTATCGGGAGTGAGGTAGTTATAACTTAGGCGTTGAGTTCCTGCCGCAGCGGTCGCGTTGATTTGAGGTTGCAGTGGTGCCCCTGCCACCTGCGTATAGGCTTGGGCCCGATTTAACCGAGCCTGTGCGATCGCCAAGTTGGGGGAGTCTCTTAAACCTTCTTCAATGAGTTGATCAAGCTGAGCATCCTGATAACTGTTCCACCAGTTCATCGCTGGCCATTGCACCACGGCAGCCGTGAAAGTCGAACTCGTCGCAAATTCAGAGGGTAGTTTTTCAAGTAGCCGCGTCGAAGCAGGAGGAAGCGGTGCGCAAGCAGTCAACAGCAAGACTGCTATCAAACAGGCAGGGGAACACAACGATCTAACGGTGATCGGGTGACTGACCTGCTGTCGTATCATTTGTTAGGCCTAGTGTTCATCACATATTATTTTTCGTTAGCCACTCGCGTACCAGCAGAGCTAACTGCTCAGGCTCCTCCATTGGCATCATATGCCCACAGTGCTGAAGCACAATCAACGTTGCCTGCGCCGCCTCTGCCATTTCTTTAGACTCCTCTAGCGATCTTAGTCGATCCTGGTCGGCTGTGATGACTAGCACAGGGCATTTGATGTCGCGCATTGCCTCAAGATCTGATTTTCGGTCTAAGGCAGAGAGGCGCGCAAACACCTCAGCCCCCAGCCGGGTGCCCATATCTTTCATGCGCTGGATTAAATCTTCGTTTTCTGCGCGACTAGTGTGAACGGCACGCACCAAGGCTGCACGACTCATTCCACGAAACATCTTGTTTGTGGTGGGGCCAGAGACCGAGGGCCCACTGGGCCTTGTAGAGGTGCCGACCAAAATGAGGGCTTGCACGCGCTCAGGCGCTTGATACAGCATATACCTTGCGATATAGCCGCCCAACGAAAAGCCCATCAATACGAAGCGTTCCGGACAGCGCGACAAATTGCTCACCGCCAGCTCTTGTAATGTTGCCCCCTCGCGGAAGTCGGCGTAGACAACGTTGTAGTCAGAAAAATGCGGCACCACATCACGCCATAAATCATGGTCCGTCATGAATCCTGGTGCTAAAACAATCGTTGGCTTATCGCTCTTCACCTAAAGCTCCGCTGTTCCTACGTGTGATCGAGCACTTGGTTAATCTCATTGATAATAAGAGCAATATCAGCGTTAGGATTCGCTGCGGTATGTCGTACCCACTTTTCATCACCAAGCGTCACGGTGGACGCAGTACCCACTGGCAAATGCTTTAAGACGTACTCAATCGAAGGTGCAGTGCGGGGGCGCCAAACAACAATCCCTGTTTGGGGTGATGCAAATAAAACCACACGTGGATCACGACCTAACTGCAGCGCCAAGGTGTCAGCGAGCCCCATACAGTGCTCAATGCGCTTTGCAACACCCTCCCTACCCCAACTCCATAACATCGCCAATAAAGGTATTGCGCTCGCGCCATGCGACCCGAGCAACCCAATATTGGGTTCTGTAAGGTAGGATCCACCAAAGCTGATCGCTTCGTGCGCTTTACTCGCATTCTGAAACATAATCAGTGCAGACTCTTTTGGCTGAAACAACCATTTATGTGACGAGACTGCAACCGAATCAGCCAATTCAATATTAGATAAGAGATTCGCATATCGAGTTAAACGCAATGGTCCGCCCCAAGCTGCATCCACATGCGTCCACGCAGCGCGGCCGATCAGCTCTAAGGAGTCCAAAGCACCCACACTCGTCGTGCCTGACGTAAGCACCAGCGCGGCACGGCTCAAATCGTTGGGCAAATCATGACGGCTGATGGCACCCACCGCATCAATTTTCACCGTCCGAAAGCTCAAACCAAGGATGTGTGCAGCTTTTTTTATAGACAGATGCGCAGCCTCCGACGCAACGACTTCATTCACACCGGCGCATTCGCGCGCCGCCCATAAAGCAGTCAAATTCGCGGCCGAGGAGCCGGGCGTCATATGCCCGCCGTCCATCCCAAAGTATGGGCAAAGCCACTGTAAGACCGTCTCTTCAAGCTGTCTTGCAACAGGTGCTGTCGCAGGGTGTAGTAAGTTTTGATTAAGCGAGGCATTCCACAAGGTGGTCGCCCAGGTAACCCAGGGCGTTGGGGGATCTTTATGCGCAAAGGCTGTTGCGCTACCAAGATGAGCTGCACCACCGAGCACGGTTGGTGCCAAGCGTTCCATCGCCTCTAATGAGCCGAGCCCTTGCTCCGGAAGCTGTAACGGAATCGCCACGCGAGAGTCCGACGAAAAATGCTGACCCATGAGGGTCACTGCATGCCGCAGAGCGTCTACATCAACTAAAAACTCTTTATCTAAGGGTTTGGACATCTCAGCTCAACTACCCCACCAAGGTTTTCCAGACGAACATGAACGCATATTGGTAGACCTTAGGGCAATGCGGACAAGTGATCTTCATAGCGTTCCCGTTGAGACATAGACCAAGCATCAAGATATTCCATAATACAGCGATGCATAAGCTCTTTTGCGTACTATCATAGACTTGGACGCTTCACCCCGCTGGACACGCACAACTCATGAAAACGCTATTCAGTATCTTTGTTCTTGCCGCCTTGGTCAGCATTTCATCCGTCGGATTGGCTCAAACGCAAGATGCGAGGTCAGTCGAGCTGGCAAAAACTGTGCCGATCGCCGACATCCATATGCACACGTACTCACGCAACGGGCCAGGTACCGCCGAGGTTGTCGAGAGAATGACTGCAAACAATATCCGCTGGGGCGGTGGGGTCGGTGACCTGCGTAGAGATATCGCAGATGCCCTGCGTGGTCGACATATCCCCGCTGCGGGCCAAAGGGAGTTCGCTGAGAGTTTTTTCCGTCAAGGGGCTAGCTCCTTGGTCGAAACCGAAAATGTCTATTTTCGTGACCTTTTTCGTGAGGCACATGACATGTTTGCCAAGGGCACGATTAAGGGATTTGGTGAGTTACACACAAATAATGAACACAGCGGTCCGCAGCCCTTTCGTCGTAAGCTCAAGACCGACAACCCTGTTATACGTAAGTTTTACGCGATCGCAAACGAGTTTGGCGGTTTCGTGCAACTTCACACCCAGCACAACGCAGAGTTCACGGAAGATATTTTGCGTCTGTCAGAAGACTTCCCAAACACGACAACGATACTTTCACACTGCTTGCCGCACGGTCAGCCCGAGGATCTCGCGAATCTGTTCAAGCAGCGGAAAAATATCATGTGTGAAATGTCTGCAACGGGAGAGTTGCATAACCGTCTTGCCCGGGTGAACCGGCCGGGTCGCGCTTACTCTGCCAATGGGCTGCGACCAAAGTGGAAAGCCTTAATTGAAGAGTTTCCAGATCGCATCATGCTCGGATCAGACACCTGCTGCGGCTGGGATGCCCATTACAACGAGGCAATCACCGAAATCCGCACCAATTTGCTTCCCTACTTGCGTTTCGACGTTATCGAACAAGTCGCATATAAAAATGCGCTCCGTGTATTCAAACTTGACGCTGGAAGGTAACCCGCAACTTACCGTAAAGACGGCTGAAGACCTGATCATAGTAAAAACCTATCGGGAAAATTGATAAATACAATTTATCTATAACAGTGGTGTCACACTACACTGCGATAGTCTTGTTTGATAGTCAGTTAGACACGGTGTCGGTGACATCGATCTGACGATCACAACCGACCAAGAAGTTCAACTCATTGAAAGGATTGAAAAATGGCCACATTAAAAGGTAGCAAAACCGAACAGAGCCTCAAAGACGCATTTGCTGGCGAATCGCAGGCAAACCGCCGTTATTTGTACTTCGCAAACATGTGTGACATCGCTGGTGAGAACGACACAGCTGCACTGTTTCGCTCAACTGCCGAAGGCGAGACTGGCCATGCACACGGCCACATGGAGTTCCTGATCAACGGCGGCGCAGGTGAACCCGGTACCGGCATGCCCGGCCGTACACCAAGAGAAGCTCTGGAAGCAGCAATCCACGGTGAAACCCATGAGTACACCGACATGTATCCAGGCATGGCAAAGATTGCACGTGACGAAGGCTTTGACGAAATCGCCGACTGGTTTGAAACGTTGGCTAAAGCTGAGCGTTCACACGCAAACCGCTACACAAAGGCTCTCGCAGCACTGGAAGCCTAAGCTACCTAGCATTCGGTAGTGCATCAAGATTTCCCGCGGCCTTCATGCCGCGGGATTTCCATTTTATATAAATACATCAAGTAGATATCATCAAAGAGGTTGATTGCCATGAGCCAGCGAGAAGGTAACCTAGAAGCTCCAACAAGACATCCGCTGGACTGGACAAACCCCGACTTCTACAACGAGGACTCGCTCAACAAAGAGCTCGAGCGCGTTTTTGATATCTGTCATGGCTGCCGCCGCTGTGTGAGCTTGTGCGGATCATTCCCAACACTATTTGACTTGGTCGATGCCACTGAAGACGGTGAAGTGCACGGTGTCGACAAGAAAGACTACGACAAGGTCGTGGATCAGTGCTATCTCTGCGACCTTTGCTATATGACAAAGTGTCCGTATACCCCGCCCCATGAATGGAACTTGGACTTCCCCCACCTGATGCTGCGCGCTAAAGCGATCAAGCACAAGAAAGGCGAAACGACATTCCGCGATAACCTTTTGTCCTCAACCGACAAAATGGGGATGTTTGCTGGCATTCCCATCGTGACCGAAGCAGTTAACGCAGTGAATCGAACAAAAGCGATGCGCTCTGTTATGGAGACGACTCTTGGCGTCGACAAAAAGGCGTGGATTCCTGAATATGCATCAAAAAAATTCAAGCAAATCGCCAAAACGTCGTCTGATTGGCCAGTCAAGGACGGCGTAAAAACTCCCGGCAAAGTCGCCGTCTACGCCACTTGTTTCATTAACTACAACGAACCCGGCATCGGACAAGACCTTTTAAAGCTGCTCGCGCACAACGAAATCCCCTACACGTTGGTCGACAAGGAAGCCTGTTGCGGTATGCCAAAGCTTGAGCTGGGTGACCTAGAGTCCGTCGCTAAAAACAAAGACATCAATATTCCGCAACTAGTTGAGCTTGCCAAGCAAGGCTACGCAATCGTGACGCCGATCCCGTCGTGTACGTTGATGTTTAAACAAGAGCTGCCGTTGATGTTCCCTAACGAAGAGGATGTACAGCTCGTTAAAGAGGCGATGTGGGATCCTTTCGAATATTTCATCGCTCGCAACAAGGATGGGTTGTTAAAAACCGACTTCCAAACCGAGTTAGGCAAAGTCAGCTACCACGTCCCCTGCCACCTTCGCGTCCAAAACGTCGGCAAGAAAACCGCAGAAACCTTGCAAATGATTCCTGGTACAGAGGTCCATGTTGTGGAGCGCTGCTCAGGACATGCGGGCACTTGGGGCGTGAAAAAAGAATTTCACGAGACGGCGATGAAAATCGGAAAGCCTGTATTTAAGAACATGGCGAGCACAGAGCCAGATTACATCAGCTCGGACTGCCAACTGGCCGGACACCATATCGAACAGGGTATGGAAGAAGGCGGCATGAAAAAGTCGCAAATGGTGCACCCGCTTTCGCTAATGGCCAAAGCGTACAACCTTTAATTTAATCATCAAGAAATTTGCAAGAGATCATCATGGGAAAAATTCAGCGCGACGAGCTATTAAGTCTGGAAGCGTATTACAAAGCCAGACCAGAAATGCGCCAGCGAGCGATTGCTGAGCGCAAAAAGAGAACTGTCATTCTGGGCGAACATCTCAACCTAATATTTGAAAATAAGTATTTGATGCAATATCAAATACAAGAGATGCTCCGCGTAGAAAAAATCTTCGAAGATGAAAGCATTCAAGAAGAGATGGAAACCTACAACGCACTCGTACCGGATGGCAGTAACTTCAAGGTGACGATGAAGCTGGAGTACACCAATGAAGTCGATCGTAAAGTAGCGCTTGCGAAACTCATTGGCATTGAACATCGTGTGTTCATTGAAGTGGAAGGCCAGCCGCGCGTGTATGCCATTGCGAATGAAGACTTGGATCGATCAACTGCGGAAAAAACGTCCTCTGTGCATTTCTTACGCTTCGAGCTGACAGCCGCGATGAAAAAAGCGTTAGAGGTCGGCGCCCAAATGAAGGTTGGTTGCGACCATAAAGAGTATCCCTCTCATGTGGAATCGCTTCCTGCCGAGACGCTCGCGTCTCTAGTGGAAGATTTGAATTAATTGAGATCTGCGCCCGTCACCACCGAGTCGTTTAATCTCCCCACGTCTGATACGGGCGTCAGCATCGTGGGGCGCAAGCGCGGCTCGGGTCCACCTCTCCTCTTATTGCACGGCAATCCACTCACCCAGATGAGCTGGGATCGTGTTGCGCCGCGGTTGGCTGAACACTTCACTGTTGTGACCACCGATCTGCGAGGCTATGGAGACAGTAGCAAGCCGGTTGGGCTCGCGGATAGCAGCAACTATTCTTTTAGACGTATGGTCCAGGACCAAGTAGAGGTCATGGCGCAGCTGGGGTTCACAAGCTTCGCCTTGGCTGGACACGATCGCGGAGCGCGTACGGCCTTTCGTCTTGCGATGGATCATCCCGATAAGGTTACACGCGTCGCATTTCTCGACATCCTTCCCACGCACTGTGTCTTTAAGGATATTCAAGCGCAAATGGCAATGGATCTGTATCACTGGTGGTTCATGGCGCAACCAAAGGGATTTCCAGAACGGTTATTGAAGGGTCACGAAGAATTCTATATTCGTGACAAACTAATGAAACAAGGTCCAGGCAAAGGTGGGTTCACGGAAGCAGAAATTCTTGAGTACATCCGCGTCTGCACTCCAGAAAATATTCATGGGGTCTGCGAAGACTACCGGGCTGCCTTCAAAATTGACTTGCCAATGGATACGGCCGACTTTGAGGCGGGTCGAAAGGTACAACCGCCTGCGCTAGTATTGTGGGGTGCAAAGAGCCACACGTCGCATCACCATGACCCACGGATCGAGTGGCCGAAGTATTGCGCAAATGTTGTTCGAATGGTTGAGTTACCTTGCGGACACTATCCCACTGAGCAAGCTCCACAAGAGACTTATCAAGAGCTCTTTTCTTTTTTTAAGAACTGAGTCCGCAGGCTAGCAGCAACGGCGCTTGATCTGTGACGGCTGGCGCCAACGATACAAAGGCTCGTCATGACCTTATTAGAAAACATTGTTCGCTCGCGGAATCTGACGAAAACGAATCAGGCGGTCAAGCGACTCATGTCTGGTCCGGGTGAAGCGAACAGCTCAAGTATGGCGCACGATGTCATTCGCCACTACGCAGCACTCGATCACGAAGGGCGCATGGCGTTTTACACGCTGCTAGCTGAAAAATTTAATCCAAATCCAAAAGCTGTACTTGAAGCAGCAGCTGCGTATGCAGGCGAGGCCACGGCACAAAACCTAATTAAGTTAACGCGCGCCACCGAGTCACCACGGCAAGAATTATTACGACGCATTAACCGCGCCTCTGAAGGCACAAAAACGATACTGACGATGCGGCGAGAAATATTAAAACTGCTCGACAAGCGTCGCGATTTAGCCGCTCTGGATTACGACATCCGGCACTTACTGTCCTCCTGGTTTAATCCAGGTTTTCTTAAGATGCATCGGGTTGACTGGAACTCGCCAGCCTTGGTGCTAGAGAAAATCATTCATCACGAAGCGGTGCATGCCATCGATGGCTGGGATGATTTAAGGCGCAGACTTCAGCCTGATCGCCGCTGTTTTGCATTTTTCCATCCCCAGCTGCAAGACGAGCCTCTGATTTTTGTCGAGGTCGCCTTGGTGGCTGAGATACCAAATGCTATAGGCCCACTCGTCGACAAGAAGTCAACACCAAGTGAATCAACAAAGTTCAAGGCCGCCGTGTTTTACTCGATCAGCAATTGCGAGCCTGGTCTGCGTGGTGTCTCGCTCGGAAACTTCCTGATCAAGCGCGTCGCCGATCAGCTGAAAGTCGAGTTTCCAAGCTTAAAGACCTTTGTCACCTTATCTCCGATTCCGGGATTCGTTGACTGGATTTCTAAACCCGTAGATCTCACCGTGCTCGAACAAGATGCCTTAGTCGCTGAGAAGTTCGACAAGGCGCTTCGGCAAATTGGTCTCAAAGGTAAAACCATTGCCCAGCGCGTGCTCGAGGGTTGGATGCCTGCTAGTGCGCCCGACATCGAGAAAGATGCGCTACAAACTTTATGCGCGATCTACTTGCTTCATTTCTCTACACATCGTTCGGGTAGTCCCGTGGCGAAGTTTCACCTTGGCAATGGTGCAAGGCTTTACCGGCTTAACTGGGCCGCGGACTTATCGAAAAAGGGCTTAAGAGAATCGGCTGGGCTCATGGTCAATTATCTGTATGACCTAGACGAGGTCGAAGCAAACCATGAGAAGTTCAACTCGGGTGAAGTGGTTCGGACCAAATCAGTGGATAAGCTCGTTTAGAGACATCCATAGACACGCTACGCAACCCCAGTAGCGTGCATCAAATAAGCCCCAACACTCCCTGCTCCAAGAATCATATAGACCGGGTTTAGGCGACTAAATAGGATCACGACTAAAGCCAGCACGGCGAGCCCCATCGAGACCGGCCCATTGATTGAGGCCTTCGCCACCGACCACACACCCGAGCACATTAACCCAATCGAAATGGGTTCCAGCGCATTCTGAACCGCGCGGCGCCAGGGGCTTTCGCCTACCTTCGCCCAGAGTCGACCGACCATCAAACACAGGATACTCGAGGGTAAAAAAAACGATACGAGTACTGTTCCAGCACCCAACATACCCGCAATCTGCAAGCCAAAGATCAACACCATCAACATATTGGGACCTGGTGCCAATTGCCCCAAACTGTAGACATGCACGAAGGTCGTGTGATCGATATTAAAACTCGACTTCAACACCGTCTGCATTTCAGGAATAACCGCGGTACCACCCCCAACAGCCAACAGAGATAGCATTCCAAAGGTGAGACAGAGATGAATCAGTACACTCATCAAGTGCCCCTTGGTCTATAGATTGCAATTGCAATAGGCACCATAATCAGCAGCACCAAAATCAGCGACAAGTGAAGGACACTCATTAAGATAAAGGTCGCACCGATGATCAGTAGGGGCCTGATCTGCCTGAACAGATCAGCTCCAAGCTTATAGGTGATCGCTGCTAACAATCCCGTCGCACATGCAGCAATTCCTGCCAACAAGAGATTAACGATCGGATGATCTTGTCCCTCTTTGTAGGCATAGCCCGCAATCAAGACAAATAGTGACCCTGGCAAAATCAAGCCAAACATTGCTACAAAAGCGCCTAAACTTCCGCGCAACTTGTCGCCAGCGAGTATCGCTAGATTGACTGAATTCAACCCTGGCATCGTCTGGCTGATGGCCAGTGCTGCCATGAATTCGTCCTGACTTAACCACTTCTTTTTTTCAGTAAGTAGGATTTTTTCGTAAGCAACAATGCCACCACCAAAGCTGACTGCACCGATCAATAAAAACTCAACGAAGAGCGTGACCAAGCTAACTTTTTCGTCAGTTAGTGTTGTCGTATTGTTAGGGCAAGTCCTTGAAGGTTCTCCACTCATTCAGGAATTCCGTAAATTAAAGCAGTCTTGGTTGTACCTGTCGCAAGCCAATCGGAAATAGCGAGCTGGAGTTGTTCAAAAAACTTGTCAGCTCGTTTGTGTGCTTTTGAGTCGTCCCGATTCGTATCCGTGATGCGATAGGAATACGCTAGTTCGCCAATAATCGGATCGCCGACACTACGCATCCAGATCCCGATATCACAATGGGCCTGTACGCCGTCGCCAAAAGATAGGTTGCCAATCGGCAGACAAGCCTCTAGCACCTTGTTCGTTTTACCACCCACGACTCGCACAGGCAGATCATCTTCTAAGGCCAAGCGAGTCAGATCAGGAAAATATTTAGTAATACTGCCAATTGTTCTCTCGAACACCTTGTCGATGGGCACTGCATCCATGATCGAGTTGTTGGAGTATATTTTGCGTGATGAGCCGACGTGATCAGCTCGCAGGATTTCCTCTTTTAAGCGGAGTCTGTGCTTGTGAGTGGCGTTGGGCTTTGGGTCGAACTTTAAAGAAGATTTCAATTTCGGCGTTCTACATTTGAGCGTTACCTCGCACCAATCATCAACCCATACATTTTGGCGAGATTCGCGCACACGCAAAATCAAGTTGTTGCGCCTAAAGTGTTCGCCGGGCGTGTCGAAAAAATAGACGTTGCGCAGTCCCGTATTTGCGTTATCCAAGTGAAAGAAATTTACCTTGCTTTTCTGACAAAAGCTGACGATCAGACTTTGTAGCTGAACAATTTTTATCCGACGATCTAACCCCTCAGGGTTTAGTAAAAGCTTGAATTCACGGTTGGTAATGTGCGGGTCAAGGCCGCTTTTCTTTTTTTCTGCCATTTTGCGCACTACCTTTCGTTAAATTGTTAAGGCGTTTTAAATTTTGAGTAAGATTACTGACTACTAAAGTGTTCTACTCAACATTTGACCACGGACGCTCTCAATTGCTATGCATATTGCTCAAAATAAATTCGTCGGCATCTACCATCCATCTATCGAGTCGTACCTCACGATAACTAAATCTAATGCCATGCTCAAAAAATTATTTTTTTGTTTACTTTTTACCCTAACAACTTATGGACAAATCGCCATGGCTACTGAAGAACCGCCTTACACGGCGATATTGACGGAGGGCAGCTTTGAGATCCGAGAGTATCCATCACTCATTGCCGCCGAGGTCACTGTTACAGGGCCGCGCAACGAAGCAGTCAACGCAGGATTCCGTCTACTCGCGGGCTACATCTTTGGTGGCAACACAACACGACAAAGTATTGCGATGACATCGCCTGTCACACAAACACCTAAGGCAAGTGAAAAAATTGCGATGACCGCGCCGGTTACGCAAAGCGGAGATGAGCTTGGCTGGACTGTCCGGTTCATCATGCCCAAGGGGTACACACTGGATACCCTTCCAATCCCGAATGACCCGAAGGTCAAACTTGTGGCTCTCGAACCCACCCGCGTGGCTGTCGTGAAGTTTTCTGGACTGGCGAAAGAACCAGACATTATCGAACATACACAGCAACTCAAACAGTTCATGCTTGAACAAAAGTTAGTGGCGGCGGGTTCTGAAACACTTGCACGCTATGACCCGCCCTGGACGCTCTGGTTTTTGCGTCGTAACGAGCTGATGATCAAGTGTTTATGAGAATACTTGCAGTAAAACGCCACCCTTAACCGCACAACTCCCGCCATACAGCAAGCCCGAGCGTAAGGCGGTATATGATGATCGGTATGCAACCGAGAACTTAAAAATATGAATAACCCTCCTCTTCACAAACAGGCAAGCCAGATTGATATCGCTGTAGGCGCCTATGATCGGACTGCGGCTCTACTAGATGGCTCTGTCCAAGTTGAAGGCTTCAACACACATTTTATTGCGGGCAATTTAGAAGAGATTTTTGCCCAAGCCTTTACATCAGCGCCATTTCCTGTCACCGAACTTTCCTTTAGTAATTTTTTGATCTCTAGCGCGCGCGGCACTTGCCCCTACATCGCCCTGCCCATCTTTCCCTCTAGATCTTTTCGTCACTCGGCCATCTATGTTCGATCGGACGCCGGCATCAAATCGCCCGCTGACTTGCGAGGCAAACGCATTGGTACGCGTGAGTATTCCAACACACTGTCCTTGGTTGTTCGGGGAATACTGACAGATGAATATGGCTTCTCGCCGGAAGCAAATGATTGGCTGATCGGCGATGTGGATCACGTAGAGCGGAAGACGATCGACAGCATAAACTGGCCGACCAACGCTGTATCGATTAAGGCCGTTGTAGGACGCCCACTCTCCAGCCTGATGATGGCTGGCGATCTAGATGCTTTGATTTCCTATTCGCCCCCTGACCATTTCGGCAAGGAAGCCTCCACTATTCGACTTTTTCCTGAGTGGCGGACAGTGGAGCAAGACTACTACCGACGGACAAAGATATTTCCGATCATGCACATCATGGGCATTCGCCGAGATATCCTCGCAGCGCACCCGACACTTGCCAGAGCACTTGTTGATGCATTCGATCAGGCAAAAAAACTGGCACAGGCACAGTTAGATGTACATCATGTGCTTCCCGTGATGCTGCCGTGGATGACTGCAGAATTACAGGCGACCGAATCCCTCATGGGCCAGGATTTTTGGAAATACGGCCTGGCAGCAAACCGGAGCACGCTTGAAAAGCAAATTAGCTGGTCGTTCGAGCAGGGACTCATCCCTCGCAAACTTGCCTTAGAAGAAATCTTTGTTGATTGTTGATACTAAACAGCGAGTACCCGTTCAACATAAACGCCGCGGCAATCCATTTCGTACTCGAGTGCGACAACCGGCGGACGATTTAAATGCCACGTCAACCCACCTCGCATCGCTCCGCGCCGGCCAATCTCCTCAGAGATGAGCGCGTAGATATTGTGCACGGTGTAGAGCTGAGTGACAGTGACGTCTGACCAGCCGAAGCCGAGTACACGCATCCGATTTTCCATTTCATCCAGCACCCAACGCGCTTTGTTTCTTAAGCCTTCAGGCGATAGATCGCCAAGACTGATAATGTGATCTTTGTAGTTGCCCTGACCTTCTGGGGCTTCGCCGCTACCGGCAATGACAAAAGACGGCGCGGCAGACGGGTCTGGCACTGTGTAGGAGAATGCATAAAATCCGGGCTCTTGCGGAGGATCCATTTCCGGACAAACGTTACTGCGCGCAACGGGGTTACTTTTTCCATCAAACAGCCCCCATCGCGCGAGCGTACCAACATATTCCTTGTTGAACATCTCAAAACCAGCCTCATCGAACGGACGTGGCGAACGCAATTCGCACGCGCAAAAGGCAGAAAGCGGTCGTCCAGCCTCTTTCAGGGTCTTTTCAATCAGTCGGAATCCCTCGGCCAAGGGAACAACCTTCATCAAGCGGACTCGCTCGATCCGAAACCCAGGCTCAGCAGCGACACCTGCCGAGTACTGAAAAACACCGGGTACAAACCGATAGTTACCTGGTCCGTAGACTTGAGCTTTTGTCATGATGTGTGTCCGCTAAAGGTGAACATAGGTCCGAATCCTCAGCCCGCTGCAATCGCAAGCTACATAGAAAAGAGCATTTTTGTCTCAGTTACATCCCATGTGACGTTTATACAACTCAGGGTTGTGCCCGGCGGGAATGTTTTTGCAAGGATCATCAGCATAGCCGCGAAGAATGTTGTAGCGCTTGATCTGCTCTGGCTTGAGAAACTGCACAGTCTTGTAGTGTTGTGAAAGATGAATGAAGCGCAGTTCTGACCTTGCGCTCTCTGCGTCGGCTAACAAGCGGCGCAGGGATGACTCGTCTACTTTTCCTGAGGCAAAGGCGGCTTCCAAGGCTTTTTCTGCCGCAATCAAACGCTCGCCTGTTGGTATGGCTGCTTTGCGCATTTCGTCCAACAACACCTGGGTTTTGTCGACTTGGTCAGCAGCCAAGGGGATCTTGTCCTTGAGCTCTAGCAGATGAGAAGGGCCAGGCATACCATTGAGTTCAGCAGCAAGCGCCAGTCCCCATCCACCTCCACGCCGAAGTTCGTTGATGTCGTTGTCGGACAGCGATTTGATGGCTCGATTTTGCATTCCTGCATAAGGGGTCTGCCCGGCTTGATTGTGTTGAGCCAAAGTCAAAAAAGGCATGCACATAAATAGAGCCAAAAGCAAAACGTTTGGTTTCAAAGCACTCTCCTAGATTTACCCCCGCATTACAGCATATAAGCCCTGGGTCGCACGTTCGAATCTTGCTGGACAGTCCAAAAACTATCAGGTGTGTATCCGGTCTAAAACGTAGTTCAGCATCTCAACTATGTTTGCGTATTCTTTTTCTATTTGCTTGATGTCTTGTGTTTTGTTTGAATCATGTCATACAGAGCAAGAACTTTTTGCGCTGCGTACAAAATGGGGTAGTCGATAAACTGCCCATCGAGTTGAAAAGATGAGCTACCCTCCTTCTCTGCTTGTTCAAACGCCGCCACCAATCGACGGGCTTTTTGCACTTCCAATTCGGAAGGCGTGAAAGCCTCATTGACCACTGGCACCTGATCTGGATAGATACAAAGCTTGCCCTGGAACCCAAGCTGTTTTGCCCTGCGCGCAGAGTTTGCAAATCCTGATGTATCTTGCAGGTTGATCCAGACGGTATCGATGGGCGGCTCCAAACCAGCCCAACGTGACAGCATGACGATTTCATTGCGATAGGGTAATAGCTCTAGCTCATCGGCTGTCCACTGCAAATTCATGTCAAGTGAAAAATCACCCGCCCCAAATGCCACACGGCGGATACGTGTCTTGGCACCTAGGATCTCGCGCAAGTTGCCCAGTCCTCTCCCCGTTTCGATCAGTGGCATCAGATCGATGGAGCCCTCTTTCAGCCCACGTTCGCGCTCGAGACGACCAATCATCCAATCGGCGATTTGAATATCACGCACTGACTCTGTTTTAGGCAAAACGATGCCATCCACACCCTGCCTCACAACGCCAAGAATGTCTCCAAAACCGTAATGTGAATCCAAGGGATTGATCCGGACATAGCCCAAGCATTTGCGTGGCTTGGCAAGTGCCTCAACAGCTTTCTCTCGACTCGCCTCTTTTGCACTGACGGCACAGGCATCCTCTAGATCAAGGATGACAGCATCTGCGTCAAGGAGAAAAGCCTTTTCGACACGCCGGGGATGGTTGGCTGGCGCGAAAAGAAAGGTACGAATGGTTTTCATAAGATATCTCCAAATGTACGTACAATTTAGATGGATTGAAATTGAGTGTCAATCAGTGCGAATTTTGATTACGTTCAGACAAACACTTTTTATTGCCATACAAAGCTTGTCTTGAATGTCTGGCCTTAAAGGAAACCATCAGAATGAACAAACATTCGATAGACACTCAACCCTTGAAGTCAGTCGACACACCATTCGCCAGGCGCTACGTGAGCTGAAAACGGATGGTCTGATTCTCTGGCGTGCAGGCATCGGAACGATTGTCCGTACCCAGCCTGAGAAAATCTGGATCATGAGCGGCTTAAACACACTCACTGATCTTCTCGAATTCGCAACTGAAACCGAGATGCAGATCCTCTCCAAGACGCCCCAGCGTCAAGGGCAGCGAGAATGTTGGCTGCCCCCATGCTGGAAAAATGCTGTTGATCGGGGCGAACGTGGAGTTTTCGCCTGCGCAGGATCCAATAGCTGTTGCAGACTGAATCGCTCGACATGTTTTTGTATCACTGCGTTCATTGACTGCGGCCATGACCAGAATTGGTCCTGCCAAAAAATTGGACAGGTCGAGTACATTGAGATCGCTCAATGGTTTCGGATTGCTATTGTTTGTTTTCATGATCCTCAAGCGAATTTTAGACGCTTGATAACCTTTTTATTCATGAGGATCTATTGACGCAGTTTGGAAAGATAGGCCGTGGCCTCTTGAAGCGACACCAAATCAGCATATTTCTGTTGCATGTCAAATAAATTTGCCTCATGTGGTCCTTGAGCGCGGTCACCCACACACTCAGCGACCAACATTGGGCGATAACCATAGGCAGATGCATCAATCGTGCTTGCACGAACACAACCGCTCGTGGCACAACCCGTGATCAAAAGCGTATCGACTGACTTGAACGTCAACCAAGACTGCAAGGTGGTACCAAAAAAAGCCGAAGCGTGGTGCTTGATGGAAACAAACTCGTCACTTTTTGGTTTCAAACTATCAACAATATCTGCGGCTGAAGTTCCATCCACCAAATCCTTTAAACGTGGAACTTTCAAACCAAATGTTCCGATATCCGATCCATCGTTTGATGTGACGAACCTGACGTGCGCAATGGGAATCTGGGCTTGCCTGCACGCTTGCAGGAGATGGGTGGTATTGTCAATCGCTACGTTGATATTGTGACCACCAAAAAAATTCTCATCTGTGAAAGCATTTTGTAAATCAATGATCAACAATGCTGGCTTTTCACCAAAACCAATCCTATTCCCCATGTTTTGCTTTTTATAAATATCCATTTTTCATCCTTATGTCTTTACCGCAAGAAATCATCACGAGAAACGAGTCCCAAAGCCATTTTTTACAGATCCCATGAGCGGAGACCCTGCAGTGTGTGCAAGTTGACGCTACAAACGGATTGATCCACCCCATCTATCAGTGGGGATTATCTCGACAAACTGTTCAAATATTGAATCACTGCATCTTTGCTCATGACGTTGGCTGAACTGCGATCCATGTCAAACAGCGAGACCGCATGGGACAGTGGTATGCGATCAAAAACAGCCTCTCTTGGCACCAATACTCGGTAATTCGACTGGGCACCGTCCACCACGGTTGCGCGTACGCAGTTACTGGTCGAACCACCCACCACGATCAGGGTATCCACTTTCAACTCAGTCAGATAGGCTTGTAACGGTGTTCCAAAAAAGGCACTCATTTTTTTCTTGGTGAAAACAATATCACCTGGCCTAGGGGCAACATCATCCACTAGTTCGGACCCGAGTGTGCCCTCCACAAATGCATGGTTACCTTCGCCCTTGCTCACTTTTTGAGCAAACACGCCCCCGTCATTTCCTGTCGGATCGAGTGCAAAGCGGGTGTAGATGATCGGGACATTTTTTTTTCGTGCCGCATCAAATATTTCAGCCGATGCATTGACAGCTTCCCAGCCAATCTCACCACAGCTGTAGGGGTAGTCTTTGTCATCCCCACCCTTTGGGCCCACCATGTATTTCTGCACATCAATGGCAATCACTGCTGGCCGGGAGCCTGGCGCTATCGTCCTGCCCCACTTTCCCCTTGCAAGCGTTTCCCTATCCTGATCACTTAAATAAGCATCCCATGCGTTTGCGGACATTGTCTTTTTCACTCCTCTCATACATAGACGGTTGATTAATCGCCAAGCAGTTTTCTAGGCAGCCATAGTGCCAAGTCAGGCAAGGCAATCGTGATCGCCAGAACAAGCAGCTGAAGAATTACAAAAGGAATGATGCCTCGATAGATGTCAGTCATTTGCACACTGGGTGGTGCAGAGCCCTTAACGTAAAACAGTGCAAACCCAAATGGGGGAGTCAAAAATGAGGTTTGCAAATTGACGGCAATGAGAATCGCAAACCAATAAACAACTTCAATTTGACTGGGAATGTGACCCGCAAAATCCAGCTTTACAATGATCGGGGCAAAGATTGGTATGACGATCAAAATAATTTCAAGCCAGTCAAAGAAAAATCCCATCATAAAGACTGCCAACATCAACAACAGGAGGATTCCCCACGGTCCCAAACCAGAAGCATCCAACATGGCGTGAATCACATCTTCACCACCGAGTGAACGGAACACGTAGGAAAAACAGGCTGCGCTGATAATGATGAGGAACACCATCCCGATCGTGTAGGCAGATGTCCTGACCGACTCGTTGACGAGCTCGAGATTGAACCGACCACTGAAAATGGCAAGCAATATTGCTCCAGCAGCACCAATACCAGAAGCTTCTGTTGGTGTGGCCCAGCCAAAAAATATCGATCCTAGTACTAGAGTAATGAGCACGGTTGGAGGCACAAACGCTTTCATCACCAGCTTTGTCAAGGTCTCATCTGACCTGATGTCATTTTCGCTGGTGATTGGAGGCGCCATGTCTGGCCTCAGCCAGGCAAAGAGAATGATGTATACAACGTAGGCCGCCGACAGAAGCAGACCCGGGAGCACCGCGCCCAAGAACAATTTCCCTGTTGATAGCTGCAGCATGTCACCCATGATGACCAACATGATACTGGGCGGGATGAGGATGCCAAGTGTGCCGGAGGCTGCCACGACACCAGTTGCCAGACCCTTGTCATAGTTCTGCCTCAACATGGCAGGCAACGCGAGCATCGACAACATCACCACGGAGGCACCGATAATGCCGGTCGTAGCTGCCATGATTGTCCCCATGATCGCCACTCCCAGCGCCAATCCACCGGGCACCCGTCTCAAAAGGATTTGCAAACAACGCAACAGATCGGCTGCGATGTTGCTTTTTTCCAGCACGATTCCCATGAAAATGAATAACGGCGCAGCAA
Source organism: Bordetella parapertussis (assembly GCA_945865935.1). Taxonomy (GTDB): domain Bacteria; phylum Pseudomonadota; class Gammaproteobacteria; order Burkholderiales; family Burkholderiaceae_B; genus Zwartia; species Zwartia parapertussis_E. The sequence goes on along the minus strand of CAMBFI010000025.1, from coordinate 7,617 downwards.
TGAGCACAATGTTATCTGCCGCCCCACCCCATATTCGAAACAGGAAGTTGAAAAACTCGAGGGGCAGAAACAAGCCCAATGACCATCCAATCAGACCGAAGATGATCGAGACGCCCCCCAACACAAATCCAACTGGAAACCCCGAAAAAAACAGTACCGCAAGAACAAAGAACATCAAAATACCAATATTGGCGGTAATAAAATCCATTTCGATGTGCTCCGTTAAACAGCAATATCTTAGAAGTTTTCTTTATCAACAGCTTCTGGCAACTCTGCTTTACCCCTCAAAACCTGAACGCAACGTATCAACGTGGCAATCTGAGCGAGGAACAACAGTGCCATGGAAATAGGGATGATCGTCTTGATGATCCAGCGGTGATGAATGCCCTGCATCGATGTCGAGCCTTCTTTTTGTACATAGGACTGAACGACAAGATCGATGCCATATTTAAAAAGAAGCAAGGTGAATGGAATCGCGAGCAGTGACAACCCGATGATCTCAAGCTTGGCCTTTCCCGATTGACTGAAATTGCCTCTGATCGTGTCGATTCGGACGTGGACTCCACGCAAATACGCCATCGGGATGGCAAGGAAGAAAATGATCGTGTGAATGTGCCATTCGAGCTCTTGCATCATCGTCGATTGAAAAACAAAAAACTTGCGACTGATGACATCAAAACAGACGACTGCCGTGAGCAAGAACAAAAGCGAACCGCCAGCCAATCCAACCTGGGTCACAAACTTATCAATTTTTTGCGTGAAATCTGACTTCATGTATTTCCCCACTAATTGATGAACCCGAGGGAATCAACCCGATTCCCTCGGTGGCTTCGTGCTGACTTATGGAAGCCTTTGCAGTTCCTTCATTTTTTCATGTTGCTGTCGGAAGCTTTGCTGCGAATCCCAAATCTTTTTGAAATTAGGATCGGTTGCTGCAAGTCGTTTTGCTTCTTCTGTCCACATTTGCTTGAGCTGTTTGATCATGGCTGGATCCCACTGCTTGACGTTGACACCCTTGGCGCGCAGGCGATCGAGAGCTTGCATACTCAGCACCTCACCTTCGGCAATGCTTCGCGCCACCGTGTTGCCGCAAGCCATATCGATGACTTTTTTCTGATTGTCAGTCATCTTGTTGTAGACATTGGTGTTGATGATCAACCACTCTGGACTGACCGGGTTTTGCCATCCGGGGAAGTAGTAATACTTTGCCGTCTCATGGAATCCCATCGTCTCATCCATGCCTGGATTGGAGAACTCAGCCGCATCGATGACGCCTCGCTCCAATGCAGGATAGATATCCCCGCCACCGAGTGCCTGGGTTGACACCCCCAGCTTTTCAAGAACGTTCGAGCCTAGGCCACCGATACGCATCTTGATACCCTTGAAATCATCCAGGGATTTGATTTCCTTGCGGAACCAACCACCAGCTTCCGGAGCCAACAATCCACAGAACACTGCAGTCATATTGTGCTTTTTCAGCACCTCGTTGACGATCTGCTGCCCGCCGCCGTAATAGATCCAGGCCAGAAACGTATCAAGATCCGGCGTGAATGGCGCGGCGTTAACAAGAGCTAAGCCTGGCTCTTTGTTGATGTACAAACCAATGCCAACGTAGCCTGCGTCAACGGAGCCTGAAGACACCGCGTCAAAAATACCCATGACTGGAACCAGTGCGCCAGGCTCGAAGAAACGCATCCTGACGGATCCGTTGCTTGCGAGAGTGACGTTATCAATCATTTGCTTGATGTGACCACCGATTGGCTTGAAGTTTGAGCCAAACATTCCAGCCACTTTGATGTTGACTGTTGGGTCTTTTGCGACTGCAGGCGTGGCCGCCACAACAGCCAGAGCTGTGGACAAAGACACTGCTAATTTGGTTAGTGAAACGCGCATTCTCATTTTGTATCTCCTTTCACTTCGTTGTAAACATACGCAGATTCATGCTGATGGAACAGACACGTTTCCACGTAAACTTCAGCCTAAACAGCTGGCAATGATGGTTTTTTGGTATGCCAATCAGTCGCCTTTTGAAAGACCGTACCCACCCGGAACAACACGGACTCCGCCCCAAGGCGCAGCCTCCAACATCACCCCAATCGGCATTCCTTCCTTGGAAAATCCGCATGGCAAACTCAGCCCGGGCGATCGACCAAATGCAAATTCATGCCGCGTAACTTTACCCACGATGATGGCCCCCGCATTACGCAGACGCTTGATGACGGTTGCATCACTGGAAGGGACATGATCACGAAAAAAGCCAGAACCATAAGTTGTCTTGATGCCGGCTGTCTCAATGTTGTCCTTCACCAAGACCGGAACGCCGTGCAGCAAGCCAAGTGGTTTACCCTGTGAGGACGCTTTATCGGCCTGTCTTGCGGCCATTCGGGCTGCATCAGGATCCAACGTGATCACTGCGTTGACATGTTTGTTCCATTTGCAGATCTGCTCTATACACTCTTCAGCTACGGATTCAGATGGTGCCGAGCCAAACGGAATCATTATTTTTGCCTAAGTGAATGAAGATTTGTGATTGAGAGAGTTGTTGTGAGTTTGCTTGAATTCATGGACCCATCTGTTAGCAAGAAATGATGGATTTTTATGTACGTACAATTAGGCTATCAGTATTTTTTTTTAGCTGCAAGATAAAATTTTCATTCAAAGCAAACTCTAACGTAAACCCTAAGTTGCCGCCGTTCCAACACGGATACAAGCATAAAACCCCTTGATCTACAAAGCTATTTTGAGTGATTATGGCGAATCAGTCACATGTAAGTGTTTTAGATCAGCACGCAATTCATCAAACATTCCCTTATCCGAACATTTGAGAATAATATTGCTTTGATAATTAACAATACGTCATCATTCACGAATTCCCTTCTCTAGGTTTGACCATGACGTTGGCTCGGGATCGATAGGACACGATTTGCCTCATTCATCCAGATGTCTGTTGGTCAACTACCTCAAGTCAAATATTGAATGCATCGGAGACACCAATATGAAGCCAAATGATTTGCATGATTCCACGCTGGGTGGTAGCCAAATGATGACAGGAGATCAGTACCGCGAATCACTGCGACGCTATCAGCCCGTTGTTTATGTCAATGGCGAGAGAATTGAATCTGTGGTGGATCACCCTAGCCTGCGGCCAGGTGTAAACGCGCTGGCGCTGACTTACGATATGGTGCATCGGCCAGAGTTAAAACCCCTCATGCTTGCCACTCAGGATGGTCGTGCTGTTCCCCGGATGCTGCACGTTGACGAGTGTGCTGGTGATCTGTTGAACAAATTGGAAGCCATACGCTTGTTATGCCAGGAAACTGGTTGCGCCCAACGATACTTGACTCATGATGCGCTGAATGCAATTTGTCAGGTCAGCGCTCGAATCGATGACGCGAAAGGATCAACTGAACACACCGAGAGATTCAAGTCATATTTGCGGCATGTTCAGGACAACGATCTGTCAGTTGGCATCGCCATGACAGATGCCAAAGGCATACGCTCACAACGCCCTCACCAACAAGCGAATCCTGACACTTACGTTCACATTGTTGAGCAAAATGCCAAAGGGGTCGTGATTTCTGGGACCAAAGCGATTGTGACCGGAGGCCCCTACATGCACGAACTGCTCGTCATGCCTTGCCGCAACATGATCAAAGAAGATGCTGATTTTGCGATATGCGGCGCTGTGCCTATTGATGCACCTGGCATCACGATTGTTGCTCGACCTGCCGGCAGGCCTGGCGAAAAGCTTGAACACGGGGACGCACTGTTCTCTCGCAAATACGGTCAATCAACTGCTGTTGTCATGTTTGATCGGGTTTTTATTCCATGGGATCGAGTGTTCTACGCGCGGGAATGGGAACACTCGGGTTACATGACGTATTCATATGCCAATCACCATCGCCAAAGCTGTATTGCGGCTCGTGCTGGATTTGGTGACCTACTGATCGGGGCCAGTGCGATGATGTGCGAGGCCAATGGTCTTAACCCTGAGAGCTCCTCCAGCTTGCATGATTCAATGGTGGAGTTGATCAAGCTGACGGAGAGCATCTACGCCTGTGGCGTGGCTTCAAGTGTCTATGCACAACAAGATCCGCTCAGCAAAACGTTCATGCCAGAGCCTGTTTTTGCAAATATCGGCAAACTGATGCTTGCCACACACGTGTACGACATGCATCGGCTTGCACACGAAGTCTCTGGCGGTTTGATTGTCGCTCTTCCTGGACCAGACGAAGACCACAACCCCCACACATCGGGGCGATTGTCCGAGGTACTACAAGCAAATCCAGATATTCCTTACGACAAACGGATTCAGGTCGCAAGGTTTATCGAGGACTTGACTGCATCCCATCAGGCAGGCTGGTATTCGGTTATCAGTCTGCATGGTGGCGGTTCACCAGCTGCAATGAAAAAAGAGATTTATCGAAACTACCCGATTGGTGACAAGGTCAAGCTGGTAGAAAGATTGCTTGAACGCAATGTACTGACCAGCAGCCATGCCAATGGAAAGGCGACAAGCAACCAGCCAGGAAGCTGCTGTGACATTGGGTGCAGTAAGCCAGGACAAGCCATCATGAAACGCCTTGAGTAAAGATAATGAACTGGGGTGTGCTCAGCAACTGAGCACACCATCGACATCGAATCCGTCACTGGCAGAACAGCCAACAACCGGACACAAATGCAAAATTTGTTTACCCAATATGGCTTTGGATCCGCAACTGTAGTGACGGTGAGCGTGCGCTGTTAGATTGAGCTTGCACCGGCGTCACTGGTGGCGCCTGCACCGCCCAAGCCACTTAAGCTCCCACCCGCGCCGAGAATCAATGCGCTGACACCGCCCGAGTTGACGGAGTAAGCCCGGTCAGTTGCGATCTTGTCGCAAATCCAGACCTCACGACGCCGCTGATCCGTGTTAACGATATTGGGGGAGCCTAGCGTTTCGGTCACCTCTGCGCTGGTCATGCCAACACGGACTCGCTACCAATCGCATCGTCGTGATCTCCCTGATGGTTTGATCATTCACGATACGGTCCGCGGTGCATCATTAGCTTGCGCAAGGCCAAAAGAAGAGAGGTTGAGTTCTATGTATCTCAAAAATAAATCAGGACGCAGAGTCCACCTTCCTGGACCAGAAGAAAATAAAGCAATCAATGCTGGGATTGCTGCCGATCCTGACACGAGGGAGCTCAGTGAGATCGAAATGGCAACACTCAAACCTGTTCGAGGCCTTCCTGTTGGCAGTGGCAAAAATCATTGGCAAACCAAGATCAACGCGACGCGGAGAGCCAGCATCAAGAAAACCCGCAGGGTCGCTTAGGCGCACGGCCAATTCGTACTAACTACCGGTTGATCAAAAACATCCCGCCACCCCCAACCGGCAATACCTCTCCTGCTCCCTGCCCAATGATGGTGTAGAGCCATAATCCTTTAATATCAAGTATTTGCATCTACTTATGGCGGGGCAACAGCTACTACATCACAAACCGCCTGCGGTGCTGCAATTTCAGGTTTTTTGCTTTTGGTCTGCGAGAGGGATACTAACTGCTCAAGCAACGCTGACGCAGTGGGCGTGTATATCTACTTTCATTGTTGACTTAAGAGCAGAAAAAATTGCAGCCAAGTTTGTCATGGTCGGATTGCCTGATGAGGATAGCATCCGATGAACACTTTTTGCTGGTTTCTCAACGGAGATCGCCAAACCCTCAAACCCCATCGTCGCGTTGACAAGATCGCGCAAGATAAGCTTTGCGGTCTCGGGCTCACCATTCAGAAAAAGCATGATTGCCTCGTTCAACATAGCACAGGCAAACTCAGGATCGCGCTCGACGCGTGCTAAAACCGTTTCTTTAAAATCTCTGGTCAGTGCCATATTCATTACCCCTTGCGTTTTCCTGTCGCTACAATTGATTGAGTTTTTTTGAGTAAATTTGCTTTTGCCTGCTTGTACTCTTTCCACAATTCAACGGCTTTATCAATGTCTCGTTGCTGACCGTTTTTGGAACCGCCGCCCAAGAGCATGATGATCTCAATACCGTCCTTTGCCAGATAAATCCGCCAGCCTGCACCGTAATTAATTTTGTATTCACCAATGCCACGGAACCACTCGACACTGGACAGATTTCCTTGCTGCATCCGGTACTTGGCAGTAGCAACCTTAGCGGCAATATCTGGCGCCAACCCGTTGAACCATTGCGCGTACGGGCTGAGTCCGTCATCGAGCAATAGTTCGAGTACTTGAAAGGCCATGCCAAATGGTAACATAAAAGTATCTTTCTGCATGGGCGAGCCATCACCACCTGTACCCAAGATGCGCTGCCAAAAGAAAAAGCACCCGAAGGTGCTTAAATTGTTCGGACGAATTGGAATCAGTTCGAAATAGTTTTGGCGGGGCAAGAGAGATTGTATAAAGAACTTGCTCAGGTCGAAAAGCATCGTTTTTTGGTGGGGTCGGGGATTCGAACCATCAATCTCCAGAGTTCGCTACTGATCTAATTGGTACGACGGACGTCACCCTAGGCGCCCGGCCCAAAGATGACCCAGACTGACGTATCTGGCGTGTGGTTCTCGAAGCGATGCGTCTCACCCTTGGCTGCAAACAGAAGATCACCAGAGGAAAACTTCACTCGATCTTCCCCGCGAACAAAATCACCATTGCCGGAGACAACGACATACACCTCGTCGCGATCGTGTGGGACTTGCGGATCGGGGTTGGGGGGGCGATACCAACGTGCCTCTACGCCTGAGGTGTTCAAGACCTGCTTGCTCAATCGGTTCGCAGACATGGGTTGCGCATCCGCCTGTTCAATGGTGACGCGTGTGGGAGATTTTGGATCGGTCATGGCTTTACGTAGCTGTTGATATACGCCTCTGTCAAAGCATCTTGCAGTGACCGATTGGCCGTATATCCTGCCAGCGTCGCCGGGCGCTGAACACCTGACATCAGCCTTGGGCAAGGTTCGGGCTCGCCCAGCACCATGGTCACGGGGATGCGCTCGGCATAGATGGGCAAGTCATAGTCCTCATTATCGTCCACCACACCGCGCGCACGGATCTTGGCCGACGCTTGCTCAATGTCCATGGCGATTACCGAGGTCGCTTTGATCTCCTGTGCGCTGGCTGGCCGCAGCCCAGCGGTACGCTGCGGATACAGCCGATCAACCATCATCACCAACGCACGCTCTTTTTCCTGCGAGTCCTCAACCAATTTGGCTTTTCCGAAGGCCATGACCGATCGGTAATCGGCCGAGTGATTGAACCCCGACCGCGCCAGGACCAAGGAGTCCAGATGCGTGACGGTCAGACAGGCCGGCTCACCATGGGCAAGATTGCGCAACATGCGACTGGCGCTGCTGCCGTGCCAGTAGAGGCGGCTGCCCTCGCGCCAAAAGAAGGTCGGCGTGCAAAAGGGCTGCCCATCAATGACATAAGACACATGGCAGAGCATGGCTGCGTCCAGCAAGGCATGCACTGTTGATTTGCACCGAAAACTGACCCACTAAGAGGGGTAATTTGCATCGAATATTGACCCATGTAGAACACTGACCTGCTCGGGGTGCTGAGCAGGAGATTTGGAGTGATTGACATGGCAATATTGAGCGTAATACGACGCTGGCATCT
>CAMBFI010000024.1 GCA_945865935.1 Bordetella parapertussis | reverse complement strand
ATGTTGGCTGGCGACCCGCCCAAACCTAAGGACTTCCAATGAAAGATGGCATCCACCCAGAATACCGCGACGTCGTGTTCGTCGACCTACAAACTGGCAACAAGTTTGTGACACGTTCTACGCTCAACAGCCGTGAGAAGATCGAAATTGATGGCAAGAGCTACCCTCTCTTCAAATGCGACGTGACATCCGAATCGCATCCGTTTTACACGGGCGCTCAAACGCGTATCGTTGAAACCGGTCGGGTCGAGAAATTCCGCGCGCGTTTCGCACGTACGAGCGGTGCTAAAAAGGCCTCCGCCTGATTTGATCCTCCAAGATCATCTCGCGCGAACCGAGGCAGCCGTTGGCTGCCTTTTTTTATCGCTTCCCCGGTCTTTAAGCACAGGTTATTGTTAAAGCGTGTCACCCCTAAGTCGATCTACTCCCGCACGAATGACCGCTCCGGCAACATTAAAGTTGCCCAGGTTGGTGCTATTTGCTTTAGCAGCGGCGTACATCGTCGCAGGATTGTTTGGTCGCGACCCCTGGAAAACAGATGACGTACTGAGCCTAGCCACCATGATCTCCGCCCTGCGGGGTGATGGAGCCGGCTGGCTCGTTGCGCATGTCGGCGCACTAGATCTACCCCAAGACGGGCCACTCGTTAGTTGGGTTGGTGCGTTCTTCATCTACGTTTTAGGCCCTTTGTTAGGCGAGATTTCCGCATCGCGTGTTGTCAACGTGCTGTGGTTCAGTCTCACAATGACTTCCATTTGGTATGGCACCTATCTGCTGGGGCGCCGGACTGAAGCACAACCCTTGCCTCTCCCCTTTGGTGGTGAACCCACCGTCAAGGACTACGGCAGGCTCCTCGCCGACACAGCCACGCTATTGTGGCTGGCGACGATTGGTATTTTGCAACGCTTGCATGAAACCTCGGTCGTGCCGGCCAATGTGGCCTTCCAAGCTCTCGTGTTTTATTCTTTGGCGCGCATGCTGGACAAACCCAAAATGGGTGCCTCCTGCCTCGCGATTGCCCTTGCGGGTTGCTTTCTAACGCGGGCATGGCCAGGCGTTATTCCGGTTCTTCTTGCCGTTCTGTTTGCCTTACACCCCCGCAGTGGCTTATGGCCGCACCGAAAATGGGTGGTGGGTGCCGTGGCGCTTGCCAGCGTGCTCATCCTGTTTTGGTGGGTGCCCACCCAACGGTTACACCCGACATGGTTCACCGCCTGGTCGCACTGGAACGCCGCACATTTTGGTGTACCGGATTACGAAACCGCTTTGCGTCCCTTACGCGACCTCCCCTGGTTTCTATGGCCTATCTGGCCACTCGCATGCCTTGCAATCTGGCAATGGCGCCGCTGGGTCACTGCCCCACACATCTGGGTTCCTCTTGCCGTCGTCTTGGGCGTTCTCTTCACCCTACCCGTGCTGACAAACTCAGGCGAGCCTGAGTACATGCTGTTCGCAGCCCCTCTCGCGGTGTTGGCCGCATTCGCACTGCCCACCATGCGACGAGGCGTGATCAACACACTCGACTGGTTCGCACTCATGTGTTTCTCTGTAACCGTCCTATGCGTCTGGGGCGGGTGGGCTGCCTTGCACTTCAAGGTGCCCAAACAAATTTCACTCAACATCGCCCGACTTACGACGGGCTACGAACCGCATATCGCGTGGTGGTCAGTCCTTGCGGCGGTTTTCGCCACGCTGTGCTGGGTGGGTCTCGTCATCTGGCGCCTAAGATGGAATCCAACTGTGTTGTGGCGCGGCTCCATGCTTTGCGCCAGTGGTGTGACCATCACATGGGTATTACTGGTCTTGCTTTGGATGCCTGCGGTCGACTATGTGCGCAGCTACCGACCCATGTCAGCAGAAATCAAACAGGTCTTGACGACCCTTTCAAACACGCCTGGGCAGATCGCCTGCCTACGCTCGCAAGGTGTGAGCTTGGGCCCTCAAGCATCACTTTATGTCTTCGACAATATACAGATCACCTTCGATACCCAGTGTCCGTTCGTTCTACAGCAGACGACGCGCAAAAAACTAGCGGAAGGCCTCGCAGGCTATAGCGATAATGCAGACGTCTTATGGCTTGGTTCGCGTGGCGCCGACCGTTTCGATCGTTATCGACTCTTGCGCGTGCCCGTCAAATGAGCATAGTAGACACGACACCTCGTTCGGTCCGCGAAACCCTTAGAGCAATCCTCAAGCAATCATGGCCCGTCTTGATTAGTCAATGGGCCAGCATGGCCTTTGGTGTACTGGATACTGCCATGACAGGCCATGCCGGATCCGTAGATCTGGCCATCATGGCACTGTCCATCTCTATCTACATCACCGTGTTTGTTGGACTGATGGGCGTCATGCACGCACTGATCCCTATTCAAGCTCAACACGTTGGCGCAGGAGAGCTCGACCGGGTAGGACACATTTGGGGTCAAGGCGTCTGGGTCGCTCTCGTACTCTCGGTCGTGGGTGGCGCGGTGATGATGTTTCCGGATGTCTGGCTATCGTACTCAGGCGACGTTGATCCTGCCGTGCGCGCGGGCATGAAGAGTTATCTGCAGGCGCTTACCTTTGCCCTGCCTGCCGCTCTGATGTTCCGTACGGTCTATGCGCTCGCTAACGCCGTCTCTCGCCCTAAGCTGATTATGGCGATTAACTTAATTGGCATCGTATTAAAAATCTTTCTTAACTGGTTACTGATATTTGGCAACTGGGGTATGCCGGCGCTTGGCGCGACAGGCGCAGGCATTTCCTCTGCCATCGTCATGTGGATCAACCTTGGTATCGGCCTCTGGTTTATTTATCACACCCCGTTCTACAAACAGTTCGGACTGAAACTCGGTGCGCCAGACATGAAGGCGTTATGGAGCATTTTGCGTCTGGGAATCCCGATGGGCGGCTCCTACCTGGTCGAGGTGTGTGCCTTTACCTTTATGGCCTTGCTCGTCGCACAGGAAGGCACCGCTGTCATTGGCGGCCATCAAATCACCGCAAACTTAGCCGCACTCGCTTACATGATGCCGATGTCGATCGGAGTAGCCACTGCCGCCCTCACCGCCCAAGCAATCGGTGCGAGACAGTTGCAGCAAGCCCATCGGACCAGCATGGTGGGTTTGGTGGTGGGCTTGTGTGGTGCAATGATCACAGCCTGCTTTCTATATTTTGGTCGAGACATGATCGTGGCGACCTACACCAGCGATCTGGCGGTTGCTGCTGTGGCACTATCTCTGTTAGCGCTCCTACCGTTCTTCCATATCGTCGACGCGATGCAATGTATCAATAGCTACTTATTGCGCGCACACAAGGTTGCCGTTGTGCCCCTGCTTTTACAAATCGTGGCTCTGATGACAATTGGATTGTTTGGGGGCTGGTGGCTAGGCTTTGGTCCGGGTAAAGGCTTGATTGAACCTTTGCGTAATCAGCTCTTAGCCGGATCACCAGTCGGCGCAGGTAGCATGTGGCTCATGGCGACCGTGGGTCTAAGCACCTCAGCCATCTTGTTACACAGCTGGTACCGCTACATTATTCGGCACAAATACTAAGGGCCTAAAGTTTAATGAATACGTCGCGATAGTATTTCAGCTCGTCGATTGATTCATAGATATCAGCCAGTGCTTCATGCTTACTGCGCTTTTCAAAGCCCTTCAGCAGCTCAGGCTTCCAGCGTCGAGCAAGCTCTTTTAGCGTACTCACATCGACCGTACGGTAATGAAAAAACTGTTCTAGTTTGGGCATGTACTTGAACATAAACCGACGATCTTGGCTGACGGTATTGCCGCATAAAGGTGACTTACCCGCCGGCACATACTGAGACAAAAAGGCGATCAGTTCATCCTGCGCCTGGTCTTCTGTCAGGGTGGAAGTCTTGACTTTCGCGGTCAAGCCACTCTTGGTGTGAGTCGAACGGTTCCAGCTATCCATCGCGTCCAACAAACTATCGGGCTGATGAATCACGAGCACCGGCCCCTCGGCAACAATGGTGAGATCAGGTTCAGTGACCACCACCGCCACCTCGATGATGCGCTCCTTTTCGGGATCCAGTCCCGTCATCTCCATATCGAGCCACACCAAACGGAATTCGTTGGGTACGGTCTTTATGGCTGCTGGGGTTGCGCGTTTCGGGGGGGTCTTAGTCATATAATCATCCAGTTAAACCACGATTTTCTCATATGCTGTCTCAAGGCAACGAGGTCACATGCTTACTATTATTTTTGTAGTGTTATTGCTTGGCATGTTGGGCGTCCGAATTTGGCTGTCTTCCCGCCAAATTAGGCATGTTATGACGCATCGCAATGACGTTCCCAAAGAGTTCGCCTCCAAAATCGGGCTGGCTAGCCATCAGCGTGCCGCCGACTACACCGTCGCCAAGGTCAGACTGAGCATCTTCGAAAGGCTATTTGATGCTGCCATACTCATCGGTTTGACTTTACTTGGCGGCCTGCAATATATCGACACCTTAACGAGCAGTGTGACCTCGCATAATTTGCTGCGCCAAGTGCTTCTGATCGTTGCTGTCATGGCGTTCTTAGGCGTCCTTGGTATGCCCTTCGCGCTGTATCGACAATTTAAACTTGAAGCCCACTTTGGTTTTAATCGCATGACACTAAAAATGTTTGTCGGCGACACGATTAAAGAGACCTTGCTAGGCGCTCTCTTAGGTATTCCTCTCATTGCCGCCGTGCTGTGGCTCATGGCCGAAGCCGGCAGTCTTTGGTGGTTCTGGGCATGGGCACTTTGGTCTAGCTTCTCACTTCTGCTCGCATTTATTTACCCAACATGGATCGCGCCAGTATTTAACAAGTTCACTCCCCTCGACGACCTTGTACTAGCCGAACGAATCCAAGAACTTGCCAACCGCTGTGGGTTCACCCTGAGTGGCTTGTTTGTCATGGATGGCTCCAAGCGCTCGGCGCACGGCAATGCGTATTTCACTGGATTTGGTCGCGCACGCCGAATCGTCTTCTTTGACACTTTGCTGGCTCGCTTAACGCCGAACGAAATCATCGCAGTACTCGCGCACGAGCTCGGTCACTTCAAACATCGGCATATCCTAAAACGCATGATCACCATGTTTATCGGATCGCTCATCTTTTTTGCCTTACTAGGCTGGCTTGCGACACAGAGTTGGTTTTACACAGACCTAGGGGTCACGCCCCAAATGGGTGGGCGCAACGACGCAATGGCCTTGCTTTTGTTTTTCTTGGTTGTCCCTATTTTTACCTTTGGGCTGACTCCACTCAAAAGCTGGCTCTCGCGTCGCGATGAGTTTCAGGCAGATCGTTTTGCCCGAGACCAAAGCTCGGCAGACGAGCTCGTCAACGCATTGGTGAAACTGATGGACGACAACGCATCAACGCTCACGCCAGATCCTGTGCACTCTGCTTTTTACGACAGTCATCCGCCCGCCGCGATTCGTATTCAGCGCTTGATGACCGCATGAGCCTGCGCGTACAGGGACGAGTGATTGCGGCGCACGGGCGCCACTACACCGTAGAGCTCGCGGATCAAACCTTACTAAAGTGTTATCCGCGAGGAAAAAAAAATGAAGCTGCGGTGGGCGACTATGTCGAGATCACGCGACAAGGACAAGAGGAGGGAGCACTAGAGTCGATCCAGCCGCGTAAAAATCTTTTGTTTCGCTCCGACGAGACGCGCAGCAAGCAGTTCGCCGCAAATGTGGACCAACTGCTCATTGTGATTGCAGTTGAGCCCGCGTTTTCAGATGACTTACTCGGTCGTGCGCTGGCTGGCGCCTGGTCAGCCGACATCACTCCCGTCATTTTGCTCAACAAGGTTGATCTCGCCGCGGGACTGCCCGCGGCTCAAGCAAAACTCGCCCCCTTTCGCAAGCTAGGGGTTGAAGTGCTCGAGTTGTGCGCGCGAGATCCAGATAGCGTGAACGAGGTTGTTTTGCCTTTACTGCGCGAAAAAACCTCGTTACTTCTCGGACAAAGTGCGATGGGTAAATCAACCTTGCTCAACACCTTAGTGCCACTTGCGCTGGCCGCAACGCAAACACACTCGGTCGCCCTGGGCGCGGGCCGACACACCACTACAAGCACGAGGCTCTATCACTTGCCTGATCAGGGTGGAGATTTAATTGACTCACCGGGGTTTCAAGGCTTTGGGCTTCTGCACCTTAGCCGTGAAGACATCGAGCGCGGATTTCCTGAGTTCACCGAGCACATTGCACAATGCAGGTTTTATAACTGCACGCATCAACACGAACCAGGTTGTGGCGTGCTCGCGGCACTTGGGCGGCAGGAAATCGATGCCGCACGACACGCCCTGTATGTTCGTCTGTTAGACGCTAAAACAGCGCATGAGAGCTATTAGCTTTCTGTGATGCGAGTTGTGGTGTCACACTACGTTTGCGCTTCAGCTGCTTCCGATAAGATCTGGCACATCCCCAACAGCATGGCTGCCGTCGCACCCCAAATAAAAAATTGGTTCCAGGGCACCGAGTAGTATTGTCGTAAGGCGCCATCAGCGAGCTTGACCTGATGAAACCGATAGTTTGATGTGTTAGTCAGAAAGCGCAGAGGCACTTCAAACACTTCTGCCACCTCAAACGCATCAGGACTGAGCGTAAAACCCGGTTGCACCAAGGCCGTCACTGGACTGACAGAGAAGCCTGTCCCCGTGATGTAGCGCGGCAAGCCACCCAAACACTCAACAAACGTTCGCGATAAGCCCGTCTCTTCCTCGGTCTCACGTAAGGCCGTTGCACGCACATCTTTATCACTTGTCTCAACGCGCCCGCCGGGAAAACTGATTTGTCCGGCATGGTCATTCAAATGCGCCGTGCGCTGGGTCAACAGGACCGTCATACCATCGGGGCGCATCACAATAGGCACAAGCACGGCGGCCTCAACGGGCGTGCCTTCACGACCCGGCGCTCTGCGCAGAGACTCATCAGGAATATTTAAAGGCCGTTGGATAGAGCCAGCCAATACCTGCTTAATCCATTCGGGAGTGAGAAACTTTTCGGGCACGGACCCGAACGGCAGTACCGATGGAGCCCAAGGCTGCGCCATCGGATCAAACGATGGACGAACCGGGGCGCGTCGTGGACGTAATGCGTCAGGTTTATCAGCAGCCATAAGCGCCTATTAAGCGTAAGGATAAGACTGGAAAATTAAAAAGCACCCGAAGGTGCTTTTTAATTTGCGTTGCAGTGTTAGGCTGCAACAGTTTTACGGACAAGCTTCTCTTTAATACGAGCCGACTTGCCAGAGCGATCACGCAAGTAGTAAAGCTTGGCGCGGCGCACGTCGCCACGACGCTTGACTTCAATGCTTGCGATTTGCGGTGAGTACAGTTGGAATGTACGCTCGACTGCTTCGCCAGAAGAAATTTTGCGAACAGTGAATGCTGAATTCAAACCACGATTGCGACGTGCAATGACCACACCTTCGAATGCCTGTGCACGCTTACGTGCGCCTTCGACAACGTTGACGCTCACGATGAGGGTGTCACCAGGTCCAAATTGTGGATGGGGCTTGCCGCCAGTGAGGCGAGCAATTTCTTCTTGCTCAAGAATAGCGATTAGGTTCATTTGAACTCCAAATCATCATGCTCTCGGTTGATCTTGTTTTGATCGATATTGTGGGGGACCTGACCTATTCAGGCACCGCGACCGGGCAGAGGATGCATTAACAAAGCCGTTGATTCTACAACATATTTCACATTTTTGCCTGCCTAGCGCCCCAACAGCAGGCTGAGACGATCCAAGCTAATCTATGGTCCAAACCACCTTTACACAAACAAAACGACCCATGAGCGCCTCGGCCCTGTTGTTAGTGATCGCGGCAGCGATTGCCCACGCCGCTTGGAATCTGCTGGCGAAACGAGCTGCCCATGTTGGATCTCCATTTGTATTTGCCTACGGGCTGTGCTGCACGATTGTCTATGCGCCCTGGGTGGTCTGGATACTCATCTTTGAACAAAACGAGTGGAGCTGGCTCATTGTTGGGTGCATTGTGCTGTCAGGAATCCTTCACCTGGCGTATAGCCTTTGCCTGCAGCGGGGCTATCAACTAGCAGACTTGTCGGTTGTGTACCCAATTGCGAGGGGTACGGGGCCATTTTTATCAACGATTGGTGCCTTACTGTTTATGCACGAGCCTGCGAGCATCGCAGGCGTGGGCGGTATGCTCTGTGTGGTGCTTGGGGTCATGCTGATCGCCACCCAAGGCCACATTCGCAGGCTGCTGCAACCTGCAGCGATGGTCGGTGTACGCTGGGGTGCGCTTGTCGGGATATTTATCGCTGGCTATACCCTGGTGGATGCCTATGGCGTCAAAGTGCTCGCGATTGCCCCGGTTTTATTTGATTGGGCAACCAGCGTATCTCGCACCTTGATTATGCTGCCACATACGGCCCGCCATCCCAAAAAAGCCTGGGAAGCGATGCGTGGGCACTGGCACCTTGCTTGGGCAATCGGCGTGTTGTCGCCACTGGGCTATATCTTGGTGTTGTATGCCCTGCGAGATGGAGCCCCAGTCAGTCTGGTGGCCCCTGCCCGCGAAATGTCGATGTTGCTCGTGACCGTGGCTGGCTTATATTTACTACGGGAACCCGTTGGCTGGGGACGCTTGCTCGGGTGTTGTAGTATCGCTGCTGGGGTCGTGCTGCTTGCGTCGAGCTAAGTCAGAATACAGCTGCTGAGAACCCAGCGGAGGCTAGAATCCGGCAGCGGCTAGAATCCGGCAGCGCTTCCCACCCACATAAACGCAGGGATCATTGCCCCCCAGAAGGCCAGCAGAAAGACATCTGCGACTTTGCTTTTAAGACTTGGGGATTGGCTGTGTGCAGCGACAAAGCTTGGGGAGTAGTTGTGGCGAACTTCGCGAGTCATGGTGGGGCTCCTGAAATGTTGTACGACGAGTTGTACGCATAAACAGTACTGTACATGTATACAGCACTGTTTGCAAACACAGTTTAAGGGCTGCGGGGTTTTTGCAACAACTTATGCTATTTTTCTGCTGAGACATTCCTTTTCAAGACAATTAAACTCAACAAAACTTAGATACACCATGAGCACATTCACTTCGAGTCACGCCCTCTTCCAAGTATTTTCCGATCACGGTATGGATCGTGTTTTTTTAGTACCAGGCGAAAGTTACCTTGGACTATTAGACGCAGTGGTTGATTTCCCGGAAATCGATGTCGTGACCTGTCGCCATGAAAGCGGTGCGGGCTATATGGCTGTCGCAGACGGTCGCCTCACGCGCAAACCTGGTGTAGCACTCGTTAGCCGCGGACCCGGCGCTTCCAACGCTGCCATCGCTGTTCACACCGCGCAACAAGATGCAGTGCCGATGATTCTGATTGTTGGACAGATTGCCGCGCGCGACTTACGCCGAGAGGCGTTTCAAGAGATCGACTACCAAAAAATGTTCGGCTCGATCGCAAAATGGGTGTTCGAATGTCAAACACCCGAGCAAATCGGCGAGGCGGCGTTCAAAGCCGTACGCATGGCCACCTCGGGCGTTCCCGGCCCAGTCGTCTTGGTGATCCCTGAAGACATCCAGCAGCAGCCTGTTGAAAAACCTGCGCTGCATCACCACGCACAGATCTTTGGACTGCCCGATGCCGCGACGATGGCTGAGATCACCACGCGCTTGGGTCAGGCTAAACGCCCCCTCGCTATTGTGGGCGGCTGCTTCGACTGCCCAGGCGGACGCGAAGCCTTAAGCGCCTTTATTCACCATTGGCAACTACCGACCATGGTGTCGTTCCGACGTCACGACATCTTCGCCAACGACGACCCTCTTTTCGTTGGGGACTTGGGTCTTTCCAACCCAGCGGCGCAAATGGCTACGCTGCAGCAAAGTGACTTCATTTTGGCCTTAGGCACCCGCCTGGGGGACATCACCACACAAAACTTTACCTTCCCACGCTATGCGCAAGCGCCGCAAACGTTGCTGCACTGCTATCCCGACTCACGCATCATCAATTGGGATACCGTTGCCGACTTCCCTCTGGTCTGCGATCCCGTGGGCTTGGTATCCGCATTGAGCAACGCGCAGGCACCCAAGCCCGATGCGGGGCGCCAAGAGTGGCTCGCGGGCTTACGTCAACACGCACAAAAATGGGCCGCGTGGCCGACTCGCGTCCCCAAACAAGGCGTTAACTTTACCGAGGTCGTACACGCCGTGATGGATCGCGTACCTCTGGACACAACGATCTGTTTGGACGCGGGCACCTTTGCCGCCCCTGTCTACCGACATTTCACCTTCAAGACAGGACAACGCTTAATGGCGCCACTGGCCGGCGCCATGGGCTACGGCACGCCCGCCGCCTTAGCCTGCGCCTTGCGCGAACCCATACGTACGACGATTTGCATCGTCGGTGACGGTGGGTTCTTAATGACCGGTAACGAGATGATTCTTGCCGTAGAGCGCAAACTACCCATCATCTTCATTTTGTCGAACAACGCAAGCTACGGATCAATCCGTCTGCACCAAGAACGTGGTTACCCAGGACGAGTCAGTGGCACGAGTCTGTTCAATCCCGACTTTGTGAGTCTGGCCACGAGCTTTGGGATGCAGTCTGCCCGCATTACCAACAAAAATGAAATCGATGGCGTGATTCAGGCGGCGCTTGACCAACGCGCGCCCATCCTGATCGAAGTCAACACCAGCCTGGACGCCATCCTGCCTTAAACACGTCTGGCGAGATTACTGCTGCAAGGCTGAGCGACTCAGCACATCATCAATCGTCGCACCTTGCAGCATCGCAGAGCTCAGTGCTTGCACGCGGGGCAAGACCACCGCCGCATAGAACACAGCTGTTGCAAATTTATCTTGAGCGAAACGCTCGTCAACACCATTGCGCGGGGCCTCAACGCACACAAGCGCTGCGCGCGCCAAGTGCCATCCGCCTAGGACGTAGCCCGTCAACATTAGGTAGGGCACACTTCCCGCATACACCGCACGAATATTTTCTTTTGCCTGATCAAGCAGATACTGAATTGCATGCTCATAGGCATCTGCCGCGAGCGATAGCTGCTCAGCAATCAGCTTAAGCCCCGCGCGCTCAGACGTTGCAGCCCGCTGCGCGGCGGCTGTCACCTGTTCGACTGAACTCCGAATCTCTGCGAGCAACGAGCGTGCTTGCGCACCGCCATCACGCAAGGTCTTTCGCCCCACCAAGTCATTCGCTTGAATGGCAGTTGTTCCTTCGTAAATCGTCAGGATGCGCGCATCACGATAAAACTGCGCGGCGCCCGTCTCCTCAATGAAGCCCATGCCGCCGTGCACTTGCACGCCAAGCGAACTGACCTCGAGAGAGCACTCCGTCGAAAAGCCCTTCACAACAGGAACAAGATAGTCGTAGAGCGCCTGAGTACGCTGTCGTATCTGCGTATCGGGATGCTCGACGCTTAAATCATCGGCCACCGCAGCAGCGCAGGCAATCGCACGCGCGGCTTGGGTCAGTGCGCGCATCGTCGACAACATTCGCTGCACATCGGGATGCTGCACAATGGCCACAGGTCCCGCGGAACCCTCTATTGCACGGCTCTGCACACGATCTCGAGCATACGCAAGCGCCTTTTGCGTCGCCGCCTCACTGACACCAATACCTTGAACGCCGACTGCAAAGCGCGCAGCGTTCATCATAATGAACATGTACTCCAGCCCACGATTTTCTTGCCCAACAAGCGTTCCAATCGCACCACTTCCAACCTCCCCCTTCTGGTCACCAAACAACAACACGGCTGTCGGGCTGCTATGAATACCCAGTTTGTGCTCGATTGACGCACACCACACATCATTGCGCGCACCGAGTGAGCCATCTGCCTTCACGAGATACTTTGGCACGACAAATAACGACAAGCCTTTGACGCCGGGAGGGGCATCAGCGGTCCGCGCCAATACCAGATGAACGATGTTCTCAGCCAGATCGTGCTCGCCATAGGTGATGTATATTTTTTGACCGAACAAGCGATACGTTCCATCGGCCTGCGGTTGCGCGCGTGTCGTGACCATCGACAAGTCGGAGCCCGCCTGTGATTCAGTCAGGTTCATCGTCCCCGTCCACTTGCCAGCGACTAACGGTTCAATATACGTTTGCTTCTGTTGCTCTGTTCCACTTAATAAAAGTGCTTCGATCACACCATCCGTCAACATTGGACACAAGGAAAAAGCGACGTTAGCGGCGTATAGGTTTTCAGTCGTTGCTGTCGCAAGGGCTTTCGGTAGGCCTTGCCCACCCCACTGCTGCGGGTGACGCAAGCCTTGCCAACCGCCTTGCGTAAAGTGTTCAAACGCCTGATGGAACGCTGCAGGCATCTTCACGACACCATTCTGGCAAACCGGGGGCTGACAATCGCCGATGCGATTAGTCGGGGCGACCACCTCTTCGGTAAATTTTGCGTTTTCCTCTAATACTGCATCGATCAAGTCGAACTGCGCCTCAGCAAAGACAGGTAGTGTCAATAGTTGCGGCAACCCCGACAAGTGTTTAAACACAAACTGAAAATCTTCAACTGGAGCACGAAATGTCATGTTTGATCAACCGTAAAGGTAAAAAAAATCCCGTCAGGACAGACGGGATTTTAATGCTACTGAGCGACAGTGCACCGCATTAAAGCGTCGTCACGAGCTCAGGCACTGCTTGAAACAAGTCAGCGACCAAGCCGTAATCCGCCACACCGAAAATTGGGGCTTCAGCGTCTTTATTCACGGCCACAATGACTTTGGAGTCTTTCATACCAGCCAAGTGCTGAATCGCACCCGAAATACCAATCGCCACATAAAGCTGTGGGGCGACGATCTTACCGGTTTGGCCTACCTGCCAGTCGTTTGGCGCATAACCCGCATCGACCGCGGCGCGTGAGGCGCCAAGCGCAGCACCCAGCTTATCGGCCAGCGGATCCAGAATCTTGAAGTTTTCTGCGCTGCCCATGCCACGACCACCCGACACGACAACTTTTGCACCGGCCAATTCAGGACGATCGCTCTTGGCCACTTCGCGACTCACGAAGGTCGACAGACCTGCGCCCGCGGCTGAGGCAACGACTTCGACTGCTGCGCTACCTGATTCAGCCACTGCATCAAAACCGGTGGTACGCACCGTAATCACCTTCGTAGCGTCCGTTGACTGCACCGTTGCCACCGCATTGCCAGCGTAGATTGCGCGCTGGAAGGTATCGGCAGCGTCTACGGCCTGGATCTCGGAAATCTGCGCAACATCTAGACGCGCCGCAACACGCGGGGCGACGTTCTTGCCCGAGGCCGTTGCAGCAAACAAAATATGGCTATAGCCCGGAGCGAGCGCCAAGACCTGCTCAGCGACGTTCTCAGCCAGAGCGTCTGCCAAGGCTGGCGATTCGGCCAGCAAGACCTTGGAGACACCAGCAAGCTTCGCTGCGTGGTCCGCGACGGAACGGGCATTCGCACCGGCCACCAACACATGAATATCGCCACCAATTTCAGTCGCCGCAGCGACAACATTATGCGTGGCACCCTTAAGTTGAACATTATCGTGTTCAGCGATGACAAGTATCGACATATCAAATCACCTTAGCTTCATTCTTGAGTTTATCAACCAGTGCCGCAACATCTGGCACCTTGACGCCAGCAGACCGGCCGGCT
The DNA here is from genome assembly GCA_945865935.1 of Bordetella parapertussis. Taxonomy (GTDB): domain Bacteria; phylum Pseudomonadota; class Gammaproteobacteria; order Burkholderiales; family Burkholderiaceae_B; genus Zwartia; species Zwartia parapertussis_E. Next base: position 21,032 of record CAMBFI010000024.1, on the reverse strand, counting down.
GGCTCACAGACTTTAAGTGTCTTGAGGCGCGGCGCAACATCCACGCCTAGATCTTCGGGGGTGAAGGTATCGAGCTGTTTTTTCTTTGCCTTCATGATGTTGGGCAACGTCACGTAGCGGGGCTCATTTAAGCGCAGATCGGTTGTGACGATCGCGGGCAATTTCAAATCAATGGTCTCGAGTCCGCCATCGACCTCACGCGTAACGCGCGCGATGCCGTCGAGCAGTTCGATCTTGCTGGCAAAGGTGGCCTGCGACCAACCCAACAACGCAGCCAACATCTGGCCTGTCTGGTTCGCGTCATCATCAATCGCCTGCTTACCCAAAATCATCAGCTGTGGCTGTTCTTTTTCGGCAAGCGCCTTGAGTAATTTAGCGACAGCCAGTGGCTGAAGCTCAGCATCGGTCTGCACCAAAATGCCGCGATCTGCACCGATCGCCATTGCGGTACGCAGTGTTTCTTGGCACTGCGCCACGCCACACGACACGGCAACCACCTCGGTGACAGCACCCTTTTCTTTCAAACGCGTCGCTTCTTCGACCGCGATTTCATCAAAAGGATTCATCGACATTTTGACGTTTGCAATATCGACACCCGACTGGTCCGACTTGACGCGTACTTTGACGTTGTAGTCCACGACGCGTTTAACAGGCACAAGCACCTTCATCCAGCGATCTCCAGAGATAAAAACAGCTCGGTAAACTCCGATTCCTCTGGGATTTTACCGGATATGCGGAATCTACTCAGATAGCCCTAAAGCCGTTGGGCTGGACAGGTATCATAGACACACCACAACATAAGGGATATTTATGCTGCCGATGTATCGCCTCGCCTTGCTTGCGAGCTGTGCCATGCTTCTTAGCGCCTGCACGGGCCCTGCTCGCCCGCCGACTGAGACGACAAACAATAGCTCAACGACCAATTCAGCCGCCACCCCCGCCAAACCAACCGATACCAGTGCAGCAGGCAGCAGCTCCACTGCTCCGGTCGGCGGTCACACCCCCGCCTCGCGACGCACAGCGATTCAACGCTTTGGGGTGGAGCTTGCGGCGTCTCGCAAACTCTCTGAGCCTGCAGTGCTCGCCTTACTGAACGACGCACGCTATAACGAAACGGTGATCCGTATTGTCTCGCCTCCCGCGATAGGCCAGCCTCGTGCCCCCCGCAGCTGGAAACAATACCGTGGCCGTTTCGTCGAACCGATTCGGATCAATCAGGGCCGAGCCTTCATGGAGCAATACGCAGCCGAGCTCGACCGTGCGGCTGAACGCTACGGGGTACCAGCGAATATCATTGCTGCGATTATCGGGGTCGAAACCTTATATGGACGCAGCCAAGGTAATTTTCGGGCCTTAGACGCGTTAACCTCACTGGCCTTCGACTATCCCGATCCCAAAAGACCAGACCGCGCAGACATGTTTCGCAACCAACTGGCCGACTTAATCGAGCTCGACCTCACTGGCCGAATCGATGCACGCACCATTAAAGCCTCTTACGCGGGGGCGATCGGCATCCCACAATTTATGCCAGGGAGCATCAAGCGCTTCGCGGTCAGTGCGAGCGGTGCAACGCAAATCAATCTGTCAGGCAGTGTGCCCGATGCCATCGTATCGGTGGCCAACTTTTTGGTTGAACATGGCTGGCAACGTGGTTTACCTGTGTTTGCTCCTGTGACGCTACCAAGCTCTGCAAGCAAACTGGTCGATGGGGGGTTGAAGCCAACGCTCGATTGGCCACAGCTCCGTGCAGCAGGTGCACGCCTTGCGCCTGGAGCGAAGGAAGGCCCTTGGATGCGCGCGGCACTGGGCGTCATTGATCTGCCAGAAGAGTCGGCTGGAACGGTCGAGCTACGCACAGCCACGCCGAACTTCTTTACGATCACGTTATACAACCGTAGCTATTTTTATGCAGCGTCGGTGGCAGACTTGGCCGCAGAACTTAGCAAGCCATAGATTGGGTTCGCTTAGGCCTGCTCGTCAAACAAGCCTGTTGATAAGTACCTATCGCCACGATCGCAGACAATAAAAGCGATTGTGGCGTTGCGCGCTTGTTGCGCCACACGCAGCGCAGCAACCAAGGCCCCTGCAGCGGAAACTCCCGCGCAGATCCCTTCATCCGCGGCGAGCCGACGTGCCATGGCTTCGGCGTCTTTTTGCTCGATCAACTCAAATTGGTCCACCACACTTGGGTCGTAAATTGCAGGCAGATACGCTTCCGGCCATTTCCGGATACCTGCAATCTGAGAGCCCTCAGCAGGTTGCGCACCCACAATTTTTATATCCGGATTTTTTAATTTTAAATAACGCCCAACACCCATGATGGTCCCGGTCGTACCCATGGCACTGACGAAGTGGGTAATTTGCCCGTCGGTCTGCTCCCAAAGCTCTGGACCGGTCGTTTTAAAATGCGCGAGCGGGTTATCGGGGTTGGCAAACTGATCCAGAACCTTGCCCTGCCCCTGCGCTTGCATCTTGCCGGCGAGATCGCGTGCGTATTCCATCCCGCCTTGACTCGCTGGGGTCAAGATAAGTTTTGCCCCATACGCAGCCATTGAGGCACGACGCTCAACAGACAAATTGTCGGGCATGATCAAAATCATTTTGTAGCCACGCATCGCCGCCGTCATTGCCAAGGCAATACCCGTGTTCCCGCTCGTGGCCTCAATGAGGGTGTCGCCAGGTTTGATGTCGCCTCGCGCCTCTGCGCCAAGAATCATGGACAAGGCCGGACGATCTTTCACCGAACCGGCCGGATTATTGCCCTCGAGCTTACCCAGCACAATATTGCCGCGCTCGGCTGCAATGGGGCCGGGTAGGCGCTGGAGTCGAACGAGGGGCGTCTGCCCAACGGCATTTTCAACGGTAGGATAGGTTTTCATAGGGTTAATCATACAGAAAATGCCGCGCTCTGGATGGCGATTACTTATGCTCTGCAGGGGCTATCACCCCCGGCATCAACACAGGCTTGACTGCGTCACGCCCAGCTTGGCGCGGTGTCCCGAAGCCGCCCTCAACGACCTGAGTTCCCGTCTGAAGGCTGACAGACGTCTTTTCGGACGTCCCAACACGCAACCCCCCACTGTGTAAAACCTTTACGCGTTGCGCACCGATTCCGCGCACGCGTTCGGACAGATCCGTCAATGACTCAAACGCGCCTGCACGCTCACGCTCTTGAATAATCATTTGTGCAGTCCGCGGACCAATCCCTCGGAGTCTCTCTAGTTCTGCAACCGACGCCACGTTGACATCTATTGCATACGCAGCAAACGTTCCGCCCAGACTAGCGCCGAGGCCTGCGGCCGCCAACGCCAACTTCCCCGCACGATACCGAAAAGGTCGGCCCGGGCGTCGAACGCGTGACGCAGTATTCCATTCACCAGGCAGCACCGTCGCGATCGGTGTTGCGACAGGATCAACAAGAAAGGGGTTCATAGCGCATCCTCAAGATAAACGAACAGACAAGACCCGACATGAGTCCTGTTTACGTTGCGCTATCTTGCGGGATGAACTGTTGCAACACGTGGCTTGTGCACGACTCCAGCCATTCGGAATTTACCGGGGTCCGTGCAGCGCCTGCACATACTGCGTGACGCCCGTCTGAACGTCTCGCATCGGTGCAGTGAAGCCCGCCTGACGCAGGGCACTCACATCGGCCTGGGTGTAGCTTTGATAGCGACCCTTCAGGTCTTCAGGAAACTCCGCATACCGCAGCATCCCCTGCTTGACTAGCTCTTCGAGCGAGAGTGCTGGCTTACCTTGAATGCCACGCATCGCATTGACCACTGCACTGGCGACATCATTGAAAGGCTGAGCACGACCCGTCCCACAATTGAAAATACCGGAGACTTTAGAATGCTCGAGAAAGTGCAGGTTGACATCCACCACATCATCGACCGAGATAAAGTCACGTAACTGTCCGCCATCGCCATAGCCATCCCAACCACCGAACAGCCTGACATGTCCTTCAGCCAAGAACTGGTTCATGTTGTGAAACGCAACAGATGCCATGCGACCTTTATGTTGCTCTTGCGGACCGTACACATTGAAATAACGCAATCCCACTACTTGCGCGGTCAGCGAGCTCATGCGGGCACGCACAACCTGATCGAACAAAAACTTCGAGTAACCGTAGACATTCAAGGGGCGTTCATTGGCGAGGTCTTCAACATAGACCGGCCCCGCGCCATAAACCGCTGCGGACGATGCATAAATAAACGGAATCTTGTGCGACTGACAATATTCAAATAACTCAAGCGATACGCGATAATTATTGTCCATCATGAATTGACCATTACGCTCAGTCGTATCAGAGCAAGCCCCTTGATGAAAGACAGCACGCACACCCGGCAAAAATCCCTCAAGTACGCCATGCCGAAAATCATCTTTATGCATGTAGTTAGCAATTTGACCGGAAACCAGATTGACGAACTTATCGCCATCAGTCAGATCGTCTACCGCAAGAATGTTGGTGTGTCCGCGACGGTTTAAGCCGCGCACGATGTTGCTGCCGACAAAACCGGCGGCGCCTGTTACGACAATCATGCGAGTTCTCCTGCGGTCACAATAGAGGTTCCCAACTTACCGACAACGATACCACCCGCCCGATTGGCCCAGCGCATGGACTCGGCCCAAGGCACACCCGCCGCGCGCATCACGGCTAAGGTTGCCAACACCGTGTCGCCCGCACCCGAGACATCAAACACTTCGTGTGCCTGCGCCTCGACATGATCACTCCCTGCTTCTGTGAAGAGAGTCATGCCCTGCTCAGAGCGCGTCACGAGTAAGGCTTCAAGCTCAAGCTGCGCACGCAGCGCTTGCGCGCGATCGCTTAGCTCAGACTCCGACTTCCAGTGCCCCACAGCCTGCTGCATTTCGCTGCGGTTAGGTGTCACGAGGCTTGCACCACGATAACGCTGATAGTGACTGCCCTTCGGATCCACCAAAATCGGCAAGCCTTTCTCACGCGCCATCGCAATTAATGCTTCAACCTGCGCGAGGGCTCCCTTTGCATAATCTGAGAATACCACCAGGTCATGCTGCGCAAGCAAAGGGGCGACACGATCGGCTAGGGAGTCTAATAAAGCGGGGGTTGGCTTTTCTTCGAAGTCGATACGTAACAGCTGCTGCTGACGACCCAACACGCGCATCTTGAGTGTGGTTGGGTGATGCGCGTCCGTCACCAAATGCGCTTGGACACCCGCTTCATTCAGCAACGTTTTGACGCGTGTTGCCGCTTCATCCTGCCCAACTAGACCCACGAGCGTTACCTGTGCACCTAAGGCTGCGACATTGCGCGCAACGTTCGCGGCACCGCCCAGCCTGTCCTCGCGTTTGGCAACATGCACGACCGGCACAGGCGCTTCGGGAGAAATGCGTTCGACTTCACCAAACCAATAGCGGTCAAGCATGACATCGCCGACCACAAGAACACGTGCTTTCTCAATCGCTGCTTTGGGAAATGGTTTCATTCAAGTTCTTCCAGTCTTCGGGGCTTGTAGGTTTCCCAAGCATTGCACCCCGGGCACTGCCAGTAATAACGTCGCGCCTGAAAGCCACAACTGCGACAAACATATCTATCTAAACGTTGTGTGTGACGATTAATCAAGCTGCGCAGCAGCAGTAAGTCTGCACCGGGCACGGCAACTTGCACTTTGGCGCTATCCCCACGTTCTTGCTGAGTCTGCGCGAGCTCGGCCTCTAGGAAGCGATCCAGCCCAAGCAAGGAAGGATGACTCTGGAGCGACGCACGCGCGAACGCCCAAGCGGTGGCGGCATTTTGCTGCGCGCGCATTGCGCGAAACACAACATTAAACAAATCGAGAGAAGGATACTGTTGATAATGCGCATGCAACAAATCTAACCCTGCGGCCGCATCGCCCGATTCGGTGTAGTGCGCAAGCAAGTCCTGCGCAATTAAGCCTGCGAATTCAGGCGACTGTTTAAGAATCGACTCTAAATGCTTTCGCTTGGTCATCCCGTCCTGCAAGGAGCCCGCAATCCCAGCGCGAATCATGGCAACCCGCACCAGTGATGGCGAATCCGGTGCGACTTGCGCCGCCTCCGCTGCCCGAACCGCCTGGGTCAAGGCCTGCTGGGCAGCATGCACATCAGCAGTCGGTTTAATTGCCAGCGCAGCCTGAGCCTGCTCGCAGTAATAGTGAACCAGTTGCGGGACAGGCTCGTCCACCAAGGTACGCAGGCTATCAACTGCGTCAATCGCGCGCGCCCAATCATGTTCCGACTCATAAATACGAATCAATGCACGCAACGCCGGCAAGGCAAAGGCAGTTTGCTTGAGCACCGCGAACGCTTCTTCCGCGCGGTCCAGCATCCCTGCTTTCAAATAGTCTTGGGCGAGTTCATGTTGCGCGTGATCACGTTGAGCAAGCGGCAGGTCTGAGCGAAACAACAAGCTCTGATGTACCCGAATCGCACGCTCCATTTCACCGCGTCGCCTGAACAGACTTCCCAGCGCGAAATGCAGCTCGGTTGTCTCAGAGTCAAGTTTGGCCACTTCCACAAAGGCGTCAATCGCCCGATCCGGCTCTTCATTGAGAAGGAAATTAAGCCCCTTGAAATAGGAGTCAGGCAGGTTGCGCGTCTCAGAGAGCATTTGCTTAATATCAAAGCGCGCAGCCAGCCACCCCAAGCCAAATAGCAACGGCACAAATATCAGCCACCAAGCTTCAAAATCCACGTGTCATTCCTAAAGCAATTACACACACAATGCGCCGATACGCATCAAAGCGGTGACATCGGCATCAACAATTCCGGAGGTGTCTGAGCGCCCGACTGGGGATTAACAGCCGCCTGAATGCGCTCAAGCTCTTTACGCAGACGCGCTACCTCACGTCGACGGCGCAAGGAACCCGGAACGGTGAGCAACAAACCAAATACCGCTCCCAAAATAAAGGTGGTCAGCATCACCACAATCAACGGCACGCCTTGTATGGCCCAATCACCATAAAAGGTCACGCCCACGGGGTCCGTGTTTTTAAGCGCAAATAACAGGACAGCTAAAAATACGATCAAGCGCAAAGCCCAGACGATGTAACGCATGACTGATGCTCCCTATATACAAAATAAGATTGTAAGCGTCCTGCCACTCGAGTTCATAAAAAAACCGCCAATTAGGCGGTTTTTCGATTTGCAGCTTCAAGCACCGGCTGCTCATCTTCTAAATCAACACGTTCTCGCAACTCTTTACCTGCCTTGAAGTGCGGCACCTGCTTACCAGGCACCAGGACTTGTTCGCCAGACTTCGGGTTACGGCCCACGCGCGGCGCGCGCTCGGACAAAGAAAAGCTGCCAAAACCGCGAATCTCGATGCGTTGACCTTCGGCGAGCGCCTGGGTCATTGCATCAAGAACGGTCTTGACTGCGTAATCCGTGTCGCGTGCGGCCAGTTGAGAATAACGGGCCGCAAGCGCTGCGATGAGCTCTGACTTAGTCACTGAGGTTATTCAGTGTCACGCGCCTGATCGAGCTTGGCCTTGAGCAATGCGCCCAAATTGGTTGTGCCCGACGAAGCACTTGCTTCAGTCATACGCTGCATGGTGTCAGCGGTATCCGCGCTGTCACGCGCCTTGATCGACAACTGAATCGAACGCGTTTTGCGATCAACGTTGATAATCATGGCTTCGACATTGTCCCCAGCCTTCATGACGGTTGTCGCATCTTCGACACGACCTGAAGCCATTTCGGAAGCACGCAAGTAGCCTTCGACTTCCAGTGACAAGGTCACTGTTGCGCCTTTGGCATCAACCGACTTCACAGTACCAGGCACCAAAGCACCTTTGTCGTAGGTCCCCACGAAATTATTGAAGGGATCGCCTTCCATTTGCTTCACACCAAGGGAGATACGCTCTTTGTCGGTATCGATTCCGAGCACAACGGCATCAAGCTCGTCACCCTTCTTGAAGTTACGCACAGCCTCTTCGCCAGTTTCAGTCCAGGACAAGTCCGAGAGATGAACCAAGCCATCGATGCCACCCGCCAAACCAACAAACACACCAAAGTCGGTGATCGACTTGATCGCGCCGCGAACTTTGTCGCCACGCTTGAAGTTTGCTGCAAACTCTTCCCATGGGTTCTGACGGCACTGCTTCATACCCAAGGAGATACGGCGACGGTCTTCGTCGATCTCGAGGACCATGACTTCGACTTCTTCGCCGAGTGTCACAACCTTGCGTGGATCAACGTTCTTGTTGGTCCAGTCCATTTCAGACACGTGAACCAAGCCTTCGATGCCGGCTTCCACTTCAACGAATGAACCGTAGTCGGTAAGGTTCGTGACTTTACCGAACAGACGTGTACCCTGTGGGTAGCGACGTGCGAGACCCACCCATGGATCTTCGCCAAGCTGCTTGACGCCAAGCGATACACGGCTCTTTTCTTGATCGAACTTAAGGACTTTTGCTTCGACTTCCTGACCAACCGTCAATACTTCCGAAGGATGGCGCACGCGACGCCATGCCATATCGGTGATGTGCAGCAGACCGTCGATACCGCCGAGGTCAACGAAGGCGCCGTAGTCGGTGATGTTCTTGACCACGCCCTTAACGATCGAACCTTCCTGGAGGTTTTCGAGCAACTTCTGACGATCTTCACCCATGCTGGCTTCGAGCACAGCACGACGCGACAACACAACGTTGTTACGCTTGCGATCGAGCTTGATAACTTTGAACTCCATGGTCTTGCCTTCGAAAGGCGTTGTGTCCTTGACAGGACGCAAGTCGACCAACGAGCCTGGCAAAAACGCACGAATACCGGCGGTCATGACGGTTAGACCACCCTTTACCTTGCCTGTAATCGTGCCAGTGACGAGTTCATTTTTGTCGAGCGACTGCTCGAGCGACAACCAAGCCGACAAGCGCTTGGCGCGGTCACGGGACAGCACGGTGTCACCGTAGCCGTTTTCGAGCGAATCAATAGCAACCGACACAAAATCGCCGGGTTTGACTTCGAGCTCGCCCTGATCGTTGAGGAATTCTTCGAGCGGAATGAGCGCTTCAGACTTGAGACCCGCGTTCACGACCACAAAGTTGTGATCGATACGTACGACTTCGGCGGAAATAACCTCGCCGGATTTCATGTCCTGCTTTTCGATACTTTCTGCAAACAGCGCGGCAAAACTTTCGCCGGCTTGGGTTGAGGTTTGTTGAGTTGACATGTAGAGGAAGTCCAGATGGCCTTTGGAGCCGGTTACACACCCAAACTGGGTGGAGTGGATAAAAACCTTGACCAGAGGCCGAGGATGCTTTGCACCGTTTGATCAATCGTCAGCGTCGACGAATCCACCACGTGTGCGTCCTTTGCTGCGATGAGTGGCGCGACCGAGCGCTGTGTATCTCGGGTATCGCGGGCACGCATATCTGCAAGAAGGTCTTGTAGATTAGCAGAAATTCCCTTTTCGATCAACTGCTTAGCACGTCGCTGCGCACGCGCTTGTACGTCAGCAATTAAGAATATTTTTACCTGGGCATCTGGGAAAACAATGGTGCCCATATCCCTGCCATCCGCCACAAGCCCCGGGGCCAGGCGAAACGCTCGCTGACGGCTCAATAACGCTGCGCGTAACTTAGGATTAGGGGCCAGTCGTGATGCCAGATTGCCAACATGCTCTTGTCGGATGACCTCAGATACATCTTGACCGCCAAGCAGGATCTGCTCGGGTCGGAACTGAACATCAAGCGTTGCCCCCACGTCGGCGACAGCTGTTTCGTTGTCTGGGTCAATCGCTTGCTGTTGTACGGCAAGTGCCGTCAACCGATAAAGCGCCCCGCTATCAAGCACTCCCCAACCGAGCGCTGAGGCCACACGCTGCGCCACGGTACCTTTGCCCGAAGCCGTTGGTCCATCAATCGTGATGACCGGGATGGCTGAACTCATGAAGTCAGGCTGCCGTACACGTCGAAGTAAGTCGGAAACGTCTTGCTCACGCACCCGGGATCCAGAATGGTGACTCGGCTTTGACCAAAGGCGGCCAGCGAGAAACACATTGCCATACGATGATCATCATAGGTATGGATACTGGCATCCTGCCAACTGCCCGAAGCAATCGGCCACACGCGCAACCAGTCTGGGCCGCTCTCGACTTGCGCGCCAAGCTTGCGCAACTCAGTTTGCATCGCCTCGATACGATCCGTTTCCTTCACGCGCCAGCTACCGATATTTCGCAAGGTACAGGGACCATCCGCAAACAAGGCAAGTGCTGCCGCCGTCATGGCCGCATCAGGAATCAAATTAAAGTCGGCATCAAAGGCTTTGAGTTTCTCTCCGCGTGCCACTTGAAAGCCCGTCACTTCGATCGAGGCGGCGTCGCGTTTGACCTGCGCGCCCATCGCCTCAATGGTGTCAGCAAATGCGACATCGCCCTGAATGCTTTGCGCCCCGACGCCGTTGATGGTGACTGGCCCGCCCCCAATGGCACCAAGCGCCAAAAAGTACGAGGCAGACGACGCATCACCTTCTACATAGATTTGTTTGGGTGAGCGATAGACTGAGCCGACAGGCACCACAAACTGCTGCCAACCATGTCGCTCAACGGTCACACCAAAGCGTGCCATCAAATTAAGGGTGATCTCAATATAGGGCTTGGAGATCAACTCGCCGACGACGTCAATGACCAACGCCTTCCCAGAGCGCGCAACAGCGAGCGGCGCTGCCATCAACACGGCGGTCAAAAATTGACTAGAGACGAAACCTTGCACGGCGACCCGATCCAATAGCGTGCCAGCCGGTTCAATGTGTAGCGGTGGGTAGCCGTCCTGTCCAAGATAGCTGAGACAAGCCCCCATCCCACGCAAACCGTCAACCAAATCACCAATTGGGCGTTCGTGCATGCGAGGCACACCCGACAAGGTGTAGTGGCCACCCATCATGGCAAGCGCCGCAGTCAGGGGGCGGATCGCCGTGCCGGCATTTCCCATGAAGAGTTTGGCACGCTCAACGGGAAAGCGCGCTACGCCCTGCACTGTCACGGAGTCCGTCGCATGCGTGCTGATCTGCACGCCTAGCTCGCGAAGTGCCGTCAACATCACGCTGGTGTCGTCCGATTGCAGTAAACCATCGATACGTGTGCTGCCGGTTGCCAGTGCCGACAACAACAACACGCGATTCGAAATACTTTTTGATCCTGGTAAGTTCACGCTGCCTTGGGCCGCGACACCGTGCCTTAGTTCAAGACTAGAGGCCATACTCATTTCAAGTTACCAGGCCAATCCGCACGTGCCTGAGCCGCGCGCGCAAGCATCTCTTCAAGCCACGCCGCGTCGTGTTCACGCAAGGCATGCTCGGCACGATCCATCACCTGACGCAAGGAGGCGAGCTCAGCGAGCATCGCATCGCGGTTCGCCACAAATATGTCGCGCCACATTTCAGGCGAGCCCTGCGCGACACGCGTAAAGTCTCTGAACCCCGAGCCAGCCGTTTCAAGTTTTAAGGTCGCGTCATCGCCACCCGTGATGTATTCCATAAACAACGCTGCAACCCAATGGGGCAAATGGCTCACTGCAGCGACCACACCGTCGTGCTGATTGGAATCAATACACACAACGTTTGCGCCACACCGCTGCCATACGGCCTGAACCATGGCGACATCCTCAGGATGATTTTCGACAAGCGGGGTGAGCATCACCCGACGACCCACATACAAATCTGGGTCGGCTGCGTCAGGTCCTTTTTCGTGCGAACCCGCCATCGGATGGCCCGGAACAAACTGGGCCATCCGCGGACCCAAGCCAGACCGTGCGGCCTCAATCACATTCCGCTTTGTGCTGCCTCCATCGGTCACAATGGTTTTAGCGCCAAGATGGGGAGCGATCTCAGAAAAAATTGCTTCAAATGCACCAACAGGTGCTGCGATGAAAATGAAATCTGCTTGTGCAGCAGCCTCTTTGAGGCTCACAGCCTCGTCAATTAAACCTAAGGCGACCGCCTGCGCGAGCGTTTCAGGACGACGCCCAGCGCCAAGAATACGATCAACACCTCCAGCACGACGCAAGGCAGCGGCAAACGAGCCACCAATTAAGCCCACGCCTATCACCGCCAGCGTGCCAATTTTTAGCTTTGTCATGGCCCGGGCGCCGCTTTCAATACGGCGGTCAATGCATCGAGAAACATCTGGTTCTCGTGAGGCAAACCAATCGAAACACGCAACCACTCAGGCAAACCATCGCCGGCCACTGGGCGCACGATGACGCCGCGCTTGAGCAGTTCAAGATTGATTCGGGCTGCGTCGCCAACTTTTACCAATACAAAATTGGCGTAGCTAGGGACAAACTGCAAAGCAAGTTTTTCGAAACCCTGCTGCAACTGCTTTTTACCATCGCGATTCACAGCAAAACTTTTAGCCAAAAAATCTTTGTCGTTCAGGGCTGCAATCGCTGCGGCTTGCGCCAGAGAGTTCACGTTAAAAGGCTGTCGCACGCGATTCAATAGATCGGTCAGCACGGGTTGCGCCATCGCAAATCCGACGCGCAAACCAGCCAAGCCATAGGCTTTTGAAAAACTACGCGATACGATCAAATTCGGATAGCGCTTAACGAGCGCCACGCCATCGACGCGCAGCGCGGGCTCGAGGAATTCGTTATACGCCTCATCCAATACGACCGTCACACGCGTACCGTGACGCGCTGCCACACCGGCCAGGAAAGACTCGATCGCGTCAACGGACAAGTAAGTACCGGTCGGGTTGTTCGGGTTCGCGACATACACAATTTTTGTCTCGGGCGTAATCGCCTCAATCATGGCAGGCAAATCATGGCCATGCTCTTTGGCCGGCACGACGATGTGCTTCGCGCCTCGAGCCTGAGTGGCCAAACGATAGACCACAAAAGCAAATTGCGAATACACCACCGCGCTGCCTGGCTCAATCAAAGCCGAAGCAACCAGCTCAAGAATGTCATTCGACCCATTGCCGAGCGTGAGCCAGCCTTGGTCCACACCAAACCGCTGCGAAATCACTTTCTTTAAATCAAAGCCAGCAGGATCAGGGTAGCGACCAAGATTTGCAACGGCAGCATTCAATGCCAGCCTTGCAGACTCGGGCATTCCCAAGGGGTTTTCGTTTGACGCGAGCTTCACAATCTTTGACGCATCGAGACCGAATTCGCGCGCGAGCTCTTCGATGGGCTTTCCCGCCTGATAAGGCGCGATCGCAGCAATGTGCGCGGGCGCATTTAACACTGAATCTTTCGAAGACATATGGATTGCACCGACAAAGTTAATTCAAAAAAAGGACAGCATGAAGAGGTCGCGCGACACCTACACCCACCTCGTCACATAAGACTTATGACTGCGCGGGGTAGGAGCCCAAGAGCTTGAAAAACGCACAATGCGAAGCGAGCACAGCCAGCGCTTTCTTTACACGTTCATCGTGCGCATGCCCTTCGACATCGACATAGAAATAATATTCCCACTGGCCGTTACGCGCCGGTCTTGATTCAAGTCGCGTCATCGACACGCCATGCTCAGATAAAGGTGCGAGCATCTGATAGACCGCTCCCGCACGATTAGGTACAGCGAGAATCAAACTGGTCTTATCGTGACCGCTCGGCAAGTTTTCAATATGTCCGATTGCCAAAAAGCGTGTACGGTTTTGCGAATCGTCTTGAATGCCTTGAGCAATGATCTTAAGGCCCCAGGCTTGCGCAGCGATATCACTTGCGATCGCCGCACAGTTTGGATCCAGAGAGGCAAGCCTCGCTGCTTCTGAGTTGCTTGAGACAGACTCTCGGGCAATGCTTGGGTATTCGCGGTTCAGCCAATTTTGACATTGCGCGAGCGCCTGTGGATGCGCCATGATTTTGGTGATGTTTTTCATGTCGCCCGATTTGGACAACAAGCAATGGCGAATCAAGATAGAACGTTCACCTAAAATTTTGACAGGCGAACCCAACAATAAATCTAGGCTGCGGTTCACCGCGCCTTCGGTGGAGTTTTCGACGGGCACCATCCCGACTTGCGCGGCGCCACCTTCCACCGAGCGAAACACCTCGTCAAATGACGCGCAGGGCAAACCAATCACGGCACGGCCGAAGTGTTCAAACGCAGCTTGCTCAGAAAATGAGCCTGCTGGGCCAAGAAACGCAACCGTCAGCGATTGCTCAAGCGAGCGGCAAGAAGAAATGATTTCAGTCCAAACAGAGGCAACACCCTCGGTTGGAAAAGGCCCACGATTGAGCCCTTGCAATTGACGAATGACTTGAGACTCTCGTTCGGGACGCAGCACGGGGCCTGTCGTATTATGCTTATGCTTGACCTCGCCAACCTCTTGCGCTGTTAAGGCGCGACGGTTGAGTAGGTCTAGGATCTCAGCATCAATCTGATCGATACGTTGGCGCAGGGGCAGCAACTGGTCTTGCAGTGACTTATCCATGTGAGCGTTCAAAATCCTTAAGATAGTCTATGAGGGCCAGCACGCCCTCTAATGGCATCGCGTTGTAGATCGATGCACGCATCCCACCGACACTTTTGTGTCCTTTTAACTGCATCAAGCCCCGTCCCTGGGCACCCTTTAAAAAAGCGTCGTCCAGAGCAGTATTACGTAAGAAGAACGGCACATTCATCCGAGAGCGCACCGAAGGGTGAACCGGCAAGGTATAAAAACCGCTATCGTCGAAATAATCATACAGCGCGCGCGCCTTCAGAATATTTCTTTGTTCGATCGCGGCCAACCCGCCCTGTTGCTTGAGCCACTTAAACACCAATCCAGCGATGTAAATGGCGTATGTTGGGGGCGTGTTGTACATCGAATGCTGCGCTTCGACATTTTTATAGTCAAAAGCGGAGGGGCAGATTGCCAACGCGTGTCCGATCAGATCACGGTGCACAATCACCATCGTCAACCCCGCGGGTCCCGCATTCTTTTGTGCTCCGGCAAAGATCATCCCTGCACGATCAACCTGCATGGGCCTAGAAAGAAAATGCGAAGAGGCATCAACCACCAGCGGCACCTCGGGCGCACCAAGTGCCTGCATGTCCGGCCAGTCCATGGTCTCGACGCCACCAATGGTCTCATTGCTGCAGATATGTAAATAGGCTGCATCCTTGCGCACTCGCCAAGTATCAGACTTAGGTAACCACGTATAAGGAGCCTGTTGCGCGCCGTCGATGGCTGTCGCGGTTGCGTTAGTCGCGGCAATATGCGCATCGCCATAGCGCTGACATTCTTGATAGGATTTCGTCGCCCATATGCCACTGATCACGAAATCAGCCTTGGGTTGCGCGACCCGACCCAAAAGGTTCATCGGCACGATGGCGTTTTCAGCGGTCGCACCGCCCTGCATAAAGAGCACAGCATAGTCTTGCGGGATTGCAAGCAATTCACGTAAATCAGTTTCGGCCTGCGAACAGATTTCAATAAACTGCTCGCCGCGATGAGACATCTCCATCACAGACATGCCACAGCCATGCCAATCAAGCATTTCTGCGGCAGCCTGTTCAAGTACCGGCTCCGGCATCGCAGACGGCCCTGCGGAAAAGTTCCAGGGACGCGCCATATTAAGTCGCCGAATCGGCCCCGTCTGCAGTACCTGCTAACCCATCCGGTGCTGTGGGATCAACCAAATCAGCAATATCTTCGCCGTCATCGTCCGCATCGCTTTCAACCACACGACGCACACCAGACAACATACTGCCATCATCCACGCTAATTAGCGTGACACCCTGGGTTGCACGACCCATCTCACGAATTTCAGAGACCCGTGTGCGCACGAGTACGCCACCCGTTGTAATGAGCATGATCTCGTCGGTCGCATTGGCCAGGACAGCCCCCACCACTTTGCCATTACGCGCGGAGGTCTGAATGGCAATCATCCCTTTTGTGCCGCGACCATGACGCGTGTATTCCGCGATCGGCGTGCGTTTGCCAAAGCCATTTTGTGTCGCAGTGAGAACAGTCTGGGATTCATCTCCCGACACTAACATCGCGATCACATTCTGTCCGTCCTCAAGCATCATGCCGCGCACACCACGGGCATTCCGCCCCATGGGACGTACATCGTTCTCGTCGAAGCGGACCGCCTTGCCCGAATCAGAGAACAACATCACGTCATGCTTGCCGTCGGTGAGTTCCGCACCAATCAAGAAGTCACCCTCGTCGAGGTCGACTGCGATGATGCCTGCCTTACGTGGGTTCGAGAAATCAGATAAGGGTGTCTTCTTAACCGTACCGCGCGAAGTCGCCATAAACACCGTCTGATCATCGCTAAACGCTTTGATCGGCAACACAACGGTAATTTTCTCTCCGTCGATCAGCGGGAACATGTTGACGATCGGCTTGCCGCGTGAGGTACGTGTTCCCTGCGGCACTTCCCAAACTTTTAGCCAGTACACACGTCCGCGATCAGAGAAGCACAGCAAATAATCGTGCGTATTTGCGATAAACAACTGATCAACCCAGTCGTTTTCTTTTGTTGCCGTAGCTTGTTTGCCACGTCCACCGCGACGCTGCGCGCGATATTCTGACAACGGCTGGCTCTTGATATAGCCACCGTGCGAAAGCGTCACAACCATATCGGCTGGCGTAATCAGATCCTCGGTATCGAGTTCAGTCGCATTAAGTTCGATATCCGAGCGACGTGCATCTTTGGCGTTGATTGAGAACTCAGTCTTGATTGCCTGAAGCTCTTCGCTAATGATGACCGTAATGCGCTCAGGACGCGACAAAATATCAAGTAGATCAGAGATCGTATCCATCACAGATTTGTATTCGCTGACGATTTTGTCTTGCTCGAGGCCAGTCAAGCGCTGCAAACGCATGTTCAAGATTTCTTGCGCTTGCGTTTCGCTCAAACGGTAGAGCCCGTCTGATTGCAGACCAAAGGTGTCAGGCAAATTGTCTGGCCGGTAAGCAACGCGTCCGCCCACAGCTTCCGTATCTGCACGCGAGAGCATTTCGCGCACCAAGGACGAATCCCAGGATTTGTCCATCAAATCTTGACGCGCAACCGGCGGTGTCGGTGCCGCTTTGATGATCGTGATGAACTCATCAATATTGGCCAAGGCGACCGCCAAGCCTTCGAGCACATGGCCCCGCTCACGTGCTTTGCGTAACTGGAACACCGTGCGACGCGTCACAACTTCGCGACGATGCGACAAGAAGTACTCAACCATCTGCTTGAGGTTGAGTAAACGAGGCTGGCCATCTACCAGTGCCACCAGGTTCATCCCGAAGGTGTCTTGCAGCTGGGTGTGTTTGTATAGATTATTGAGAATGACCTCAGGCACTTCGCCACGCTTGAGCTCAATCACAAGACGCATACCGTCTTTGTCTGACTCATCGCGAATATCAGAGATACCTTCGATTTTCTTTTCGTTGACGAGCTCAGCAATACGCTCTTGCAAGGTCTTCTTATTAACTTGATAGGGCAAGGCATCGACCACAATCGACTGCCGATTGCCCTTCTCCATATCTTCAAAATGAGTCTTGGCGCGCATGATGACGCGGCCACGTCCGGTGCGATAGCCTTCGCGCACACCAACAATGCCGTAAATAATGCCGCCTGTGGGGAAATCGGGCGCAGGGATCAGCTCGATGAGCTCGTCCACCGTACAGTCCGGATTGCGCAAGCAATACAAGCAGCCATCCACGACCTCTGCCAGGTTGTGTGGCGGAATATTCGTCGCCATTCCGACTGCAATGCCGGAGCTGCCATTAACCAGCAGGTTGGGCAACCGCGAAGGCAAGAGCAAGGGTTCCTGTTCGCTTCCGTCATAGTTAGGCCCGAAATCAACGGTTTCCTGATCGATGTCCGCAAGCAACTCGTGGGCGATCTTGGATAAGCGGATCTCGGTGTATCGCATCGCCGCAGCGTTATCGCCGTCGATCGAACCGAAGTTACCCTGCCCGTCCACCAACATATAGCGTAGTGAGAAATCTTGCGCCATACGCACGATTGTGTCGTAGACCGCCTGATCGCCGTGCGGGTGATACTTACCAATCACATCACCAACGATACGTGCGGATTTTTTATACGCTCGATTCCAGTCGTTGTTGAGTTCGTGCATCGCAAACAAGACGCGACGGTGTACTGGCTTGAGACCATCCCGGACATCCGGGAGGGCGCGCCCCACGATTACGCTCATTGCGTAGTCGAGATAACTCCGGCGCATTTCTTCTTCGAGGGATATCGGAAGAGTTTCCTTGGCAAAGGAATCCATAAATTTCGCAACAAAAGACAGCGGTTGAGAACCCTAAAAGCGGGTCTAAAGGTAAACCTTGGATTCTACACCGCCGCCACCCCTTCTTAGTCAGAGCATGCTTCTTTTGGGCTATGCTGGAATAAAGCTATTTACTGCGACGTCCGTAGGTAAAAAAAAGGCCTCAACCTCAGGGAAAGTACAAAAAACTACAAAAATAGCCATGACTGTTGCCAAAAACCAACAGCAAATAGGCGTTAGGGGTAGAAATACGCTTTTCAGGGGTTCAAGTGATGCATTAACTTCGCCAAAGTTCCCCAAATGCCGTAAGATTCCAATCAGCACGCAGGAAACCCAGTGAGTAAGCTCTTTTGAACGTGCTCGCTGCCTTGTTATACTGGTTACCTGATGTATTTTTTTCATTTGCGGCGGGAGTTCGCTGCGAGTCACTTATCCAGCTTCAAGCTCAATCGAGGAGAAACATGAACAAGCCCTCCAAATTCGCTCTGGCACTCGCCTTTGCTGCTATTTCGGCAACCGGCGTCGCTTCCGCACAAACAGTAGACAATTGGAAGAACGGCTCTAACGAGCTCATCTGGAAGAACGGTTCCAATGAACTCTGCTGGCAGAACAACTTCTGGACCCCAGCAACTGCTGCTGCTGAATGCGTCAAAAAAGCCGCTACTAAGCCAATGGCAGACAAAGTTTCGATCAAAGCCGAAGCTCTGTTTGACTTTGACAAAGCAATTGTCAAGCCTGAAGGCCGCAAGCTGCTTGACCAAGTGGTTGGTCGCGCACAAGCAGTCAACCTCGAAACCATCATCGCCATCGGTCACACTGACTCGATCGGTTCTGATGCCTACAACCAAGCCCTGTCGGTTCGCCGTGCAGAAGCTGTCAAAGCTTACTTGGTTACCAAAGGCGTTGCTGCTAACCGCATCACTGCTTCAGGTAAAGGCAAGTCACAACCAGTCGCTGACAACCGTACAGCAGCCGGCCGTGCCCAGAACCGCCGCGTAGACGTCGAAATCATCGGCAGCAAGAAGTAATTCTTGACGCTGATTGGGTAAGGCTGGCTCTGCCAGCGCTTATTCCGACTCAGAAAGGCCTCGCTTGCGGGGCCTTTTTTCATTTTGCTGTTTTAACTGCAGTGTTATGAGCGATTAGACCCATGTCATCCGACGCCCCGCGCCCCACTTCGAATGTCGATCAGGCTGAATTAGATAAATTCAGTGCACTCGCCTCCCGCTGGTGGGATCCAAATAGCGAATTCAAGCCTTTGCATGCCATCAATCCACTGCGACTTGAGTGGATCAAGCGGCTAGTCGGTGGCCTGCACGACAAAACCGTACTTGATGTCGGTTGCGGCGGCGGAATCCTAGCTGAAAGCATGGCGCTCGCTGGCGGCAAAGTCACTGGAATTGATTTGGCCGATAAGTCGCTGAAGGTTGCAAAGCTACATGGCCTGGAGTCAGGGGTGCCTGTTACCTATCGCAGCATCAGTGCCGAAGAGTTGGCCTTAGAGCAGCCGCAGACATTTGATATCGTGACCTGTATGGAAATGCTTGAACACGTCCCTGATCCAGGTTCAATCGTGCGTGCGTGTGCCACACTCGTCAAACCGGGTGGTTGGGTGTTCTTTTCAACACTGAACCGCAACCCAAAATCCTTTCTGTTCGCAATTGTTGGTGCGGAATATATTTTGCGGCTTTTGCCGCGCGGCACGCATAGCTGGCGCAGTTTTGTACGTCCAAGCGAACTCGCAGCGTCCGCCCGTGCGCATGGCCTCACCACACAAGAATTAATGGGCATGGGATACAACCCTTTCACACAAACGTACTCGCTCAATCAAGATACGAGCGTGAACTATTTAATGGCTACCCGCAAATGAGCGCTCTCATTCTGTTTGATTTTGACGGCACGATTGCCGACACAGCACCTGATCTTGGCGCAGCGGCCAACAAGCAGCGCGAGCGCGCAGGCTTGCCACCCTTGCCTCTTGAGGTGCTGCGGCCCTACTCCTCGGCCGGTGCACGTGGTCTCTTGCGCTGTGCGCTGAACCTTGCCCCGGGCGACGACACTTATGAGCAACATCGTCTGCAATTCCTCGCAGACTATCAAACTGCGATGACAGTGGATACATGCCTCTTTGATGGTGTGCCAGAGTTGCTAGAACAGATTTCAGCGCGCGGCTTATCTTGGGGCATTGTCACAAACAAAGTCACGCACTTAGCGCAACCCATCGTCACGGCCTTAGGGCTGGATAAGGACTGCGCTGTGCTGGTGTGTGGCGATACGACAGCGCATGCCAAGCCACACCCTCTTCCGCTGCTGCACGCGGCGCAACAAGCCGGCTACGGTACTGACCGTTGTCTATATGTCGGTGACGACATCCGAGACATTCAAGCGGCACGCGCAGCCGGTATGCCCTCTATTGCGGCAGCGTATGGCTATTGCGGACCCGATCATCCCGTCGAGACCTGGCAGGCGAATCACACGGCGCAGTCTGCACGCGAGATGTGGCCAATGATCAAGCAACTGATGAACGTGTAAGAGATCACCTTCGATTTAGTTACAAAGACTGAACTCTTTTACATCTCATCTGTCTGAATCAACAGATTGTTCGTCTACAATCGCACTACTGGGGCCGATCCGGATTCGACGTGGGTCGCGAAACAGCGCAGGGCATGCCGAGCACCAGTTCGCTCGTAAATCCACTGGAAACACTATAAACGCCAACGACGAGCGTTTCGCTCTGGCCGCTTAAGCGGTGAGCCGCTGCACTGATTTGTCTTTGGGTCAGGTGGGTAAAACCACAGCAGCGTCATTTACAAAGAATCGGGGTTTGCCGGGTCACTCGTCAAATTCTTAAAACCAAGTGAATCGCC
>CAMBFI010000023.1 GCA_945865935.1 Bordetella parapertussis | reverse complement strand
ACGGGAGCCGGCCGGTGCCGCCTTCACACGAATCCACTCTGGTTTCTTTAAACGTTCCGCCGCAATCACCTTGATCGGGATACGAGAAGTCTTGGCTTGCGCCTTTTGCTTTTGCGTCGCGTCGTAGGGCGCAGCAGTCGTATCAGTAGGGGCCGAGGGTGCAGAGGGTGTCGACATACATTGCATGGACGCTTCGCTGCTAAACGTTGCGCCGCTAAGAGTAAAGGGATGAGGCTATTCTACCCGCTGGTGAGCCGCAAACCACATTGGGCAGCGATTTGTGTGGCTAATGCTTGCGCAACATCATCCCAAGGGGCACGTGCGCCCACATCAACCATGTTGATGGTCTGCAATCCCGCATATCCGCAGGGGTTAATGCCCTCAAACGGCGTCAAATCCATATCAACGTTTAACGCGACGCCGTGATACGTACAGCCATTGCGGACCTTGATACCCAGCGCCGCAATTTTGGCGAGCGTATCGCCGACGGGCACATACACACCAGGCGCACCGTCTTTACGACACGCGTGCTGTACTCCGAAACCCGCGAGAGTCAAAATCACCGATTCTTCGATCTCGTTGACCATCTGCTTGATGTACCGCCCGGAACGCTTGAGATCTGCCAAGATATAGACCATCACTTGCCCAGGACCGTGATAAGTCACTTGTCCTCCACGATCCGTCTGGATGACCGGAATCTTGCCAGGGTTAAGTAAGTGTTCAGGCTTGCTGGCCTGACCGAGCGTGTAGACCGGAGTGTGTTCGACTAGCCACAGCTCGTCCGCGGTATCTGGTGTGCGCCCTTGCGTGAAATCTCGCATCGCGCGCCAGACAGGCTCATACTCAGACGGGCGTGACCACACCCGCGACACTACAACACCACCGAAACCAGCGGGTGTGCGTGCAGCGCGCGATATAGATTGTCGAGTTGCTCGCGCGAAGTTGCGTTGATGGTGAACGTCAAGCCCATGTAGTTGCCGGCCTTGCTTGGACGCATTTCAACTGTGGCCGGATCAAACGCAGGATCATATTCGCGCACCAGATCTGACAGGACTTGCGCCAATTCAGGCGTCTGTTTTCCCATCACCTTGATGGGAAACGCAGACGGATACTTAATCAGCGATTCTTCCGTTGGCGCAGTCATTATTACAGAGCGGCAATGCGTGCATCGTAAGCGGCACGCAGTTTCTGGAAGACCGGACCAGGTTTACCAGCACCCACGGGCTTGCCGTCGAGCTGAACAATCGCCAACACCTCGCGGGTTGCAGAAGACATCAAGATCTCGTCTGCACCCTGCACTTCCTCTTGCTTGACGACGCGCAATTCGAAGAGGATACCGGCTTCTTTGCACAACTCTTCCAACAAGCCATAACGGATGCCTTCAAGCACGAGATGGTCTTTTAGGGGAGCAATCAGTTTGCCCTGCTTGATCACCCAGATATTGCAAGACGCGCCTTCTGTGAGGTTGCCATCGCGGAACTGGATGACCTCGTCGACACCCGCATCCACAGCCGCTTGCTTGGCCAACACGTTACCGAGCAAGGACACCGACTTAATATCGCAATGTAACCAGCGCTCATCGGGGATGCTCACGGAGGTTAAGCCTTTCTCGCGGACCGCCGCAGTCGGTGGGGTCATTGGTGCCACCATCGCAAAAACAGTCGGCTCCACGGGCAGCACGGGGAAAGCATGATCGCGTTTAGCGACACCACGCGTCACCTGGATGTAGACCATGCTGGTGGGCTCAGTGTTGCGATCGGTCAGCTCTTTAACCAAGGCCTCCCATTGCTGCTTGGTCATTGGATTTTGAATCCGCAACTTTGCGAGACTGCGCTCAAGACGCGCCAAATGCTGCGCCATGCGGAAGGTCTTACCTTTGTAAATCGGCACGACCTCGTAAATACCATCACCAAAAATAAAACCACGATCAAGCACCGAAATTTTTGCCTCAGATAACGGACCAAAGACGCCGTTGACATAGACGGTTGGATTGCCCGAGACACCTTGAATCAACATGTTCTGCACCATTTTTGTTCTGCTCGCTTGTTCGATCGATTGATGAAAAATTATTCAGACTTACGGAACCACAACTTCACTGTGTCGACAGTTCGTCCCACAAAACCGGCACGTTCGACCGCCTCAAGTACCTCAAGCGGTTCTGAACGCAACAGCTTGTTATCCAACATCAGGGTGAGCGTACCGACCTTCTCGCCCGCACCGAGTGGCGCGAGTAAAGGATCAGGACGCTTGGCAATCGGCTTGACGTCGCCCGCACGCCCGCGTGGCACGGTCACCCACAAAGGATTCGACACACCGAGTTTGGCTTCCTCGGTCTTGCCTTGCCAGACACGCGCTTCAACGGCCGGATGCGCCTTATCGAAAATCTTGATCGTTTCAAAATTCTGGAAGGTCCAGTTTAGGATTTTTAGGCTTTCTTCTGCGCGCGTGGCCATGCTGTCTGAACCGACGAGCACCGTGATGACGCGACGATCGCCACGCTTGGCCGTGGCAACCAGACAATAGCCCGCGGCGTCGGTGTGGCCTGTTTTCATGCCATCAACTGACGGGTCAGCCCACAACAAACGATTACGGTTGGACTGTTTGATTTTGTTGTACGTGAACTCGCGCATTGAATAGTACGGAAAGTAGTCTGGATGATCATTGATCATGCGGCGCGCAATGATGGCCAAATCGCGTACGGTGGTCATGTGCTCAGGATCGGGTAAACCGGTTGCATTCTTGAACACAGTGTTGACCATGCCCATGCGCGCAGCTTCTTTATTCATGCTGTCCACAAAAGCGGCCTCGCTACCCGAGACGGTTTCTGCGAGTGCCACCGATGCGTCATTGCCTGACTGAATAATCACGCCTTTGATGAGTTCATTTACCGTGACAGGCTTGCGGGGCTCAATGAAACTGCGTGAGCCGCGCGTTTTCCAGGCGACCGTCGACACATTCGCTTGCTGCTCGAGCGTTAAACGTTTTTCTTTGATCGCTGTGAAAGCCAGGTAGGCCGTCATGATTTTAGTCAGCGAA
Organism: Bordetella parapertussis; assembly: GCA_945865935.1. Lineage (GTDB taxonomy): Bacteria > Pseudomonadota > Gammaproteobacteria > Burkholderiales > Burkholderiaceae_B > Zwartia > Zwartia parapertussis_E. Next base: position 33,288 of record CAMBFI010000023.1, on the reverse strand, counting down.
GCTGGCTCAATTTTTTGATCGGCATTAGACGAAGCCACCACCTGGCCGCTTGTGACATCTACCGTAATCCAGGCACGTGCCGCAATAGTGGGCACTGGCACACTCGACATCTCTCCAACTTGGACGGGGGTCAGTGGCGAAGGGGTCTTCGCCGATACCGCCGCTTCGGAGGGCGCTGGCTTGGCTGCCGCGGGGTCTGCCTTGGCGGCTGGTTCGCCCTTGCCTTTAGGCGCGGGCTTGGTCGTGGGGGTCGTGGGGGTCGTTGAATTCTGGGCGTGAATCTGGGGCGAAGTGATTGCGATCGACAGGCCAAGAATCGACGCACACGCAGTCGATGTCAGTGCAGTCGGTATAGCTTTCGCTGCGCCGGCAAGCCTGGAGGCACTTGCGCGCAATGCACTGCGGACTACTAAAAACAAAAACTCGGACATGACTGAGGTCTTCAAACAACGCAACAGTCTCATTATAGGCATTCCATCTCTGCGCGCTAGGGCAATGCCTTTAATCGTGTCTGTACTAATTGTCTTAGGACGAGCAGCTTGCCATGAAAGAAATGACCCGCATCGGGGATGACCACGACTGGCATGCCAATTGGCCGCGCCCACTCCATCACTTCCGATAAGGGCACGACCTCGTCGTCTTCTCCGTGAATCACCAGCGCATCTTCAGGTGCTTTGACCTCGTTATGACGAAAGCGCAGGGCTGCAGAGCCCGTCAAAATGACAATATTCGGCAAGTTCTTCTGTAATGTCTCCCATTTGGCATACAACTGCACACCAATGGACGTCCCAAAGGAGAACCCACCCAACACCCACGGTTTGGCCGCGATCTCGGGATAACGCACACGAAACTGCTCAACCAATGCCGCCATATCTAGTAGCTCACCTTTGCCATGGTCAAACGTCCCCCCCGAAGTGCCGATTCCACGGAAATTAGGGCGTATCGCGAGCAAGCCCTGTTGCACGCAGGCACGAGCTAGGGTGGTTACCACTTTGTTATCGCGCGTCCCGCCCTGTGAAGGATTGGGGTGCAAAATCAACGCCCAACCGGTGGGCGCGCCATCGGGCCAGTCGAGCGCGCAGTCGATGATGCCTGCTAAGCCATCAAAAGTGGTTGTTTCAGTGTGTGCGGGCATAAATCTACTAAGGTTTCAGAAAAGGGGTCAGCCATTGTGCCACTTGTTCAGCCGCCTGATCCGTTGCGACGCGAAGCGCTTGTGCGCCGCCTGAGGCATCCTGCGACACGGCCGGCACTTTAATATCGATCAACTTTTGCGCGACGACGCGGTTCGCGCGCAGCAGGACCGCCTGCATCGTCAACACACCTTGGCTCGATTTACCATCCGGCGTAAACAACTGCTCAAAACTCTGCAAATTCAGCCGCAATTGGGGCACATCCCCACCAACACCCTGCTCAAGCACAGCACCTTGCAACGCCAGACGCGCCATCAAGCGTTGTGTGACCAACTGCGCAGGCGGCGCAACCCAGCGATAGGTGGTGAAACCCTGTGGCTGCCCACTTTCGCCCACACGCCAAATCACCATCGTGTCATTGAGCAAGGCCGAAGCCACAACCGGTGCAATCAACAATGGTCGGTGCGCGGGCAAGCCCCCTGCAGGCGTGACAGATCCCGCCCCCAGATCGAGTTGTTGGGGCGCACGCGCCTCGCCACCCCCGAACGTGCAGCCAGTGATGCCCAACAGCATCGCGGTGACCGCGACGATCTTTATGCAGAAGCTTTTCATGATTTCCCTTTACGGCGCCGCTGAGCCAAAGCCTGCAAATCCCGGCTCACCCGGACCTGGTGCCGCGCGTGGCGGCCCAAAAATAAATGACTGCGGTGACTGCCCAAACTGGCGTACCGTACGCGTCAGTGTGCGTGAGGCATCCACCACACTCGACGAGAGCACGGACATATCAGGGAGTGTTGACGCATTGATCTGCGCAATCGCATCTTGCGCCGAACGCGTCAGGATTCCAACATCTGCCAGCGCACCATCCAAGCGGCGTGTCAGCAAGACCATGCCATCATCCATGCGCCGCGTCATCGCTGTGATGCCATCCACCAGCGCAGGAATCTTTTTCAAACCAGGTTCAAGCAACTTGGCAGACTGATTCAGCTGGGTCGATAACTCGGCCACATTCGTCATGGTGATTTGTAAGGATTCAATATTTTGATCGCTGGTGATTTTTTCAATCTGATCCATGATGCGATCCAGCGCGGGCAAGACCTCATCGCTCTGCGTTTGCAAGCGCTCCAGAAAGCTGGGACGAATTGGAATATCCTGAATACGCTCAGCCGACGATACCAACCGCTTGGTTGATTTTCCATCATCACGTAATTCAACGTTGGAAATCCCGGTCACACCGGCTGTGACAATCTCTGCCCAACTTGATTCCGTCAATGGGGTGTTCGGATCCACACCAATCAGAATACGTACTTGACCAGGCCTATCGGGCATGAAGCGTAGCGACTGCACCCGACCCACCGGTACGCCCTGATAGCGCACAGCCGATTGCACCGAGAGCCCTGTCACCGGAGAGGTTGCGACCAGCTCGTACGGCAAGAGCGGCACGTTCTTCTTACTGACCCACACCGCCCCGATCGCACCGGCGATCACCAGCAGCAAGGTAAACAATCCCGCGAGTAACGCGTGACTACGGTTTTCCATGATTCACATCCTTGGCGGCAGTCGCCCCGAGCGCACGTACGCCACGCTCACTATGAAAAAAGGCATCAATAAAGGGGTGCTGGGTTGCCATCACCGTCTCTAGCGAGCCTTCAACTAACACTTTCTTTTCAGCCAAGACCGCGACGCGCGAGGCCAAGGCACCAATCGTATCCAAATCGTGCGTCACCATCACGACAGTAAACCCTAACTCACGATGCAGCACACGAATTAACTCTACGAATTCATCGGCGCGCTGCGGATCAAGTCCTGCCGTCGGCTCATCCAGAAACAATAGTTCAGGGTCCAGCGCCAGCGCTCTGGCCAAGGCCACTCGCTTAATCATGCCGCCCGACAAGTCCGAAGGCATTAAGTCTGCGTCGCGTGCCGTCAAGCCCATCCAGCTCAAACGCATTAGCACCACATCGCGAATCAAGGCTTCAGGCAAATGATGCAATTCACGCAAAGGCAAAGCAATATTATCGAAGACAGGCAGCGCAGAAAAGAGTGCCCCCGCTTGAAACAACATGCCCCACCGATGGGTCAGCGCGATGCGGTCTTGACCGGTGTAATCGTGCACGGGTCGGCCAAAGACTTTGACCACACCGCTACGCGGTTCATCCAGTCCCAAAATCTGTCGCAATAAGGTTGTCTTACCCGAGCCCGAACCACCGACTAAGGCGAGGATCTCTTTGGGATAAACATCCAGACTCAAGTCCTGATGCACGACGTGTGTACCAAACGCCGTGGTGAGGTGCTGAACCGAGATGATGGGGGCCGCCGTCATATACCCATCTCGTTAAAGAGGATTGCATATAAGGCGTCTATCAGGATCACACCGGTAATCGCTGTCACAACCGAGGCTGTCGTGCCGCGCCCTAGACTCTCGGTGTTGGGTTTAATGCGCAACCCAAAGTGGCACGCCGCCAAGGCAATCCAGGCACCAAACGTAATGCCCTTGATCACACTGATCCAGTAGTTTTTGATGCCGATCGCATCCGGCAACTGGCCAAAGAACCACTGAATCGTCAGGCCTAGCTGCAGCTTAGCCGCGATCATCCCACCGATCAACGCCATGGCGTCTGTCCACAGCACCAAAAGCGGCATGGCAATTGCTAAGGCGATCACACGCGGCAAAATCAACCGCTGTCCGTGCGAAATCCCCATCACCTCCATCGCATCGAGCTCTTGCGTGACACGCATTACGCCAATCTGCGCGGTAATCGATGAGCCCGAGCGCCCCGCCACCAGAATCGCAGCCAAAATCGGCCCGAGTTCCCGTACGGTGGCCACCCCCAACAGCTTGACAATGAACTGTCCAACCCCAAACACCGCGAGCTGCTGGGCCGACAGATACGACAAGACGATCCCGATTAAAAATCCGACCAAGGCGGTGATGCCGAGCGCCTGCGCCCCCACTCGATACACCTGCGCCGAGATTTCCCGCCAGGGTCCGCGAGAAGGTCGCATCAGGAGGCGACCAAAATCCCCCATAAACGTGCCGAGCATTCGTAACAACCCGAGGCCGTGCTCAAGCCCAACAAACACCCCACGTCCAATTCCACGCACCCAATCAAGGAGCTGTGGTGCCGGCGTTGCCGGTGACTGCTCAACCGGGTATTGCGCCAGTACATCAAACAAGGCACGCTGACTGTCTGTCAGCGCGATGCCTTGGGGCAGCACGGCACTCCAGCGCTTCCAAAGCAACTGGGCACCTACCGCGTCGAATTTTGCGATGCCGGTGAGATCCCAGTCCATCGCGGGCTGCGCGCGCGCGAGCAGCGCTACACGCCGATCAACTTCACCCGACACGGCGAGCGCTTGTACATTCCAGTCGCCGCTCAGACGGCAGACCTTGTCGTCAAAGACGACCAGGCGATCTGACTGCGAAGATGTCGAACTAAGCGTCATGCAAAGGATGGGGGATCCATAAAGTGCCCCCATCATAATTCACGCCGTAAAATCAGGTGATGACAGTCGATTCCCGCTCCTCGATCCCGTTTCCTTCGCCCAACACGTTTCGTGAGAGGCTAGGCACCTTGCTGCCAGAATTTGACGCGGTGGCTTGGGTAAAAAGCACCGGATCGACCAATAAGGATCTGGGAGATTTAGCGCGCGCGATGGCAAGCGCGGCTACACCTGCTACCACCCCGCCCTGGCCACGCTTACTGGGCGCCCACCTGCAAACGGCGGGCAAAGGCCGGGCTGCGCGCCCTTGGCATAATGCAGACGGCGAGTGCTTAATGTTTTCTTGTGGTTTTGCACCAAAAATTGCTGCGGGTGACTTACCCGGCATCGCCCCTGCGCTTGGCATCGCCAGCTGCCTGACCCTACGCAGTTTGCTCACACCGCTGATTGGTGCACGCACCGCACATCAGTTAACTCTGAAATGGCCGAACGACCTGCAATGGAAGGACGCCAAGCTTGCCGGCATTTTGGTCGAGACCGCTGCGTCGACCACGGCCCGGCAACCTATTTTGGTGATCGGCATGGGGCTGAACCTGTCGGGCGCCTCCGAGTTGTCCGCCAAGCTCCAGCGGCCTGTCGCTGATTTGTCACACATTTTGTTGGAACAAGTGATCGATCCTATCGAGCTTGTTGCGGCACTCGCACAGGTTTGGCAGCGTACCCTCCACGAATATGCTGCAACAGGGTATGCTGGTTTTGCCTCTCGCTACCAAGAAGTCGACGGCTTATTTGGCGAACAGGTTGAGGTCATCGATCAGGGGAAACTGTTGCACACTGGCATTGCCCGCGGCACCGATTCAATCGGCCGCTTACAAATCGAGACCGCGTCTGGTCTCTTGCCAATTTTGGTGGGCGATGTGTCGATTCGAGCCCGCACTACACAGCACACTAGCTCTGCGAGAGACACATGATTGTTTTGATGGATGTTGGCAATACCCGGATCAAGCTTGGCTGGCAGCACCCAGGACTCGGGCGCGAGGCTGCAGCCCATGCCATTACATTGAATCCACTCGCTGAACTTCCTGCGCGCTTGCGGAAATGGCTCGCCTCGCTTCCCGTACAACCTACCGCTGCGCTAGGCGTCAACGTTGCCGGACATATCGTCGCAGAGCATCTTCAGCAAACGCTGCAAGAGATCCACTGCGCACTGCAATGGATCACACCGTCCGCGGCGCAGGCCGGTGTCACCAATGGGTATGCGCAACCCGAGCAGCTCGGCGCCGATCGCTGGGCTTCAATGCTGGGTCTTGCCGCACGCTTTAAGACCGCGCACCCACCGCTCGTACTTGCTACGTTTGGCACAGCCACAACGATTGACACCCTCAATCCGAGCAATCATTTTGAAGGCGGCCTCATCCTGCCGGGCCCAGCACTGATGCGCCAGTCGCTCGCGCAGGGCACAGCAAACCTGCCGCTCGCGAGTGGCGCGGGCACCGACTATCCGCGGCAAACTTTGCAAGCGATTTCGACTGGTGTGGTGGCCGCACAAGCGGGCGCCGTGCACCGTCAATGCCTGATTACACAAGAGCGCTTTGGTGTTGCGCCGGTATTGTGTGTGAGTGGCGGCGGCTGGCCCGAGGTGGAGCAAGAACTGCGCAGACTACTCGGGCACCTTCAGATTGAAGTGCTCGCCAACCCCGTGTTGGATGGGCTGGCGCACTTGGTGCCGGTCGAGGGTTAACTTGCGAAACTCCCCTATTCTCATTACATTGCGTGCATGAGAACGCTATTCATCATCTTGGTCATCGTCAACCTTGGCTTGTTTGCAGTCGGGCAAGGTTGGTTTGGTACGCCGCGCGCGCAAAAGGGTCGCACGCCAGCGGCGAATATTGCTGCGCCGCTTAACGCGGATGCCGCGAAGATTGGTCCTGGGCAGCTTCAAACTCGTTGATCTGTTGCACGATACGTTGTGTCGCACCGGTGTGTTGTGCGACCCAATCACGGCCTAAACGACCACGATTTGCCAAGGCTTCTGGCTCTTGCAGCCAGCTAACCGCTGTGGCCACTGCACGTTGTGCGGGGTCTACTAACTCAGAACTCACGATTTGAATTGCGGCACCAACCGCCACGGCGCCATCGACGGCATCCGCAAAGTTACGCGTGAAAGGTCCTACGATGACTGGCGTGCCAAGCGCACACGCTTCAATCAAATTTTGTCCGCCGTGCGGCGCAAAGCTGCCGGCCACGATCGCGACATCGCTTGCCGCGTAGAAAAACGGCATTTCACCAAGCGTGTCACACAAGACCACTTCAACCGGTGCGAGCTCATGTGGTGCATCGACGTTATGACGAATGGTGGACCACCGTACGTATTTAACGTTTGCGGTCTCCAATAAGCTTGCCGCCTCATCGAAGCGCTGGGGATGACGAGGGATCAACAAAAACAAAGGTGCAGTGGCTGGCATCTCAACCGGATCAAGCTGCACGTGATAATCGGTAATCACTGAGTCCTTGTGCAACAGCCGCTGCTGAATCGCCGGGACAAACATCGCGTCCTCACCTTCACGCGTGCTGGCAATGGCAATGATCGGACGACCCAAACGCTCGCGCCAACCGCGACCAGCTTCGACAGCGACAACCGGAAGCTGTACATCAAACTTTACATTACCGACCACTTGCACGTTCGGTGCGCCAATTTCGTAGAGGCGACGGGCATCGTCTTCCGTCTGCGCCAAGGCTAAGTCGATGCTGGCATACGCATCGCGCATCAAACTAATAAACAATTGATCGATACGGCGAACATGCCCCTGCGCACGTTCAGAAAAACGCGCGCTCGCCAACACCACCGGCACATCAGCCAAGCGCGCTTGTTCGATCAGGTTCGGCCAGACTTCACGTTCAATCAGAATCGCCAAGCGTGGGCGATAGTGAGCAAAAAATTTACGGGTTGCTCCTGGAAAGTCATACGGCAACCACTGCTGGCGCAACTGGCCCGACGCGATTTCTGCCGCAAACAAACGCGCACCCTCTGCCCGACCCGTGGGTGTGGTGTGCGTCAACAAAATGCGATTGCCTTGCGAGAGCAACAATGTAATTAGGCTTTGGGATGCGCGCGTTTCGCCCAGACTGACTGCGTGGATCCAGACTGGCGCTTCACCATCCCAACGCAGCGGATAGGAGCCAAAGCGCTCTGCGCAAAATATCTGCCAAACACCCCCCGCCTTATGCCCGCGCCAAGCCATCCACGCCCAAATGAAGGGCGAGAAGATTCTAAGCAGCAGGGTGTACGCTTGTTGTGCCATAGAGTGAATACTAGCCTAGAGCCTGTTTCAGTGCAGCCAAAACGGCATGCTGATCAGGGGATTTGCCACGGTCACCTAAGCTCGCGGTGTAACCAGCACCCACTAACGGCGTGCGCACGGGCGTCGAGGCTTTGTAGATACCAATCGTTGGGCGGCCGAGGGCGGCAGACAAATGCGTCAAGCCACTATCTAGTCCAACCATCACCTGTGCGGCAGCCAGCACCGGCGCAATGTCCTGTAAGCCCAAGCGTGGTAATACAGTGGCATTGTCATGCCCAGCAATCAAGGCCTGCGCACGTGCCGTCTCGGCGGGATTACCCGCAAGCAACTTTAATTCCAGACCGCGCTGCGTCAGCGCATCAAACACCGCATGCCAATCTTCGGCGGGCCATAACTTATCGTCACGACTTGCAGACGGCATGATCACCGCATACGGCGCTTGGGTTTCACGCACCAAAGCGGCAATATCCTCGAACACCTGTAAGCCAAAGTCTGGTGCACCCTCGTAGGTGTAGCCAAAGCTTGCTGCGGCTAACTCACGCTGCCGCGTCACGGCCGGTTGCCAGAACTCCACGCGATGTCGCACATCATAAAAAAACGAGGCTAAGGGCTCGCGCGCCGAGCGAAAATCCAGCCCATGCTTCACGCCTTGGGACATGCGCACCAGCCAGGCGGATTTCAGAAGCGCCTGCATATCCAACACGATATCGTAGCGACGGTCACGGAGCTTTTGTTGTAACGCACGCCGCGCGGCGCGCACCTCCGCAGAAAACCACGCCCGCCGCCAACGCCGATGCGCCACCGGAATCACCTCGTGCACGGCCGGATGCCAGGCCGGGATTTGCGCAAACGATTCTTCGGCCAACCAATCGATCTGCGCACCGGGTAGATGTTTGGCGATGTCGGACACGGCCGGCAACATATGGACTAGGTCGCCGAGCGAAGAGGTTCGTACTAAAAGGATTCGCATACTTCTCGATAGGGGTGTAACTGCTTATCGAGCATGATATCCTCTCAATAGCTTTTCGAATAATTCGAATAAATCATATAATTCGATTATAATTTCTGATGCGGCAAATTATTTTCCGAATTACGGCTAGGCAACTGCGATGACCCAACACGTTTTAGATCCAGCTAGCGAGCTTGAGGCCGAAATGGCTGCGGTCGCGCGTGCCTGCCTAATTTCAACACTGGATCATTCGAATGCGGAAAAAATCAAACTAACGATCAATACGGGTGTGGCTGGAGCAGCCATGCCCGAGCTTGACCTGCCGCCACGCGCACTCAGGTTTTTTGCTGATGTCTTGCGGCAAATGGCAAAACGCGAGCCTATGCTTTTAGTGCCGCAAAAATGCGAGCTCACGACTCAAGAAGCAGCCGCATTCTTAAATGTATCGAGGCCTTTTGTGATTAAAGAAATTAACTCCGGCAGATTGAACTGTCGCTTGGTGAATAACCATCGTCGTATCGAATTTGAAGAGCTTGTGCGATATCAAGAAGAACAGAAAAAACGTTCGGAAGTCGCACTTGCGAAGCTTCGCAAAATTTCAGATAGCTTTAACGAGGAATTATGAATGGCGGTAAGTAGTCGCTATACCGCCATACTAGACGCCTGCGTTTTGTTTTCGAGATTGCAAAGAGATGTTCTGCTGAGCCTTGCTCATGCAAATTTGTACACCGCCAGATGGACGCACGAGATTGAGAGGGAGTGGACGTCTGCGCTCGTCGCACGATACCCCGAGGCTTCAAACGTCATCCCGAACTTGCTTGCGCAGATGCGAGAAGCGATTCCAGACTGCATTGTTATCGACTACGAGCCATTCATCGAAGGCATAGAATTGCCAGATAAAAATGATAGACATGTTGTTGCAGCAGCCATCCGCGGCAATGCCGACGCGATCGTTAGCATGAACACGAAAGATTTTCCTCTGAGCACTCTTTCAAGATTTGATCTTGAAATACAAACACCCGATCAATTCGTGCTTAATCAAATCATGCTGCACCCACCCATCGCCTTCACCGCAATAAAGCAAATGAGGCTGCGCTGGGAGCGACCAAGCTTCACCGCTTCGGATATGGTGGATCTATTTGAGAAGAGGCATTTAGCCCAAACGGCAGCTCACCTACGAGATGTCTTAGAATTGATTTAGTTACTTCTTCAAGGTCTGCAACACCTCATCGACTCCTACCCGCCAGTCAGGCAAGTTCACACCAAACGTTTTGCGGATCTTGGAAGTATCCAAGACCGAGTTCAGTGGTCGGGTCGCCGCGACTGGATACTCGGCAGTCAAGATTGGCGTGATCGCCTCGTCCTTGATTTTGATTGGCCAACCTAATTCTCGGGCCTGTGCGATCACGTAACTCGCGTACGCGTGCCAGTTGGTTTGGCCGGCGGCAACCAAGTTATAGACGCCCCAACGGGGATCTGTCGCAGGCTGGTCCGCCATCGTGCGCAAGATTTCTGTAGTCGTTTGTGCGAGCAAATTGGCAGAAGTCGGCGCACCTTGTTGGTCTGACACGATCCGTAAGGCCTCGCGCTCTTGGGCGAACTTCAGCATGGTTTTCAGAAAATTCCCGCCGTGCGCACCAACCACCCAGCTTGTACGGAAAATCAAGTGGCGCGGACATTTATGTGACAGTGTGTGCTCACCTTCAAGCTTGCTACGGCCATACACAGACAAGGGGCTGGTCTGATCGGATTCCTGATAGGCGCCCGCCTTTGTGCCGTCAAACACATAGTCGGTCGAGAAATGCACCACACAAGCTCCGAGCTTTTGCGCCGCTGCACCCAACATCCCGGGGACTTGAGTATTCAGCAGCGCCGCTATTTCCGGCTCGACCTCTGCCCGATCGACCGCGGTATAGGCCGAAGCATTGACGATGATGGTGGGCTTGATCCGCTGCACAAGCCCATCCAGCGCGTCGGGCTGTGAAGCCAACGTGGATAAATCCAGTTGCTCCCGGGTGCAGCACACCACCTCACCCAGGGGCTTGAGTGTGGTCTGTAGCGCATGGCCAACCTGACCGTTGGCCCCGAGTAACAGAATCTTGTGCGTCATGATGCCCAAATTATGCCCCATCACATTACTAAGGTGACCACCCCAACGACCAGCAAGAACCAAAGCGAGAATTTCTTGATCAGATCAGCCCGCTTTTTAAGCGCCTGATGAAACAGATAGGTGCCCAAAAACGTCGATGCGACATAGATCGGAATAAACGAGACCGAATACACCATCTGGGTCGTGTTGAGCAGGCCCTGATACGCAAAATACGTCATCGTACAGACCTGGCCAAGCGCAAAAAACATCATAAAAAACGATCGGATCACAACCGGTGAGAGGGACTTATCCGACAACAGATAGAGCACAAGCGGCGGTCCACCAACTCCTGCAAGGGCTGTCAGATACCCGCTGACCACGCCAACGATCCAGTTCTGCAAGCGGCCGCGCGCGCCGTTGTAGGTCCAACCCACCAGTAAGATTGCGGCGAGTGCCGCCACAACCACACCAATCACCCGGCGAATCACCATGGGATCAAGCACTTCAATCATCCACACGCCTAGCGGAACTCCCACTAAGGACGGGATCAACATCGACCAGACCAAGGGCCAACTGGTGGTACGCCAGGTACCAGGCAGAGACTGCACCGACGTCAGAAAATTCAACACCAGCACGACCACCACCAAATCGGCCGGCTTCATAAATAGGCTAAACAGAGGTGCCAGAACTAAACCACCGCCAAAACCCGTAAATGAGCGGATGGTGCCAGCTAGCAGCACCACCACACACATCATTAAAAAAACGGGAATCGACGGGAACAGCTGATTCCACAGATCAAGCGACATCAAAGTCGCTTATTTGCCGCGGAAGACAGGTGCGCGCTTCTCAGCGAAGGCACGCTTACCTTCCTGATAGTCATCGCTTGCAAAACAATCCAACACCATCTGCTTGATGCCCGCGATATCAATGTGTGGTGCGACTTTCTGGAACTCGCGGATGGCTTTTTTCCCGGCACGCAAAGTGATGGGTGCGTTCGAAACCACTTTGGCTAGGTACTCATCCACCGCTTTGTCGAGCTCAGCGACCGGCACCACGTGCTGTACCAAGCCTTTGGCGTGTGCTTCTTTGGCAGTAAAGCGTGAAGCGGACAACATGATGTCCAGCGCCTGTGCGGCACCGACAGTGGTGACCAGGTTACGAATCGCCGTCAAACGATAGCCCAAGCCCAAACGACCAGCAGGAATCGCAAACGAGCTCGCATCCGACGCAATACGCACGTCGCAACACAACGACAGGTTCAAACCGCCACCGATGCAATAGCCGTCGATACGCCCGATCACTGGCTTGAAGGTGTTGTAGATCGAACCTTGCGCTTCTTCACCCACGCGCTCGTATTCAGCCACCGCATCTGCAGCAGTACGCAGTTTTTCAAACTGAGAGATATTCGCGCCGCTCACAAACGATTTGCCGCCCGCACCAGTCAGCACGATGACGCGCACTTCGTCATCTTCCTCAAACATCTTGATGACTTTAGGAATCGCAACCCACATGTCGTAGGACATTGCGTTGTGGCGAGCAGGATCGTTAAACGTAATCCAACCGGCCCCATCTTTCTTTTCAATGATGAGGTTGTCGGTGATTTCGCCTTGCAACAGTCTAGTGGTGGTCATGATTTAAAGGTCTCCTAGTAATTTACGATAACGCGCCATCCCGTTATCCAAATGGGTACGCATAGCTTGGCGGGCTCCCGCCGAATCCTGCCGTGCGATCGCGTCGACGATGCGTCCGTGCTCATCACCGATTTCATCGATACGGGTCGTGCCGGTATTTCTAAATCTGAACGTGCGCACCGCATGGTGAATCACGTGGCTCAAGTGCCCCATGATGCGCACAAAATGCGGGTTGTTCGCCGCTTGCGCGACGGCCAGGTGGAAGTCTACCGCCGAATGGGCGGCGATCTGCCAGTCCGCCGACGATTGCTCGACTTTTTTCCAAGCCAGCTGCAAGGTTTCAAGCTGAGTCTTGGTGCGATGGGTCGCAGCCAGCGCGGCCGCACCCGACTCGATCTCCACACGCAATTGATGCACCTGAATAATCTGACCCAGGTCCATCAAATCATCGTGCGACACCTCGAAGGGACGCATCGCGATATCGGCACACACAAAGGTGCCCACGCCATGTCGTGTTTCAACCAAGCCCGTCAGTTTTAAGCGTGCAATCGCTTCGCGCACCACGTTGCGGCTCACACCAAACTGCGCGCCCAGCTCTTGCTCGGTCGGCAGGCGCTGGCCCGGCGCCAAGCTTTCATTCAAGATGCGCGTGCGCAGCTGCTGCGCGATTTCATCGGGCAAGTTTTCTGGACGCCCGAGACTATCGAAGGCCGAGACGATCGGCGCTCGGGCAGTCGTACCCAGAAACTTGCTCGCAGACGAACCACGGCTGCTGAGCGGCTGACGACGAGCGGTGTAGACCGTTGCGGTCACCGAAGTTTTTGTCACAATGCGTCTCCTTTCACTCTTACTTTGACTCAGACTTTGACACTCAAATTGCACCTGCTTTGGTCAACGCGTCGACTCGGTCAGCGCCGATCCCAAACTCTGCATACACCTCGTGGTTATGCTCGCCACGATCCGGGGCCGCCGTAAACACGTCGCGCTTTGAACGACTCATGATCACCGGCTGATTCACCACGCTGATCTCGCCAAGCTTTGGATGCTGCAGTTTCTTAGCCATCCCAAGGTGCACCACTTGCGGGTCTTCCATCGTCTCTTTAACGTTCTTGATGTAGCCGCAGGGAACGCCTTCTTTGTTGAAGACATCAATCCAATAGGCCGAAGGTTTTTCTTTGGTGCACTCTGCAATCAACTCATTGAGTGCGGGTCGATGCTGGCCGCGCGTCTTGATGTCTTTGAAGCGTGCGTCTTCGGCGATATCAGGGCGACCAAGCGCCTTGACCAAACGCACGAACATTTCCGTGCCCATTGCAGCCAAATTGATAAAACCATCTGAAGTTGGATAGACGCCTGTTGCTGCGGTGGTTGGGTGGTTGTTACCCGTTTGACCTGGGATTTCTTTGTTCATCAACCAGCGCATGATCTGGAAATCCATCATCCAGACCTGTGCCTGAAGCAGCGAGGACTGTACCCACTGACCTTCGCCTGACTCTTCACGCTCGAGCAAGGCAACCAAGGTACCAATTGCACAAAACAAGCCCGAGGTCAGATCGGCAACCGGGATACCGGCGCGCATCGGTCCGCGGCCTGGCTCGCCCGTTACAGACATGATCCCGCCCAAACCCTGTGCGATCTGATCCAAGCCTGGGCGATCCACATACGGGCCGTCCTGACCAAAACCCGACACGCTAGCCAAAATAATGCGGGGATTCACTTTGCGCAGTGATTCGTAATCGATGCCAAGCTTGAACTTCACGTTCGGACGATAGTTTTCGATCACCACGTCAGCCTGCTTCACCATCTCCATAAACAGCGCCTTGCCCTCGGGGTGCTTGAGGTTCAAGGTCACGCTGCGTTTGTTGCGGTGGGTGTTCTGGTAGTCGGCAAACTGCGAAGAGCCGCCCGGCTTGTCGTCAGGCACATCGCCTGGCTCTTCAATCTTGATGACATTGGCGCCCCAATCGGCAAACTGCCTCACCGCTGCAGGACCAGAACGCACACGCGTCAGGTCAAGCACCGTGTATCGGCTAAGGGGTAACTTAGGCATGTCCATCTCCAAGACAAAAAAGAAATCGGATTCCAGCTCATTCTTTTCCGGAATCCGAGAATATTCTTATGATGTAGGACATCTTACAAGAAAATAGCCAAACACAAAAACGGGGCATTACGCCCCGGTTTATGTCTGTTTATGCCTATTTTTTGTAGGTATTTACCGATTTAGCGATACTTGCCTGAGCGGGCGACCTCGATCAGGCGGCCAGCGCCCTAGGAGCGATCTCGGGATTGCTCTTGAACTTAACCTTAACCTCCCAGAGATCAAGGGCTTCTTGCATTCGCAGCCAACTTTCAGGGGATCCGCCGATTACTTTTGAGATGCGCACAGCCATCTCAGCGGTCAAAGAGCGCTTCTCATGCAAAATTTCAGAAACGGTGAGCCTACTTACCCCGAGATGTTCCGCAAAAGTGGCTTGCGTGATCC
Source organism: Bordetella parapertussis (assembly GCA_945865935.1). GTDB lineage: Bacteria > Pseudomonadota > Gammaproteobacteria > Burkholderiales > Burkholderiaceae_B > Zwartia > Zwartia parapertussis_E. The sequence goes on along the minus strand of CAMBFI010000023.1, from coordinate 18,258 downwards.
CCAACTCGGGAAGGATGTCTTCCCTCAACACAGCGCCGGGGTGCGTCGGCTTGCGATCAGGATTACGTAACGACTTCATCAATGATAGTCCTCTAAATTGACGTTCCGAGCATCTTCTCCGAGAAACTCAAACGTGATCCGCCAGTTACCAGAGACATTAACCGCGCACTCGTTTTTTCTCGCGCCTTTAAGGATATGAAACTTATATCCCGGCAAGTCCATGTCGTCCGGTTCTCTTGCCGCATCCAATCGATCCAACAATCGCTGAATGCGCGCAGCAAATTGAGCCGGAATACCTTTGTAACTATTTTTTATAAAAAAGGCCTCTAGGCCTTTGTGCTTAAACGAAATAATCATTAATATGAATTGTAATTCATAGCATTACAATGTCAAGTAAGCCATTACATTGAAAACAAGCAAAGAAAGGAAAATGGCCGAAAGCGACATGCCCAAATACCAACCGACTGCGAGATGCAAGCGTAGTGTTTTATATGCGATTAACTGTTTCAATAACAGACACACTTGTCACAAGTCGTGACAGACAACCACCTAGGGCTTTGTCACTTTGAGCGCAGCGGGGTCTGACTCTTGCGGAGGGTTGTTTAACGCCCAAGCTAATGATCGATCAATTTGTTGCCTTAAAGCAGGCTCGTGCAACCATTGTTCGCTTTCCGGGATGCCTTTCACAGCGCAAACTTGTTCGCACAAACCCACTTTATCCATATCAACTACTCCAAATTTTCTTTAATCCGCCTTGGCGCCTGACTCAGAAATCACCTTCTTCCACTTCGCTTGTTCGGTGGCGATCTGCTTTGCGAGGTCTGCGGGCGAGCTGGTCTTAGGATCCATACCAGCGTCGATCATGCGCTTGTTCATGGCTGGGTCGTTCACCACGGCGACCACCGCCTGATTCAGCTTGCTAATGATCGCAGGCGATGTGCCTTTCGGAACCGTGATGTAGTTCAGCGCACTTGCCTCAAAACCTGGCAACTGTTCAGCGATCGTCGGGATATCTGAGGCGATGGGTGAGCGCTGGAGACTCGCGACACCGAGCGCACGCAACTTACCCGCGCGGATCTGGGGCAGATAAACCGACAGACTATCAATCGCCATCTGCACGTTACCGGCAATCAAATCACTCACGAGCGGGCCGGAGCCTTTGTAAGGAACGTGGGTAATATCGACACCGGCCATGCTTTTAAACAACTGCCCGGCCAAATGACTGCTCGCACCAATACCCGAGCTACCGAAGTTCACTTTACCGGGATTCTTTTTTGCGTACTCAATCAGCTCTTTAACGTTTTTAGCTGGCGAGTTCACTGGTACCACCAACACGTTGGCAAACGACGCCACCGACGACACGGGCAGCAAGTCAGCAGGGTTGTAGTTCAGCTTGCTCATCAAAAACGGATTCGTAATTTGTGGGCCAGGCGTGGTGTACAAAATCGTATAACCATCAGCAGGTGCCGCCGCAACAAAAGCCGCGCCAATCGTCGCACCGCCACCAGGTTTGTTCTCGACCACGATCGTCTGACCGAGTTGCTTAGCCATCGGCTCACTGATCATGCGTGCCGTCGTATCGGCTGCGCCTCCTGGAGGAAAGGGCACAATCATGCGGATGGGACGATTGGGGTAATCTCCCGCGCTGGCCTGCGCCTGCGCGTAAGAGGTGGCACCCGCCAGCAGGACCAACCCTGCCAGCCCCAGAGCCGTCGTCATTGCTTTGTGTGCAGTGGTTTTGATGACTTGTTTCATTGTTGTCTCCCGTTGATATTGTTGGTCGGATCCAAACACCGGTGCAGTGGACTGCCTCAGTCAGATTCCGGTTTTTTCTGTATTCTATCTGCGATTGGCGACTTATAGCGCCACAGAACCACCACAAAACGAAAACAACGGGGAAACACGCCATGCCAGACTTTACACAGCTCAAATACGAGGTCATCGGACACGTCGCGGTCCTGACCATGAACAACGCCCCTGTGAATGCGCTCTCACGCGTGCTCGGTGATGAGATCACCGCAGCCATGGACTTCATTTCCGAAACGCCTGAAGTACGCGCAGTGGTACTCACTGGTGAAGGCAAAATCTTCTGCGCAGGTGCGGACCTTAAAGGTCGTTCCTCCATTATCAAGGGACCCGGCGACTTGCCCGCGCACTCGCGTCGTACACGCGAATGTTTTCATGCGATTCGCGAATGCACCAAGCCCGTCATCGTCGCCATTAACGGTCCTGCACTCGGCGCGGGTCTGGCCATTGCAGCCTCTGCCGACCTCATCATCACTTCTGAAAAAGGCAGCCTGGCTCTGCCAGAAATCGATGTCGGCCTGCTCGGCGGTGGTAGTCACGCAGCGCGTTTATTCCCGCACACCACGCTGCGCAAAATGATGTTCACCGGTTATCGCGTTCCTGCCGACGAGCTCTATCGCCTGGGCGTGGTGAACCAAGTGACCACCCCCGAAGGCCTGATGCCTGCGGCGATGGAACTGGCTAATACGATCGCCTCAAAGAGCCCGCTCTCCATCGGTCTGGCCAAGCAAACCCTCAACGCAATCGAAGACATGAGCCTGCGCGATGGTTATCGCTACGAGCAGGACATGACGGCCGCTATTGCCAAGACAGAAGACGCGAAAGAAGCACAGCGCGCCTTCTTAGAGAAACGTGCGGCAGTTTTTGTTGGTCGCTGAGGTGGGCCGATAAATTCAGTCACCAAGTTAGATCAATAAGCTGCTCAACATTTACCCAACACGCCACGCGCGATGATTCCTCTTAACGAACTTTTGATTTTTACCGGCGCCTGTTTTTTGCTGGTGATCACGCCCGGGCCAAACATGCTTTATCTGCTGTCGCGTTCTGTTTGTCAGGGGCGCGCTGCAGGCATCGTTTCGTTGTTTGGTGTGTTGCTCGGTTTTAGCGTGCATATGCTGGGTGCAGCGTTTGGGCTTTCCGCCATATTTCTCGCCATACCCGCCGCCTACGAAGCGTTGCGCTGGGCCGGTGTCATCTATCTATTGTGGCTCGCCTGGGGCTCACTCAAGCCTGGCGCGCAATCCCCTTTTGCGATGCGCGAACTGCCCGTCGATTCACGTCGCAAACTGTTTGTGATGGGGTTTGTAATCAATGCACTGAACCCTAAAGTCGCGATGTTTTGTATCGCTTTGTTTCCGCAGTTCATCAACCCGGCGTACGGCTCGGTGTTTTGGCAGAGCATGACGCTTGGCGTCATTCAAGCCACGGTGAGCTTCACAGTGAACTTGATGTTGGTGCTATCAGCCGCGAGCATTGCCTCCTGGTTTGCGCTCAACCCAACCTGGATGACACTGCAACGCTACGTAATGGGTGGAGTGCTAGCCGCGCTCGCGGTCCGAATCATGCTGGAGCCGCGGCGCGTGCTGTGAGGCGTGGACTAAAAAACGCTCGGCTTACAGCGCGCGCGTCATCTCCTTAGGGTTTGATCCCCGCATCGTTGATCACTTTCTGCCAACGTGTCGTTTCAGACTGTATGTAGCTCGCGAACTGAGCCTGTGTATCCCCAACTGGGTCAACACCCAAACCAGCAAGCGTCTTTTTGACCTCAGGATCCTTCAAGGCTTTCACGACACTTTGATTCAAACGCGCGACCCGATCAGCTGGTGTCTTAGCAGGTGCAGCCATGCCAAACCAGTTCGTCACGTTAAAGCCCTTAATGGTTTCAGCCACGGTTGGCACATCGGGCAATACATCCAAACGCGTGGTGGCTGTTGTGGCCAAGGCGCGCAAACGACCTGACTTTACATGCGGCAAGCCGATTGCAACTGCCTCAAACGTCAGCTGCACCTGGCCGGCAATCACATCGTTCACGCTCGGCGCACTGCCCTTGTAGGGGACGTGCGTCATCTTGATGCCAGCAACTCCCGCGAACATCTCACCCGCCATATGTGGCAAGCCACCGTTGCCGCTCGAAGAAAAATTCGTTTTTCCTGGATTCGCTTTTGCATACGCAACCAAGTCTGCAACCGTCTTGATCGGCAGATCAGGATTGACATACAACATGAAGCCCGAGGAGGCGACCTGTGTCACCGGTGCAAAATCTTTACCGACGTTGTAGGGCAGATCTTTCACGAGTGCTGGCGTGATACTGAAGTTACCCATCGTGCCCATAAACACGGTGTAGCCATCAGGCTCGGCGCGCGCCACAGATTGCATGCCAATCACGCCACCAGCGCCCGGCTTGTTTTCGATAACGACAGACTGCCCCAAGTCAGCAGACATTTTGGGTGCAAGAACCCGGGCAATGATGTCTAACGCGCCGCCCGGCGGGAAGCCCAAAACGATACGAATCGGCTGGCTCGGATACGCTTGCGCAAGCGCCGTCGAAGACAGGCTCAACGTCCCCAAGGCCGATACTGCACAAGCTAGCCCCATTAAGACCTGGCGCTTACTGCGCACGAAGCCACTCACATATCTTGTCGTCATGGTCATCCTCTTTTTTTGAACGCCTTGGAAGGCAAAGTTATTAGTATTTCTTAAATAGTAGTAATATTTTTATCAAATTCCAAGCTAATGCTTTCCCTAGCTACGCTTTTTGTCCCAACACGGAGACGCGACATGACAACGCAGGTCGAAGTCTATGCAGGCACTGCAGGCCACTCCGCCTGGTTTAGCAACGACCATGGCCAGACCTGGGTGCATCCCAACAGCCATTCCGGTATGTATCTTGAGGCACGCGTCTGGAACTTCTGTTCCCACCCCAGTGATCCGCACCTGCTGTATGCCGGCACCGATATGGGACTCTTTCGTTGGGATGAACGCACCGCTCGCTGGACCCATCTCCCATCGCCCATGCAAGACGTCTGGGCGCTCGTGCAAGATCCGGATGATCCAACCATCATTTACGCAGGCACCCGTCCCGCCGCGTTCTATCGCTCCAAAGACGCTGGCGCGACCTGGGAAGAACTAAAAGCTCCCGGCATACAGAAATTTTCTGACATCAACATGGGACCCACACGCGTTACACAGATGCTGTTTGATCCCAAAGATCACAACACCCTATGGGCTGTCGTGGAGATCGGCGGCGTGTATCGCAGCCAAGACCGCGGCAAGACCTGGGAACTTAAAACAGAGGGACTGGTGTCGGCAGATATGCACGGCATCGCGATCGTGCACGATGCAAAGGGCCAAAAGATTCTCTACGCCACCACCAACCGTGGCTTGCATCGCAGTACCGACAACGGTGAGCACTGGTCCTTTATTACGCTCGACGCCCCGTGGCAATACACACGCGGTATCGTCGTGCGCCCGGATAACGACGCGGTTCTGTTTTTAACCAATGGCAATGGCCCACCCGGCAGTACCGGCAAACTCTGGCGCAGCACGGACTATGGCTATACATGGCAGACCCTTGAGTTGCCCGGTCTGCTCAACAGCACGCCGTGGGCCGTGACTACGCACCCCAGTAATCCCAAGCTGCTTTTCACGTACACCAACCTCGGCCAACTGTTTCGCAGCACCGATGGCGGCGACCGATGGGTGCGCCTACCCCACGAGTTCGGTGAACTGCGTGCGATGCACTGGCGCCCCACCGCTTACCCGGCCGATCGCCCTGCCCATTCGATTACTGTCAGACCGCCAGTCGCCATGGCGTAGTGTTAGGCTAACAACATCAAGAATCGGAGACTACTTTGAGCACATCATCTAACACCGCGTCATCTCACAACGCAGAACTACGCTTTCCCGTTCTGTCCGCAGAACAAATGTCTGCCCGTCAAAAAGAAGTGGCAGACGCGATCGCCGGCGGACCACGTGGCGGGATTCGTGGCCCTTTTCTTGCGCTGATCCATCATCCAGAACTCGCCAATTGTGTGCAACAGCTGGGCGAGCATCTTCGCTATGGCGCAGCGATCTCGCCCGCGCATATTGAGCTGATCGTCTTGACCGTCGCACGTCACTGGAACTGCCAGTACGAATGGTTCGCGCACGAACGCATCGCGCGCAACACGACTGATCTCGCCGACGACATCATCAAAGCACTCGCGCGCGGTGAAACGCCCGCGACGCTTTCAGCCGAGCAACGCACCTTACACATTCTTGCCAAAGAGTCCCTGACGCAAGGTCACCCTAGCGATGCCATCTATGAACAAGCCGTTGCGGCCTTCGGACGCCCCGGTGTGCTCGATGCACTTGCCCTCACCGGCTACTACAGCATGATCGCAATGGTGTTGAACACCGCAAAGATCCCGCTGCCAGATGGCACCGAGCCTCCACTGAAGCCGTTGAAATAATCCCGCACGATACACAGAGACGGAAAGGATTTTTATGAGCACAACCACTGCAGCAACGACAACCACCCTCTCAGCCGGCGCACGCCTAGCCGGTAAGCCCATCCGCGTGGGCTTGATGGTCCCGATCAACAACACCACGATGGAAGGTGAATTGCTCGGCTGGCTACCCGAAGGCTCGACCGTACGCACACTTCGTATTCCACGCGGTAAAGGACTTCTGACTGAAGAGACCTTACCCGCGTACAAAGAAGCAGCGGTTGAGCTTGCCCAAAAATTCAACGAATCACCTGTTGATGTAATCGCCTACGGTTGTACGGCAGCAGGCTTCATCCTCGGCCCCAAAGGCGATGCCGAGATCGCCGAGCGCTTGTCTGAGACCACCGGCAAGCCTGTCGTCACCACCGCGCGTTCGATGGTGCAAGCCTTGCAAGCAATTGGTGCGCACAATATTTCCTTGCTCACACCGTATCAAGATGACGTCAATATTCGTCTGCGTGCGTTTCTGCAATCCGGCGACATTGATGTCGAACACTTTGATAGCTTTTACGCAGCAGATGTCGTGGCGCTGGGTCAGATTACAGAAAACCAAGTGGACGAGCGCGCAAAGCCCTTATGCAAAGGCGATGTCGACGCCATGTTTATCGCGTGCTCACAATTGCCGACATTAAATGTGGTGGATCCGCTGACCAAGCAATGGGGCAAGCCCGTGTTGTCATCGATTCAGGTGACTGCGCAATATGCGATGCAGGCGGTGGTTAAGAAGTAGCGCGCAGATACTACCCTAACGCGCGGGCAGGCAGTGCAACGATGTCTTCATTTGAAGCGATCTGCGCACTCACCTCTTGCGCGGCTTGCATGACCACGGGCGCAAAGTCGCGAAACGACTCGCAGCGCAACGTCTTGTTGGACGCCGCCAAGGCAAGACTACCAAGCACCTCACCTTCCTGGTTGAACAGTGGCGCCGCAATCGACATGATGCCGGCGTTGTAATCTCCAACCGTCATGCAATAGCCTTGCTGACGGATTTGTTTCAGCGAAGACTTAAACGCTTCCCAATCAGCGCCCAGCCCGACGGAGCCAATCGCGTCCGCATGGCGTGCATACAAGATGCGCAACTGATGCATCGGCAAATGCGCAAGAATACTTTTGGCTGACGCACCCGCGACTAACGGACGGCGCTGCCCACGATTAAACAGACCAGCCGGCACATTGCGACCACGCGCCTGCTGCACGCACATGATTGAATCGCTAAACAGTATGCACAGCAACGAACTATGACCGGTATCGTGGGTTAAGCGTTGTCCGACCGGCGAACCTGCGATGTACACCGGATCGCTCTCGCGCGAGACGCGATCTAATTCCATGATGCGCGGGCCCAGCACATACGAGCCGTTCGCCACCCGCGCCAAATAACCCGAGGTATGCAACACCTTGAGGTACCGATAGCAAGTCGAAGCGGGCGCGCCAGAATGCTGGATCAAGTCTTCCGACGACCAAATCGGGCGCTCTGTCGTAAAGACGCCCAACAAACCCAACATTTTTTCAAGGCTACTCATTGCGCACTACGTGTCCTAAACATTACATAACCCATTGTAGGCGGGCATGACTTTATCAAGATTTTATCGGATAATAGTTTCTTACGATATTAGAACTATTTTAAATTCGGAGACCTGCCATGCAATCAGCACACACCTTCAAACGCCTTGTCCGCAACTTGTCGCTTACTGCGCTCACCGCCGCCGCAACACTTTCGGTCACGATGCACAGTGCGCATGCGCAAGCCGCCTGGCCGACTAAGCCGATCCGCGTGGTGGTGCCGTTCGCCCCCGGGTCCTTCACTGACACCGCAGCCCGCACAGTCGGTGCAGAGCTCTCAGCCCAACTCGGCCAAACCGTCATCGTAGAAAACAAAGGTGGCGCTGGCAGCACGCTTGGCACCGATACCGTTGCCAAAGCACCCGCAGATGGCTACACCTTTCTAGTCACAGACAACTCCTTTGCTGTGTCGGCCGCGCTGTACAAAAAGCTGCCCTACAACCCCAAAGAAATCATTCAAGTCTCACTGCTTGCAGATGGCCCCGCCGTGCTGGTTGCGCGCCCCACGCTTGATACCAAGACACTCAAAGACACCATCGACTTCGCACGCGCGAATCCCGGCAAGCTCAACTTTGGGTCCGGTGGGCAGGGATCTTCGGCCCACCTCGCCATGGAAGCCTTTTTGATGCAAAACAAGGCGCAGCTCGTGCACATCCCCTTCAAAGGTATCGCAGCCGCGATGGTGGATGTTGCAGCCGGCCGAGTCGACATCGCGATTGGTAGTGCTGGCTCCACCTCGGCATATATCAAAGACAACCGCCTGCGTGGCCTAGCCGTCAGTGGCGATGCACGTCATCCCGCCATGCCTAATGTGCCCACGTTCGCTGAAGCGGGCTTTCCTGGCTACAAGATGATGTACTGGTTTGGCATGATGGCACCGGCCGGCACCCCACCCGCGATCATCGAGCGCATGCAAAAGGAAATCGCTAAAGCAGTCGCCACACCTAAAGTCGTATCGGTATTCACTGGTGCTGGCGTTCGCCCAATTTCCACCACCTCAGCGGTCTTTACCAAGTTGGTTCAAGGCGAGGTCACGCTGTGGTCCGAAGTGATTGCACGCGCAAACATCAAAGTTGATTAAGCACGCATTAAGTACGCGCACACCTCGACGCAGCACAAAGGATTGACCCAGATGGAAAACAAACTCAAACAACGGCTCGCCGCAGGCGAAGTGTCTCTGTGCATGGGCTTGCGCCAAGCGCGCACCGTTGATATCGGTCCCCTCGTTGGCGCTGCCGGTTTTGATTGTCTGTATGTCGATATGGAACACAGCCCGATCGGGTTTGAAGCCACGTCCGCTATCTGCATCACCGCAATCACTTACGGCGTCACACCGCTTGTGCGTGTGCCGGGGCATTTGGGTCAAGACATCTCGCGTGCGCTCGACGGTGGCGCACAAGGCGTGATCCTTCCACACGTCAACACTCCAGAACAAGCACGTGCCATCGTGTCTTATGCCAAGTACCCACCTGTCGGACACCGCTCGGTAATGGGTGCGGGACCTGCTACCGCCTATAAAGCCATGCCACTCGCGCAAGTGAACGAGAGCGGTAATGCCGACAACATGGTCGTCATCATGCTCGAGACGCCCGAGGGTATTGCGAATGCAGACGCCATCGCGGCGGTGCCTGGTGTGGACATGCTGTTGATTGGCTCGAATGATTTGTGCACCGAGATGGGCATCCCCGGTCAGTTGCGCCACCCCAAACTGCTCGAGGCCTATCAAACCGTTGCCAAAGCGTGCAAGAGGCACGGCATCGCCATGGGTATCGGCGGGATCCGCGGTGACGCTGAGTTGCAAACCCAATTGATTAGCTTAGGCGCACGCTTTCTGATTGCAGGTAGCGACACGACGTACCTGGCTGCTGCAGCAAGTAAAGATGCTGCTGCGTTGCGCGCGCTGATTGGCGATATTAAAAAATAATTCTGTATTCACCACCCAAATAATTCATCACGTTAAAAAGCTGGAGTCTGTCTCGTGTCTTTTGATTTAAACGAAAAAGTTGCTTTCACCGCACCCGCTAACGCTTGCGATGCGCATTTCCATGTCTTTGGCTCACCAGACAAATATCCCTTTGGCCCCGATCAGCTGCGCTATGCGCCCCCGTTGGCCCCGTTGTCTGAATACCTGCAGCTGGCCAAGCACCTTGGTCTGACACGCTATGTGTTCGTGCAGCCAAGCGCTTATGGTCGTGACAATAGCTGCATGCTCGATGCCATGAAAGAAGTCGGCACTGGCGCCTGCCGTGGCATTGTTGATATTGACGAAGACTCCCCCGACTCCCTGCTTGCTGAAATGGACAACCTCGGTGTACGCGGCGTGCGCATCAACTACAGCCCCATCCATCCCATGGAGCCAGGCCTGTCCAAAAAGATGCAACCACGTATTGAGAAGATCGCCGCACGCTGCAAAGAGATCGGCTGGCATTTAGATTTCTTGTTGCCCGGCTGGCTGACGACAGAGATGATCCCCTTCATGAAGACGTTGAAGACTCCTTTCTCGATGGCGCACATGGGCATGAACCTCGCTAAAGACGGCGCCGATGCACCCGGCTTCAAAGCTTTGCTCGAACTCGTCAACCACGGCGACCGTCTCGCCTATGTGAAATTCACCGGTACGTATCGTATGTCTAAAGTCCCGCACTTCACTGATGCAGATCCAATGGCCAAGGCGTTGATCAAAGCAGCACCCGATCGCCTGATCTGGGGAAGCGATTATCCTCACCTGTCGTTTGGTGAGAATAGTTCGGTTGAGTTGTTCAACCTGCTCGCACGCTGGACCGATGACGAGAAAGTGCGTAAGCAGATACTGACGGATAACCCAGCTCGGTTGTTTGGGTTTTAAAGATCATGCTCACTTCAAGTTGTATTCTTTTCGATACAATTTGAAGATGAGCACAAAGATCAAAACTTTCGACGTCGCGGAGTTCCTTCAGGATGAGGAAACCATGGCTGAATATCTCAACATGGCACTAGCCGATCCAAATCCTGACATGCTGCGACTTGCCACGGACAATATTGTCCGTGCGCTCGGGGCAAAAAAGCAAACGCTAACCCGATCCTGACTTAAGGTAGCGTTTTCTCAATCTCATCAAAGCTAGGTCGACTTGTCGTGTCGGCCTGCAAGCACCGATCCCTAAGCTTACTCAGCGCCCCCACACAGTCCGCTGTCGAAACGCCTGCACTTCCCACCCGATCCAGCAACTCCTCCAGCAAACACCCATAGGCTCGCACCTCTAGCCTTTCCAGCGCCCCTGCCGTTTTACGATCGGTCACGTCAACAAAGGATGCCGCCCCAAAGTCGCCGATCAGGGCATGGGCATCTGGGCCCAGCAACGTATTGTGCGCATACAAATCGCCGTGCATCAGCCCGCGCGCATGTAACTGCGCCGCTAGGCCTGCAACGCCTTTCGCGATCGTCAGCACATCCTCCACACTAAACCGCAGATCATCTGCATAGACGTCGCGTGTGCAGGTCTCAAAACTTGGTGGCCCTGCCAGGTTTTTATAAGCCGGGTCTACCAAGGACATCACCAAACCTTCCACACCTTGTGGGTGCTCACTTAACTTACCTAACACCCGTATCAAATTTGGATGTGCGCCGGCGCTAATGCATGCGGCCATTTCACTCTGGGGTAAGCCGTCACTGGTTAGCGTCCCTTTGAAGAGTTTGACGGCCACTTCCGGAGCGCTCGCGCCAACGACGTCCGACGAAGCAACATCCAAGCCCGCGCGATAAATCACGCCAGAGGCGCCTTCCCCAAGCTTTTGCCCGAGCTGTAATGCACTCCAAGGCACGGCAGGCACAGGCGTTTGTGCCAAGGCTTTTGCCTCCAGGGCTGCACACACAGGGTTGCCGGAGTAACTTAACCAAGACAGGCGCGGCAAAGACAGCAGCCATTCTGGCAGCGCCTCAAACCGATTGGCCGCAATGCGCAGCAACTCAAGTCTGCTACACGCTGACATTTCCGCAGGCAAGCTCCGCAAGCGATTACCCGCCACCATCAGCTTTTGCAGGGCGGGACGCCGACCTAGTTCAGCCGGCAGCGTCTCTAGCTTGTTATCGGTCAGAATTAGCCACCGCAGCGTCGGGGGCAAGGATTCCGGGGGCAACACCTGCATCCCGTTCGCCCGAAAACCCACCATGCTCAGATTCTCGCAGCGCCCCAGCACCGCTGGCATGGTCTCAAACCGGTTATTCGATGCAAAGAGCACGCGCAGGTACTTAAGCCGCACAAAATCATCCGGCAAGCTTGTCAGGGCATTGCCCGACAAATCCAGGATTTCAAGCGTATCGGCCAGGTCATAGATCTCGGTCGGAAACTGCGTCAGCCCAGCCGACAACACCAAGCGCGTCGCGCCCTTTAATTTTCCGGAACGGAGGTCATCAAGAGTATGCATAGGGCGACAGCTTAGCAAATTGAACTCCTCTTATTAGTCGAATCAACCCACGTTTCGTATTTTTTGTATTTTTCGTTTAAAATTTTAATAATCCCTCGCATATGCCTATCAAAGGAACACAAATGGCCAATATTGCCGCAAGCACCTCCTGTGCTGACGTCGCCGATCCATTTCGCCCTCTCATTCGCTCTATTGGCTTTGCCCTGTCTCGAAGCACGGGAGCAAAGAGATTAAGCGCCGCCACTACACGCAAGATATCGCAAGCGTTACATCATTCCCTAGAGGAAAATAGCCTAGATGGTCGTTGTATTCGACTCCTGCTGCTTAAGTACCTCGTTGACGTTGAGGCGCGCTCATGCAGCCCAAATGCAAACACGACCCAGTCTGGCGCGGATGCGTTAATCAGCACAACTGAGGCCGCAAAGATACTCGGCTACAGCAGGCCGTATGTCGTGATGCTGCTCGATCAGCAACAACTACCCGTAGCAACGATATCAAGCGGCGGACATCGTCGGGTATCACGTGCCGCTGTGATGGAATGGAAACGCCAACAAAGTGTAGGGGCAACCTCACTACGAACCAGCGATCACGCCGCTGACTTCTATGCCACCAGCGAAGCGGAAGTCGCTCGACGACTCAAATCGATTTCCACCGCAAAGCGCCGATGACAACACATCTGGTCTAACAACACGCCTAGCCAACGGCTTACGTACCGCTTGGAGAGAGTAAAATTTGCCATACCCCTCACCCCAAAGCGCCCCATGATTCTTGTCACTGGCTGTGCCGGCTTTATCGGCAGTAATTTTGTACACACCTGGCTCGCCCAGCATGACGAGCCCGTGGTCAATCTCGATAAGCTCACTTATGCGGGCAATTTAGATAACCTGTCCTCACTCGCCAAGGACCCCCGGCACATCTTCGTGCAAGGGGATATTGGCGATCGCGCACTGGTCGACAAGCTCTTAGCCGAACATCAGCCACGGGCCATCTTGAACTTTGCTGCTGAGTCCCATGTTGATCGCTCAATCCATGGGCCCGGTGACTTTATCCAAACCAACGTTGTCGGCACCTTTAATCTGCTGGAGTCCGTGCGCGCGTATTGGTCAGCCCTGCCGGCTGCACAACAAGCAGCATTTCGGTTTCTTCATGTGTCGACAGACGAGGTCTACGGCACGCTCTCTCCACAAGACCCCCCCTTTGCAGAAACAAATCCGTTTGAGCCTAACAGCCCCTACGCAGCCAGCAAGGCCTCATCCGATCACCTTGTGCGTGCCTGGCACCACACGTATGGCCTGCCAGTGCTGACCACCAACTGCAGCAACAACTACGGCCCGTTTCATTTTCCAGAAAAGCTGATCCCGCTTGTGATCCTGAATGCACTCGCCGGCAAGCCACTACCGATCTATGGCGATGGCCAACAAGTACGGGACTGGCTGTTTGTGACGGACCACTGCCACGCCATCGCCCGCGTGCTTGAAGCTGGCAAAGTTGGCGAAACCTACAACATCGGCGGTTGGAACGAGAAAGCCAATATCAATGTCGTCAAAACAATCTGCGCACGCCTCGATCAATTGCGCCCCCGCGCAGACGGCAAGCCTTATGCTGAGCAAATCACCTTTGTAAAAGATCGCCCTGGCCACGACCGCCGCTACGCCATCGATGCCCGCAAGATTGAGCGCGAGCTAGGCTGGAAACCACAAGAAACCTTTGAGACCGGCGTCGAGAAAACCGTGCAGTGGTATCTCGATCACCCAGAATGGGTGCAAGGCGTGACAAGCGGCGAGTATCGCAAGTGGATTGGGAAACAGTACGGTTAAATCTTTGCCCTACGCGGCCATTCGTTGATCTGGTTCAACAGATAACCGCATGCCAACAGATTTCAAAATCGCTAATAGGGTTTTGAGAGTGGGATTCCCTTTAGCTGACAACGCTCGATACAACGACTCCCGTGTGATGCCCGCCTGAGCCGCTACAGTCGCTAACCCTCCATACGCCTCTGCAATGGTTCGCAGCGCCAGAAGTCCAACCGCGCGATCGTTTGGGTCATCTAAGGACTCCATGGCCAACTTGAGGTACGCCACAGCAAGCTCTCGATCGGCTCGCAGCTCAGAAACCTCTAGATCGTGGTGAGATACAGCCCCGCTAATTTTTTTTGTCATCACTGCCTAGGTGAACTTATCTGTAACTGTGGCAAACCACTCAGAGACGGGTTCGACACCTGCCTCTGTTTGATATCGGTAAACTTCATACATCCCTTATTGTAACTTAAAAGATACAATTTAGCGAGTATATTCTTAATCAGCTTCCCCCATTTCTGTGCTCTACGCCAATTAGATGACGACCTCTACCCGCCCCGCCCCCATCGAAGGCACCTACACCATCCGCAACTTCACCTTCGAATCCGGTGAAACGCTCGAATCGCTCACGATCGGCTACGTGATGTACGGCGAACTCAATGCCGCACGTGACAACCTTTGTATCGTCATGCCCGGCACAAGCAACCTACGCCACGGCACAGCAGAGCACGTGGGCCCAGGCCGCGCCTACGATACCGATCGCTATTGCGTCGTCTGCACAGACTCTATCGGCGGTGGCACTTCATCCCAACCTGCAGATGGCTTGTACGACAAGTTTCCGCGCTACACCATTCGTGACATGGCCCGTGCGCAACATCAGCTAGCAAAAGAAGGTTTTGGCCTTGGCACACAAAAGGTAGCCTTGCTCGCCGGTGCATCCATGGGCGCCTTCCAAACTCTCGAATGGCTGATCCATTTTCCCGATTCCGTCAAAGACGCTGTCTTGCTCGTCCCTGCGTGGAAAGCCGGCAACACTTTCCTGATGGCCACACAACGCATGTTCGACATCATCGCGCTTGATCCAAACTGGCAAGGCGGTGCGTATTACAAGCACACCCCTCTTCGCCAACCCGAAGCCGGGCAACGCGCAGCCGGTCGCCACTACTTCACGTGGACCGCGACCGATGACTATTTAGAAACGACTGACTTGAAGACGCTCGAAGCTGAAGCCGACCGCGCAGGCAATGGCTTTGCCAGCTGGGATGCGACAAGCCTTGTGCGTCGCTATCAAGCCTCTTCTGCTCATGATGTGAGCAAGCCCTTTGGTGGGGATTTGAAGAAGGCGCTTAGCCAAGTGAAGGCTCGCGTTTTGGTGTTGCCTTGTTCGCAAGATCGGTTGCTGGGGTTGGAGAATGCCAAGGAGATCGCGCAGGGGATTGAGGGTGCGCACTACTTTGAGGTGGATTCGAATAAGGGGCATTTGGCTTGGCGGCCTGTCGTCGGGTCAAGTGAGACAGAATCCATTACCGCGGCAGTTAAACAATTTAGTCTCGGCTAACGACCGACAAAACACGC
The DNA here is from genome assembly GCA_945865935.1 of Bordetella parapertussis. Lineage (GTDB taxonomy): Bacteria > Pseudomonadota > Gammaproteobacteria > Burkholderiales > Burkholderiaceae_B > Zwartia > Zwartia parapertussis_E. The sequence goes on along the minus strand of CAMBFI010000023.1, from coordinate 2,633 downwards.
AAGTCCGTAGCAGTATTGAAATCGGGTTTCCGCGTGACCTCTAAGGGGTGCCACCTCAAAAACAAACAAACCTCTTACCCCGATTTTGAAGCAATCAAGTTGAAATGCGCCAGTGGTTTCAATTTCTCCGCCCAGCGGAATGGGCACGTTCGTCCATCTAGATAACAATGGCTCTCATAGCGGTTTCTTGAAGTGTCGGCTCTCAAAGAAAATACAGCCGCAATGATTACTGATTAACAAATTGCTCAACAACCTTTGCGGAGGAGCCGCTACTATATCTAGACAGATACACCGCTCGCTGGGCAATATATATATCGTTGATATCTAACGGCACATCCATAAAAAGCTCTGCAAGATCCCCACGAACAAAAAATGCGTTTGTACCCGTGTGGGAATTACAACAAACTAACTTATATTTGTATTTCGAAAAACAATCAACAAAGCTTTGAAGCGAAGCGCCAAAATAGTCATCTGCTGACCAATAATGATTTGCGTCATATTTGATCGTAAATCTGACAGGCGGTGGGAACTTGCCATTATATTCCACGATGAAAACCTTGGGGCTATGGCCGGTCCTCAGGAGCTGCTCCACCAGATACAAGTCGTTACCATCTAAGTCTATAGAAATTAAATCTGCTTCGGCCGTCCCAACACGCTCCAACCCTTTTTCCGTGAGCGACGTTATGTTTTCTAGAGTAATCCAATCCTTTAAGTAGTGAAATTTGGTTGATTTTGAATAATCAAATGCCAAATCTTGCCCCCCCACCCAAAAGCCCTTCCATCCTAATGCCGCCAATATCAACGTATTGCACTCAAGCCCATCCCCAACACCGAATTCAATAAAAGTACCTGACTTAAGATTTAGTCGCTTGATAATCTCTAAAGTAATACCGTCTTCATCAGATTGGGAGAAGCACCTAACTCCAAAACTATTTAGAGGATTTTTTTCGTTCGCCTGCACTCTTAAAATGCCATCCTGTATCAGGAGATCTTGAATGCCTTTTAACAAATCCTCACTTTTGGGGCGATGCCAATACGCCCACACTTTTCTCTTGATAGAAAGTATAAGTGGTATGCCTTTCAAAAAACTCTTAATACCCATCGGGGTTGACCTGTCTAGTTTTATCGGACTATTTTCATTCAGAAACGAAGGCTCCAGCTGTTAAACAGCTTTCCCATCCAGATACGTACCCAAGCGGCGTTTGATAATCCAAACTTGAATGCGGTCTGATCGTATTGTAATGTTCCCGCCACTACTCGATTAAAACGTTTTAATGCTTTCGGCTATGAAACCAGTTCATTGCCAAACATTCATCCCTAAAATTACCTTTAAACCTCTCGTTGATGCCCTTCTGCCGTGGCTTGCCTGGCTCGCAAGATCGGTTACTTGGCTTGGCGGCCTATGGCTGGGTCGGATGAAACCAACTCAATTACCGCTGCAGTTAAGCAATTTGTGTCCTAACTCCAACCTAAGGCGACGTCCGCCTATATCTCATATCCTACCGCACACCCTTCACGCACGGCTGCAACTGAACCAGCCGTACCTGCTTAATTAATTTCTCGCGATCTTCTGTCGGCACATTGCGGAAATTAAAGTACCCCTCTAATCGACTCGCGACATCTACGCAAGGTTCGGGATACTTATAGCCTGGCGGCGTACTGCCCGAATAACCGTTTAGAGTCTTCAAGTAATGGTCCTGCGCGTAAATCATGGCGTCTATTTCGGTTATGTAGAAAGGCTCCTCCATGCGCTGGGTCACATAGAGTATTGAGCCCGCCGGCAAGCCCTCCCCGATCGCTTGACTGAGGCCACGCTGTCGCAGCGTCCATGCCTCCTTGGAATACTGCTGCGGTCGATACGAGATCGTTTCAGCTGTTAGGCCACTCACAACCAATACCGCAACGGCTACGCGCATAACCCATGACCGCAACATATCAATTAACCATTCAACCCCCAGTGTCACGAGCACGGCTACCGGCAAAAGTATCACCAAAATCACTCGCGACACCGCGCGTATCGCGTCTAGACCGGGGATTTGAATCACCAAAAAATAGAACGAATAGCCCCCAACTGCAACTGTCATCCCCACCAGCACAACAACAGTCGCAACACTCGTACGCCCTAATTTGCCGAATTTGACAGCAATACCTTTAGAAAAAATCGAGACTCCCACTCCAAGAAAGGCAAGCGCGAGCACACCGATACCCACAAACATCTGGTGCTCCGGTCGTGTCGGGAAGTCCGGCACCCCGCTACCTAGCCAACTGCTCAGTACAGAGCGATCTGCTAACAAGTAACTCGAGAGTCTTGGGATCAAGGGATCTAAGGCATCAAGCGGTCTACTCAGTCGGTAGTCCGTCGATACCGATTGATAGTGTTTCATCATCCAGGCAACGAGAACTACAGCAACGACAGAGCCGGTCTGTCAAAACTAGACAGCCCGATAAGTGATAAAAAGTCATTGGTCTTTTTGGCGCAGAGCGCTCAGGAGAGTAATGATGAGACGACCCAGAAGAAATCACACGGCCGATTTCAAGGCCAAGGTAGTTTTAGCAGCGCTGCGCGGGGATAAGACCCTCGCGGAGTTAGCAGAACAGTTTGAAGTGCATGCGAACCAAATCTCGCAATGGCG
>CAMBFI010000022.1 GCA_945865935.1 Bordetella parapertussis | reverse complement strand
GGGCTAGCCGTAGCCGTGCTCTGGACATGCTTGTTCTATGCCAACGATTGGCTATTTTCAAACTTATCTGTCAGTAAAGTCATTCACTGGATTTTCTTACCTGCTGCGATACGTATGCTGGCGGTGATGGCACTTGGTTGGGTGGGTGCAATCGGCTTATTCGTCGGCGCGTTGTTGACTAATGACATGGTGTTGCACTCGGCGTGGGAAGACGCGATTGCGATCGCCGCTTTATCCGCATTGGGTCCGTTAGCAGCAGTTCGCTTCTGTACGCAATGGCTGGGGTTAGAGGAGGACTTTGCAGGGCTGCGGCCGACGCAGCTCATTATCTTTGCAGTGGCAGGTGCAATATGTAATGTCGTCCCGCACAATGTCTATTTTTTCTTTTCTGGCCATGCCCCAGATATTCTTTCAGGCATGTTGCCCATGCTCGTGGGGGACTTGCTAGGCACGCTGGTGGTTCTTTACCTCGCGAGCCTAGCCTTGAAGCTTCTGGCGCTCAAACGGCCTACTTCTCGATCGTAATATTGCCGTCAGTAATGACTTTCCGCCACATCACGGTCTCATCAGCCATTTTTTTTGCAAACTCTGCGGGGGTGCCCCCAGCGGCATCAAACCCAAGCTTCGCAAACTGAGCCAACAAGGCTGGATTCTGAATGGCTTTATTCAAGGCTTGATTGAGTTTGTCTTGAATTGTGGGTGGCAGCCCAGCTGGGCCAAAGACGCCAAACCAAGTTAGTGACTCATAACCCGGAACAAACTGCGATAGGGTTGGAATATTAGGCGCAACGGAAGACGGTTTTGGTGAGGTCACCGCTAAAGCACGTACCTTGCCATCGCGAATGTGGGGTAGCGACACTGAAATCGAATCAAACATCAAATCTAAGCGGCCAGCCATCAGGTCTGGCATGGCGAGAGCCGTGCCCTTATAAGGCACGTGTGTCATTTTTGTGCCCGTCATCGCTAGGAAGCGCTCGGTAGAGAGATGTGGAATCCCTCCCGTTCCCGCGGAGCCGAAGTTTAATTTACCAGGATTTTTTTTGATGTAATCAATCAGCTCTGGCAGTGTTTTTGCCGGCGATGACAGCGGAACTACCACCACTTGTGGTGACGCTGCGAGGTACATAATCGGTGTGAAGTCTTTGATCGGCGAATAGGGGATCTTGGAGTTTAAGATCGGTCCAATGGTGTGCGTGCTCGAAGTCGACAGAAGAATGGTGTAACCATCCGGTGCTGCGCGCGCAACCGATTCCGATCCGATCACGCCGGCAGCGCCCGCACGGTTATCCACCACAACAGTTTGTCCAAGCTCAACACCGAGCTGTTGGGCCACCACGCGGCCGACGATGTCGGTGGCTCCGCCGGCGGGGAACGGGATGACTAGCTTGATTGGCTTGCTGGGATAGGTCTGCGCCATCGACGCGGCTGAAAAAAATGTGCCGACGATGCCAAGAGTAGTGATTAAGATATTACGGCGAGCGCTCATGTAAAGTACTCCGATAGTTGTATGAAAGGGACTTAGGGTAGTGAGTGTGGCCTTTAATCGTATTCTTTGACAGCTAGACGCGCCGCGAGAGTCTGGGGTACATCAATGGGCATGTCGAGCATCCAAAATGATAAGCCTTTGCCATGTGTGTCTAGATTCAGTGCATCATTGACGCCTCCATCAAGAATACCCTCAAGAACAAAGTTCATCGCTTCAAGTTTAGGAAGCAAGTAGCGTGCCACATTCTTTGGGTGACGATAGCCAAACCATTGCGCAACGCGCGTTTCGGTCATTTGTTCCACCAGAAGTGCGTAGCACTCGGCGTCCCAGGCGATGACGCTGATGTTGGAGGTGTTGCCTTTGTCGCCCGCGCGGCTGTGTGCGAGCTGGTAGAGCGCAAGTTTGACGGTGGTGCTCATGGGTGTTGCTCCTGTGCAAAACTGTAGCCACAAGGTACGGCCTCGCGGGGAATCGTGCAAGACAAGGTATCGAGGCGAGGGCGCAAGGAGGTGCGCACTCCACCGCCACCGGCAGGACCACAACAGTACAGCGAGGTCACATCGCGCAGAATTTTTTCAGCTACTTCTTTCTGTAAGTGCACACCGGCTACACGCAAACGAACATCGCGTGATTCGGGCAGCCCCTGGCGCATCAACTCGCCGGCATCATCACCAAAAATACTAATCGCACCAATGAGGTCAATGCGAAGTGGCAAAAGATGGCCGATACGTTTGCGCACAGTTTCGCCCGCAAGCGCTGCGCGCTCGCGCGCTTGAAAGCCTGCATAGGAAATTTCTGCTTCAGCGAGATAGCCGTTGTCGTAACAAACGTTGACCTTCAGCTCGGCGGGTCGAGCGTGTCCCGTGACACCGTCAACACGAATACGATCTGCGCCTTCTGAGGTAATCGTGACTTCCGTAATATCGGCAGTCACGTCTGGTGTCAGGTATTTGGCTGGATCATGGACCTCATAGAGGATCTGCTCGCGTCCGGTTCGATCATCCACACGGCCTCCGGTGTTGTCGGCCTTGAAGACAGAGAAGCTGCCATCTGCGCGTATCTCTGCAATCGGAAAACCGATCCGGTGCATATCGGGCACGGGCTTTTGCCCGGGGACGCAGTAATACCCACCGGAGACCTGTGTGCCGCACTCCAACATGTGTCCGGCCATGGTGCCGCACCCCATTTTGTGCCAATCGTCCATGGCCCACCCGAAGTGCGCGATCGCAGGGCCCAAGGTGAGAGAGGGGTCTGAGACGCGACCTGTCACGACAACATCAGCGCCGTCGTTCAAGGCTTGTGCGATTTCAAAGGCACCAATGTAGGCGTTGGCGCTTACGACACGCGACGGATCGATATCGGTGCCGAGTTTTTTAAGCAGAAATTTCAGTTGCTCAGGTTTGGTTAAATCGTCACCGTGCACGACTGCAATACGCGGCACACGCAAGCCTTGCATACGCGCCAAGGCGAAGATGCGCTGCGCGGCGGCCTGGGGATTGGCCGCACCGAAATTGCTCACGATCTGGATATTGTGCTCGAGACAGCGCTGCAAGACGGGGCCGACGAGATCATCGAGAAGCGGCTCGTACCCCATCTGTGGGTTCTTACGTTTTTCAATTTGTGCAAGCGCAAGCGTGCGCTCAGCCAGCGTCTCGAAATTTAAAACTCCGCCGCCAAGCGCGATAAGTGTGTCGACAACAGGTCCGGCACCGTCGGTTCGGTCGCCCGAAAATCCCGTTGCGCAGCCGACATAAAGCGGCTTATCTGTTTTTGTTTTGCTCATGAAGGGCTCTCGGTTTTTGTTAGCTTACGACGTTGATCGGCTTGCCTTGTACGAAGGCATTTAGATTGCCAAGGATGCCCTGAATCAGTCTAGACATTCCGTCTTCGTTCGCCCACGTGATGTGGGGGGTAATGATCAGGTTAGGCAAGTGCATTTGCAGCAGTGGATGCTCGGCGGCCGGCGGTTCGCTCGCGAGTACATCTAGCGCGACGCCGCCTAAATGGCCGCTTAACAGCGCATCGCCAACCGCCGTTTCGTCGATGAGTGGTCCACGTGCGGTGTTGATCAGCATCGCTCCTGGTTTCATTTGGGCAAGTTCCTTCGTGCCGATGAGGCCGCGCGTGTCTGCGGTCAATGGGCAATGAAGGGTGATGATATCGCTCTGGGCAAGCAGTTGTTCGAAGGTGACATAGCCTGGCCGAACGACTTGCGCACCACGGTGTTCACCAAACAGGACCTTCATGCCAAGCGCTTGCGCAAGCGTCGCGACTTCTGTGCCAATCGCGCCTTTGCCGAATACCCCGAGCGTTGCGCCTTTGATATTCAACACCGGTGCACCGTGCACACAGAAGTGTGAAGAGCTTGGCCATTGTTGGCGCCCCTCGGTCTGATAGTAGGGGAGCCCACGGCGCAGCGCGAAAATAAATGCAATCACGCCTTCGCCGACGCTTTGCCGCGAGTAGCCGGGGACATTGGATACGACGACCCCGTGCGTGCGGCAGGCATGGAGATCAACGCAGTCGTACCCAGTTGCTGCGACGCACACGAATTTCAAGTTGGGTGCACCGGCGAGAACGTCCGCGGTGATTTTGACTTTATTGGTGATGCACAGTTCCGCAGTGCCCAGCGCTTGGATTGCTGCCTCGGCGCCAGGGGCAGTGGCGGGGCAGTTTGTCCATTTCGTGGCCCAAGTTGGTACGGGAAGCGGGTTCGGGATGGTGTCGCTATCTAAAAATACAATCTGCATGGTTAAACTTTGCTCGAATGTGGTCTGATATGCCGTGTGCGTTGCTTGGCTGGCGTCGTTTTTTACATTAAATCACGCTAAATGACCTTTTGAATCTGTCTTGCATGCTGTCGTGAGGCCGCTTTTTATTTTTGGATGTTTTTAATGACCGACTCCCTTCCAGTCCCTGATGCCTCTGCTGCGGTCGTGGCGTCTTCCGTGTACGGCCCTGACGGTCGAGGGCGCGCCGTCGATGTCACACAAATCAGTGCTGCACTTAAGGCTGAAAATTCCTTTTTATGGGCGGGTCTGCTTGACCCGGCCCCGAGCCTGATCGACGGGATTGTCGCGCAGCTAGGGTTAGCGCCCGAGATTGGGCAGGATATGGCGGCCAAGCACCGCGTACCCAAAGTAATGGATTACGGTGCGGCCCTGCTGGTCGTCGCGATGACAGTCGAAGTGCGAAGCACCGATGGCTTGCCAGCGTTTGGTGAGACGCAGTTTCTAATTGGGTCAAATTATCTGATTACGCTGCGTCGTGGTGCGCTCGCCTCCCATGTGGCGTTACGACAACGACTCGAGAGCAGACCCGACCAGCTAGCCCAGGGCAGCGCCTTTGTGGTTTGTGAGTTGCTGGATCTGTTGATTGATCGCTATAACCTTGCGCACGATATGTTTGAACGCGCCGTCGAGCCGATGGAGCAGGCGATGATTTTAAGAGGCTTGGAAAAGCTTAAAGTCAGAAGGCTCTATCAGCTGCGCCGAGATTTCCAGCGCATGCACAACGCGATTTCACCACTGGGGGAGGTGTGTCGTCGCTTATCCCATCGAGAGTTTTTGCCGATTAAAGCCGCGGCGCGGCCGTTGTTTGCCGATCTCGCTGACAGGGTTAATCGAGTGGACCGCGTGTTGGATAACTTGGGTGATGGATTAAGTTTTGCGTTTGAGGCAGGTATGCTGATCGAGCAGGCCAAGCAAACCGAAACCACCCGTCGTCTGGCGGCGTGGGCAGCCATTCTGGCGGTGCCCACGGCCATCGCCGGTATTTATGGAATGAACTTTGAGTACATGCCGGAACTCCAATGGAAATATGGCTACTTGTTGATCTTGGGTCTCATGGGTACGATTTGTGGGACCTTGTTTTATAAATTCCGTCAGGCAAAATGGCTGTGATCGACAATTCGCTCTAAAGCTTGTGGCATTTCTCTTGTAAATATTAAATAAATCAATAACTTAAATGAAAACTTCGCAGAAAAACCCCTATCTCAATACGATGCGTAGGCTCGCGCTCGCCACGCTGACCGTGACTGCAATGAGCCTGTGTGCGCTCTCGGGTTCGGTTGTCGCGCAAGGTGCAGGGCAATATGCACTGACGGGTAAGGTCGTGCAGGTCTCCGATGGCGACACGATTAATCTGCTGGTGGATAAAACCCAGCACCGTATTCGCTTGGCAAGCATCGATGCGCCGGAAACCAGCCATGGCAGCGATCGCCCCGGCCAGCCGTTTGGCGAGGCCTCGCGCAAAAATCTAGCAGACTATGTTGCAGGCAAAACATTGACCCTGACCTGTTATGAGAAAGATCACTACGGCCGAGATGTCTGTGATGTGCCTGCAAACGGCACAACCGCGAATCGTTTGCAGGTGCAAGACGGGATGGCCTGGGCTAACCAGCATGCGAAAGGTAAGTTTCTGCGCGATAAGACTTTAGTGGGCATTCAAAGCGATGCGCAAAAAAAGAAGCTTGGTCTTTGGGCTGAGGCCGGTGCGGTAGCGCCTTGGGAATGGCGTGTTGTGTGTTGGAAAGACAAGAAGTGCAAGTGAAAAACCTCTGCGCTGCGCTGACGTGTTGCGTTGCGCTGGTGGGCTGTGGCCCGCAAGGTATAGACTCACCCATTAACAGCCCTTATGCAGCAGGTGCTGAAACTAAAAACGTGCTTTACACCGCGTTTACACAGAGATCGCCCAAGTATCTTGATCCAGCGCGCTCATACTCGACGGACGAGACTCCGTACACCTATAACATTTATGAACCGCTTTATGGCTACCATTATCTAAAGCGTCCGTACGAGTTGATTCCGCGCACGGCGCTTGAGGTCGCTGAACCGACCTATGTCGATAAGCAAGGCAATAAGCTAGGCGCCGATGCTGCGCCGAAGGATATTGCAGAGAGTATTTACGATATCCCTTTACGCAAGGGAATTCAGTATCAGCCGCATCCTGTGTTTGCGCGTCAGTCGGATGGTCGTTATAGCTATTGGCCCTTGACGCAAGAGCAGCTGACTGAAAAATTTGTGATCAGCGATTTTGCGCAACAGGGTACGCGAGAGTTGACCGCGCATGACTATGTCTATGCGATTCGCCGTTTGGCTAGTCCACGGGTAGCGTCGCCGATTTTTTCAACGCTCGCCCAACATGTCGTTGGCATGAAAGAGTATGGCAGTCGCTTGAGAGAGATCGACGCCGAGCTTCGTAAAGACGTGCCTCTTGGCTCGCGTGATTTGCCCTGGTTGGATTTGCGCAGTGTGGGCTTCTCTGGTGTGGAAGCGCTTGATGAATACACGTTGCGGATTCGTGTGAAAGGGTTGTACCCACAATTTAAGTATTGGTTGGCGATGACCTTTGTGGCTCCCATTCCTTGGGAGTCCGATCGTTTCTATAGTCAGCCTGGTATGGCACAGCGCAATCTCACGCTCAATAACTGGCCGGTTGGGACAGGACCTTATATGTTGACGGAGTCCATTCAGAATCGGCGCCATGTATTGTCGCGCAACCCGAATTTTCGCGGTGAGGCCTATCCGTGCGAAGGGGAGGCTGCTGATCGCGCGAAAGGCTTATTAGACGATTGCGGAAAGATGACGCCGTTTATTGATCGCATCGTCTTCAATATAGAAAAAGAAAGTATTCCCTTGCAGGGAAAATTCATGCAAGGGTATTACGACATACCGCAAGTTGATCGTGGCGATACCGGTGTCGCGATGCTTGTCGCGGCGTCAGACTCAACAGAAAAGGCAGCTCTGTATGCCAAGCACGGCATACAGTTGCCAACCACGGTTGAGGCGCAGATGCAGTACTTTGGTTTTAACTGGCGCGATCCAGTTGTGGGCCGTGGCGACACCCCAGAGCAGCAAGTGCGTAATCGCAAGCTGCGTCAGGCGCTAAGTATCGCCTTTAATTGGGAAGAGTTTGTTGCGATTTTCCAGAACGATCAGGCGCAGGTTGCGTATGGTCCTGTTCCTCCTGGGATCCTTGGCTACCAGTCTGGCGTCGGCGGCATCAATCCAGTGGTCTACGACGTCATCGATGGGAAAGCGAAGCGAAAATCACTGGATCAGGCGCGACGGTTGTTAGCCGAGGCAGGTTATCCGAACGGTCGTCATGCCACGACGGGTGAACCACTCGTGTTGTATTTCGACTCCGCGAGCGGCGCGGGAGGGTCTAGCCCGACCTTGGATTGGATGCGTAGGCAGTTTGCACAGATCGACGTGCAGCTAGATATTCGCTCGACCGACTACAACCGCTTTCAAGAGAAGATGGCGCGTGGTGTCGCGCAAATGTATATGTGGGGATGGGTCGCTGACTACCCCGACGCTGAAAACTTTCTGTTCTTGTTGTACGGCCCCAACGTGAAAGCAGAGAAGGGCGGAGAGAACGCATCGAACTATGTCAATGCTGAATACGACGCATTGTTTGAAAAAATGCGAGACCTGCCGGATGGCCCAGAAAAAGAGCAGCTCATCGCACAGATGACAAAAATCGTACAAGAAGATGCACCCTGGATGTTTGGTTTGTTTCCCAAGTCAGGTGGAGCCTTCCAGCAATGGGTAGGCAATGCCAAGCCCACACAGATGGTGCGCAATACCTTGCAGTACATGAAGGTCGACAGTGATTTGCGCAGTAAAAAAATAGCCGAATGGAACCCGCCTGTCTGGTGGCCGCTGCTCGTTCTGTTTGGTTTGCTGGGTTTACTGATTTGGCCTGCGTGGCGCGCGCTGCGCGCTCAAGCTCAACAGAATGCGATGGGTGATCCAGCGGAGGCTTCAAAATGATCGGCTATGTTGTGCGTCGTCTGTTGTATGGTGTGTTGATCTTGATAGGGGTCAATCTCTTCACCTTTGTGCTATTTTTTGCGGTGAACACCCCAGACGATATGGCGCGACTGGCGATTGGCGGGCAACGCGTGAGTACGGATGCGATTGCGAAGTGGAAAGCAGAACGCGGTTATGACAAGCCACTTTTCGTCAACACGCAACAGAGCGGGCTCGCGAAATATACCGACACTATTTTTTATCAACGCTCGGTGCCACTGCTTAAATTTGATTTCGGCGCCTCGGATGAAGGCAGGGATATTGGACGCGAGATTGGTAAGCGAATGTGGCCAAGTCTTGCGCTAGCGATCCCGACGTTCATTCTGGGTCTGCTCGTGAGTATTGCGTTTGCGTTGCTTCTGGTGTTTTTTAGAACGACACATCTAGATTTTTGGGGTGTTGTGTTGTGTGTTGTCATGCTATCGATCTCTGGCCTCTTCTATATCATCGCTGGGCAGTGGTTGTTCTCTAAGCTGCTACGTCTGGTGCCCTATTCGGGGTTTGCGGGCGGATGGGATACGCTGAAATTTTTAGCCCTACCTGTCTTAGTCGCCGTGATTGCGCGCTTGGGTCCCGAGGCACGGTTTTTGCGTAGTTTATTTCTGGAAGAGGTCGGTAAGGACTATGTGCGCACCGCGCGTGCGAAAGGTTTGAGTGAGCGCGCCATTTTGTTTAAACACGTCTTGCGTAACGCGATGTTGCCTATTCTGACAGGCGCGGTGTCGGCTTTGCCTTTGCTTTTTATGGGAAGTTTAATTTCAGAGTCGTTCTTTGGGATACCTGGGCTGGGCAGCTACACCATTGACGCTATTAGTGGACAAGATTTTTCAGTGGTGCGCGCGATGGTATTTTTGGGCTCTGCGCTCTACATACTAGGTCTGATTTTGGCCGATATTTCTTACACGCTCGCTGACCCGCGCGTACGGTTCGAGTGATCATGCCTAAATTTATTCTCCTCTGGACCGATGCCGCGTTGTTTGCGCTGGTTGCTGCCGTGATTGCTTATGCATGGTACGTCGCGCGTTCGCGTACGCTGCGGGCGACCTGGGGGCGAGTCGCGCGTCATACGCCGGCGATGTGTTCGGCAGTGGTATTGACGCTGTTTGTTGTCGTTGGGTTATTAGATTCGATACATTTTCAGCCAAGACTGCCGCCCGTTCCTGGGGCTGCCAGCGCAAGCGCGGTGGTATACGCACCCAAAGTGGTGTCTTTGCTGGACGTCTTGCTAGAAGACACAGCCTTTGTTCGGCCTGAAAAAACCTACTCGGCGCCGTTGTCGTGGCTGCAGTACACCAAAGAAACCATCTTGCAGGAAGGTGGCGTACCGACACGCGATTTTCCGCGCTTGCGGTTTGGTGGGCGTCATCTTGCTGAGCCTGAATCGCAATGGTTGGCCGATGTACTGAAGCGGCTCTCCGGGGGAGTTGCTGGAGGGGCTTTGCTTGCGGTGTTGCTGATTGCCTTGCGCATGCTGTGTGTCGCGTCTGGATCGCGTCGTGAATACTGGCAGCAGATGCTACGCGGAGAAACGGAGATCCCTTGGCGGGCGATTCTGATCACTTCGACGCTTGTATGTGTGTTGCTTGGCGCGGTGGTTGGCTTGGCTTCTGGCTATCACGTACTCGGAACGGACCGCACCGGTAACGACGTCTTGTGGCAAGCCTTAAAGAGTATCCGCACCGCGTGGGTGATTGGCAGTCTAACGACGATTGCCATGTTGCCGCTGGCGCTCGTGTTCGGTATTGCGGCAGGCTACTTTAAAGGTTGGATCGATGATGTGATTCAGTACGTGTACACCACACTGACATCGATTCCTGGTGTGTTGCTGATTGCGGCGTGCGTGTTGATGATGCAGGTCTACATTGATACGCATCCTGGACTGTTTCCGACCTCGGTGCAGCGTGCTGACCTACGCTTATTCTTGCTCTGCATGATCCTAGGTCTAACGGGCTGGGCTGGTCTGTGTCGTCTCTTGCGTGCCGAGTCACTCAAGCTGCGTGAACTCGAGTATGTTCAAGCAGCGCGGGCGTTTGGTATTTCTAATTTGCGTATCATGGCTCGCCACCTGCTGCCCAATGTGATGCATATCGTCCTGATCACGGTGGTCCTGGAGTTCTCAGGGCTGGTGTTGTACGAGGCCGTGCTGTCCTACCTTGGCATTGGCGTCGATCCAAGCATGAACTCCTTTGGCTCGATGATTGAGAAAGCGCGCTTTGAAATGTCGCGCGATCCGATGATCTGGTGGAACTTGCTCGCTGCGTTTCTATTTATGCTTGCCTTGGTATTGGCAGCCAATCTCTTTGCGGATGCGGTGCGTGAGGCCTTTGATCCGCGCACGCGGTCCTTCAGGATGCGTCGAGGATCTGTGGGTTCTCGTCAGGAGGGGCTGGCCATCAGCTCCGATGCGACGCAAGCCGATCAAAATGAGCATTCGCAGGCAGCGCAGCCAGTCCTTCGTGTCACAGAGTTAGAGGTGTCGATCGATACCCAAGAGCGCTTCCAGCTCGCGGTGAAGGCGCTAGCATTGACGGTGCAGCGAGGCGAGACCTTTGCCTTGGTGGGCGAATCGGGTTCTGGTAAAAGTATGACGGCGATGGCGCTGCTGCGCTTGTTGCCCGAGGCACTGCGCGTCACGCGCGGGCGAGTTGTCCTGGAAGGAACAGAGTTGCTTGGATTACCCGAGGTCGCGATGCGCGATGTGCGTGGTGGACGTGCGGGCATGATTTTCCAGGAGCCCGCAACAAGTCTGAATCCCGTCATGCGAATCGGTCAGCAGATTATTGAGGCCATCGAAGCGCACACGACGCTTCGGGGATCGGCGGCACGCGCGCGTGCGATTCAGTGGCTGACGCGTGTCGGGATCCCGGATCCCGAGCGGCGTGTGGACGATTATCCTTTCCAATTCTCAGGTGGGCAAAAACAGAGAGTCATGATCGCGATTGCGTTAGCCGCAGAGCCAGAGCTGTTAATTGCCGATGAGCCCACGACCGCACTCGATGTGACGGTGCAAGCGCAGGTCTTGAGATTGTTGGCGGATATACAGAAAGATCTTGGCATGGCCGTTTTGCTCATCACGCATGATTTAGCGGTGGTCAAAGATGTTGCGGATACGGTTGCGTTGATGCGGCATGGTGAGGTGGTTGAAACTGCCTCGGCTGAGAAGTTCTTTCGCAATCCAGAGCATGCCTATGCGCGTGAATTGTTCGATGCCATCCCAACGTTTAGTAAGCGGGGACGGCCACTCTCGGCACTTGGTCGCGAGCGCTTGTTAGCGGCTCCTCAGGCGGCTGATCTTCAGACACTAGCCCCGCGCGAAATCTGCTTGACTGTACGGGATTTGCAAGTACGTTATGCCTTACGAAAAGGCCTGTTGCGCCGAGTGGTTGGTTATCACGACGTCGTGCAAGGTGTCAGCTTCGAACTGCGCGCAGGTGAAACACTCGCCTTGGTGGGGGCCTCGGGCTGTGGCAAGACAACGGTCGCAAAGTCGCTACTGCGTTTGCTTGATTCGAATGCTGAGGTCGCTGGTGAGGCAACGATAGGTGGTTCAAATATTTTGGCCTGCTCGGGTCGTACTCTGCTCGCACTACGTAGACAGATTCAAATCGTTTTCCAAGATCCCTATGCATCGCTCGATCCCAGAATGCGTGTGGGTGCGATTTTGCAGGAAGGGATCGAGGCCTTACGTCCCGAATGGAATCGTGTTGAGCAGACGCGGCGGATTGCCTACCTCCTTGAGCGGGTAGGTTTACCTGCGGATGCGTCTGATCGCTATCCCCATGAGTTTTCTGGGGGGCAGCGTCAACGTATTGCGATCGCTCGTGCACTTGCGGTGGAGCCTGCCGTTTTGATTTTGGACGAACCCACGTCTGCGCTGGATGTATCGGTCCAAGCCCAGATCCTGGATTTACTGACAGATCTACAGAAAGAAACCGGTATGGCATATCTGTTCATCACCCATAATTTTGGGGTGGTTGAGTATCTTGCAGATCGTGTCGCCGTCATGGATTCTGGCAAAATCGTCGAGCTTGGCGATGCACAACAAGTGCTCCAGGCGCCATCCCAGCAGGTGACCCGTGAGCTTCTGGCGGCCGTTCCCCGTTTGGATGTACTGGCTTAGTGCTGCTGTGATGAGGCGCTCCGGTATACTCAAGGCCTTGCAATGTACGGTTTTGCCTCAAGATTAAGGGTATGGGACTCAAAGTTTTCGATCTGCAGTGTGCAAACAGCCATCTTTTTGAGGGTTGGTTCGGCTCGCACGACGATTATGATGCACAACAGGCTCGAGGCTTAGTCAGCTGTCCGATGTGCCACGACACCACGATTACCAAGCGGCTGTCCGCGCCGCGACTCAATGTTGGACACTTTTCCGACGTTCCACCACCGTCCGAGACGCAAGCGCCCGCAACGACCTCTTCGTCCAATGCTGTCGCGGTTTCGAATGAGTCGACTCAACTTTTACAGCTCCAAGCAGCCGTGATGCAGCAAATGCGTGAGTTTGTCAGGAAGACTGAAAACGTTGGCGATCGTTTTGCGGACGAAGCGCGTCGCATTCATGAAGGTGAGTCTGATGAGCGGCCCATTCGCGGTACGGCCACGCCGCAAGAGCGTGAGGCCTTGGCAGAAGAGGGGATTGCCATCGTGGCCCTCCCTGAATTTCTGGATACCGATCGACTGCAGTGAACTGCCGTCCTGACTGCGGCGCTTGTTGTGTGGCGCCCTCCATTACGAGCCCCATTCCAGGCATGCCTAACGGTAAGCCGGCAGGCGTTCCTTGCGTGCAGCTCTTGGCTGACTTTCGATGTGCGTTGTTTGGTCAGCCCGAACGCCCACATTTTTGTGGTGGTTTGCAGCCATCACTGGAAATGTGCGGCACGGAAAGAGTTCATGCCATCTTGTGGTTGACTGATTTAGAGCAAAAGACTCGACACAACTAGTTACAAAATTCTTGTGGATAGACCTGCGTTTGTCAGGCTTTTGCGCTTGTTTTCATCATTGCGTCCACTTAAAATTTGCGTATGGAAAAACGTATCACCGTGCTCGAAGTTTTAGTTCAGCAACACACCAAATCAATCGATCGTCTCGATCGTTCGATTACTGAGCTGCGATCCGATATGGATCGCAGGTTCTCTGAGGTCAATCGCACACAGCAAGATTTTCGTGCTGACGTTGATCGCAAATTCGTGTGGGTAATTGGCATGCAGTTTACGAGCTTGATCGCAGTCCTCGGTGCGATCGCAAAGCTTGCAAACTTGTTCTAGACTCTCAAGACAAAAAAATAGCTCCCGAAGGAGCTATTTTTAATCGAACACTGACCGATTTTTACATTACACGGCTACGGTATTCGCCGGTACGTGTATCGATTTCGATTTTGTCGCCGATGGCGCAAAAAAGTGGAACGGGAAGCTCATGACCTGTATTGATTTTTGCGGGCTTCATCACCTTACCTGAGGTGTCACCGCGCACAGCTGGCTCGGTGTAAATGATTTCACGAACAACCATCGTAGGAAGTTCAACAGAAATCGCACGGCCATCATAGAACACAGCCTCTACAGGCATGCCCTCTTCGAGGTAGTTCAGTGCGTCGCCCATACTGTCAGCCTCAATCTCGTACTGATTAAAGTCGGCGTCCATAAACACATACATCGGATCGGCAAAGTATGAGTAGGTGCACTCTTTGCGATCAAGCACGACGACCTCGTACTTTTCGTCGGCCTTGGATACGGTTTCACTGCCCGAACCAGTCAGCAGATTTTTGAATTTGAGTTTAACGACCGAGGCGTTGCGGCCCGATTTGCTGTATTCGGCGCGCTGCACGACGACGGCATCTTTGCCAACCATCACGACGTTGCCTACGCGCAGCTCTTGTGCGGTTTTCATGCTTAAAACTCCGGTAACTTTGGGTCTCCGGGACTCAATTGCCGGAGCGGTTTTGTAAAAAAGCCCTCTATTTTAGCCTGTTCGAGGCTGAACTGCTGTCGTCCGAGGCTAAAGTCCGGATTTTGTTCGACAAAAGAGGTCTAGCGAATGCGCTAAGTCGGGGTTTTGAGCGAGGTCTGCCGCAAGGTGCTTGGCTTGGCGCGCCCAAGTGCTCAAGCAGGCTGGCTCCAATAAGGTCCCCCATGTGCATGGCTCAGCTCTCGCGGTGTCTTCACTATTCCAACTTCGGATACAGGACTTGACGGAGTCCGCTAGCGCGGTACGGGCCAGCCAGGCATCGAGTTTAATTAAGTGGGTATCCTCGGATTGCGGATAAATGTGCCAGATACACGGTTTTGCGGCCCACAACCCTCTGACAAACGAGTCTTCACCGCGCACGATGTTGAGATCAGCGGTCCAAAGAGTTTGGTCGTATTCTGCCTGAGACGTGAACGGGATCCGTGCCACATGGAGATTACCTTGCTGGCCGCTAGGGATGCCTGCGGCGACGCCTAGTGGAATCAGCAGTAGGGTTGGGGTTTTGTCGTCTACCAAGTGCGCAAGCAACGCCTGCAGCGGCGCTTGCGGATAACAGAAGACTGAGATCAGTCGACCTGATTGCCATGCTTGTATGCCCTCAGGAGACACCCCGAGGGACTTGATCCAGTGGATCTGTCGTTCAGGATCCGCTTGCCAAGCATCTCGTGCGGCCAGCAGTCCGGACTCTTTAATGAGGCCCCCTGTTTGTGCGGTGAAGCCAGGAAAAAAGAAATTTGCATGTAAGCCATCTGAGCGCAGGGAGGGGAGCGCGTGGCAACCTTCTACCCACGCTTCTGCACTTAGATACTCAAGGTTAATCCACAACGTCTTATTAGGCAGCATCCGCGCTTGAAAGCCTGGAGGGAGCGCACAAGAAAAACTGGCAATCACTATTGGATGTGGTGTGAGATCGATGGCCGGGCTAGACCAGTGCACGATCTCAATATCTTCAATCACTTGTGTGCTGCGTGAGAGGTCCACGTTAGCATTCAGTTTTTTAAAGCTTTCGAGTGTATCGACCCAGAGCCGGATGGACCAGCCGCACTCGCGTTGTAGCTGACGTGCTAGCCGCCAAGTGACGCCAATATCACCGTAGTTATCGACGACGCGGCAAAAAATATCCGCGTGCATCGCTAGTGAAAGTGCGCAGGCGCCGTTTCGGCGTCTTCGGGTAGCTCGGCGTGAACCATTTCACCGGAGGGGTTTGGGAAGTGCGGTGCGCCACAGTCTTCACAAAAATCAGGCGGTAGCGTGCCAGGCAGCCGGCGAATGTCTGTGACACCGCACTCTTTGAGTAAGGCCGCGATCTCATCGACCGTATCAATCGGTGTCGGTTCGCAATCGAGCAGAGGTTGATCCTCTTCTTTGCCATACAAGGGCCAAAGACAGCCGTAGACCACCTCGTTCTGATTCTTTTGTGTGAAGCCGATGCGGTATTCATCGATGCGTTGCTCGCCGCAGCCCGCAACGACTGCGCGCAGCTGACTAGGCTCGATATTGAGTGCCGAACCAAGCCAAGAGACGGCCGCTTTGACTGAGAGAGGGCGCACACGTCGATCGGCTTCGCGATTGCTGACGTAATAGGCGTCTGGGACGAGTATTTCAAAGCCACAGCCGGCCAAGAGTTCCGCAAAAAGAGGTTGTGTGGCATTGCCCCAGTTTTCAAGGCATTTGACGCGACCCTCACCAAGCTCGCCCGGCTCCTCCTGCCAACGAAACAGAGGTTGTCCCTCTGGGATCGCGACGGCTGCCACCAGATAACGTGTATCCGCAAGCATGTTGAAGGCGTCTGGTTCGGTATTCAACTTGGGAAGCGCGCCGGGTAGATCAAGCGCTTGCGCGCCGAGTTTGAGTAACCATTCCCATGTTTCACAAAAGCTGCGAGGCATTTGATCGAGGCTTGCGAGCCTGGGCATGACAGCAAGCTGAGTGTTTGCTGCAAGGACATGGGTCTGTAAATGACTGTGGATGTCGGTGATGGTGCCGATGGGTATATCGCAAGCCGGGATGCTGTAACGCGTCCAGGCGACGATCGGAGCGACGATCAGCAGCACGTCATAACGCGCACCGTCTTTCTCAATCACACAAGACTCCGAGAGTGTTTCAGCCTGCTCGATTAATACTTCATATCCACCAAGATTGGTTTTCGAGAGATGGTCGAGTGCGGAGTCGATGACAGAATCGTTGCCTGCCCGCATCAACTTGTTCAGGACCGCGCCAAGTTCGCTTTCCCAGTACTGATCCTCTACGCGGCTGCCGGAGTTGTGTAAGGCTAGGGCAAGCGAAACCAAGCGGGTCGCATCGCGATTCAGGCGGGTAGAGGAGGGTGTTGAGCGGGCGCGAGCCATATCGGGAAAGAACAATCAGAAAGAACGCTAGTGTAACGAACAATGGCGTTTCGCTGCGATCAAGCTGCTTTGTACCGAGCAGAATAAAAAACACCCGTCAGGCGCACGAGGCACAAGACGGGTGTGGTGGTGCTACCTAGCACAGTGATTACACTGCGTCGGCGATATCCTTGTAGTCAGGGATTTGATCAAAGTTGAGATACTTATAGATCTCTTTGCTGCTTTCTTTGATCACGCCCATGTCAGCCATGTACTCTTGCTTAGTCGGGATACGACCAAGTTTCGAGCAGATGGCAGCCAGCTCAGCCGAGCCAAGGTACACATTGGTGTTCTTGCCCAGACGATTCGGGAAGTTACGCGTGCTGGTTGACATGACGGTGGCCCCCTCACGCACTTGTGCTTGATTACCCATACACAACGAGCATCCTGGCATTTCGGTACGAGCACCTGCCACGCCAAATACGCCGTAGTGGCCTTCTTCGGTCAGTTGTGCAGCATCCATCTTGGTAGGTGGGGCAATCCACAACTTGACCGGCATATCGCGTTTGCCTTCGAGCAACTTGGAAGCGGCGCGGAAATGGCCGATGTTCGTCATGCAACTGCCGATGAATACTTCGTCAATCTTGGCGCCAGCGACTTCGGACAAGAATTTCACGTCGTCAGGATCGTTCGGGCAAGCAACGATTGGCTCATGAATGTCAGCGAGGTCGATCTCGATCACGGCAGCATATTCAGCGTCAGCGTCCGGTTGAAGCAACTGAGGGTTGGCCAGCCATGCTTCCATTGCCTCGATACGACGACGGATGCTGCGCTCGTCATCGTAGCCGTTTGCAATCATCCATTTAAGCATCACGATGTTGCTGTTGATGTATTCGATGACGGGCTCTTTGTTCAAGCGAACCGTGCAGCCTGCTGCGGAGCGCTCAGCCGATGCGTCTGATAACTCAAAAGCCTGTTCGGCTTTGAGATCTGGCAGACCTTCGATTTCCAAGATACGACCGGAGAAGATGTTCTTCTTGTTTTGCTTTTCGACAGTGAGCAAGCCCGCTTTAATCGCATACAAAGGAATGGCGCTGACCAAGTCACGCAGTGTGACGCCGGGCTGCATTGTGCCCTTAAAACGAACCAAGACAGACTCTGGCATGTCCAGAGGCATCACGCCAGTCGCGGCTGCAAACGCCACGAGGCCAGAGCCTGCGGGAAAGCTGATGCCAATTGGGAAACGTGTGTGCGAATCACCGCCTGTGCCGACTGTGTCAGGCAAGAGCATGCGGTTGAGCCAGGAGTGAATCACGCCGTCACCGGGACGCAGCGAAATACCGCCACGGTTGCTCATAAACTGAGGCAGGGTGTGCTGCGTTTTGACGTCGACGGGTTTGGGATAGGCGGCGGTGTGGCAGAACGACTGCATCACCAGATCTGCCGAGAACCCCAAGCAAGCGAGGTCTTTGAGTTCGTCGCGGGTCATCGGACCGGTTGTATCCTGGCTGCCAACTGACGTCATCAATGGTTCGCAGTAGGCGCCTGGGCGCACGCCTTGACCTTCGGCAAGTCCACAGGCACGACCAACCATTTTCTGTGCAAGGGTGAAGCCTTTCTTGCTTTCAGGAGGTTTGGTCGGCAAGCGAAAGAGCGTGGAGGGAGGTAAACCAAGTGCCTCGCGCGCCTTGCCAGTCAGGCCACGGCCGACGATCAGCGGAATACGACCACCCGCACGAACCTCGTCGAACAGCACATCCGACTTGACTTCAAACTTGGAGATGACTTTGCCATCTTTCAGCGCTTGGCCTTCATAAGGACGCAGTTCAACCACGTCGCCCATGTTCATACTCGAGACATCCAGCTCGATTGGCAGAGCGCCTGCGTCTTCCATTGTGTTGTAGAAGATCGGTGCAATCTTATTACCTAAACAAACTCCACCAAAGCGCTTGTTTGGAACGAAAGGAATGTCTTCGCCGGTAAACCAAAGCACAGAGTTTGTGGCTGATTTGCGCGATGACCCTGTACCCACAACGTCTCCAACGTAGGCGACGAGGTGGCCCTTTTTCTTTAAGTCGTTGATGAACTTGATGGGCCCGATCTTGCCAGGTTCTTCAGGCTCAATCCCAGGACGCGGGTTTTTGAGCATCGCCAAGGCGTGCAGAGGAATATCTGGACGGCTCCAGGCATCAGGAGCAGGCGAGAGATCATCCGTGTTTGTTTCGCCTGTCACTTTAAGAATCGTGATGGTCAAGCTCTTTGGCACTTCTGGACGGCTGGTAAACCATTCCGCATCAGCCCAGCTTTGCATCACAGCTTTCGCGTTTGCATTGCCTTTCGCTGCTTTTTCTTTGACATCGTGAAACGCATCAAACATCAGCAATGTTTTCTTTAGGCCTTCTGCTGCGATCTTGCCCACTTCGGCGTCGTCGAGCAGTTCGACCATTGGGCCGATGTTGTAGCCGCCTAGCATCGTGCCCAATAACTCCGTCGCCTTTGCGCGGGAAATAAGCGAGCACTTTTCTTTTCCACTCGCTACGGCAGCAAGATAGGCTGCCTTGACCTTAGCCGCCTCGTCTACGCCCGCTGGCACGCGGTACGTAATGAGTTCAACCAGAGCTTCGCCTTGGCCTGCTGGAGGCGATTGCAGCAGCGTAATCAAGTCTGCCGTTTGCTGTGGCGTTAAGGGAAGGGGAGGAATGCCGAGGGCTGCGCGTTCGGCAACATGTTGGCGATAGGCTTCGAGCATGGGAGCGCCTTTGAAGTGAGGAAAATTGGTGAATAGAATTGTAGAGTGAAGTCGAGCGACGAGCAAGTGTCTTATATCTTATATAAGACTTAAATTAACGCAAATCTTGGTTTATGCAAGTTGAGAGCCGCTTTAGGCCACCAAGCTTGCATATTCCGGATGGCGTTGAATGTAAACGGCGGCGTAACTGCAGCGCGGTACGACTCGCCATCCCTGCTGTTTAGCGTGCTCTAGCGCAACGCGCGTGAGCGCGCCTGCTAGACCACGTCCACCCAAGGCCTCCGGGACCCCAGTGTGTGTGATGGTCATCGTGCCATTGGTCAACGCATAGTCGAGTACACAGCGATGGCCTTCTAGCAGCAGAAAAAAACGGCTTGCCGCAGCGTCGTGCGCAATGTCATGCATTATCTAGAACCCAAGATCAGTGTTCCCCAGAGCGTCACCATCGAGAGGAGTCCGATGATGCAGCCGCCCCAAAGTCCAACAATTGGCCACCGTACGCTCATTGGAATTTCTTTGGGATCGACGTGCGAGAGCAACTGGTTCGCATTTTTGGCGAACCAAAGATTCGTGCGCGAAAACAAAGTGCGTAAAAAGTAATCCAAGATGATTGTCAGGCGAATGCTGATCGTGAATTGGTTGAATTTTTTTTCGCGCAGGTAAGGATGTTTAAAAAGCGCGTTTGCTTCTTTGATTTTAAACAGCAGCAAATACGCACCCGAGATCACAAAGACAAAACTACAGGTGATAAAGAGGCTAAAGCTAAAGGTGAGTGCAACAGCAAGGTGTTCGGACATGATGTGTGTGTAAGCGGTGAAAGCAAACGCCGCACAAAAGCATAGGGCGGCGTTGTCGAATGAAAAACAGTGTAGTGCAGATTAACCAGGTACGCGGACCCAGCCCTCCATCAGCACGCGCGCGCTACGACTCATGATCGCCTTGGTGACCTTCCACTCGCCATCCACCATCGTGGCTTCTGCTCCGACACGCAACGCGCCAGAAGGGTGACCGAAGCGCACGGCATCGCGTTTTCCGCCACCCGCTGCCAAGTTAACCGTTGTGCCTGGAATGGCTGCCGCCGCACTAATCGATACGGCGACCGTCCCCATCATGGCGTGGTGCAGCTTGCCCATCGAGAGCGCGCGCACGAGCACGTTGACATCACTTGCTGCGACGGCCTTGCCGCTAGACGACACGTAGTCGATAGGCTTGGCGACAAAGGCGACCTTGGGCGTGTGCTGGCGCGTTGCTGCCTCGTCCAGATTTTTGATCAAGCCCATGCGTTGCGCGCCATATGCACGGATTTTCTCGAACATGGCAAGTTTCTCGGGATCGCCATTGATATCGTCTTGCAGTTCAGCGCCCGTGCAGCCGACTGCCGCGGCATCCACAAAGATTGTCGGAATGCCAGCGTTGATCATTGTTGCCTTGAGCGTCCCGACGCCAGGAACTTCAAGATCGTCGATCAGATTACCGGTTGGGAACATTGAGCCACCTGCGCCTTCTTCTTCGGCGGCTGGATCCATGAACTCGAGCTGCACTTCAGCAGCGGGAAAGGTAACTCCGTCGAGTTCGAAGTCACCGGTTTCTTGTACGGCGCCGTCCGTCATGGGGACATGGGCGATGATGGTCTTGCCGATGTTCGCTTGCCAGACGCGCACGGTGACGATCCCATTTTTTGGGATGCGGCTTGCGTCGATCAAGCCGTTGCTAATGGCGAAAGGCCCCACAGCGGAGGAAAGGTTTCCGCAGTTGCCACTCCAGTCGATAAAGGGTTTGTCGATCGATACTTGGCCAAACAAGTAGTCGATGTCGTGATCAGGACGCGTACTGGTTGAAAGAATGACTGTCTTGCTGGTGCTGGAAGTCGCCGCACCCATGCCGTCCGTTTGCTTGCCATAGGGATCGGGACTACCGATCACCCGCATCAAAAATGCGTCGCGCGCGGCGCCTGGGACTTGTGCGTCTTTAGGCAGGTCTTGTAGACGAAAAAAAACACCTTTGCTTGTACCGCCGCGCATGTAGGTTGCGGGAACTTTAATTTGTGGTGCGTGCGCCATGGAATAAGATCCTAAAAAATATTTTTATACGATCCGACATGCGATACGGTTAAGTCGCTGCGGTTGATTCAAGAAAATCCTGCGCGAAGCGCTGCAACACACCGCCTGCTTCGTAAATCGAGACTTCCTCTGCTGTATCGAGACGACAGGTCACGGGAACTTCTACCCGCTCACCGTTTTTGCGTGTAATCACCAGCGTAAGTGTTGTGCGCGGGACCCGTTGACCGACGACGTCATACATTTCTGTGCCGTCCAGGCCGAGCGTGTTGCGATCGACACCAGGCTTGAATTCAAGCGGTAAGACGCCCATGCCGACGAGGTTCGTGCGGTGGATGCGCTCAAACCCCTCCGCCACAATCGCTTCGACGCCCGCTAGACGAACGCCTTTAGCTGCCCAGTCACGCGAGGAGCCTTGGCCGTAGTCGGCGCCTGCCACGATAATGAGCGGCTGTTTACGTTCCATATAGGTCTCGATCGCTTCCCACATGCGCGTGACCTTGCCCTCGGGCTCGAGACGAGCGAGCGAGCCTTGCTTGACCTTGCCGTTTTCCAAGGCCATTTCATTGATGAGCTTTGGGTTGGCGAAGGTTGCGCGTTGGGCGGTGAGGTGATCGCCGCGGTGCGTCGCATACGAGTTGAAGTCTTCCTCGGGCAGGCCCATCTTGTGTAGGTATTCGCCGGCGGCGCTGTCCATCATGATGGCGTTCGAAGGTGATAGGTGATCCGTGGTGATGTTGTCACCCAGCAAGGCCAAGGGACGCATGCCCTTGAGTGCGCGTTCACCAGCAAGCGCACCTTCCCAGTAGGGAGGGCGACGAATGTAGGTGCTCTGTGGCCGCCAAGCGTACAGCGGGCTCAACTTCTCTCCGCTGTCAACGCTCACCGCGAACATTGGCTCGTACACTTTACGAAACTGTGCAGGCCTGACGCTTGACGCGACGATCGCGTCGATCTCTTCATCTGTCGGCCAGATGTCTTTAAGCGTCACAGGCTTGCCCTGTTGGTCAGTCCCGAGAATGTCTTTTTCAATATCGAAGCGGATCGTGCCTGCGATCGCGTAGGCGACGACAAGCGGGGGAGAGGCGAGAAACGCTTGCTTGGCGTAGGGGTGAATGCGACCATCAAAGTTACGGTTGCCAGATAACACCGCTGTGGCGTAGAGGTCGCGATCAATGATTTCTTGTTGAATCCCCGGATCGAGCGCACCGCTCATGCCGTTGCACGTGGTGCAGGCGAAGCCGACGATACCAAAGCCGAGTTTCTCAAGCTCTGACAACAGCTTGGCCTCTTGCAAATAGAGTTCAACCGTTTTAGATCCTGGTGCCAACGAACTCTTGACCCATGGCTTGCGCGTCAGTCCGCGCGTATTTGCATTGCGCGCGAGTAGACCAGCGGCGATCACGTTACGAGGGTTGCTTGTGTTGGTGCAGCTGGTGATCGCTGCGATGATCACTGCGCCATCGGGCATCAAGCCAGGCTCGTTCTCGACCTTGCCAGAGATGCCTAGGGCCTTGAGTTCGGTTGTGGGCACGCGTCTATGTGGGTTAGAGGGGCCGGCGATATTACGCACAACGCTCGAGAGGTCAAAGCGCAGCGTGCGCTCGTATTCGGCGCTCTTGAGACTATCTGCCCAGAGTCCTGCTTGCTTGGCGTAGGTTTCCACCAATTTGACCTGTGCTTCCTCGCGTCCGGTCAAGGTAAGGTAATCGATCGTTTGCTGATCGATATAAAACATGGCTGCGGTCGCGCCATACTCGGGCGTCATGTTTGAAATCGTTGCGCGATCGCCGAGTGTTAAGTGCGAAGCACCTTCACCAAAAAATTCGAGGTAAGACGAAACAACTTTCTGATTACGCAAAAATTCTGTCAAAGCTAAGACCAGGTCTGTTGCCGTGATGCCAGGCTGCAGTTTGCCGGTTAATTCCACACCAATGATGTCGGGCAAACGCATCCAGGAAGCGCGTCCGAGCATGACGCTTTCGGCTTCCAGGCCGCCCACGCCGATTGCAATCACGCCGAGCGCGTCAACGTGCGGCGTGTGACTGTCTGTGCCGACCAAGGTATCTGGGAAAGCTACGCCATCTTGCGCGTGCACAACAGGAGACATACGCTCCAGATTGATCTGGTGCATGATGCCATTGCCCGGAGGAATCACATCCACGTTCTTGAAGGTTTTCTTGGTCCAGTTGATGAAATGAAAACGGTCTTCGTTACGGCGGTCTTCAATCGCACGATTTTTTTCAAAAGCATCTGGATCAAAGCCACCGCATTCGACGGCGAGTGAGTGGTCCACAATCAATTGTGTCGGTACGACTGGATTCACTAGGGCGGGATCGCCGCCTTGCGCTGCAATTGCATCCCGCAAGCCTGCCAGATCAACCAGAGCGGTTTGACCCAAAATATCGTGACAAACGACGCGAGCGGGAAACCAGGGAAAGTCCAGGTCTTGCTTGCGTTCGATCAACTGCGTGAGCGATGCGGTCAGCGTAGCGGGATCGCATCGACGCACAAGGTTCTCGGCCAATACACGGGAGGTGTAAGGGAGTTTGTCATAAGCACCGGACTTGATTGCATCCACAGCAGCGCGTGTGTCGAAGTAATCAAGCTTGGTGCCCGGCAGGGGCTTGCGGTTTGCGGAGTTCATATCAGCGACGTTTGGCGAGTGGTACAAATTTTTGATCATCGGGTCCGACGTAGTTTGCAGCCGGGCGAATGATCTTGTTGTCGATACGCTGTTCGATAATATGTGCGGACCAACCCGCAGTGCGCGCAATCACAAACAACGGGGTGAACATCGCAGTTGGTACGCCCATCATGTGATACGACACGGCAGAGAACCAGTCGAGGTTCGCAAACATTTTCTTGGCGTCCCACATCACAGCTTCGAGGCGATCCGCGATGTCGTACATTTTGGTGGTACCGGCTTTCTTGGACAAGCGCAGCGCAACGTCTTTGATGACCTTGTTGCGTGGATCCGAGAGCGTATACACGGGATGGCCAAAGCCAATCACCACTTCTTTGTTTTCGACGCGTGCGCGGATATCTGCTTCGGCTTCGTTGGGTGTCTCGTAGCGTTTTTGAACTTCGAACGCGACTTCGTTTGCGCCGCCGTGCTTGGGCCCGCGCAGCGCGCCGATGCCGCCAGATATGGCCGAGTACATATCGGAGCCTGTACCTGCGATCACGCGGCAGGTGAAGGTTGATGCGTTGAACTCATGCTCCGCGTACAAAATCAACGACGTGTGCATGGCGCGGACCCAATCTTCGTTTGGCTTCGTGCCATGAAGAAGATGCAAGAAATGCGCGCCGATGGAATCGTCGTCTGTTTGCACATCGATCACGCGGCCGTTATGGCTGTAGTGATACCAGTAGAGGAGGGCAGAACCCAGGTTTGCCATCAGACGATCCGCAATATCGCGTGCATCGGGATGGTTGTGGTCGTCTTTCTCAGGCAGGATGCAGCCAAGGGTGGATGCCGCAGTGCGCATCACATCCATCGGGTGACTTGCGGCAGGCAGCGACTCGAGAACCGTTTGCAGCTGTGCAGGCAAGCCGCGCAGTGAACGCAGTTTGGCTTTGTAGGCAGTCAGTTCTGCTTTGTTAGGAAGCTTGCCGTGAATCAGCAAGTGTGCGATTTCTTCGAACTCGCTGGTATCTGCGAAATCGAGAATGTCGTAGCCACGGTAGTGCAGATCGTTACCGCTGCGACCCACAGTGCACAGTGCGGTATTGCCGGCAGTCACACCTGACAAGGCGACTGACTTCTTGGGTTTGAACACTGGAGCAACTGCAGGTGCTTCAGTCGTTTTTGCCGCAGGCTTTGCGACGATTTTCTTTTTGCTGACCATCATGGATTCCTTACAAAATTATTTAGCTTTGCCTTGGGCGAACAGGGTGTCGATGCTGCTTTCAAACGCGTGGTAATTGATGCGATCGTAAAGCTCGTCACGCGTTTGCATGATGTCGATCACATTGCGCTGGTGTCCGTCGCGACGAACCGCTTGGTAGACCGTCTCAGCGGCTTTGTTCATGGCGCGGAAAGCTGACAGTGGATACAGAACCATGTTCACGCCAACCGACTTCAGCTCTTCAACTGAAAAGAGAGGGGTCTTGCCAAATTCAGTGATGTTTGCCAACAGTGGGGCACCTGTTGCTTTCTTAAATTTTGCAAATGTTTCTAGATCGTAGGCGGCTTCTGCAAAGACGGCGTCAGCACCTGCTTCCATGCACGCCAAGCCGCGTTCGATGCCGGCTTCTACGCCATGCGAGGCAATCGCGTCGGTACGGGCGATGATGTAGAAATTATCGTCGGTGCGTGCATCCACAGCGGCTTTGACACGGTCGCGCATCTCCTCGGTCGACACAACTTCTTTACCTGGACGATGGCCGCAACGCTTTGCGCCCACTTGGTCTTCGATGTGGCATCCTGCTGCACCAAATTTTGTTAGGCCTTTGATTGTGCGGGCGATATTGAAGGCTGAGGGACCGAAGCCTGTGTCGATGTCCACGATTAACGGGGTGTCGCACACGTCGGTGATGCGGCGTACGTCAGTCAGTACGTCGTCTAAGGAGATGATGCCGAGGTCAGGCATACCCAGTGAGCCAGCCGCTACACCACCACCCGATAAGTAAATGGCCTTGAAGCCCGCTCTTTTAGCCAGCAAGGCGTGGTTGGCGTTAATGGCGCCAATAATTTGTAGAGGCTGCTCGGCTGCGAGGGCTTCACGAAAACGCTGACCTGCTGTAAGTGATTTTGACATGTTTGTCTCCGGAACAAATCTTAAAAAAATGGGCCCACACAGGGGCCCATTGGTCAGGCGATTACTTCAATAGATGCGCGACGGCATCACGCTCTTCGATCAACTCTTTGAGAGTGAGATCCATGCGCTCACGCGAGAAGGTATCAATAGCGAGATCTTTCACGCGCTGGTATTCACCGCCTTCGCATGTAACGGGCACGCCATACATAACGCCTTCTGGAATGCCGTAGGTGCCATCTGAAGCGACGCCCATCGTGACCCATTTGCCATTCGTGCCTAGCACCCAATCACGGACGTGATCGATGGCGGCGTTAGCAGCTGAGGCGGCCGAGGACAGGCCACGTGCTTCGATAATTGCTGCGCCACGCTTACCAACGGTGGGCAGGAATACGTCGCGATTCCAGGCGGCGTCGTTAATCAGCTTCTCGACGCTTTGGCCGCCGATGGTCGCAAAGCGGTAGTCGGCATACATCGTGGGCGAGTGGTTGCCCCACACGGCGAGTTTCTGAATGTCTGCTACCGGCTTGCCCATTTTTGTGGCGAGCTGCGAGAGTGCGCGGTTATGGTCGAGGCGCAACATTGCTGTGAAGTTCTTTGCAGGCAGATCGGGTGCCGACTTCATTGCGATGTAGGCGTTAGTGTTAGCGGGGTTGCCCACGACCAGCACTTTGACGTTGCGCTTGGCTGACTGGTTCAGTGCTTTGCCTTGAGCCGTAAAGATCGCGGCGTTGACGGCCAGCAAGTCGGCGCGCTCCATGCCGGGGCCGCGTGGGCGCGAACCCACTAATAAGGCTACTTCGACATCTTTGAAGGCTTCGACAGGATCGCTGTGCGCGGTCATGGCGTGCAATAAGGGGAATGCGCAGTCGTCGAGCTCCATCATCACGCCTTTGAGCGCCTTCTGGGCTTTCTCGTCGGGAATCTCGAGCAACTGCAAAATTACCGGCTGGTCTTTGCCGAGCATTTCACCCGAAGCGATACGGAATAAGAGGGCGTAACCGATCTGGCCTGCGGCACCAGTAACCGCAACACGCACGGCGGGTTTAGACATAGCTATCTCCGATAAAACTGAGAGGATTGTGGGAATGGGTAAACAGCGAGTTTAGCTTTTTTGCTGCCGCGCGACCGTAGGGGGCGAGGCAACGGAAATCCGAGCCGAATGCTAGTGCAAATTGTGCAAAGCGTCAATAATCTTATATCTTATATAAGACACAAGAGTAGTGGACTTGTGAGTCCAGCTGTGCAACAATACTGCTATGTGTTTTTATGTCTTCCGTTATGTCTGACCCCGCGCGCGGCCGAAATATCCCCTCGGGACCGGTCCCAAGCGCGGCGGCGTTCAGTCCCCTCTATCAGCAGATCAAAGCGTTGCTGTTGCAGGCGCTCGACGCAGGGGAATGGAAGCCCGGCGAATCCATTCCCAGCGAGATCGAGCTCGCCTCCCGTTTTCAAGTCAGCCAAGGGACGGTTCGTAAAGC
This sequence comes from Bordetella parapertussis, assembly GCA_945865935.1. Classification (GTDB taxonomy): domain Bacteria; phylum Pseudomonadota; class Gammaproteobacteria; order Burkholderiales; family Burkholderiaceae_B; genus Zwartia; species Zwartia parapertussis_E. The sequence continues at coordinate 14,500 of CAMBFI010000022.1, read as the reverse complement.
GGTCGATGAGCTCGCAGCAGAACACCTCTTGACGCGCAGGCAGGGCAAGGGCACCTTCGTATCGACCCATCAGGAGCCCCGCGTGCGCTTTAGGTTTTTGCGCCTGGCCCTCAACGAGGGCGACCCACAGCCCGCTGAGAGCAAGGTTCTTGACTGCAAGCGGATCCGGGCAAGCGCTGATATGGCGCGTGCACTAGAACTTAAGTCAGGTGACCCGGTCGTTGCGATCCGCAGACTGCTGTCCTTTGCTGGCACGCCTACCGTTGTGGACGATATCTATTTGCCCGGTGCTTTGTTCAAGGGTCTGGGCGTAGATTTGCTCAATGGGTACTCTGGCCCCCTTTATGGGATGTTCGAATCCGAATTCGGAATAAGTATGGTGCGTGCCGAAGAGAAGCTGCGCGCCGAACTAGCCGAAATTGAAATTGCAAGATGCCTCGGTGTAGAGGCGGGAATACCCTTACTTTGCGTAGAGCGGATTTCTTATACCTACGCAAATCGTCCAGTAGAATTACGCATCGGGCACTATGTGACCAGTCAATATTATTACCGTAACAGTTTGAATTAAAAGAGTTTTATAGTTTATTTGTCCTTAAGTCTCGCATTTAGCGAAAAGTAGAATGCTTATCCCTAGTCAATTGTTCTCTCGTCGAGGTCGTTATGTCTGACTCAGCTTCCAAGCCGCGTCCTCAGTTCCGCAATATCGGAATCACCGATTTGATGGCGTACCGCTTGCCCATTGCTGGCAAAGTGTCAATTTTGCATCGCATCAGTGGTGCACTCTTGTTCCTGTGCTTGCCGGGCTTGATCGCCTTGTTCGCCATGAGCTTCTCTTCCGAAGCGGGATTCAAGGCAATGTCCACCGTGCTGGGCTTTCCTTTGGTCAAGCTTATTTTGCTGGCGTTGATTTGGGGTTACCTGCATCACTTCTGTGCGGGCATCCGCTACCTGGCTCTTGACCTGCATATTGGTGTGGACAAAGAGTCGGCCGCCAAAAGCGCCAGCCTGGTGTTGGGCGTCAGTCTTGCGCTGACTGTTGTCTTTGCACTCAAACTATTCGGAGTCTGGTAATGGTTCCCGTTGAAAAAATTGGTCCCAAGCGCCTGGTGGTTGGCGCGCACTACGGTACAAGCGAGTTCATCATCCAGCGCGTCACAGCCATTATTTTGGCTGTTTACACCTTGGTGCTCCTCGTGGGCGTCTTGACGATGACCGGCTTCACGCACGCCGGCTGGAAAAATCTATTTACGTTCACCTGTTTCTTCATTCCGGTGGGGCAGATCTTGGCGACGCTGGCGATGATTTCACTCGCTTGGCATGCTTGGATTGGTGTGCGTGACATTTGGATGGACTACGTTAAGCCCGTAGGCCTTCGTATCCTTTTGCTTGTTCTGACCATTTTGTGGTTGGTCGGGTCGGTCGTGTACTTCGTACACATCCTCTGGAGAAATTAAGTCGTGGCTGCTGTCAAATCTTCTTTACCGCGCCGTCAGTTTGATGTGGTGGTCGTGGGTGCCGGCGGTGCCGGTATGCGCTGTTCCTTGCAGCTCGCAAACGCTGGGCTGTCTGTTGCTGTCTTGTCTAAAGTGTTCCCAACCCGTTCGCACACGGTGGCTGCCCAAGGCGGTATCGGTGCGTCGCTTGGCAATATGAGCGAAGACAACTGGTACTGGCACATGTATGACACAGTGAAAGGATCCGATTGGTTAGGTGACCAAGACGCGATCGAATTCATGTGTCGTGAAGCACCCAATGCTGTGTATGAACTCGAGCACTTCGGTATGCCTTTCGACCGTAACCCCGATGGCACGATCTATCAGCGTCCGTTCGGTGGCCACACAGCCAACTTCGGTGAAAAGCCTGTGCAACGTGCTTGCGCTGCCGCTGACCGTACGGGCCATGCTTTGCTGCACACGCTCTATCAGCGTAACGTGGCTTCACGTACGCAGTTTTTCGTTGAGTGGATGGCGCTGGACCTGATTCGCAACGACGCGGGTGATGTATTGGGTGTGACGGCACTCGAGATGGAAACCGGTGAAATTTACATTTTCGAAGCCAAGACGACCGTGATCGCTACGGGCGGTGCTGGACGTATTTGGGCAGCCTCGACCAATGCCTTCATCAATACCGGTGACGGCATGGGCATGGCCGCTCGCGCTGGTATTCCCATGATGGATATGGAGTTCTGGCAGTTCCACCCAACCGGTGTTGCGGGTGCGGGCGTCCTCATTACTGAGGGCGTGCGCGGCGAGGGCGGGATTTTGCTGAACAAAGACGGCGAGCGCTTCATGGAGCGCTACGCCCCGACGCTGAAAGACTTGGCGCCGCGTGACTTTATTTCACGTTGCATGGACCAAGAAATTAAAGAAGGTCGTGGCTGTGGTCCGGACGGTGCTTATGTGCACTTGAAGCTTGATCACTTGGGTGCTGACGTCATTAACAAGCGTCTGCCTTCGATTCTTGAAATCGGGCACAAGTTTGCCAACGTCGACGCAACGAAAGAACCTATCCCTGTTGTGCCAACCATTCACTATCAGATGGGTGGTATTCCCTGCAATTACCACGGTCAAGTGACGGTTTGGGATGGTAAAGAGGCTCAAATCGTTAATGGTCTATATGCGATTGGTGAGTGCTCGGCCACTTCGGTCCACGGTGCAAACCGTTTGGGTACAAACTCCTTGCTCGATTTGATCGTGTTTGGTCGTGCTGCGGGCAATCACATTGTGGCTGCGCATCCGGAACGTCAGCGTTCACATCAACCGCTGCCACAAGCTTCGGTTGACTTCTCCTTGGATCGCGTCAACAAGCTTGAGTCACGCACGACCGGTGAGCGCACTCAGGTTGTGGGTAACGAAATTCGTAACGCGATGCAGCAGCATTGCGGTGTGTTCCGCACCATGGCGTCTCTGAAGGAAGGTGTTGATAAGATTGATGCGCTCGCTGAAAAAGTCGACAACATTGCTTTCCAAGACAAGTCGAAAGTTTTCAACACCGCCCGCATTGAAGCGCTGGAACTCAGCAACATGATCGAAGTTGCGCGCTCGACGATTCACTCTGCCGCAGCCCGTACTGAAAGTCGTGGGGCGCACGCGTTGGATGACTATCCAAACCGTGACGACGAGAACTGGATCAAGCACACGCTTTGGTATTCCAAAGGCAATCGCCTGGATTACAAACCGGTGCAGATGCAGCCTCTGACCGTTGATAGCTTCCCTCCCAAGACGCGCACATTTTAAGATCAGGACACTTGGAACACATCATGAGCACCAAACGCATCGTGAAGTTTGAAATCTACCGCTACGATCCAGACAAGGACGAGCGCCCCTATATGCAAAAGCTCGAGGTTGAGCTGCAGCCCACTGACAAAATGTTGCTTGATGCGCTGATGCGTATCAAGATGGATGTGGATGACAGTTTGGCCTTGCGTCGTTCGTGTCGTGAGGGCGTCTGTGGCTCAGATGCCATGAACATCAATGGCAAAAACGGTTTGGCTTGTACGACCAATATGCTCGAATTAAAAGAGCCCGTTGTGTTGCGTCCCTTGCCAGGCTTGCCAGTGATTCGTGACCTGATTGTTGATATGACGCACTTCTTCAATCAGTACCACTCGATTCGTCCTTACCTGATCAACGACACAGCCCCTCCAGAGAAAGAGCGCCTGCAGACCCCCGCTGCACGCGAAGAACTCGACGGCCTCTATGAGTGCATCTTGTGCGCGTGCTGTTCGACGTCGTGCCCCTCGTTTTGGTGGAACCCTGACAAGTTTGTAGGCCCTGCTGGCTTGTTGCAGGCGTACCGTTTTATTGCGGATACGCGTGATCATGCAACCAGCGAGCGTCTGGACAATCTTGAAGATCCTTACCGTTTGTTCCGTTGTCACACCATCATGAACTGTGTCGATGTGTGCCCGAAAGGTTTGAATCCGACGCGCGCAATTGGCAAGATTAAAGAAATGCTGGTCCGCCGTACGGTATAAGGTTAAAAGTATGAGCAAACTAACAGATCTCGATCGCACACGCCTACGTTGGCGTGCGCGTCGTGGCCTGTTAGAGAACGATCTCATCATCACCCGATTTCTGGATGAACATGAGACGACGCTCACTGACCTTGATGTGAGTGCGCTCACTCAATTATTTGAGCTTGGTGATAATGAATTGTTAGATTTGCTGTTGGCGCGCATCGAACCCGAAGGGGCGCTTGATAAGCCAGAAGTCAAATCTGTATTAACGCAGTTGCGTGCGGCTTAAGTAGGGTTTGACTACTAGGCTGGTATTGAATCGAGAACTTTACAGAAGGAACCTAACGATGAAACTGTCCGACAAAAAAGCTACGCTCTCGTTCTCCGACGGCAGTCCCTCCGTCGAGTTTCCAATGTACAACGGTTCGGTCGGCCCTCAGGTCATCGATATTCGTAAGCTTTACGGCCAAACAGGTCTGTTTACCTACGACCCAGGTTTTCTCTCCACCGCTTCGTGTTCGTCCGACATCACCTACATCGACGGGGACAAGGGCGAGTTGTTGTATCGCGGCTATCCCATTGAAGAGCTTGCCGTGGGTTCCGATTTCATGGACATCAGCTATCTCATCTTGAATGGTGAGTTGCCAGACAGTACCCAGAAAAAAGATTTCAATAGTTTGGTGATGCGTCACACGATGGTCAACGAGCAGATGCATTTCTTTCTGCGAGGTTTCCGTCGCGATGCACACCCCATGGCGGTGTTGACGGGTTTGGTGGGGGCGCTCTCTGCCTTCTATCATGACTCGACTGACATCACGAATGCGCATCACCGCCACGTTTCGGCCATTCGTTTGATCGCAAAAATGCCGACACTGGTTGCGATGGCTTATAAATACTCCCAAGGTCAGCCTTATATTTATCCGCAGAACAATTTGTCTTACACCGGCAACTTCTTGCGCATGATGTTCGCAACGCCTTGCGAAGACTACGTCGTGAATCCAGTCGTTGAGCGTGCGCTTGACCGAATCTTTATTTTGCATGCAGACCACGAGCAGAACGCGTCGACTTCAACGGTTCGTCTGTGCGGTTCGTCCGGTACCAACCCATTCGCAGCAATCGCTGCAGGTGTGGCGTGTTTGTGGGGTCCCGCTCACGGCGGTGCGAACGAAGCCTGCTTGCAGATGTTGGAAGACTTGCAGGCTAAGGGTGGTATGGCCAAAGTCGGTGAGTTCATGGAGCAAGTCAAAGACAAGAACTCTGGCGTGCGTCTGATGGGCTTTGGGCACCGCGTCTACAAAAACTACGATCCACGTGCCAAGCTCATGCAGCAGACTTGTAAAGAAGTGTTGGCAGCATTGGGTCTGGAAAACGATCCTCTGTTTAAGCTTGCGATGGAGGTTGAGCGTATCGCCCTGGAAGACCAGTACTTTGTCGACCGTAAGTTGTATCCGAACGTCGACTTCTACTCTGGTATCGTTCAGCGCGCAATTGGTGTGCCGACTGCCTTGTTTACTGCCATCTTCGCTTTGGCACGTACCGTAGGCTGGATTGCACAATGGAATGAAATGATCTCTGACCCTGAGTACAAGATTGGCCGTCCACGCCAGTTGTATCAAGGTTCCGTTTCACGTCCGGTGCCAAAGCGCAAGTAATCGTTCGCGACGTCTGCTCAAGCATGTCACAGCCGAGCGGATAGCAAGAAAAAGACTGCCAGGTGGCAGTCTTTTTTATATGCAGCGATGACTATCTTTTTTCTGCTTCCATTTGTGCGTCCACGACCGCTAGCGCAGTCATGTTAATCACACGTCGTACAGTGGCACTCGTTGTCAGAATGTGCACAGGGCGTGCCGCGCCAAGCAGGACAGGACCCATCGCGATCCCATTGCTACCTGTCATCTTCAGTAAGTTATAGGTGACGTTGCCTGTATCAAGGTTGGGCGTAATGAGTAGATTCGCTGTACCCTTCAAGGTGCTGTCTGGATAGCTCGCCATACGGATGCTCTCTGAAAGCGCCGAGTCAGCGTGCATCTCGCCGTCAACTTCAAGTGTTGGTGCGCGCTCTGTAATCATCTTGCGCGCATGGGCCATCTTGCGTGACGAATCGGTTGGTCTGCTGCCAAAGTTAGAGTGGGACAGCAGCGCGACCTTTGGCACAATCCCGAAACGTCGCACTTCAGCCGCTGCCTGAATCGTCATGTCTGCAACTTGTTCCGCGCTGGGATTCTCGTTGACATGGGTGTCGCAAATGAACAAGGTCTGATCGGGCAGCATCAGTACGTTCATGGTGGCAAAGGTTGAGGCGCCTGGTTGCATGCCGATCACGTCTTCAACATACTTAAGTTGGTTGTCGAAGCGGCTGGTTATGCCGCACAGTACGGCATCTGCATCGCCGCGCTTAAGGAGCAGCACGGCGATCAAGGTATTGTGCTTGCGAACCATGGCTTTGGCGATCGTTGGCGTGATGCCGTCACGACCCTTGAGTCGGTAGTATTCGGTCCAAGACTCTGTAAAGCGGGCATCATCTTCGGGATCGACGATCTCGACGTTTTTGCCGAGCTCAAGGCGTAGCCCCATTTTCTGGATACGCATATTGATCACCGCGGGGCGGCCAATCAGGATGGGGTAAGCGATCTTTTCATCTGAGACGGTCTGTGCTGCGCGCAGTACGCGCTCGTCTTCGCCATCCGCATAGATGACCCGCTTTGGTGCACGTTTAGCCTGTGTGAACAGAGGGCTCATCAGCTGACCGGAGTGATACACCATCGCCAGCAGCTTTTGTTTATAGGCCTCCATGTCTTTGATCGGACGGCGGGCCACGCCAGAGTCTGCCGCTGCTTGTGCAACGGCTGGGGCAATTTGTACGATTAAGCGTGGATCAAACGGTTTCGGAATAATGTAGTCGGGACCAAAGGTGAGGTCCTGTCCCGCGTAAGCCTGCGCTACCTCGTCGCTTTGTTCTGCTTCGGCGAGCTCTGCGATTGCTTTGACGCAAGCCAGTTTCATCTCCTCGGTGATGCGGCTTGCGCCAGCATCGAGTGCGCCGCGGAAGATGAAGGGGAAGCACAGCACGTTGTTGACTTGGTTCGGGTAGTCGGAACGGCCCGTTGCAATAATGCAATCTGGCCGAGCGGCTTTGGCGATCTCTGGGCGAATCTCGGGCTCCGGGTTGGCGAGTGCCAGAATCAAGGGTTGTGTTCCCATGCTTTTGACCATCTCGGCATTCACCACGCCTGCAGCCGAACATCCGAGAAAAACGTCTGCTCCCACCATTGCGTCAGCCAAGGTGCGTAACGAGGTCTGTTGTGCGTAACGTTTTTTGTTTTCTTCCATGTTCGTTTCGCGGCCTTCCCAGATCACACCACGAGAGTCACATACGAAAATATTCTTTTTGGAAATGCCCAGGTGCACCAGTAAATCAAGGCAGGCAATCGCCGCCGCGCCCGCGCCGGACACCACTAGCTTGACTTGGTCCATGCGTTTGCCCACGACCTTGAGGCCGTTCATGATGGCTGCAGAGGAAATGATTGCCGTACCGTGTTGGTCGTCATGGAAGACCGGAATCTTCATGCGTTCGCGTAACTTGCGCTCGATGTAGAAGCACTCTGGTGCTTTGATGTCTTCCAGGTTGATCCCGCCAAGCGTGGGCTCTAACGCGGCAATGATGTCCACCAACTTGTCTGGGTCTGTTTCAGCGAGTTCGATATCAAAGACATCGATACCAGCAAATTTTTTAAAGAGACAGCCTTTGCCCTCCATCACTGGCTTGGCGGCGAGGGGGCCGATATTGCCTAATCCAAGCACGGCGGTCCCGTTGGTGATCACTGCGACCAAATTAGAGCGGGACGTGTATTTCGCAGCCGCCTCATCACCGTCCGCATAGATAGCCATGCAGGCAGCGGCGACGCCTGGCGAATAGGCCAGAGACAAATCATCCTGATTCGCTAACGGTTTGGTAGGCGTCACAGAGATTTTGCCGGGCGTAGGGTAGGCGTGGTAGTCCAGCGCAAGTTTGGATAGGTTTTCGTCCATGATTCACTTTGGTTATGTTGTTTTAGACAGTTGTATGTAAGCTTACCGTCAAGAAGACCTCAGGGCACCATATTGAATAGATTCTTTCGATTTTGCATCGCACCATTGAGTCAAAAAATCTTCAGCAAATCTAAGGACTTAAGGGTATACTCTCGTGCCGGCTCTTAAGGCTCCTATAACCGCCTTCTGCCCCGCTATCCGCCCATCGGTTTGGCCGAAAAACGGAAGGTATTCCTGCATCGTAACGAGTGAAGCACTCGAATAGGTGAAGCGCTAACATGTCATCAGAACTTGAATCACTACAGAACTCTTATCTCTTTGGCGGCAATGCGCCGTACGTAGAAGAACTCTACGAGGCCTATCTGGACAATCCAGGTTCGGTTCCAGATAATTGGCGAAATTATTTTGATCAGTTGCAGCATATGCCTGCGACCGATGGTCAAGAAGCCACGCGCGATCAAGCGCACGCACCCGTCGTAGAGTCGTTTGCCTTGCGTGCCAAAGCGAATGCTTTTGTGCAGCGGGGACAAGAACCCGACCTCGCCGTCGCGATGAAACAAGTGCACGTGCAATCCTTGATCGCCGCTTACCGCTCGCTGGGTTCGCGCTGGGCTGACTTGGATCCGCTCAAGCGTCAAGATCGCCCGGCTATCCCCGAGCTTGATCCTGCGTTTTACGGCTTGACCGAAGCGGATCTGGATCAAGTGTTTTCAGCGACTAACACGTATTTCAGTAAAGCCACGACGATGACGCTGCGCGACATCATCAAGGCTCTAAAAGATACCTACTGTCGCTCGATTGGTACAGAGTTTATGCATGCCTCTGACCCAGCCGTGAAGCGTTGGGTACAAGAGCGCCTCGAGTCGACACTGAGCGCACCGACCGCGGCGCCAGAGCGTAAAAAGCATATTTTGCAGCAGCTGACCGAGGCTGAAGGCCTTGAGCGTTATCTCCATACAAAATATGTGGGACAAAAGCGTTTCTCGCTAGAAGGCGGTGAAAGCTTTATTGCCTCGATGGACGAGCTCGTGAATCACGCCGGCGAGTCCGGTGTGCAAGAAATCGTGGTGGGTATGGCGCACCGCGGTCGTTTGAATATGCTGGTAAACATCATGGGCAAGATGCCTGGTGATTTGTTTGCTGAGTTCGAAGGCCATCATGCTGAAGGCCTCACCGACGGCGACGTGAAATATCACAACGGTTTTTCAAGCGACTTGTCTACGCGTGGCGGTCCCATGCATTTGTCGCTAGCGTTTAACCCGTCGCACCTTGAGATCGTGAACCCTGTCGTCGAAGGTAGCGTGCGTGCGCGTCAAGAGCGTCGCGGTGCAGATGGCTACAAACAAGTGTTGCCGGTGCTTGTGCATGGTGATGCCGCGTTTGCTGGTCAAGGTGTTGTGATGGAAACCTTGAACCTTGCCGAAACACGCGGCTACGGCACGGGCGGTACGGTGCATCTGGTGATTAACAACCAGATTGGTTTCACGACCTCCGATCCACGTGACACACGTTCTACTATTTATTGCACTGACGTTTCAAAAATGATTGAAGCGCCCGTGTTCCACGTCAATGGCGATGATCCGGAAGCTGTTGTATTTGCAACACGCCTGGCGCTCGACTTCCGCATGCAGTTTGGTCGCGATGTCGTGGTCGACATCGTTTGCTTCCGCAAGCTTGGACATAACGAACAAGACACGCCATCCCTTACGCAGCCTTTGATGTACAAGCGTATTGGTGCGCATCCGGGCACACGTCAGTTTTATTCTGACAAGTTGACGGCACAAGGTGTGCTGCAGGCGGGCGAGGGCGATCAGTTCGTGAAGGACTATCGTCGCTATATGGAAGATGGTCGTCGTACGATCGAGCCTGTGCTCACGAACTACAAGAGTAAGTATGCGATTGACTGGGCACCTTACTTAAGCGCGAAGTGGACGGATCAGGCTGACACGGCTGTGCCGGCTGCAGAACTCAAGCGTATTGGTGAAAAACTCACCACAGTGCCCGACGGGTTCACGCCGCATTCGTTGGTCACAAAGCTGTTAAATGATCGCCGTGCGATGGCGCGTGGCGAACAGAACCTCGACTGGGGGATGGGCGAGCATCTGGCGTTTGCAACGCTCGTTGCTGCGGGCTATGCCGTGCGTATCACGGGTCAGGATTCCGGTCGCGGCACTTTCACACACCGCCATGCCGTGTTGCACGATCAAAATCGTGAGCGCTGGGATGACGGTTCTTATGTTCCTCTGCAAAACGTTTCGGATGGCCAGGCACCCTTTACCGTGATTGACTCAGTGCTGTCCGAAGAGGCGGTGTTGGGCTTTGAGTACGGTTACTCGTGTGCAGATCCAAATACCTTGACGATTTGGGAAGCGCAGTTTGGTGATTTCGTGAACGGTGCCCAAGTAGTGATCGACCAGTTCATCGTGTCGGGCGAAGCGAAGTGGGGCCGCCAGTCGGGTCTCACCTTGATGTTGCCGCATGGTTACGAAGGCCAAGGCCCAGAACACTCATCAGCTCGTATTGAGCGTTTCTTGCAGTTGTGTGCCGATAACAATATCCAGGTGGTGCAACCGACTTCGGCTGCGCAGATTTTTCATCTGTTGCGTCGTCAGATGGTGCGTAAGTTCCGCAAGCCCTTGGTGATCTTGACCCCTAAGTCGTTGCTGCGTAATAAAGATGCCGGTTCGCCGATGTCGGATTTGTCGATTGGTCGTTTCCGCCCAATCATTGCTGAGGTCGATGACAAGATCAACGCGGCGTCGGTCAAGCGGGTGCTTGTGTGCTCGGGCAAGGTTTATTACGACTTGATCAATGGTCGTAAAGAGCGCAAGGACAACACCGTTGCCATCATTCGGGCCGAGCAGTTATACCCGTTCGCACATAAAACCTTTGAGGCTGAGTTACGCAAGTATCCAAAAGCCACTGAAGTGGTGTGGGTGCAGGATGAGCCGCAGAACCAAGGCTCTTGGTTCTACGTTCAGCACCACCTCTACCAAAATATGTCGAGCGGTCAAAAACTCGGTTATGCAGGACGTGTTGCTTCGGCATCGCCTGCTGTCGGTTATTTGGCTAAGCATCTTGAACAACAGAAGGCGCTTGTTGAACAAGCTTTCGGTAAGTTCAAGTCCTTCATGCTGACCAAGTAATCCAAATAATCGAATCTATTCAATTACGGAAAAAATATAATGGCAATCACAAACGTCGTTGTTCCGCAGTTATCTGAATCAGTGTCCGAAGCGACACTGCTCACCTGGAAAAAACAACCAGGACAGGCGGTCGAAGCGGACGAGATCTTGATCGAAGTTGAGACGGACAAAGTCGTACTTGAAGTACCTGCACCTGCCTCAGGTGTGCTGTCTGAAATCGTTAAAGCGAATGGCAGCATGGTGACTTCGGGTGAAGTCCTTGCTCGGATTGATACAGAAGGTAAAGCCGCGGCAGTATCCGCTGCCGCACCGACTGCTGCCGTAGCCGCTCCGGTAGCCGCAGCCGCGCCAGCTCCTGCTTCAGCCTCGGGCGCGATCGCATCGCCTGCCGCTTCGAAGATTCTCGCTGACAAAGGTGTGTCGGCGGCCTCGGTCACTGGCTCAGGTCGTGACGGTCGTATTACCAAGGGCGATGCGCTGAATGCATCGACTGCGTCGACGGCTCCCGCTGCAAAAGCTGCACCCTTGGCCAACCCAAGTGTGCCCATGACACAATCGCTCGATGGTCGCCCAGAGCAGCGTGTGCCCATGAGCCGTCTGCGTGCACGTGTGGCCGAGCGTCTGTTGCAGTCGCAACAAGACAACGCGATTCTGACGACGTTTAACGAAGTCAATATGCAGGCAGTGATTGATCTCCGTAATCTATACAAAGACAAGTTCGAGAAAGAGCACGGTGTGAAGCTCGGCTTCATGTCCTTCTTTGTGAAGGCTGCCGTCGCAGCGCTCAAGCGTTACCCCTTACTGAACGCTTCCGTTGATGGTAAAGACATCATCTATCACGGCTACTTCGATATTGGTATCGCAGTAGGTAGCCCACGTGGCTTGGTGGTGCCGATTCTGCGTAACGCCGATCAACTATCGATTGCCGATATTGAAAAGACAATCGCTGACTTCGGTAAGCGCGCAGGCGAAGGCAAACTCGGGATTGAAGAAATGACTGGTGGTACGTTCTCAATTTCGAACGGCGGTGTGTTCGGTTCGATGTTGTCGACCCCAATCATCAACCCACCACAGTCCGCTATTTTGGGCGTGCATGCCACGAAAGAGCGCGCGGTTGTTGAAAAGGGTCAGATCGTGATTCGCCCGATCAACTATTTAGCAATGTCTTATGACCATCGCATCATCGACGGTCGCGAAGCAGTGTTGGGTCTGGTCGCAATGAAAGAAGCGCTCGAAGATCCACAGCGTCTGCTGCTCGAAATTTAAGCTTGGGATACTTATGTCTTCAAATCAATTTGATGTAGTCGTTATTGGTGCAGGACCAGGTGGCTATATCGCCGCGATTCGCGCCGCACAGTTGGGTATGTCGGTCGCGTGTATTGATGCATGGCAGAACGGTACGGGTGGTCCCGCTCCTGGCGGCACCTGCACCAACGTGGGCTGTATTCCTTCCAAGGCGTTGTTGCAATCGTCCGAGCATTTTGAACAAGCGAACCACCACTTTGCCGAGCACGGCATTGAAGTCAAGGGTGTGTCTCTGAAGCTCGACAAAATGGTCGGTCGTAAAAATGATGTGGTTAAGCAAAACAACGACGGCATTTTGTATCTTTTGAAAAAAAACAAAGTAACGTTCTTTCATGGCAAAGGTGCTTTTGCGGGTCAAGTCGATGGTGGTTGGGCAATCAAAGTGTCCGGTACCACGACGGCAGATCTCGTGGGCAAGCATGTTGTGATCGCGACGGGTTCTTCGGCGCGCGAACTACCAGGCTTGCCATTCGATGAGCAACAGATCTTGTCTAACGACGGTGCACTCAACATTGGTGCCGTACCTAAGAAGCTTGGCGTTATTGGTGCGGGTGTCATTGGTCTGGAGATGGGCAGTGTGTGGCGTCGTCTCGGTGCTGAGGTGACCGTACTCGAAGCCATGCCCGAGTTTCTGGCGGCCGTCGATACGCAGGTTGCAAAAGAAGCGTACAAAATTTTCACTAAGCAAGGCTTGTCGATTCACATGGGCGTCAAGCTCGGTGACATCAAAGCTACCGCCAAGCAAGTCACAGTACCGTATACCGACGCCGCCGGCGCTGAGCAAAAACTAGTTGTTGATAAGCTAATCGTGTCGATTGGTCGTGTGCCTTACACCGGCGGACTGAATCCTGATGCGGTGGGACTCAAGCTCGACGAGCGTGGCTTTGTCGTGGTCGATGGCGATTGCAAAACTAACCTGGCCAACGTTTGGGCGGTCGGTGATGTGGTGCGTGGCCCGATGCTTGCGCATAAGGCAGAAGAAGAGGGCGTCGCCGTTGCGGAACGTATCGGCGGGCAGCACGGCCATGTCAACTTCAACACCATTCCTTGGGTGATCTACACCTCGCCCGAGATCTCTTGGGTGGGTCAGACCGAGCAGCAACTCAAGGCCTCAGGTCGTGCGTACAAGGCGGGCAGTTTCCCGTTCTTGGCTAACGGTCGAGCGCGTGCCTTGGGTGATACCACGGGCTTTGTGAAGATCTTGGCCGATGCGACAACCGATGAAGTACTGGGCGTGCATATTATTGGCCCAATGGCTTCTGAGTTGATTGCCGAGGCCGTCACCATTATGGAGTTCCGTGGTGCAGCCGAAGATATCGCTCGTATCTGTCATGCACATCCCACCTTGTCGGAGTCCATGAAAGAAGCTGCGTTGGCTGTAGATAAACGCGCGCTTAATTTCTGAAGCTTTCTTGAACGTCCTTCAATACTATGAGAGCAGTCTGGCTGAGCGCGGTTATCAGCCGGACCACGCTCAACGCACGGCGACTGAGCGCCTGCAAAAATATTTTGATGACTGGGTTGCCTTTAAGAGCGATCGGTCGAGTGCGCTCAAGCGCTTGATCAAGCGGCCCGAGGTGCCTCGCGGCGTGTATTTGTGGGGTGGTGTCGGACGCGGGAAAAGTTTTTTGATGGATGCATTTTATGCAACCGTCCCCGTCACGCGTAAGACGCGTTTGCACTTTCACGAGTTCATGCGTAGCGTGCATCGTCAACTCGACGAAGTGAAAGGCCGTCAAGATCCGCTTGATGAAGTCGCCAAAAGAATCTCGGCGCGCTATCGTCTGATTTGCTTTGATGAATTTCACGTGTCTGATGTGGCGGACGCGATGATTTTGTATCGTTTGTTATTGAAGTTCTTCGAATACGGGACGTCGTTTGTCATGACGTCCAATTACGAGCCTTCGACCCTTTACCCCGACGGCTTGCATCGTGATCGGATCTTGCCAGCGATCGAGTTAATTAAAGATCGTATGGATATCCTAAATGTGGATGCGGGCATTGACTATCGTCGCCGTACGCTTGAGCAAGTAAAGTGTTATCACACGCCACTCGATTCGCA
>CAMBFI010000021.1 GCA_945865935.1 Bordetella parapertussis | reverse complement strand
CCAAACTGGGAAGACGACCTAGGGGGTGAGTTTGCCTCACGCAGTCGAGACGCCCTATTCGAAGGCGTTCAAAAAGAAATGTATTCGACGTTTGAAAATACTTTCATGATGTATCTGCCCCGACTGTGTGAACACTGCCTCAACCCGACTTGCGTGGCAAGCTGCCCATCAGGGTCAATCTACAAGCGCGAAGAAGATGGCATCGTGTTGGTCGATCAGGATAAGTGCCGCGGCTGGCGGATGTGCATCTCGGGCTGCCCTTACAAAAAGATTTATTACAACTGGCAGAGCGGCAAAGCCGAGAAGTGTACCTTTTGCTACCCACGTATCGAAGCGGGACAACCAACTGTGTGCTCTGAAACGTGTGTTGGACGCATTCGCTATCTGGGTGTCTTGCTGTACGACGCGGATAAAATCGGAGCAGCTGCCGCCACACCCAACGAACAGGATCTATATCAAAGTCAGCTCGATGTTTTTCTTGATCCGCACGATCCTCACGTGATCACCGAAGCGCTCAAGCAAGGCATCCCGCAGGCGTGGGTAGATGCCGCTGCGGCCTCACCGGTCTACAAGATGGCGGTCCAGTGGAAGGTTGCGTTTCCGCTACATCCCGAGTATCGCACCCTCCCGATGGTCTGGTACGTCCCCCCTTTGTCGCCTATACAAGCCGCGGCGCAGGCTGGGCACATGGGTATGAACGGAATTATCCCTGATGTCAAAAGTCTGCGCATTCCCATACGTTATCTCGCAAATCTTTTAACGGCAGGCAAAGAAGAGCCTATCTTACTCGCGCTTGAAAGACTGTTAGCGATGCGTGCTTTTAAGCGTGCACAGACCGTGCATCAACACGTTGATACGGCAGTACTCGAACAAGTTGGTTTGGATGCCGAGACAGTCGAAGACATGTATCAGATTATGGCAATTGCTAATTACGAAGATCGCTTTGTAGTGCCCTCAAGCCACAAAGAAATGGCTGAAGACAGTTTTAACGAAAAGGGAAGCTGCGGGTTTAGCTTTGGCAATGGCTGCTCAGACGGCGTGTCTGAGCCTTCTCTTTTTGGCAAAAAGAAACAAGGTAGCGATATTTTTATCGAGATGCCGAAGTCGCGCAAAACACGCACCGAAACTCTTTAACGCTTAAATCTTGCGTGCCCTGCACGCAAGATGGAGATTGCTCATGCAAAGCTTTAAATTATTATCTGCCCTTCTGTGTTACCCGGAACCAGAACTACTCGCAGCGCTACCAGAACTACGCGACCTACTTAAACAAGAGGGAAGTCGACAAACACTGGCGCCACTGCTTGACTATCTAGGTAGCACATCACTCATACGCCTACAAGAGAACTACGTTGCCACCTTTGACCGTAGCACCTCACACAGCCTACATTTGTTTGAACATATTCACGGTGAAAGTCGTGATCGCGGCCAAGCGATGGTCGATTTGCTTGAAGAATATCGCAAGCACGGGTTCGATCTGTCCACCACTGAGCTACCCGACTATGTGCCACTGTTTTTAGAGTTCATCGCCCAGCTGCCAGAAGACAAAGTACAAGCGTTGTTAGGCGATGCGATTCATGTGTTGGCAATGATTGGCAATAAGTTAGACGTCGCTCAAAGTCCTTACGCTTGCGTCTTTATATTGCTTCGCAACCACTGCACAACTGCACCACAAGCGTTCACTGAGCCACCTGTGCGCGACATGGATGAAGCGCTTGAAACCTTTGGCGCAGGCGTCGATGGGGTCGAACCTCTTTTGCGCCCGACCATGACACACACGATGCGGTTCCAGTCAAAGCCAACACCCGACTCTGCGCCAAGTCGTCAGTCAACTCAATCTTGCTCTGGAACCTAAGAGGCCCAACATGACATACTTTAACCAACTGGTCTTTGGCATATATCCATATATTGCATTGACCATTTTTTTACTTGGTAGCCTGATTCGTTTTGAGCGCGAACAATACACTTGGAAAAGTGAGTCGTCTCAACTATTGCATCGCGGCCAGCTACGCGTGGGGAATATTCTTTTTCACGTAGGCATACTAGGTTTGTTTTTTGGTCACTTATTCGGCCTACTCACACCACTTTGGGTATGGGACAGTTTAGGCGTCACACACAGCTTTAAACAACTGGTCGCACTGATTGCTGGCGGCACGATGGGCACAATCTGCCTCGCGGGACTTTCCATTCTGCTCTACCGACGCCTGACCAATGCCCGCATCTCCGCCGCTACACGCAAACGAGATTGGCTATTGCTTGGTTGGATTTTGGGTGCTCTTCTATTAGGGTTACTCACCATTACCGAATCCGCACAACACAGTGACGGCGAGGTGATGGTGCGTTTAATGATGTGGGCACAACATCTGCTCACCTTTCAGGGGGATGCGGCAAGCTTTATGCTGGATGCGCCCTGGCTGTTTAAACTGCATATGATGATGGGGATGACACTATTCGTGATTTTTCCGTTTACACGGCTGGTACACGTCTGGAGCGGCTTTGCCTCTGTCACCTACTTACTACGGCCTTGGCAACTAGTGCGCAAACGCTAAGCCGAGCCAGTCTGGAGTCTTTATTCTGTTTGTTTAGACACGTGATGGCTGCATTGCAGCCCTTAATGCCAAATAGACTCATCAGACGACTCAGCCAAACCAGAGAAGGCGGCTACTGGCACCGGTTTAAGGGGGGCACGAATGCGGTAGGCACCAATCTCATCGGGTGTCTTGCCTAATTCTGTCGCCAGAAGCTGCGTCACGACACCGCCACAAACTCGCCCTTGGCAAGGCCCCATGCCGCATCGACTAAAAAATTTAGTCTGATTCGGACCCTGGCATCCTAAACTCGCCATTTCCCGAATTCGCCCGGCCGTCACTTCCTCACAGCGGCAAACAATTGCTTCATCCACGGGTTCAGTAATCGCAGCAGGTGGGTAGTACAGTGCATCCAAAAATGGACGCACTCTAAGATCGCGGGCACGTGCTCGATGATACGGGATGACGAAGCGATCAAAGTCGCTACGTGATAGTTTGCCAAGCTCCAGTGCCGCACCAAGAGCGGCCAAGGCGCCAGAGTTTTGCGCGGAGAGCGCGCCGCCGATCGCGGCCCCGTCACCAGCGATTCGAAAGCCTGGCAAAGAGGTTTGACCATAGTCGTCGCATACGACATGAAAGGCACGTTGCGCGTCGCTCCAGGCGTGATCGACGCGCATCAACCGGGAGATC
The DNA here is from genome assembly GCA_945865935.1 of Bordetella parapertussis. GTDB lineage: Bacteria > Pseudomonadota > Gammaproteobacteria > Burkholderiales > Burkholderiaceae_B > Zwartia > Zwartia parapertussis_E. Next base: position 41,027 of record CAMBFI010000021.1, on the reverse strand, counting down.
TGCGTGTTAGGGATGACGCCATGATGCAACAGCACGAGATCTGCGGCGATAGTGTGACGCATACCGCCCACTTCGAACAATAGGCCTTCAGCCTGAGTCTCTCCAACGACCGACAGCGCACTGACATTTCGGAACCAAGGTACGCCCGCACGACGCAAGCGCGCCATCATTTTGAGGCCCTTGAACAAATACTCAGAAGCACCTAATGCTTTAGGTAAATGCTTCAGTGCGGCGAAACGGTTTGAACTGGGGCTTGTTTCTACAATGCCAGCAATGTCCGCTCCAGCGTCTAAGAGCTGACAAGCGACGAGATACAGTAACGGTCCGCCCCCAGCCAACACGGTGCGTCCAGTCGGCACACTTCCCGAGGCTTTCAGCGCGATCTGCGCGGCGCCAGCATTCATGACGCCTGGCAAGGTCCAGCCTGGGATCGGCGAGGCACGTTCAAGTGCGCCAGACGCCGCAATAATCTGTGGCGCCTGAAACTGCAACGCGGCACCGTGCGCAAAAGCGGTCATACTCAATTGACGAGAAACATCCCAAACCAAGGCATCGTGCCGAGCATCCACACCCGCTACGCGCATGGCCTCGACCAATGTCGTGCCGTGCAAATAATCCGGTCCGAGTAATTTCGCTACAGCAGGATGCACCGCCGAAACGTTCCGATAAATCTGTCCACCCGGCTCAGGCTGCTCATCGAGCAACACAGTCTTTAAGCCGAGTGTCGCTCCCATGGTGGCTGCGGCCATGCCGGCTGGTCCAGCCCCGATTACGATCAAGTCGTGTGTCATGCTTGCGGCTCCAAGGCTCGCGCCCCATGTTGCAATACCACTTTCATGCCCGCAGACACCTGCACCATACAGGCCTGCACATTCGCCCTACCATCGACCTGTACAAGACAGTCAAAGCAAACTCCCATTAAGCACAGAGGCGCCCGCGGCGCACCTGAGACCGCTGTGTACCGGATAGGAGACACCCCCGCCTGCATCAACGCAAGCGCTAACGTTTGATCCGGATTGGCCTGTATCAGTCGCCCGTCCACATATAGATCAACCGTTCGCGATGCAGCGACCTCTGTCATGGGCTTAAACATAAAATCGCTCCGCCTTAAAAGATAATGTTTCTTTGGGCTGTTCGCCACCACGAATCCAAGCGGCCAGTGCGCCCGCGTGCTGCGCGGCAAGCGTCACGCCGCTATGGCATGTGACGACAAAGGCGCCAGGAGATTCGGTGGACGCTTGGTAAATCGGAAATCCATCTGGACTCATGACGCGCAAGGCGCCCCAGGTGCGAACAATATTCACATGCTCAAGCAACGGAAATGCCAGTTGCGCACGCAACGCAATACGAGACAGCTGCGGAAGTGTGGTGCTGTCATCGAGGCCGACGTCCTCTTGGGAGTCCCCTATTTGCAAAACACCCTCATTTGTTTGTCGTACGTGCAGCGTCGGGTATTTTAAAAAGGGCTTCACCCGCTCAGTCACTAAGATCTGGCCTCGGTTGGGTGCGACGGGCGCGCGTAAACCAACGAGCGGAGCTAAGTCACGATTCCCCAAGCCCGCGGCGAGCACCACGCGCTTTGTCCCAAACACCTCTCGATTCGTATGTATCTTGAAGCCACCACCCGTTAGCGTCTCCATCGCGCTAACACGCACGCCAGAAATTAATACGCCGCCAGCGCTCTCAAAACCCTTCACCAGCGCATGTAGCAAACGCAACGGACTGGCATGGCCATCTAGCGGGCAGTAGACGGCACCCGCGACGGCGGGACCTGTCTCGGGAATCATCTCCTTGAGTTGCCGTGCATCCAACACTTCAAAGGGATAGGCTCCGTTCAATTTTTCGCGTAAGGCCGTCAGGCGCGTCACACGATCAGCAAGTTCCTTGTCATTCAAGCTAATGGCAATCCCGCCCGGCTGCGCTAGATCGGGATAAACACCGGTTCGCGCGAGCAGTTCATCAGCGAAGGCTGGCCAAGCAGTCGCGGAACCTATGGTCCACCGCGAATAATCGGGGTTTTCCAAACCCTTGCCTTGCACCCATACAAGTCCAAAGTTTCCGCGCGCGGCGCGATACGCATCGTCGCCTTCGTCGAGCAAGGCGACGCGTTCGCCCTGCTTCGCTAAGCCATAGGCAACCGCCATCCCCACCATGCCGCCACCAATGACAAGGGCGTCCCAATCTGTTGTGCTGCTCATGTTTTTCCTGAAAGAACTTTATCAAGCCCGTAGAAACGATCGAGCGCCACCATCAAAACCAGCGTTAATACAATCAAAACAGTCGAAACCGACGCAAGCAAGGGATCGATCGTATGTGCGATATGGTTGTACATTTTTACGGGTAGCGTTTCCGTGGAAGCGGACGCTACAAAGATTGACATGGTGAGTTCATCAAAACTATTGATAAACGCGATGAGCCAGCCACCGGCAACACCCGGAAAAATGAGCGGTAATTCAATCTTGCGAAATACCGTCCAACCGGATGCCCCAAGAGATTCAGCAGCCTGGCTCACGCTTCGATCAAAACCCGTTGCTGCCGCAACCACCAAACGCAACACATAGGGCAATACGATCACAGTATGGGCTAACGTTAAGCCCCAGCCGGTGCTGGCACCACCAATCTGCGTCAAAAATCGCAACAAGGCGATACCCAGAACAACGTGCGGCACCATCAGAGGTGACAACAACAAACCCAGAATCGCATCGCGACCTGGAAATCGATGCCATGCAATCGCCATGCCCGCTGGCACCGCAACGAGTGTTGCAATTGTTGCCGCGGAGGCACCTAACGCTAAGCTGCGCCAGAAGGCATCGATGAAGTCCGGAGCGTCGAGTATGGCTCGATACCATCTTAGAGAGGCCCCATCAAAGGGCATAGAGATATAGCCTTTATTGGTAAACGAAACCAAAACAACCATCAACAGAGGCGCCAACATAAAAATGACAAAGAACCAATGAAAGACAATTAAGGTAAGTGGATTGCGTATTTTCATCGGAACACCTGCTTCCAACGACGCTCTACCAAACGGTTTGCCACCAAGGATACTGTCAAGACGATCACCACTAAGAGCACAGCAATTGTTGCGCCCAAGGGCCAATTTAAGTTTGCCAAAAACTCGTCATAAATTGTTGTCGGCACAACTTTTAGGCGACGACCTCCAATAATGGCCGGTGTCGCAAACGCGCTCGCTGCTGACGCAAACACAATGAGGCCGCCTGACAGCACGCCTGGAATCACTTGAGGAAAAACGATTCGCCACATCACTGTGAACATATTCGCACCTAAAGATTCAGCAGCCTGCTCTGTGGCGCGATCAAGTTTTTGCAGGGACGCCCAAACAGCGAGCACCATAAAAGGCATCAACACATGCGTGAGCGCGATCACAACTCCTGTGAAGGTATAGAGCATTTTGATTGGGGTATCGATGAAGCCAACCATCAGCAAAGTCTTGTTGATCAGGCCTTCGCTTCCTAACAGTACGGCCCAACCAAGCGTGCGAACCACCACTGAAATCAGCAGCGGCCCAAGCACGACCACCATTGAGACTGCGCGCCACTCAGACGACAGTCGACTCAACACATAGGCCTCTGGCACTCCAATGACGATACAGATCAACGTCACAAGAAACGCCATACCGAAGGTGCGCACGAAAATTACATGAAAGTAATCATCGTTCAGAACCTCCGCATAATTCGCCGAAGTCATCGTGCTCCCCATCATCTGCGCAGCGTCGTAGGGATAGAGACTCATCGACAGCGTCAACACCAAGGGCAGCGCGACAAATGCCAACATCACCAAGACACTCGGTGCTGTCAACCAGTAAGGCAGTGTGTTGCGTTGCTCTTTCATGCTTTACGATAGATTACGTGTGATGACTCGCGCATGCTCGGTGCGCCAACTCAAACCGACCTCATCCCCCTCCGCCACCGCTGGTAGCTCGACATTTGCTTGGGTGACTTGAATCAGCCCTAGATCAGTTTGAATTTGAAATAACCAGTGATGCCCCAAAAACAATCGTGCAGCAACGTTCCCACGCAGAATGGGATCCGTTTGGACAAAACCGATTTTTTCGGGACGAATGATGTAGTCGACATCGCCTTCACAGGCATCCGCGAGGCAGGGCAGGATACGCCCCCCCACCGCGATACCCAGCGCCACCCGCGCACCTTCGAAGACGTTTGCTTTTCCTAGAAAGGTTGACGAGAAGCGTCCATTGGGCTCCTCATACATCTCAACTGGCCGGGCTATCTGTTGAATCCGGCCTTGATTCATCAACACCACACGATCAGCAAGAGTCATCGCCTCGGCTTGATCATGCGTCACCATGATTGTTGTGATGCCAACACGCCGCTGAAGCGCGCGCAACTCGATCTGCATCTCTTCGCGCAGCTTTGCGTCGAGAGCGCCCATGGGCTCATCTAGAAGCAGTACGGGTGGCTGTATGACTAAGGCACGCGCCATGGCAACCCGTTGCTTCTGACCACCTGATAGTTCACTCGGATATCGTTGGGCAAAGGCACCAAGATGCACGAGATCCAGTGCCTCTGCGACCTGACGCTCCAAATCGGGACGTGGGACTTTACGCATCTGCAAACCGAAGGCCACATTATCGTGAACCGTCATATGCGGAAACAATGCATAGCTTTGAAACACGACACCCAACCCTCGCTTGTTAGGCTTGAGATCCGTGATGTCTTTTCCATCAAGAACAATGCGGCCGACCGTCGGCGGAGTAAAGCCAGCCACCATCTGTAACGTAGTGGTCTTGCCGCAGCCAGAGGGACCGAGCAAACAAAGAAACTCGCCCTGCTCAACGGACAAACTGCAATCCTCCACGGCCGTGAAGTCGCCGTAACGCTTCACTAAACCCTTTAATTCAAGGAAAGCCATGGCAGGATGTTCCGTCTAATACTCGTTTTATTTCTCTACAACACGGTTCCAGCGCTTGGTCCACTCAGCGCGCTGCGCATTAATAATATTGTAGTCAGCCGAGATCAACTTATTCACTTTCTCTGGTCCAAAAACAACTTTCTCTGCAAGCGCGGGATCAAGCTTGGTTGTCTTGTTGACAGGACCGAACCCAATCTCTTTGGCCATCAACGCTTGGACCTCTCCCGACACGATATGCTGCAAGAATTGTTGTCCTAGCTTAGGCTGCGGTCCGCCCTCGACTACACAAGCAGCCACCATCAGTGCCACAGCGCCCTCTTTAGGATAGACAAACTGCACCGGAGCGCCTTGGTCCACCACAGACTGCACACGACCGTTGCCCCACACGACTAAGGCGGCCTCGCCTGTTTGCATCATCTGAGCCATCTTGCCTGGTGACGGCTCCCACGCCACAACGTTTGGTGCAACTTTTTTCGCCATCACCTCAAAACCAGGGTCCATCTTGGCTTCGCCACCGCCGCTCAAACGGGCCATCATGACGAGCGTCAATAACCCATAACCGTTTGTAATAGGTGGGATGACGACTCTGCCTTTGTATTTAGGATCGGTGAGGTCGTGCCAAGAGGTCGGTGGTGCCCAGCCGTTTTTTGCAAAAATATCTTTGTTGTAGGCCAGGCCTGTCGCGATATAGGCAATACCAACCGACTTATCACCGATCATGCGTGCGTTTGGATAGAGCTCTTTAACCGTGCCCGCGTCTTCAACCTTGGAACACAGTCCCTGCCCCACTGCTTGATACATCGGACCATCATCGATGATGGCCAACGACATTTCCTGCTTGGCTTTTTGCGCCTGAAGTTTTGCCAAGATATCGGTTGAGTTACCGGCGATGTAAACGACTTTGCTTCCCGTTTTCGCTTCAAACGGAGGAATTATCTTTTCTTTGAATAGCTTTTCGGTCGAACCACCCGAACCACCCACGTACAAAGTCGTCTGTGCCGAAGCGAAACCGGCTGACAGGGCTAACACCGCTGCGCTCAAGACTGTTATAGGTTTACGCATATTGATCTCCACTGTTTAAAAGGCGATGTCGTAAGACGACGCCAGACTGAGGGTGAACTGCCAAAATCATCCTAGGCTTCAACATCAAGAAATAAAATGTAAATTAATGATGCTATATATGCTCAAATGTTATAGATCACGCCACAATTGGTGCGCATCGCGGAGATAAAGCATGAAACCCATCATCAATCTTAGGCAGATCGAAGCATTCCGCGCCGTCATGCTGACAGGCAGCGTCGTGGGAGCCGCCAAGTTTATGAACGTCACGCAACCGGGCGTGAGTCGCACGATTGGCTTATTGGAGCTGCATTTAGGCTATGCACTGTTCGAGCGGCGAGGTCGTCGTCTAATACCGACGCATGAGGCAGAATCGCTTTATCGCGAGATTGAGCCGATCTACAGCAATCTTGAGCGCGTCAGTCACGTCGCACAAGATATTCGCTTTCAACGCGCGGGGGCACTGCGCATTGCAACGCTGCCGGCTCTCGCCCACTGGCTGGTTCCCAAAGCCATCACTCGCTTTCTCAAGACACGCCCAAACGTGCGTGTCTTTGTTCAAAGCTTACCCTCTCGGCAGATCGGGGAACTGGTCGCCACACGACAATTTGACGTGGGTGTGGTTGAGTTCCCCCTCGTCAAGCCGGCCGTACAGGTTGAGCCCTTCGCCCCCATACAAACAATGGCTGTTGTGCCCACAAGTCACCCACTCGCCAGCCGCAAGGCCATTTCCCTGAAGGATCTCGCTGGCGAGCGCATGGTCATGCTTTCACAACACACCTATATTCGCTACCAAATTGATGACGCGTTTGCGAGTATTGGCGTCGCGCCGGAGGTTGTGATCGAGACACCGAGCTCGTCGATTGCTTGCGCACTCGTTGCTGCTGGCGCGGGGATTTCGTTGGTATCGCGGTGGACGGTCGAAACCTTCACGGGTGTTGATTTGGTCGCGATTCCCGTCGAGGAAACCCTCACGTCACGCTATGCGATTATTTATCCTGATGGGCAAGCACCGATGATGCTCGCGCATGCCTTTAGCGAAGAGTTACGCTCGCTGATTGCCGAGACCGACAAGGCGGCTCTGAACCAATCAAAGAATGGTGCCGTTTAGGAGGTAAAACCGCCAAACCCTAGCGCCTGCGATTAATGGTGCCCCGAGCCGGAATCGAACCGGCACGCCCTAAGGCCTGAGATTTTAAGTCTCATATGTCTACCGATTTCATCATCGGGGCAACAGACAGAGGTGCCATTGTAGCGAAAGCGCCAAAACTGTTCAGACGGACCTTAGCAGGGGAAGCGAACGGGCAAAAACCGCATGATGGTGACAGCGGCTTTGTCTTGGTTGTACTGAGGCCGCTCCATCGCCCATTTGATGAATTCCGCTAGCACCGCATCCCGCGAGACTCCCTGAGGGGGCAGGCAAATCGTGGGCGCTTCCTTGGTATTGCGGCCCAACAGATAGCCCTGATAAACGCCTTCACCAAAGCCGTAGCAGAACGTTTGCGCCTCGATATCGGTGCGGCTTTTGCACAATTCAATCATGGCTTCGGTTGTCACGCCAGAGGTGGGTACATTTTGCGCTAGCGGGGCTGCCAGGGGAGCTGCTGCCATCAGGATCATTGCTAAATATTTTTTCATCTTATTGACTCCAAGTAGGTAGAGGGTTGGTCTGCTCAAGACACTAGCGCCGGAAACCGCCGCCAAAATGTCCTCCGCCAAAACTGCCTCGGGAAGCGCCACCAAAACTACGATCCCCCCCACCGAAACTCCTATCACCGCCACCGAAACTTCTGTCGCCACCGGAATTGCGGTTAGCACCGCCAAAACGGTCGCCAGAACCAGCATTGCGCTGGAACTCATTTTGCGCGTTCTGGCGAGCCTGATCTGCGCGCTGCCTTTCTTCCGGAGTCGCGTTGTTCTTCCAGTTGTTCACGGCACCTTGCTGGCGGGAGAGATTATTACGATCCATGTCGCTCAAGTTATTCGCACCGAAACGGTTACTGAGCGCAGCGTTGTTATAGGGAACACCGTCACGATGGGCTGGATTATGCGCCCACGTATTTGCGTCACCTACAAAATTCGATCGCTGATTGGCTACCGAGTTAAATCGGTTGTTGAAATTATTGAAATTGTTGTTATTGATCGTGATCGATCCTGCGCCCCAATGAGGGGTCGACCACAACGCAGCCCCAACGGCCATGCCCACACCGAAACTCATCAACCCCCAGCCCGGGTTATACATCGGGTAGGGAGGATAGGCTGCCCAAGGCCAAGCACCATAAACCATCATCGGGTTGTACGTGGGTACGTACACAATTTGGGGGTTGGATGGAACGATAATAATGTTGGCTTGTGGATCGCTCGATACCGTCACTTGCGAGTTCGAGCTTAAGTTACCAGCCTGCTTAGCTTTGGCGCGCAAGGCTTGCACCGCACGCATCAGGTCTTTGGGTTGCGCCAAGTAAGCATCACCCAATTTTTGTGTCCAGCCCAACTGGTTACCCATCAGATTTAATGCATCAGGAAACGTCACCAGCGATTTCACGCTGTTGTCCCATGTCTGAGGCTTGAGTGCCTCTTGCAATGCTGTGCCCGTTAGATGCGAGTTGTTACGTAGCCAATTCGACGCCTCAGCGACCTCAAGCGGATAGGTCGAAGCCATCAACATTTGCGAGAGCAAAGAGTCAGGATAGAGCGCGATCGACGAGACAAGAGACTCGAGTTGGGGCTGCGTTAAATTCGCAGCCTGGGGCGTCGATTGCGCAAAGGCGGGTGCGACCAACGTCGTGCTGACGAGCAACGTACCGGTCGCTAAAGCGATGGCTAACGCTGCCGAGGCAGCCGAACGAGCAAATGTGTGCATGGAAGTCCTTAATTGCGTTGATCTAGGCCAAGGCCTTAACGGCTTGATAGATTTTACCGAACACGGCGTCGGCATGCGCTGAGTTCAACCAACGAATAATGACCACCATCTTTAGCTCTGGCTCAACCCATGTAAACGAGCTTCCCGCGCCCACGGCAAAATAGCTGGACGCAGGCACACTTGGAAATACTTTCTGATCGCCGTTGAGCCACACCAGATAGCCATAAAAAGGCGCGAGCGCGCAGGGAATCTGCATCCGTTTAATCCAGTCCTCTGACAGAACACGTTTGCCCTTCGCCATTCCGTTGTCCAACATCATCTGACCCACGAGGGCTTGATCTTCAGCGCTGACCGACATGCCGCCGCCCCAATGCGTACCGCCTGGCACGGATTGCACACGCTTACCCGCGATCTCAACCCAAGCGTTGTCGTAACCGACCCATTTCCAGTCTTCACTTGCGCCCACGGGGCGCATGATGGCCTCACGAAACACCTCAGGCAAAGGACGCTGGAACAGATGTAAGAGTGCTAAAGACAATTGATTGATACGAACGTCGTTGTATTCCCAGTAAGTACCTGCCTTTTGCAGTGGACGCGCATCGCCCTTCACACCATCAGGCGCCTTCGCGAACGTGACGGCACGGTAGCGGTCAACCTGGTCTGGCAAACCAAACAAGGTGCCTTCCCACTCGCTAGTCTGTTGCAACATCTGTGCCCAGGTCACGAGCGCGTTGTTACCTGTGTCAAAACCAATCCCTTTGATTTTTTTACCGATCGGCTCATTCACGTCGGTGATCAACCCGCGGTCGACAGCAACGCCTGCCAACAACGCCAGACAGGTCTTCGCAACGCTGAAGGTCAAGTCCGCACGCTTAGGCTCACCCCAGGACGTCAGGGTTTTCCCGCACAACAAAATCGTTCCCGAATTTGGACCACGCGATTGCACAGGGCCATACAACTTGTTGTAAGGCGCTGGATCGCCATGGTGCACCCCCCAATTGTCGCTCGTGCAATCCCGATCCCAGGTGCTTTCATGAGCAATCGCAAACTGTACTGCCTGGTCAAGTGCTGGGTTCTGCATATAACGCCTTGTGGTGAGGATGATGGTTTTCAGTAAGATCTAGCACGTGTAGGGAGCAAAGATAACCCAATCAGGGAAATTTGGCACAGCACTTGCTTAAGGTATACAGTTGCTTCAATCAGCAATTGACGGTTAAATGAATCTTTATTTGCAATAAATCCAGATCGAGGAACGCCATGACCACAGCAAGCACCGCCCGCAGCATACCTTTGGCCAAGAAACCCCTACGAGCAATCCTCATGGCCTGTGCACTAGGATTGTGCATGACACTGGCACAACCCATTTTGGCGGGCAAGAAAACCGACACGCTAGGCATGGCGTATGACCAAACACCGGAAAACATCGACCCCTACTTCAATAACGTTCGTATCGGCGTGATCATCGCCGCAAACGTTTGGGATACGCTGCTGTACCGCGATCCGAACACCAACGAATACAAAGGCCAGCTTGCTAAAAGCTGGAAGCAAATCGACGACAAGACACTTGAGTTTGAATTGCGCCAAGGGATCAAATTCCACAACGGTGAAGAGTTTGATGCGGACTCAGTTGTCTTTACGCTCAACTATGTCTCGGACCCTGCCAATAAAGCAACGACTCAACAGAACGTTCGCTGGATTCAGCGCGTCGAAAAACTCGACAAATTTAAAGTCCGTATCATCAGCAAAGAGCCATTCCCTGCGGCGATTGACTACCTTGCCACCACACTGGCCATTCACCCCGCGAAATACTACAAAGAAGTGGGTCCTGCCGGGATGAACTTGAAGCCTGTTGGCTCCGGTCCCTACAAGATCATCGAACATATCCCTGGTAAGTCCGTCACACTGGAACGCAACAAAGACTACTTCAAAGAGTCTCCAAAAACACAGCCCACAATCGGCAAAGTTCGCATTCGCTTTATCCCTGACCGCCAAACACAGATGGCTGAAGTGATGTCAGGCGGTGAAGACTTCATCATGCACGTGCCAAAAGATCAGGCTGAAAAGCTCAAAGGCGTTCCGCATCTTCAAGTCGAAAGCGGCAACACCATGCGTATTGTCTTTTTGCAAATGAATACGCGTGATGGCTCACCGGCGCCAGAACTCAAAGATATCCGCGTACGCAAGGCCATCGCACACGCGATCGATCGTCAAGCCATCCTGAAAAATATCGTGGGTGGCGGCGAAATCCTCAACTCGATTTGCACACCCTCGCAAGTTGGTTGCACGAGCGAAGGCGTCACGGTATACAACTATGATCCCGCGTTGGCTAAAAAGCTACTCGCCGAGGCGGGCTTTCCCAACGGCTTTTCGGTTGACATCATGGCCTATCGCGAGCGCCAACAAACTGAGGCGATGATCAACTACCTTCAGGCTGTTGGTATCAAAGCCAAGCTCAGCTTCATGCAGTACGCAGCAATGCGCGACCTTGCCCGCTCAAACAAAACAGCCCTGACCCACCAGACCTGGGGTTCAAACCTCGTCAACGACTTATCTGCTTCAACTCCCGTGTATTTCGGTGGGGGTAGCGATGACGTTAGCCGCAACCCAGAGGTCATTGCACTCTTGAATAAAGGCGATAACGCTGTCGCACTGAAAGACCGCCAAGCCTATTACAAAAAGGCGTTGGGTATCATTGCTGATCAAGCCTATGCAGTTCCGCTCTGGTCCTTGCCTGTGTATTACGTCGCTAGCAAAGACGTGAAATTCAAGCCCTACCACGACGAGCTCGTGCGTTTTTGGGAAATGAGCTGGAAATAACGCGTTCAGTTCCTACGCAACACAGGTAGCACCCCATGCTGGGATACATCTCTAAACGACTAGGACTCGCCGTCCTAGTCGCGATGACGGTTTCGATCATTGCGTATATGTTGCTCTATCTTTCCGGCGATCCCGCTTTGGCGATCGCAGGCGAAGGCGCGCGTCAAGCCGACATTGACATGGTACGTAAAACCTATGGCTTCGATCAGCCGATCATCGTTCAGTTCGGGAATTGGGTACTTAAGCTAATTAGCGGCGATCTGGGCACCTCGATCTATTTCAAAACAGATGTGGGCCCCTTGATTTTCAGCAAACTCGGGACAACCATGTTGCTTGCGTTGTATGCGCTTGCGTTCGCCTTGCTGATCTCAGTTCCGTTAGGCGTTCTTGCCGCGATCTACAAAAACAGTTGGATCGATCGTTTGTGTCTTGCCGTAGCAGTCGTTGGCCAAGCGATGCCCAACTTCTTTTTTGCCTTGATTCTGATTATGCTGTTTTCGATTTCCTGGCGCATGCTGCCCGTCTCAGGGAGTGACACGTGGCAACACTTCGTGATGCCTGCAATCACGCTGGGCTATTACGCCGCGCCGGCTTTCATGCGTCTGATACGTGCAGGCATGATTGAAGTACTTGAGGCGGACTATATTCGTACTGCTCGCGCAAAAGGTTTACCGACTCGCACTGTCGTGTTTAAACATGCTTTACGTAACGCAATCGTGCCTGTAGTGGCCCTGGCTGCAGTGCAGTTAGGCTTCCTGCTGGGCGGTTCAATTGTGATCGAAACAATTTTTGCACTGGACGGCTTAGGCTATCTTGCCTACCAGAGCATCACACATAAAGATTTTCCAGTGACCCAAGTCATTGTGCTCTTGCTGTCGGTGATCTATATCTTGCTGACCCTCGCCTCTGATATCGCCAATGCCTGGCTCGACCCACGAATTCGGGTAGCCTGACATGCTGAATAATAAAGCGCTGGTATTTGGCTGTGGGCTGCTACTTTTCATCGTTGCGTGCGCCCTGCTCGCACCTTGGATTTCGCCGCACGATCCTTACTTTCAAGACCTCACCAACAGAACAGTTCCTCCCTTCTGGTACGAAAAGGGCAGCTGGCTACACCCTCTCGGGACCGATCAGCTAGGCAGAGACTACTTATCTAGGCTCATTTACGGCGCGCGTATCTCTTTGTTGATCGGGATCAGTGTGGCGATTATCTCGGGACTGATTGGCACGACCATGGGGATGCTAGCAGGCTACTTTGGTGGCAGGATCGATATGGCGGTCTCCTTCTTAGTGACCACACGCCTATCTATGCCCGTTATTCTGGTTGCACTCGCTACCGTCGCCTTAGTGGGTAGTTCACTTTGGATCGTCATTATGGTGCTCGGCTTACTTAAGTGGGATCGCTTCGCGGTTGTGATGCGCAGCGCCACCCAACAAGTTCGCTCGATGGAATATGTCTCGGCCGCACAATCTGCTGGCGCATCCACATTACGCATTATGCTGACCGAAGTACTCCCCAATGTCATGCCGCACTTAATCGTGATCGCCACCCTCGAGGCAGCAAGCGCCATCTTGCTTGAAGCCGCGCTTTCTTTCCTCGGGCTAGGTGTGCAGCCTCCCCTGCCTTCTTGGGGCTTGATGATTTCTGAAGCCAAGTCTTATATGTTCTTTTCTTTTTGGCTGATTGCGATTCCTGGCACTGCACTTGCCGTATTGATTTTTTCGATCAACCTCGCAGGCGATGGATTACATCAAGCACTGACTCCGGGTGAGCGAGCATGACCATCGACTCAAGCGAAATTGTCCTTGATGTCCAGGGCCTCACCGTCGATATCAAAACGCCTCGTGGTGTTTTGCATGTTGTGCGCGATATCTCGCTGCAAGTAAAGCGCGGCGAAACACTTTGTATCGTCGGAGAATCTGGCTGCGGAAAATCCATCACTTCACTATCGATGATGGGCCTTTTACCTAAAACAGCCACACGCAATAGCCGAGTATTCAATTTTTTAGGCGAAGATATCGCCCGTGCCGACAAGCGCCGCATCAATGATTTGCGCGGTAACCGCATGGCGATGATTTTTCAGGAACCCATGACGGCGCTGAACCCGGCCTACACCATCGGAGATCAGCTCACCGAACACTATCGTCATCACAAACATGCTTCGGCGGAGCAAGCGCGCGTGCGTGCCGTCGCCCTCCTTGAGAAAGTTGGAATCGCCTCGGCTGCCGAGCGCTTGGGGCAGTATCCTCATCAACTATCGGGTGGTTTGCGTCAACGCGTCATGATCGCCATGGCACTGATGTGCGGACCTGAGCTATTAATCGCCGACGAGCCAAGTACCGCGCTCGATGTGACGATTCAGGCCCAAATTTTGCGCCTACTGGCCGATTTACAAGCCGAACTGGGCATTGCGATGGTGCTCATCACCCACGATCTGGGCGTGGTCGCCCGTATCGCGAACCGTGTTGCCGTGATGTATGCAGGACAAATCGTCGAAGAAGGTTTCACGAAAGATATTTTTGCCGCCCCTCAACATCCCTACACGCGGGGGCTGATTAGTTGCATTCCGATTCCTGGGCGCACCATTCCTGGTGGCAAGCTTGGCACGATCCCAGGTGTAGTGCCCTCGCTGATCGGTGAGATCAAAGGTTGTGCCTTCAAGGATCGTTGCTCGTCGGCCCAAGAGCGCTGCGGCGGTGACATCCCCTTGCGGCACACCGCGCACGGACAGCAATGGCGTTGCATCCTTGAGCATCAAGAGGTCGCAGCATGAGTGCCTTGATTCAAACAACAGACCTACAGCGCACGTTCACGGTGAGTGCAGGCCTATTTAAAGCAAAAAAAACCTTGCATGCCGTAAACGGCGTGGACCTGTGCGTTAACCGCTCGGACGTGCTGGGTGTTGTCGGTGAGTCGGGCTGCGGCAAGTCGACTCTCGCACGTATGCTGCTTGGGCTCACACCACCCACACGCGGCAGTGTTCAAATTGATGGCCAGGATATTAGTAAGATTGATCGGCGCGAGCTGGCGCGACGCGTACAGCCAATTTTTCAGGATCCTTACTCCTCGTTGAACCCGCGGCGTACGATCGCCTCGATCGTATCGTTCCCGCTAGATGTCCTGAATATCGGCACAGCTGCAGAACGAAAGAAAAAATCATTGGAGATGCTGGAGCGCGTTGGTCTGCCTGCACGTTACGCGAACAACACGCCTGGGCAACTGTCGGGCGGCCAACGACAACGCGTCGCGATTGCCCGTGCGCTCGTGATCAATCCTGAAATTGTGATCTGTGATGAACCCACCTCTGCCCTGGATGTGTCGGTGCAGGCGCAGATACTGAACTTGTTGTTAGACCTGCGCAAAGAGTTCAACCTGACCTACGTGTTCATTAGCCACAACCTAGCTGTTGTTGAACATATCGCTACGCAGGTCGCTGTCATGTACTTAGGACGCGTGGTTGAGTTGCGACAAACGGCCGAACTATTTAAAGACCCACGTCATCCGTATACACAGGCGCTACTTGCCTCCGTGCTGACACCGGAACCTGGACTGGGCATTCCGGACACGGGTCTCGGGCTCTCGTTTCCCGATCCGCTACATCCACCCTCTGGCTGCGCATTTCACCCACGTTGCGCACAGCGCACACCCGAGTGCTCCACCAAGCACCCCCTCCTCAGGCGCGACGCCCAAGGCGAGGTAGCCTGTCATCTTTACCCGTCAACGCGGTAATCAAACGCCCAGTAGTACTGCCAGGTCGTATACGAAGACTGACGCGAAAACGAGGACACAAGGTCTGACAAACCCGGCTCAGTGGGATAGTTTTTTAAGACTTTGTGTGTTGAACCATCCGCAAGCGGGCGCGTTTGATAGGTGTTACCGGCCGCATCACGATCTGATAGTGGCGTGCTGTTGCCTTGCACATACAGATTATCTAAGAATATGACACGCGCGCCCGGCTTCAGAAAACAATTGAGATCGCTCAAATATGCGTGCAGTTTCTCTAGCGGGATGTGAGAGAACCAGAACCCTGCGAAGACCGCATCGAATTTCTGCTCACCAAGCGACATATCGTAAGCATCTCCCACCACCCAATCTACGCCCGCGCATCCAGGCCGGGCTTGTGCAATGGACAACGTTTCTTGCGAAGCATCTAACGCCACCATACGCTTTGCGACGGGAGCAATGAACTGCGTCCAATAGCCGGTTCCAGCAGCCACCTCCAGAACCTCGCACTGTGCAAACTTTGAGGGTAGCCACTGCTCTATTGCAAGGAGATCTTGCTGTCGCTCGGGCTTAGCGTAGATCTTGTCATACTCTTTTGCCCGAGCCGCGTAATAGTCTTTCATTTCTACAGACATTGAACACTCTATTTCATTGCAGCCACTAACGGCTTAAGCTCTTCACGAATCACTTCTAGCGACTTAGTGAAATCAGCACCAGACATATAGGCCAAGACAGCTGCATCGTTTTTGACTGTTGCGACAAAAGCCGGATCTGCAATCGTATCCTTGATGGCCTGCTGAAAGCGGTTAGCAATGTCGTCGGACAGCGCTTTCGGTCCCGCAATGGCGCGCTCTGAGGTCACGCGGACTTTGAGACCTGATTCGTCGATCGTGGGCACGTTAGGAATCGCGGACACGCGTGTCGGGTTCATCACTGCGACAGGGGTAATTGTTTTCATATCGCCATACCCAGCAAGATATTCACCCACGCTTGCAATAGCGAAATCCACGTGCCCTCCAATCAGGGCGCTCTTGAACTCCCCCGCTCCTTTGAAGGCGATGTCCGTGCCCTTCACGTTCGCAGCCGATTCAATCTTGAGCAAAGCCTGATGTCCGCTGGTGCCACGACCGCTTGTGGCAAAAGACAGCGAACCTGGATCTTTCTTTAGAGCCTCAAGAATAGCTGGGATTGTCCGAAATTTTGCATCCGAGCGAACCATCAAGACAGCTGGGTCGTCCACTACGCGCGCAATAATTCTTACGTCGTCCGTTTTATACGAGGCTTGCTTATACATGGGTATAAACACAAATCCGGGCACGTTAATAAACCCTACGGTGTAGCCATCAGGCTTCGCACGCGCCAAATAAGCAGTCGAGATTTCACCGCCGGCGCCGGGCTTATTCACCACAACAATGCGCGTCTTGCCACCGAGTTTTTTCTCTAGAAAAGGGACGAGCGCACGTGCCATCAAGTCTGTCCCACCTCCTGGTGCAAAACCCACAACCAATTCAATCGTTTGGTCATCGGGCCATGCAGCCACACTAGGCGCACACACAACGCTAAGCGCTAACGCAGCGGACCACACTTTAAGCTTACGAACAAACATAGTTTTTCCTTTAAACAGAGTTGTCTTTATTTTTTTGCATTATTACGTTGCACTACTATACGATCATCATACTGGCAATGGCAAAGCAGTCTTATAGCGAACCTGCTTCAATGCGAAACTGGAGCGAATTTTTTCAATTCCAGGGATCGGGGTTAGTTGCTCAAGAATGAATTTCTCGAGTGCAGCAATATCGGCCACGGCGACGCGAATCAAATAGTCACTATCGCCCGTCATCAGATAACACTCCATGACCTCGTCGTGCTCACTAATACGCTGTTCAAAATATCCAAGCGACTCTTTGCTTTGGCTCTTCAGGCTGATATTGATAAATACATTAAGCCCCAAGCCCAAGGCTTTAGCGTTTGTGAGCGCCACATAGCGGTCAATCACGCCAGCTGCTTCTAGGGCCCGTACACGCGCCAAACACGGTGAAGGGCTCAGATGAATCCGCCGGGCAAGCTCGATGTTAGAGAGTGACCCATCGTTTTGCAGTTCTGACAAAATCTTCAAATCGATAGAATCTAAGCTATTCATTCTTATTTATTTACATTTAATAGCATTTAATACTGCAATTATAGCTTTTTGTTACAAAATTAGGCATCTCATGCCGCACAGAAGTATTTAGAATGTTTAATTTCACTCACTTCAACATATCACTGCGCATGAACGCTTCCATCGACCCACGCCTGAGCTCCTGGCTTAACCCATCACCGGACGCGGATAGCGCCGAAACCCGAGAGTGGCAAGAAGCCTTTCTTGCCGTGCTCGAACAAGCAGGACCCGCGCGCGCGAAATATTTACTTGATGAGCTTGTGCGCACCGCCCACACGGTGAGACTCGGTTGGCATCCCGACCTCAATAGCCCTTATGTCAATACGATCTCGGTTGATCAGCAGCCCGCTTTCCCGGGGGATCTGGCCATCGAGGAGCGCCTTGCCTCCATCATCCGCTGGAACGCTCTGGCAATGGTTGTGCGTGCCAATCAAGCATACGGCGAACTTGGTGGGCATATCGCCAGTTACGCAAGTGCCGCTGATCTATTTGAAACCGGCTTCAATCATTTTTTTGAAGCACGTCGTGGCACCGAGCCGGGGCAACACCGTGGCGATTTAGTTTTCTTTCAACCGCATAGCGCACCTGGTGTCTATGCGCGCGCCTTTCTAGAAGGCCGGCTCAGCGAACAAGATCTCGCGCACTATCGCCAAGAAATTCAAGCCATCCAACATGGCGCTCAAGGACTCTCTAGCTACCCTCATCCATGGCTCATGCCAGATTTCTGGCAGTTTCCGACCGGCTCAATGGGGATCGGGCCTATTAGCTCGATTTACCACGCACGCTTTATGCGTTATCTGACGCACCGTCACCTACTCGACTGCTCGAGCCGCAAAGTATGGGGCGTGTTTGGCGACGGTGAAATGGATGAGCCAGAATCCATGAGCGCGCTCACGCTTGCCGCGCGCGAAGGGTTGGATAATCTCGTGTGGGTGGTGAACTGCAATCTGCAGCGCCTCGATGGCCCCGTCCGCGGTAACGGCCGCATCATTGACGAGCTAGAAAAACTCTTTACAGGTGCTGGCTGGAACGTCATTAAGCTCGTGTGGGGTAGTGACTGGGATGGACTCTTCGCACGCGATGTCACGGGCGCTCTCACGCGCGCCTTTGCCAACACCGTCGACGGTCAAATGCAAACCTTTGCGGCTAAAGATGGCCGCTTTAATCGCGACAACTTCTTTGGGCAGAACGAAGAGCTCGCGCGCCTTGCGCAAGGCATGACCGATGACCAGATCGATCGACTCAAGCGTGGCGGGCACGATTTAGTCAAGATCCACGCAGCCTACGCCGCCGCCGCTAGCCATAAAGACCAGCCAACCGTTATTCTGGCGCACACCAAAAAAGGCTATGGCATGGGGAGCGCTGGTCAAGGGAAAATGACGACCCACAGCCAAAAGAAATTCGATGACGCCGACTTGATCGAGTTTCGTAATCGCTTCCACTTGCCCTTAACGGACGAACAAGCCACCTCGCTTAGCTTTTACAAGCCTTTGCCCGACAGCCCCGAGATGAAATATCTGCAGACGCAGCGCGAACGTCTCGGCGGCTATTTGCCTAAACGCGAAACAGTTTGTGAAACAGTCAATGTTCCCGCCATCGAACAACACAGTGGCTTCGCACTCAAAGCAGACGGCAAAGAGATGAGTACCACCATGGCGTTCGTGCGGATGCTGGGTAACTTGCTCAAAGACGCAGAACTCGGTCCCCGTATTGTGCCAATCGTTGCAGACGAAGCGCGCACCTTTGGCATGGCTAACCTGTTCAAGCAGGTCGGTATTTACTCGAGCGTCGGTCAACGCTATGCACCCGAAGACATCGGCTCCGTGCTGAGCTATCGCGAAGCCTTGGATGGCCAGATTCTTGAAGAAGGGATCTCCGAAGCAGGCGCCATCGCAAGTTGGACGGCGGCCGCCACGAGCTATAGCGTGCACGGCTTAGCAATGCTGCCCTTTTACATTTACTACTCCATGTTTGGATTTCAGCGGGTCGGCGACCAGATCTGGGCTGCTGCCGATCAACGGCCACGCGGCTTTTTGTTGGGCGCCACATCGGGGCGTACCACGCTTGGCGGCGAGGGCTTGCAGCATCAAGATGGGTCAAGCCATCTGCATGCCGCGACGATTCCCAACTGCAAGGCCTATGACCCCGCCTTTGCTGGCGAAATGGCCGTGATCGTCGACCAAGGTATCCGAGACATGATGATCGAGCAGCGTGACGTTTTTTACTATGTCACGCTCATGAATGAGAACTACGCACAGCCTAGCCTGCCGGATGGCATCAAAGAGGGCGTGCTCAAAGGCTGCTATCTGTTCAACACGTATCGCGCAAAGAAGCAAACCCATTGCGTGACCCTCTTAGGCTCGGGTGCCATTCTCACTGAAGTCATCAAAGCAGCCGAACAGCTTGCCGCTCAAGGTGTGACTGCCTTTGTTTACAGCATCACCAGCTGGAGTGAGCTCGCACGTGATGGCGTTGCATGTGAACAGGCCATGCTCAACGATGAGTCAAACATTGGCGCACCCTATCTCTATCAACAACTCGAGAGCAGCCAAGGCCCCATTATCGCTGCGACGGATTATGTACGAGCCCTACCGGAATCCGTACGCGCGTATGTGCCCGCCGGCCGTCGCTACTTGACGCTTGGAACGGATGGTTTCGGCAGAAGCGACACCCGCGCGGAGCTGAGGGCTTATTTTGGTGTGGATGCTGCGACGATCTCACGTGCGGCGCTGCGTGCCCTGCGATGACAGCCGAGAGTCGTCCTGCACTTGTGCTCGACGCCTGCGTGATGATGTCAGGCTTGCTGCGGCCTTTACTTCTGGATTTGGCCGCGACGGGCCTATTTGCACCTTTATGGACCTACAAGATTGGTCAAGAGTGGCAACGCAATGCCGCACGCCTCTGGCAAATCGAACCTCAAGTGCTTGAGACAGAATGGCACCGCATGCAGGAACGCTTCCCACAGGCCGATATGGGAGACGTCACGGAGCACGAAGCTCTGCTCAAACATACAGATAAAAAAGATAAGCACGTGGCCGCAGCGGGCGTAGCTGCCGTCGCCAACACCGATTGTTCCCCGATTAGTGTCGTCACCTGGAACACCAAGGACTTTAGCCGCTCGGAACTACGCCGACAACAGCTAGGCCTCATCGATCCGGATCGATTGTTCGTGCAGTGGTGGCCCACACACCAGCCACTCTTGCGTCATCATATTGATGCAACGATTCACGCACTCGTCGAAACAGGTCGCCGCCAACCCGAAGCGACCGTCCCCATGCTAAAACGTGATCGTTTGTTCAGACTGGCTGGCTATTACGCTCGTTAGCACATCGTCATCAGCCTCAGACAAAGAAAAACCCGCTGACCGGTAAAGGTCGGCGGGTTTGAGGTGCTGCGATTTATTTACTGCTGTGGGGCCTCAGGTGCTGCCTCTGGAGCGGGTGCACCGCCCTGTTGCTCAATTCCACCAATTGCCTTCACAGACAGACGCAGACGACCTTTGTCATCGGCTTCGATCACTTTCACACGCAGGCTTTGACCAACTTTGAGAACGTCGTTGATGTTAGCGATACGGTAGTTGGCGATTTCAGAGATGTGCAACAAGCCATCACGGCCTGGCAAGACCTGAACGATTGCGCCGAAATCCAACAGACGAAGCACACTACCTTCGTATTCCTGTCCAACTTCGACATCCGCTGTCAATTCAGTGATCCGACGCTGTGCTTCACGCGCGCGATCCAAGTCTGCACTTGAAATCACGATTGCGCCGTCATCCGAAATATCAATCTGGCAACCTGTTTCTTCGGTCAAGGCACGGATGGTTGCACCACCCTTACCAATCACGTCGCGGATTTTCTCAGGATTGATCTTCATGGACAACATGCGTGGTGCAAACTCAGAGAGTTCGGTACGCACACCTTGTGTCGCTTCACGCATCTTCGACAGAATGTGCATACGGCCATCGCGCGCTTGCGCTAAAGCAACCTGCATGATTTCTTTGGTGATGCCCTGAATCTTGATATCCATCTGCAACGCGGTAATACCTTTATCGGTACCAGCCACTTTGAAGTCCATATCGCCTAGGTGATCTTCATCACCAAGAATGTCGGTCAACACAGCGAACTTACCTGCGTCGAGGATCAGACCCATCGCGACACCCGCGACGAGGTCTTTAACAGGTACGCCAGCATCCATCATTGCGAGCGAACCGCCGCAGACCGATGCCATTGACGAAGAACCGTTTGACTCGGTGATTTCAGAAACCAAACGAATGGTGTACTGGAAATCTGCGGCTTCTGGCAACAACGGCACAAGCGAACGCTTCGCCAAACGACCATGACCGATTTCACGACGCTTCGGTGTACCCACGCGACCAGTTTCGCCTGTCGCGAAAGGTGGCATGTTGTAGTGCATCAAGAAACGATCGCGATACTCGCCCATGAGGGCGTCGATGATTTGTTCGTTTTGCTTGGTGCCCAGAGTGGCAATCACCAAGGCCTGTGTTTCACCACGTGTGAACAAGGCGCTGCCGTGCACGCGAGGCAAGACGCCCAAACGAATCGAAATCGGACGCACTGTGCGTGTGTCACGACCATCGATACGTGGCTCGCCAGACAGAATCTGGGTACGCACGATACGGGCTTCAAGGTCAAACAAAATGTTGTCAACCGTCACAGAATCAGGCTTAGATGTACCTGCAGCAGCGGCTTCTTCAGCGAGCTTTGCATGCACGTCTGTGTACACCTGACGCAATTGGGTCGTACGTTCTTGCTTTTGACGTGTCTGGTAGGCAGCGTTGAGCGGACCTTGTGCAGCAGCTGTCACCGAAGCGATCAACGCTTCGTTTTTAGCAGCAGGTGCCCACACCCAATCTGGCTTGCCGGCTTCGCGCACGAGATCGTGAATCGCACTGATGACGACCTGCATCTGCGTATGGCCAAACACCACGCCGCCAAGCATGATTTCTTCGGACAGTTGCTGCGCTTCGGATTCAACCATCAACACGGCCGCTTCCGTACCTGCAACGATCAAGTCCATCTGCGAAGTCTTGAGCTGAGTCGCTGTCGGGTTCACAAGGTACTGACCATCGATATAACCCACGCGGGCCGCACCAATCGGACCATTGAACGGGATGCCAGACACCGCCAGAGCTGCCGATGCACCAATCATCGCTGGGATGTCGGGGTCGATCTCGGGGTTGCAAGACAAGACGTGAATGATCACTTGAACTTCGTTATAGAAACCTTCAGGGAACAAAGGGCGCAACGGACGATCGATCAGGCGCGACGTCAGTGTTTCTTTCTCGGAAGGCTTACCTTCACGCTTGAAGAACCCGCCAGGGATCTTGCCAGCTGCGTAGGTTTTCTCGATGTAGTCAACAGTCAGTGGGAAAAAATCCTGGCCTGTTTTTGCATCTTTTTTAGCAACAACCGTTGCAAGAACAACGGTGTCTTCGATTGTTACCAGCACTGCACCCGATGACTGGCGAGCGATTTCGCCAGTTTCGAGCACGACTGTGTGTTGGCCATACTGAAATGATTTGGTCACTTTATTAAACATGACAATTTATTCCTTACAAATGAAAAACCGTGGGCGTCGCAGCACGAGTGCCGCATCGACCACGGTTGATTCACGGGGAGACTGCCCCACAGATTCCGATCACTTGCGCAGACCGAGTTTTTCGATCAGTGCACGATAAGAATCAGGGTTGCGGCCCTTGAGATAATCGAGCAACTTACGACGACGGCTAACCATGCGAAGCAGGCCGCGACGTGAGTGGTGGTCTTTCAGGTGAGTTTTGAAGTGGTCTGTCAGTTCGTTAATACGAGCAGTCAGCAAAGCCACTTGAACTTCGGGTGAACCGGTATCGCCCTGAGCGCGCTGAAACTGCGCAACGATGTCGGATTTTTTAATATCAGCTACGGACATTTTATGACCTCAGATTACAAGCGTCGGGGCCGAGGCGCCCAGACGTGAAGGGATTAAAGAGCTTTTAAAACAATACTTTTTACAAGTACCGCGACGCGATTATAGCTGATTGGCTAAAATGACAACAAATCGTCTCCAAGGTCAAACCACCATGCTAGTACTCAGTAATATTTCGTGCGCCGATCTTATAAAAAACGCTCACATAACAAGACTTAGTTTTTTGATAGGTGCAGCGCTTCTAACCGGTTGTGCAAATATGAACACCGTTGCGCCAGGTACACCTGTGACTGAGGTGATCAAAAAGTACGGTAAGCCAGACACCATCTGTAAAAAGGACGACGGCACAGAACGCTTGATCTGGTCTGGGCAACCCTTTGGTCAGTTTTCTTGGGGTGGAACAATAGCCAAAGATGGCAAAGTCATCAAGATTGAACAAGTACTCACGGATGAGCAGTTTGAAGTCTTGAGTTCAGGTAAATGGTCAGCCAAACAAGTCGAATGCCAATTTGGACAACCTGCTAACACCTACGGCATCGGCAAGGGCAATGAAACTGTCTGGGCCTATCGCTACAAACAATATGATATTTGGCCCTCTATGATGTACGTTTACATGGGCTCAGATGGCCAACATGTCACGCGTTTTCATCCTGCGCCAGATCCTTTGACCTTGAGCGACAGTCTGTTTCCTTTATAAGCAAAAAGCCGGCTTTTTTTAGCGCTGTTGACGCGTAGCGGACAACTGACCTTGACGACGCCAACGCCACAACCAAACACCCCAACCCGACAAACCATAAATCACGAATAACGCAAACAGTACAACAGGAGGGTCGCTCGAAATAAATACAAAACCAGCAACGAAGACCAAAATGACCCAAAACGGCACGCTACGACCCAACGCAAACGACTTGCCGCTATAAAACGGCAAATTAGTCACCATCGCAATGCCGCAATACAGAGTCACCACAAAAGAGGTCCATGCTAGAAATTCACGAGGGACCTGCAAACGGTTATCCACAACGAGCCACACAAAACCGGCGATCAATGCCCCGGCGGCCGGACTGGGAAGACCTTGAAAGAAACGCTTGTCTACCACTGCGATATTAGTATTGAAGCGTGCAAGCCGAAGCGCCGCGCAAGCCACATACACGAACGCCGCAAGCCAGCCCCAGCGCCCGAGGTCATGCAACATCCACTCATACATCACCAACGCGGGCGCGACGCCAAAAGACGTCATGTCTGACAAGGAGTCGTATTGCTCACCAAACGCCGACGTAGTGTTGGTCAAGCGGGCGACGCGGCCATCCATCCCGTCCAGCACCAAAGCACAAAAAATTGCGATGGCGGCCATCTCAAAGCGCCCATTCATCGCCTGGACCACTGCATAAAAACCTGCAAACAACGCCGCAGTCGTAAAGGCGTTGGGTAGCAGATAAATGCCACGATGGCGTTGCTCGGGGTCGCGCATTGGATTGTTAGCCATGGAGGCGCCTCAGAAGTTTAAGAGGGTAAATCGGCAAGCACTGTGCTCGTTGCACTGACTTTATCGCCGATCGCGACACGCGGTCGTGACCCAATTGGCAGATAGACATCGACCCTCGAGCCAAACCGGATGAAGCCGTAACGCTGACCACGCGCGACGGTATCCCCAGCCTTGGCATAGCAAAGTATGCGCTTCGCAACCAAGCCGGCAACCTGCACCGCCGTCACGATATGCCCAGCATTCGTGCGCAAGACCATGGCATTACGCTCGTTTTCAAGCGATGCCTTGTCAAGCGCTGCATTGAAAAACTTACCTGCAAAATATTCAGTGCTCAACACTTCCCCGTCGACAGGGCTGCGGTTGCTGTGCACATTAAACACGTTCATGAACACACTGATCTTGAGCGCCTCGCGCTGACCATAGGGATCGAGCGTTTGCTCAACCACAACGATGCGCCCGTCTGCGGGAGACAACACAGCATTACTTTCGGTCGAGCCAGAGCGCGGGGGATCACGGAAAAATTGCAAGACAAAGACTGCAATCACCCAAAAGAGAATGGACCACGTCGGAGACAAAAACGTCACCAACAAGGCGATCGCGACGGAGCCCGCGAGAAAAGGCCAGCCCTCGCGGGCAATAATTGGGTGGGGATAATGTGGTGCATTCATCGTAAGTGAAAGGTTAACCCAAAAAAACACGCCCCGAAGGGCGTGTTTTCGAAGGCCAGACAAACTGGGGCAAGGCTTTGTGCCGCCAAAACGGCACAAAACACCTAAGATAGCCCAGACTTAGTTCTTAGTCTTATCAACCAGCTTGTTCGCAGCAATCCAAGGCATCATGGCGCGCAGCTTTGCACCGACGACTTCGATTTGCGATTCAGCGTTAATGCGACGACGCGATATCAACGCAGGTGCACCAGCTTGGTTTTCAAGGATGAAGCGCTTAGCGTACTCACCAGTCTGAATGTCTTTCAGCGCCTGACGCATTGCATCGCGTGTTACATCGGTCACAATCTTTGGACCTGTCTCGTACTCGCCGAATTCAGCGTTGTTCGAAATCGAGTAGTTCATGTTGGCGATACCGCCTTCATAGATCAGGTCAACGATTAGCTTGAGCTCGTGCAAGCACTCGAAATAAGCCATTTCAGGCGCGTAACCAGCTTCCACCAGCGTATCAAAGCCAGCTTTGATGAGCTCAACGGTACCGCCACACAGCACAGCCTGTTCACCGAACAAGTCAGTCTCAGTCTCTTCACGGAAGTTTGTTTCGATCACGCCCGCACGGCCACTGCCGATTGCGCAAGCATAGGACAGCGCGACATCTCGGGCTGAACCCGATTTGTCTTGATGCACAGCCACAAGCGATGGAACGCCGCCACCTTGCGAGTAGGTTCCACGCACAGTATGGCCCGGTGCCTTAGGAGCAATCATCACGACATCAATATCGTCGCGCGGCACAACTTGACCGTAGTGCACGTTAAAACCGTGTGCAAACGACAGCGCAGCCCCTGGCTTGATGTTGGCGTGGACGCTTTCACGATAAACCTGGGCGATGTTCTCGTCGGGCAAGAGCATCATGACGAGATCCGCTGCTTTGACTGCCTCAGCGACTTCAGCGACTTTCAAGCCAGCATTGGCAGCTTTTTTCCACGACGCGCCGTCTTTACGAAGACCCACGACGACTTTAACGCCCGACTCATGCAAGTTCAGTGCATGTGCGTGACCTTGCGAACCGTAACCAATAATTGCAACGGTCTTACCTTTGATCAGGGACAGATCACAATCTTTATCGTAATAAACCTTCATTCTGGGCTCCAGATTTTTTTAAGTTGAATACAGTAATGCTTAAAGCTATTGCTTTGAATCAAATCAACCGACCAACGCCGATCAAAGTTTTAGAATACGTTCGCCGCGGCCAATTCCCGAGACGCCCGTACGAACGGTCTCGAGTATGGCGCTACGATCCAGCGCATCAATAAAAGCCTGCACCTTCTCTTGGTTTCCCGTGAGTTCGATGGTGTAGGCCTTATCTGTTACGTCGATGATGCGTCCACGGAAAATATCCGCCATACGCTTCATCTCCTCGCGCTCTTTACCCACTGCGCGCACTTTAATCAACATTAGTTCGCGCTCAATGTGCGGGCCCTCTGTCAGGTCAACCACTTTGATCACATCAACCAAGCGATTCAAGTGTTTAGTGATTTGCTCGATCACATCATCAGACCCCATGGTGACCAGGGTCAAGCGCGACAAGGTGGCGTCTTCAGTGGGCGCAACCGTCAGAGTTTCAATGTTGTAACCACGAGCAGAAAACAAACCCACTACACGCGAGAGTGCACCAGGAGCATTTTCCATCAGAACAGAAATAACGTGTTTCATGGTGGTCTCCTTATAGATCTTCAGAGCCGAGCAACATTTCGGTCAAGCCCTTGCCCGCCTTGACCATTGGCCAGACGTTTTCGCTTTGATCCGTAATGAAGTCCATGAAAACCAGACGATCTTTCAACTTGAACGCTTCACGCAACGCGCCATCGACATCAGACGGCTTGTCAATACGCATACCAACGTGGCCATACGCTTCAGCCAGCTTGACGAAGTCAGGCAAGGCATCCATGTAGGACTCGGCGTAGCGGGATGAATAGTCGATTTGCTGCCATTGGCGAACCATGCCGAGGTATCGGTTGTTCAGACACACGATCTTGGGCGTCAGGTTGTACTGCCGACAGGTGGAGAGCTCTTGAATGTTCATCTGGATTGAGCCCTCGCCCGTGATGCACGCAACCGTTGCATCGGGGTGGGCCATCTGAACCCCCATCGCATAGGGCAAACCGACACCCATCGTGCCCAAGCCACCTGAATTGATCCAACGCCGTGGCTTATCAAACCCATAGTACTGCGCAGCCCACATTTGATGCTGACCCACATCAGACGTAATGTACGCGTCACCCGCGGTCACTTCCCAAAGTTTTTGTACGACCGACTGAGGCTTGATCAGTTCCGCCGAATCGGCGAATTTCATGCACTCTTTACCTCGCCAGACTTGAACCTGCTGCCACCATTTGGCTAACGCGTCTTTATTCGGCTTGGTCTCTGCAGCCGCAGCTTGATACTGCTCCATCAAATCAATCAGGACGTCTTTAACGTTCCCAACGATTGGCACATCGACCTTCACGCGCTTAGAAATCGAAGAGGGATCGATATCGATATGCACAATCTTGCGTAGATTCTGTGCAAAGTGCTTGGGGTTGCCAATCACACGGTCATCAAACCGCGCGCCCACTGCGATCAAGACATCGCAGTGCTGCATCGCCATGTTGGCCTCATACGTGCCATGCATACCGGGCATCCCGACGAATTGCTTATCGGTTGATGGATACGCACCCAAGCCCATCAAGGTATTCGTGCAGGGTGCACCAATCATCTTGACGAATTGTTGTAGCTCAGACGCCGCGTCGGACAAGATCACGCCGCCACCCGAATAAATCATTGGGCGTTCGGCTTGCAGAAGCATCTGCACTGCCTTTTTGATTTGCCCCTGATGTCCTTTCACGACAGGCGTGTAGGAACGCATCACGGGCTCACCCTTGGCTGGCGAATACTTATAGCGCGCTGCTGTGATGTCTTTGGGGATATCAACCAGCACGGGGCCAGGTCGTCCTGTACGCGCGAGGTAAAACGCTTTATGCAGCGTGTCAGCCAAGTCTTTTATATCGCGCACTAAAAAGTTATGTTTCACGCAGGGGCGAGTAATACCCACTGTGTCGCATTCTTGAAATGCATCTTCACCGATCGCGTGGGTCGGAACCTGTCCGCTAATCACCACCATCGGGATTGAGTCCATATAGGCTGTCGCAATACCTGTGACGGCATTGGTCACGCCCGGACCGCTTGTGACTAGGCAAACGCCAACCTTGTCAGACGAACGCGCATAAGCATCTGCTGCGTGCACGGCTGCTTGCTCGTGTCGCACCAGAATATGTTTGAACTTATCTTGTTTGTAAATTGCGTCGTAAATGTATAAGACCGCACCACCGGGATAGCCAAAAACGTGTTCTACGCCTTCGTCAGCCAAGCAACGCACGACGATGTCTGCGCCATTGAGTTCCATAAAGTCATTCCTTTCATTACCGGCATCGCCCATATGACTGCATCCTCGGAAAAAGAGAAACGCTGAACCGCGACAGGTTTTGCAACATGACCCGACGTTTTCAGACTCACGGAGCCTGGCCACCCGGACACCTTGCCAACCCGGCACGCATTCGCCATTCGGCTATGCACGCACCCAACAGGGGTGCACTGGATCGAAACGGAAGCGCTGACCGATGCTTGTGGCAGGGGCAGCAGCAAAAGTTAAATGGCAAAGATGGTTGGGCGGTGACCCAAACTTTAAAAGCCATCGCACGAAAAAACGGTTAGTTTTTTGGCGCGAGCCTGAAACTTTACCGTGTTGTGCGGCGCAGCGCAACTCCGCAATAGCTACGAAATCGTTGGCTCACAGAGCATTTCGATCAAAATGTGCCTTTCGCCCTTAGCTTTTTCACCGTAGACGCCTAGACGGTGCTAGATTATTGAATAAATTGCTGCGCTGCACACAAACCCTACTTGGGTGCGCGTTTGGCCCTTCCCCGACCCCCTTTCAACACCCAATGAACGACGCAGTCAGCCAACTCCAGCGCTTTTTGTTTAGCCACCACTTGTATAGCGGTGTGCGTCGGGCTGCAGGCATTTTGTTGCCCATCACCATTCTGGGAGGACTCTTTGGATGGTATGGGGCAGGTCTGATCGCGACCTTCGGCGCACTATGCGTCGCCTTTATTGATCAACCAGGCCCCCACGAGCATCGTGTGCGGGAGATGCTGGGTGGCACACTGCTGAGCACCCTGACAGTGGCCATAACCGGTTTAGCCTCAAGCCACCCCCTACTCATTTGGTTTGTAGTCATTGGGCAGTGCTTCGCCTACTCGATGCTCTCGGTTTTCGGCAAAAAAGGCGGGCAGATCGGTTTCGCTTGTTTGTTGCTCATGACAGTCACCATGCACGAAGCGATGCCAACCAACGAGGTCTGGCTACACACACTGACCTCTTTCGCCGGCGGCCTTTTTTACACCTTGTTTAGCTATTCGTTGAGCCGTGTGATGCATGTTCGAGAAAAAGAACAAGCTTTGTCTGTTGCACTCTTCGCGACAGCGGATTATGTCGGCCGGCGCGCCGATATGTATGACTGTGGTCGAGACCTCGAGGACAGTTATCGCAAACTGGTGGCTTGCCAATCAAGCATGACAGACAAACACCAAGCTGCGCGTGACATGGTCTTGCGCGGGCTAGCGAAAGCCGGCCCCATCACAGACTCCAAACGGATCATGTTGTGGAATCTGTTTATCGAGATGATCGATATTCTTGAGACACTGGTCGCCACGCGCACAGATTACGCAATGCTGAGAGACAAACTAGGCGATTGCGACGCGTTGTTGTTTATGCGTGATGCCTTACGCAAGATGTCGATCGATCTCGACTACATCGCCTTGTCCGTCTCAAGAGAAGCGACGGCCTCCCATCGTAGCAGCGTGAAAGCAGAACTGCGTGCGTTGGAATATGAAATCGAACAAATGACACGCAACGGTTTTGCACAAAGCGATCCCAATACCTATAACTTGTGCATTGAGATTCTTCGTCGCTTGCGCCACAGTGCCGCCATCATTGAACGCATGATCGAAGCCACCCAGCGTCAGCCGAATGCCAAACCCTTGGAATCCGTCATACTCGATCAGTCGCTCGGTCAGTTCCTATCGCGTGAGCACTATCGCTTACGCATGATCACCAGCAATCTGCGTCTCGACTCCCCGATTTGCAGATATGCCTTGCGTGTCGCTCTTGCGGCCGGTGTGGCCATGACAGTCTGGACGCTCGTGCCACAGCTCGCGCAACAAGGCTATTGGATCCTGCTGACGGTACTCATCATCATGAAGCCGGGCTTTGCGCTGACGCGCCAACGTAATGGCTGGCGTTTGGTGGGCACACTGTTGGGTTGTACTGTCGCGCTGGGGATTATGTTTGCGAACCTGAATAACTCTTGGCTACTCCTGATCATGGTGCTGTCAACCATCATCGGTGGCAGCATGCTGCAAATTAACTACATGGTCGCGTCAGTCTTCAACACCAACGCCGTCTTACTTGCCTTCCACTTTGTCGATCCCACGGCAGCAACTGTCATCGGAGATCGCGCCCTCGATACCCTCATTGGTTCAGTTATCTCGTTTGGCTGCAGCTACTTCTTGCCGTGGTGGGAAGCGCAGTTTATGCCGTCGCTCACCCGTGCAGCGATCTCAGCAAACCGAGAGTATTTGCGTGCCGGGTTGAAGTATGTCGCGGCGTTTCAACAAGCAGGGAAGAATCCTTTAAACGAGCAGGTTAAACACGCCGACTTAGCCTGGAGGTTGTCACGTAAAAATGCATATGTTGCACTGAGCAATCTAGCCGATGCGTTTTACCGGATGATGCTCGAACCACACTCGCGCCAATGGCATGCAGTCGAATTCAATAACCTGATGATTCAGAACCATACGCTCGCGTCTCAGATTGCAACGGTGGTCCACACGCTCGCGACAGCCCCTGAAGCGCCGAGCGCGATGACAGATCATCTTCTGGCACTCGTTCCTTTTCTGGAAGCCCATCGAAGCGGCTATCTGCCACCCCTGCCTACAATCGTGAGCGACGGCAGTCAGCCCGCGCTCAGCTATCCCATGACACAATTACACAATACGGTCGCTGCAATCGACCAAGAGATGTCCGTCATTCATCAACATTTAACACCCGTCACACTGTAAATAACCTATTCGTTATCTCATAAGGAACATGACATGTCACTTCAAGGCAAAGTCGCGTTAGTCACTGGTGCTGCCAGCGGTATCGGCCGTCAAGCTGCACTCACCCTCGCACAAAAAGGCGCAGCAGTCGTTATCGCGGATCTGAACCAGCTGGCCGCAGATGCGGTCGCGCGACAAATCATTGACGCAGGCGGTAAGGCGATGGGTGTCGTCATGGATGTGACCGACGAAGCCGCGGTAAACGCGGGCATCGATCAAACGGTGAAACAGTTTGGCAGTATCGATATCTTGGTCGCAAACGCTGGCATACAAATCGTGCATCCCGTGGAAGACTTTCCGTATGCCGAATGGAAAAAAGTCTTGTCGATTCATTTAGACGGCTCCTTCTTAACAACCAAAGCTGCACTCAAGCATATGTATGCTGCCGGGCGCGGCGGTTCGATCATTTACATGGGCTCGGTGCACTCACATGAGGCCTCGCGCTTGAAGTCAGCCTATGTGGCGGCCAAGCATGGTATCTTGGGTCTTGCTCGGGTCGTCGCAAAAGAAGGCGGGCCCAAGGGTGTACGTGCAAACGTCGTGTGCCCAGGCTTTGTGCGCACACCTCTCGTCGAAAAACAAATCCCCGAGCAGGCGGCTGCTTTCAATATCAGCGAAGCGGATGTGATTAAAAACATCATGCTGAAAGACACGGTCGACGGCGAATTCACCACCACCGAAGATGTAGCAAACGTGATCGCGTTTTTGGCGGGCTTTGAGAGTAATGCACTCACCGGTCAGTCCGTGGTCGTAAGCCACGGCTGGAGCATGCACTAAGCCTAGCGAACGTTACGCGCCGGGGCGTCTGAACACAAGCTTATCTTCAGTTGAGACGTCTGCGGCATAGGCATACCCTTCTGCGTCAAACTTTTTTAGCCCTTCGGGCTTGGTGATGCGGTTCTCAATCGCAAAACGTGCCATGAGTCCACGTGCGCGTTTTGCATGAAAACTCACCACCTTCCACGCAGCGCCCTTCCCGTCTTGAAACACGCACTGAATCACATGCGCCTTGAGCTGCTTCAAATCGACCGATTTGAAATACTCCTCAGAGGCTAGGTTCACGATGATGGGGGCTTTGTCTTTTGCAAGGTGCTCATTCAAATACGGGGCAATTGTCTTTGCCCAGAACTGATACAAGTTGGCACCGCCCGGGTTATTAAGCTTGGTGCCCATCTCTAGACGATAGGGCTGCATTAAGTCGAGCGGTCTCAGCACACCATACAACCCGCTCAGGATCGCGACGTGCTCTTGCGCCCACTCCAGATCCTTTGCCTTGAGTGTCGCGGCCTCCAGACCTTCGTAGACATCTCCATTGAAGGCCAAAATAGCTTGCCGGGAATTTGACTGCGTAAAGCTCGGCTTCCAAGCTGCGTAACGATCGACATTGAGCTTGGCCAAAGCCGGGCTCAAATCCATCAACTCGCTGACTTCCGCGGCCGAGCGCGCCTTGAGCACCTTAATTAACGCGGCTGCCTCTTTAACAAATAGGGGCTGGGTGTGCGTTTGCACATTCAGAGCCGAGTCGTAGTCGAGCTTTTTAGCAGGCGATAGGACGAAGAGCATGGCGGAGGTCTCTCTCGATGAAGTGAACCAAAGGACTAAAGGCCTTTAGTTTACTAGCTGGCTGAGCAGATTCTGCTAGAATTACGGGCTTGACCCAGCGCTCGCGGTTCTCTAACCGCATCCCGGAGAGGTGGCAGAGTGGTCGAATGTACCTGACTCGAAATCAGGCGTGGGTGCAAATCCACCGTGGGTTCGAATCCCACCCTCTCCGCCAAAACTTAAGTTTTGAACCTTCTTCGCCACGAGCACGGCTGCGCTTAGGCGCTTCTAGCTGGTTGTGCGTGAAGGTGGATGCCCAGCGCTGCAGTGACTTTGAGGATCGTCGCAAAGCTTGGATTTCCATCGCCTGACAAGGCTTTGTACAGACTCTCACGACCCAAGCCAGTGTCGCGAGATAGTTGAGACATCCCTTTTGCGCGAGCAATATTGCCGAGCGCTTTGGCAAGAAACGCAGCATCATCTCCAGCTTCTTGCAGACAGGCCTCAAAATACAGTGCAATGTCCTCTTCTGTTTTAAGGTGCTCAGCGCTATCCCATTTGCGCAGTTTAAGAGTATTCATTCGTCACTCCTTAATTTGTTTTGCAAGTCCAAGAGCTATTTTTATGTCTTTAGCTTGTGCGGCTTTGTCACCGCCGGCGAGCAAGATCACAATCTCAAAGCCACGTTGTGCGAAATACACGCGATACCCCGGCCCGTAGTGAATTCGCATTTCAGAAACTCCTTCGCCCACAGATTTGCAGTCGCCAAAGTTGCCTTCCTCAGCTCGGTCAATGCGGGCCTGAATCCTGCGCGCCGCCTGCTTGTCACACAAGGATTCAAACCATGCATCAAACACCCCGGTGGTGTAAATTGATTTCATATACACCGCTGTATTAAATAGGATACATTAATGTATCAAATGGGATACAAGTTGTCAACGCTGCTCCGCCAAGATTATTGAACAGGGGCAAAAATCATGTTTTCTCATACACCTCGCGCGGCGTGTAGTTCAATCTGGAGAATTTTTTGAAAGTAAACACTTTGCTCTTGGCTCTTTTTATGTGTATGCCTTTTCCGACTTTCGCTCAGCACAGTCCCGCAGGGCAGACACCTTATGCAGGAATGCAAAACCGAGCCATTAAGTCGCTGTCCGACAACGACATCAACGAACTTCGGCGTGGGGGTGGATGGGGACTGGCCCTTGCCGCCGAACTCAACGGTATGCCGGGCCCTTCTCACCTACTAGAGCTCAAGGACAAGATTCCCCTGGCCGCTGACCAAGTAGACAAAACACAGAGCTTGTTGGACGAAATGCGCAAAGCAGCCATACCCGCGGGGGAGCGATTGATTGCGGCAGAGAAAGCCTTGGAGTCCGCCTTTGCATCTGGAAAAGTGGACGAGTCATCCCTGCGCCGCTTATTAGCCGACGCAGAGAGCGCAAGATCGGAACTGCGCTTCATTCATCTCTCACAGCACTACAAGACTGTGCAGTTTCTCAAACCGGAGCAGATCAAGCGTTACAACATCCTTCGCGGTTATGCCGATGATCCTTGCAAGAGCATCCCGGCTGGGCATAACCCAGAGATGTACAAACGCCATATGGGCTGCAACTGACCGCAGCCAACCGATACCCTGGTCGTGACAATTTGTTGCACTTCTACGCTTGTAGACGTCATCAGAACTTGAGACAATTCCCATCTAATTGTTTTGGAATTACCAAGATGGAAGCACGAATTATTGCCTTAGAAGAGTTCGCTGTCGATGCCCGCGATCGGTTGGCTCGTATTGAAACTCGGTTAGACACTTTTGCCACGAAAGAGGATTTGCATCGAGAACTCCACGGAATGACATGGCGGTTGTTTGGTGGCGCCACCGCGCTAGTCGGCGTCGTGTATTGGATCGCCCGATATATCCCCTACTCCGACTAAGCAAGCGCGACGGACTTTATCTGGGCCCAGACCGCGGCACCGACATTCAGTTCCCCAAACATCAACTCGGCGTATAGGGGTCAGGCGTCCCCATTGGGATGATCGGATATTTTTTTACACTATTCTCAAACTCTCCAACAATCTTCAAAATAGGTCCGACCACCCAACTATCCACGGAGGGCTTTTCTTCTCGAGGGTCGGTAAATAGGTTGTAAATTATTGGGACAGGATTCTTGACAGGCGGATCGAACATTGTGTCCTGACGCATGAAATGTAATTTCCAGTTTCGCCACTTTACGGCTTGTAGTCTCTCGGCGCAAAAAATTGGGAAGCCCTCTCTCGCTGATTTTTCAGTCTTGCCCAGTAAAAAGTCCGATTGATCAATACTGTCGATTGGTCGATCTGTAGGGACGCGCGCGCCCGTGATTTTTGCCAAGGTCGCAAACATGTCGACGCCATGGACAATCTCATTACTGATACGCTCAGCTGGAACCTGACCAGGCCACCGAATTAGGAACGGCACACGTATACCACCCTCTAAAGCAGTGAAGTATTGCCCGCGCCACGGCCCTGCCCATCCATCCCAAGGCTTGTAAAACTCCGCGCCATTGTCACTCGTAAAAATGACGATCGTGTTGTCTCGTATTCCGGCACGGTCGACCGCATCGAGAATCTGTCCAACATTGAAATCCATCTCTGCCAGCATGTCTGCCCAATCCCCATTTCCGGTCTTACCGGCAAAACTCGGGTTAGGCAAGCTCGGCAGATGCGGCTGCGTCAACGCGACATATGCAAACAAAGGATTACCTTTTTTTGCCTCTCGCTCGATGAAAGCAACAGAGCGTCGAGTCACTTCACCGTCGATAAGTTTTCGTTGGTCAACATTGTAGATATGTAGAGCACGACTTTTTTCATCCCTCTTGCCTTCCATGACATGCTCGGGAGGCATGATATCGGGTCTCCAACCAGGCGAGGACGGCCACAACGCCTCGTCGGTCGTGCGTGGGATACCAAACCACTCATCAAAACCCTTGTCATTTGGTAGTCGGCCATCGAAACTTCCGAGATGCCATTTTCCGTAATAGCCCGTGGCATACCCCACATCAGACATCGCATTGGCCATCGTAATTTCCCATTGCGTCAATCCATCTGCAACACCACCAAAGGGTACAGAGTGCGTCCCGGAACGAATCGCCCAACGACCTGTCATCAAGCTCGAACGACTCGGCGTGCACTGGGTCTCCATATTTGCATTAAGAAGCTTTGTGCCATCCTTGGCCAGTGAGTCGATGCGCGGCGTCGCAGCGCCGCGGGTAACACCCCCGCCATAACAGCCAACTTCACCATAGCCAAGATTATCGGTCAGGATAAAAACAATATTTGGCTTGCTCGTTCGTAATGTTCCTGTTTTCGTATGTGCGAGCCCTGTTACTGGGAAGATTGAACCGGCTGCAGCAACTGAACCGATGCCGGCTGCTTGTAGAAATCTGCGTCGATCGCTATCAGTTGGATTCCAACTTTTTTGTTCTTTAGGCTTTGCAGCATCGTTCATAATCGAGTCTTAATAAAATTGCGCTTGATCGACAGCGCTAGGATCTTTTACCAAACACTGCTCGGTTTAGCCTTTCTAAGTACCAAACCGAGCCCCACCAAGGCAATCAACAGCAGTTTATTCAGCCTTAATTTTTGCAGATTTAATGATCGGTTCGTATTTACTCATCTCAGCGGCAATAAATTTGGCAAACTCAGAGCCAACGATTGGACGCGGAGTGAGTCCTTGATCTTCGAGTTGCTTGACAACTGCAGGATCACGCAGCGCCGAGGTCACATCGTTCGTGATTTTACTCAGCACTGGAGCGGGAAGGTTCCTGGGACCAAACACCCCAAACCAGTTTGTGAGTTGGATTTCTGGGTAGCCAAGCTCAACAAAGGTGGGAACATCTGGCAATAATTTTTCACGCTTACTGCCCGCAACAGCCAAGGGGGTGACTTTTCCTGCCCGGATCTGTCCTAATAGTGGCGGCGTGGTTGCAAAGAAGAAATCAATTTGTCCACCCACAAGCGCTGCGACAGCTGGACCCGTCCCTTTGTAAGGGATGTGTGTCAGTGCCAATTTTGTGGAACCACCTAGTATTTCTCCGGCCATGTGTTGCTGACCACCGACTCCGGGTGAACCATACGTGAGAGGCGTTGGGCCTTTACCTTTCGCAAGCAGTTCTTTGAGAGACTTAATAGGTGGTGTGGCACCGACCGCCAAAACAAGGGGAGCCTCTGCCGCCAACGAAATAGGTGTGAGATCCGTGATCGGATCGTAACGCATCGTTGAAAAGACGAGTTTGTTAATCGACACTTCGGGGGTGTACCCAAGCAGTAAGGTATACCCATCTGGAGCAGCTCTGACAACATCATTGGCAGCAATCATGCCGCTAGCGCCAGGCTTGTTCTCAACAACAACGGCCTGGCCCCATTTGTCAGAAAGATATTTAGACAACACTCTTGCGATGATATCCGTCGCGCCACCTGGACCGTAACCGACTAACAGCTTGACAGGTTTGTCGGGGTAAGCTGCGAAAACGTTTGAGCTTAGGCTCAGCGCTGTGAATGTGAATAGTGCGCTTAAAACAGAGACACGTAGTTTCATACCAGTACTCCTAAAGTTAATTAGTTCAAACGAAACAAGACGGCATTAATCTGAGGATTGGCTTGAATGGCCATTCGTTGAGTATCTGTAGCAGTGGGTAATTGCTCTCTGCCGCTAGAAGTGAGATCAATCACATCAGAAATTTTTTCCAGTTGTCTATGCACGACCGAGATCGCGCTTGCGACACCGAAATGAATCTGATTTTCTTGGCTATCGGCTGTAAAGACAAGCTTTGAACCTTTAAAGGATCGATCAGAATCAATACTGATTTTTTTTGCATTCGAGAATATTGAATTGAGCTGCGTAAACACATGTGCTGCAATATTGGGATTGAACTGCCTATCAATAAACGCACGACGAGGGTAATACCCTCTGTCAACATCCATGAAAGTATCGAAAATATACTGAACTGAATCCGAGGCCTTTGAATAAAGCATCGCAGCGCATACTTTTTCAATGAGTGCCGCTTCATCGTCATTAGACTGGGCAATGCTCGGACCGCTGAGCTTGAGTGAAGCGATAATCTTGCAACGATGTTCTTTTGCAAATGCATTTAGTATGGGTGCGACATCAAGAAGATGTTGATCAGACTCAATGCGCACGGTGATGCCATCAATCGCTTTACCGTCGAGCGCCCCTCTAATCAATGAGGCTTGGCTGGCGAGATCCTCAATCGTGAAACCAGACTTGACGAAATGACTGAAATGTTTGCCATCGTAATGTGAGTCATCATAGGTGTGAATCTTGCACCAGAACACGTTTAGCCCTGTCACGATTTTGAAATCGATGAGTTTTTGAATACTCGTTTGGAATCGAGCGGTGCTGAGGTTTGTTTCAATGCTCGCGACTCCGGCCGCGGCGAGATTAACGTCTTGTAGCTTTAGTTTCGGTGCGCCCAGGGCAGTCAGGACAAAGCGATGTCCCATTTTGGCCAGTAGCTGCATCCGACGGTTAGTCGCGGGATCAAGCGCGTCCTGATCCGTGACCTTGGACAGCTTGACGCCCATTTCCCATAATGCGAGCAACGGGTAATCGTTACGGGCGGATTTTCGGCCAAACTCCTGAACGCCACCGGTTGCGGGAATTTGGGCGACTTCCGTCCAGGTGTGGCGCAGCTCGACACCCACGTTATTGAAATTAGAGCTTTTAGGATTCGTGAGATGCTGGAGGGAGCTTTTATCTACCTTCTCCGTTTCGCTTGTCCGCACGCCCATGCTTCGAATCGGATATGCGATATGACCGTCTGCAAATACATCAACGATGAAATAACCAAATTTAGCAACGTCGCCACGCCCAAACTCTACCTCCGGTCTGACGCGGTAAAACTCTGAGTAGTCGTGTCTGAGAAAGGCTGTTGAGGGGAGCATATAGAAGCTCGACTCGTCGAGCTGCTCGTACCAGAAGTTATGCACATGGCCAGCGAAAGATGCTTCGACGTTTGGTCGCTTCATTAGATTCACCAACCAGCTGCGCCCTGGTTCGTCGAGGTTGTCGTAGCTACCGTGTTCGGTTTCGCTGTACACAAACGGTGGGTAATGCATGAATAAAAAAACGCGTTTGTCTTCTGCCGTATTGATTTGACCTTCAAGCCATGTTTTTTGTTCTTGTTCCGCTGACAAACCGGAGTTAATGAGTAAGGAGTTGATCAATACGCAGCGAATGTCATCGACATCGACACTGTAGTAGTCCTGGCCAAACGCTTGGCGATAGGCCTGAAGATGGGGATCACAGATTTGATCGGCAGGCATCCAGTCAATACGTTTGTCTCCAACGTCATGATTGCCTGGCAACACATGTAGCGGGCAGCGTAATTGGCTGCTGATCTCTTTAAATTGTGCGACGGCTTGCATAAAAGTTGGCAGGGCAGGCATGGGGTGAACGATGTCGCCCAGATGAATAACAAACTTTGGAGGTGGATCCATTTTTGCAATGTCTTCGAAGACAAAACGCGCCCGCTCGTTGGCCAGATGATTGGTTTCAAATGGTGAGCTCGAGATGTGATCGCTTTCGTTCACATGGGTATCGGCCACTACCGCAAAGGAGAACAAAGGCTTCTGAGAGCCAGCAGGTCTAACTTTTTTATGCATCTCTTAATTCCAAATAGTTGAATTAAATATCAAATAGTTGTATTTAATTATGTTTATACAACGATACAATTTCAATAACAATCAAATCAATGGATAAATGAGGCACGACGATCAATGAGAAGTCCCAAGGATGCACTTGAGAGTCGTGATCCAGGTTTTTTGGATATAGAAGTGCTTCAGCAACAACCTCAATTCGCCTCCACCTTGGCAAATGGTCTTGCGGTGTTGGGTTGTTTTGGCCAAGGAGACGCGCTCCTGGGTAACAAAGAGCTCTCAGAGCGGCTGGGCATAGCAAGACCGACAATTACTCGCCTAACTTATACATTGATGGGATTAGGGTATTTGAGGCGTGACAAGTCCTCAGGCAAATACGCCCTAGGTGCCGCAGTATTGTCCTTGGGGTACCCTTTGCTCTCTCAGATGGCGATCAGACAGGTCGCAGGTCCCGAGATGCTCGAGTTAGCGTGCTTGGCAAACGGGCCGGTGTCAATGGGCATGAGAGATCGCCTTCAGCTTGTCTATGTTGAAACAGTCGTTGGCAACGAGAGCAATTTTACGAAACCGGGCATTGGTTCAACGCGTCCGCTTCTCAGGACGGCAATGGGGCGTGCGTTGCTGTACGGGCATAGCCAGCAGGAACGCTCCTACATTTATGCCGGGCTAAAGTCCGTGCACCACGAGGACTATCAGTCATATTTGGCTCCGACAGAGCGGGCATTCAAACAGCTCAAAACGAACGGATTTTGTACAGTGATCGGTGAGTGGCAGCCAACACTAGCTGCTGTCGCTGTCCCCTTGAGCGTGCGCTATAACGGAGTGCCTCTGGCATTTAACTTAACGGTCGCGACTTATGAAATGGACGAAACAGTCCTAACAAAAAAGTTTGCGCCTCGCCTAATGAACTTAGTCCGTGGCGTTGAGCGCTCTCTGGGATTGAGTTAATTTTGGAATTACCTAGATGGAAGCACGAATCATTGCCTTGGCAACGTTCGAGGTCGATGCTCGCAACATCCCCTACGCCCACTAAGTTCACTAAGCAAGCGCAAC
>CAMBFI010000020.1 GCA_945865935.1 Bordetella parapertussis | reverse complement strand
CTCGCGGATGCTGCTGCCATCAAAAGCTGGGTTGAACACACAGCACAACAACTTGGTGGCATCGATATCTTGGTCAATAACGCCTCTGGCTTCGGCCGAACGGATGACGAAGCAGGCTGGGCCGCGAGTGTGCAGATCGATCTGATGGCGCTGGTGCGCGCCTGTCATGCTGCGATTCCTTTTTTAGAGAAAGAAGGGGGCAGCATCATCCACATTTCTTCGATCTCCGGGCTCGGTGCTAGCGTGCGCACACCGCCCTACGGTGCAATTAAAGCGGCAGTGATGGAATACACACAGACGCAAGCGCTTACCTATGCCTCGAAGAAAATTCGCGTCAATTGCATTGCACCGGGGTCCATCTTCTTCGAAGGTGGCACGTGGGACAACGCCAAGCGCGAAAATACTAAGCTCTACGATCGCACACTGGCTCGCATTCCCTCAGGTCGTTTCGGTACACCAGAGGAAATCGGTCGCGTCGCCGCATTCTTATCCAGCGACCTCGCCTCCTGGGTCACGGGCCAAACCATTGTCGTAGACGGCGGTCAAAGCCTTTCACAAAAATAAGTTCGTCACAGGGATTACACTGGATGTTAATGATGGCGAGGTGATGGCGTAACGCTTGCCACAGTCCATCCGCTTGGTTCGCCTTAGAGGTCTTTATGCTTCGTCCGCTTCAACTCGTCTTTAGTTTCACAGCGCTCATGACGCTCGCAGCCTGCAGCACCGACAAGCCTGCGGCGCCGCCAAAACCCAAGGCCTCCAGAGTAGGTGAAGCGATATTTGCGGGCAGTTCGATCGTCACAGTCAAAAACGCGATTATGGGTGCGTGTTCAACCAAACAACTTCATATTCAACCTGCGGGCGACGAGATTGTTTGCGTTCGCTATAAAACCGATGTGCTCAGGGAGCAAGTCGTTGAAGCTGCGGTCAACAGTGATTTTGCTAGGCATCCAAAAGACTTAGTTCGTTTCACGCTCACGTCAAGTGGCAAAGATGTCTTGGTGTTGGGTAGCGCACTGGTCCAGTTTCAAGCACCCCTCGGTGTGATGCCCGACGGAGGCTACCGAACCGATGAGGTCAATCTGCTTGACGACAACTCTTTTGCAATGGTTCAAGAAATCTTAATGCTCTCAGGTGCCAAACAATAGTGTCGGCACGAGCATCTAAAAACCCTTATCACTACATCACTCATGATTAAGTCAAACAACCCTCACAAACTGGTCAATCTCTTTGAGCAGAACAAAGAGTGGGTCGCCTCCATAAAAAATAACGATCCAGAATTCTTTAATCGACTTGCCAATCAGCAAGCGCCAGAGTACCTGTGGATTGGTTGCTCCGATTCCCGCGTTCCAGCCAATCAGATTACGGGTCTTGCTCCGGGTGAAGTCTTCGTACACCGAAACATCGCGAACGTGGTGGTGCATACCGATCTCAATGCGCTGTCGGTGATTCAATTCGCGATCGACCAAATAAAAGTCAAACACATCATTGTCGTGGGTCATTACGGCTGCGCCGGTGTGCGGGCTGCCCTTGAAAACATACGCGTGGGTCTTGCGGACAACTGGATTCGCCACATCAAGGACGTGCACGATAAGCATGGCACTTACATGGGGAAACTTGTACAGCGCACAGAACGTATGGACCGTCTGTGCGAGCTCAACGTGATCGAGCAAGTCGTCAACGTCTGTCAAACCACAAGCGTTCAAGACGCATGGTCACGTGGACAACCCGTCACTGTCCATGGTTGGGTATACGGCCTAAATAACGGTCTCGTGCAAGATCTGGGTATCAGTATCGCGTCGGCTGATGAGCTAGAACAACGCTATCGCTCTGTAGTGGACAACCGTTTTTCGTAGTTAAGTTCAGAGCACTTAAGGGGTCGTTGCAGCAGCGCGACTCATGCGGCGAACCCGGAGAAATAGCCAGGTTGCGATGGATAGATTGAGTAAGTTCCACAAAATTCCATTCATCACCGCAGCCTGATAAGAACCCGTCAAGTCAAAGATTTTGCCCGACATCCAGCCCCCCAACGCCATCCCTAACATCGTCGCCATGATGACGGCGCCCACCCGTCGGCCCGTTTCTGCCGCAGGGAAATGTTCACGAATAATGATGGCATAGGACGGCACAATTCCGCCTTGAAACAAACCAAACATCGCAGAAATCAGATAAAGGGATACGAGCCCATCGAATGGCAGGAACATCAACAAGGCAATGCCTTGTAAGGCCGAGCCCAACAAAAGTGTCTTGATGCCGCCGATGCGATCGCAAATCACGCCAGAGATCAAACGGCTGACTACTCCGCACGCTAGCATCAAGGAAAGCATCTCTGCTCCACGAGCGGGACCAAATCCCAAGTCGACACAATAGGCGACGATATGCACCTGTGGCATGGACATCGCCACACAACAAGCAAGCCCCGCCACAATCAGAAGTGTCTGCGCTCTGTTTGTTGTTAGCCCAAAGGGGGTTTCCGAAACACTTGACGGGCGGCCATTTGTGGGAACGCTGACTTGATTTAGCGGAGGGCGGCGGCGCAGGAATAATGCAAATAGCGCCATGCCGATGCTACAAACAATCCCCATCACAATATAAGTCTGGCGCCAACCCGACGTTGTGACACCCCACTGCGCAATGTGTGGCCAGATCGCACCAGCAAGGTAGTTACCACTTGCGCAGACGGCAACGGCGATGCCGCGTCGTCTATTCCACCAAAGCGATGTGTCAGCAACCAGTGGCGCGAACGTTGCCGAGGTACCCAACAAGCCCAAAAATAGTCCATGGGCCAGAGCGAATCCCCAAATACTGTCGCT
Source organism: Bordetella parapertussis (assembly GCA_945865935.1). GTDB lineage: Bacteria > Pseudomonadota > Gammaproteobacteria > Burkholderiales > Burkholderiaceae_B > Zwartia > Zwartia parapertussis_E. Next base: position 42,312 of record CAMBFI010000020.1, on the reverse strand, counting down.
CATGCCTGCCCAGACGAATCCAATCAAAATGCCTGCTGACCCAATCAGCAAAGAGACCGTCACGCCCCAGCGATCGACGATTCGGCCCATATACACGCCACCGACCCCGAACCCGATCATCATGAGTGTGTAAGGCAGAGAGGCCTCGGACCGGCTGACACCAAACTCGGCCTGCACTTCAGGCAGGACAACCGCCACGGCGAACATGCAACTGCTGCCCATCAGCATCGCGCACAACGCAATCACTAGCCGCCGAAACGCGTACCGGGAGTCAATCAGTTCCGCAGGTGCGGGGATATTGTTATTCATAAGCCATCCAGAGTGGCGTCAGCGTAACACGCAGACGCAAACCGTTCTACACTGTCGGGCATGACAATTACTCAGTGGTTTGCTCCAATCTTTATCGTCATCTGGAGCACGGGCTTCATCATTGCGCGCTATGGCATGCCCTATTCAGAGCCGATGACGTTTCTGGCTATCCGGTTTGCCGGTGTCTTGTTGTGCATGATCCCTGTTGTGTTGTGGCTCAAAGCACCATGGCCGCGTGGCAGGCAAATCGTGCATATCGCTGTGGCGGGTGCGTTGTTTCAGTTTGGCTATCTTGGCGGCGTCTGGGCTGCAGTCAAACAAGGAATGCCAGCGGGGCTGGCTGCACTGATCATCGGTTTGCAGCCCATCTTAACCGCTGTCTTTGCCTCTTTCGTGGCTGAGCGGGTGACGCCACGGCAATGGTTCGGCTTGTTGCTCGGGCTAACCGGTGTGTCGCTTGTGCTGTATGCCAAGCTGCATCTTGACGGCTTATCACTGATCAGTACATTACTCGCATTTGCGGCCATGCTGTCCATCACCTTTGGTACCTTGTATCAAAAGCGCTACTGCCCCTCCTTTGACTTACGAACGGGTTCGGTGATTCAGTTCTCGATCAGTTTGGTGTTAAGCGTCATCATGATGCTCTTGTTCGAAACGCGCGAAGTGCAATGGACCACACCAATGATCGGCGCTATGCTGTGGGGCATCCTCCCGATTTCGATTGGCGCGATGAGCCTTTGGTTTATTCTGCTGCGTAAGGGGGACGCCACGAAAGTCAGCAGCATGATGTATCTGGTGCCGCCCAGCACAGCACTGATGGCATGGTTTTTGTTTGATGAAACGCTCACACCTCCTATTTTGCTTGGTATTTTGATCACGATGTTTGGCGTGGTACTTGTCAATCAAACCACATGGCCTGCATGGGTAAAACAGCGGATGCATCGTACGTAACAGGCTAAAATCTGTGATCTACTTTCGACAAGATTTCAGCATGCATCCCACCGCCAGCGCTTCCGTTCCGGCCGCAACACGCAAGTACCGTTACTACGACTTCATTCTGGTCGCTTTTGTCACGGTTCTCGTCTGCGCCAATTTGATTGGCCCAGGTAAAGCGGCGCAATTTGAACTACCTATTCTTGGCACAGTCGTGTTTGGTGCGGGTGTTCTTTTTTTCCCGATTGCGTTTTTGTTTGGCGATATTCTTACTGAGGTCTATGGCTACGCCCATGATCGTCGCGCCGTATGGTGTGGATTTTTTGCCTTGCTATTTGCGGCGTTCATGTCATTAGTCGTGGTGAATTTGACCCCGGCACCGGGTGCCCACAACAGTAATTTGCAACAAGGTCTGGAGATCGTCTTTGGTAATACCTGGCGTATCGCTGCGGGCTCCATCATTGCCTTTTGGTGCGGCAGCCTCGTCAATGCCTTTGTCCTGGCAAAACTAAAGATCTATACCGAAGGTAAACATCTTTGGGTACGCACGATTGGTTCCACCGCTGCGGGCGAAGCCGTTGACTCCACCCTTTTCTATTTCTTGGCGTTCTACGGCATCTGGCCCCTAAAGCAAATCATCGCGGTGGTGATCGCGCAGTATTGCATCAAGACACTTTGGGAAATCCTTGCGACGCCCTTGACATACCGCATCGTGGCCTTCTTAAAACGCAAGGAAAACGAGGACTACTACGACCGGAACACCGACTTCACTCCGTTCCGGATGAAGGTTTAGCGGCGGGAGATCATGACCCCAGCCACCGCAACGGCTAACAGACCTAGGCTCAGGTAACCCCAATCACCCATGACATGCATCAACTCTGCCAAGAGCCCTTCGGAATGACCAGGGTGCGCCCAAGCACTAGAAGTGGCTGACAGCAGCAGCCCGGCGCTTGCGATTTTTGTGACCAACATGTCCATCTCCGAAAGGGTTGACTTTCCTGAAGTCTAAAACCAAATAACCTGCAAAAACAACTGTCGCCCGTTAAACTAGCGACTAATGGAACGAATACCGATTCCATGCACCAAGTTGGTTCATTCATGCCACTGTCCGGAGACCTCACACCATGCCCGTAATCACAAACGTCGAAGACCTGCGCATATTGGCGCAAAAACGCGTCCCGAAGATGTTTTATGACTACGCCGATTCCGGCTCTTGGACAGAAAGCACATATCGTGCCAACGAAAGCGATTTTCAGAAAATCAAACTGCGCCAACGCATCCTCGTCAACATGGAGCACCGCTCAACGGTCAGCACCATGATTGGTCAACGCGTGGCCATGCCCGTTGCGATCGCCCCGACAGGGCTCACCGGAATGCAACACGCAGACGGAGAGATTCTTGCTGCCCGGGCTGCACGGGATTTCGGCATCCCCTTCACCTTATCCACAATGAGCATATGTTCCATTGAAGATGTTGCCGAAGGCACAGATAACCACCCCTTCTGGTTCCAGCTCTATGTGATGAAAGACAGGGACTTTATTGAGCGGTTGATCGATCGTGCCAAGCGGGCAAATTGCTCAGCCTTGGTACTGACCTTAGATTTACAAATTTTAGGACAACGACACAAAGATATTAAAAATGGGTTGAGTGCTCCACCCAAGCTAACGATCAAGAACATGATCGATATTGCGACCAAACCACGGTGGGCACTCGGCATGTTGGGCACACCACGCCGTCAATTCGGCAACATTGTTGGGCACGTCAAAGGTGTCTCAGACATGAGTAAGCTCAGCGAGTGGACAGCCTCGCAGTTCGACCCAGCTCTCAATTGGAAGGACGTCGAGTGGATCAAGAAACGCTGGGGCGGCAAATTGATTTTGAAAGGCATCCAAGACGTTGAGGATGCACGTCAAGCGCTTAACAGTGGCGCTGACGCGCTGATCGTCAGCAACCATGGCGGCCGTCAGCTCGATGGCGCGGAATCAAGCATTCAAAGTCTCCCTGCAATCGTGGATGCCGTAGGTAAAGATATTGAAATTCACATGGATGGGGGTATCCGCAGTGGGCAGGATGTCCTGAAGGCCCGTGCGCTCGGCGCGCGCGGCTGCTACATCGGCCGAGCCTTTTTGTATGGGCTCGGCGCAATGGGTGGTCCTGGCGTCACCAAGGTTCTTGAAATAATGCACAAAGAGCTGGATCTGACGATGGCGTTTTGCGGGCGAACTGACGTTGAGAAAGTCGACAAAAGTATTCTTTTGCCTGGGACTTATCCGACCTAAGCGGTCGTCAAAAAAAACACATACAAATGTGATTTAATCCCATCGGTTTATGGATCCCCTAAGACCCTGGCATTATCTATTCCTCGAGGTTATTCAATGCGCACGCTACCCCGCTGGATTTTCATGAGTCGTTGGCTTCAGGCCCCGCTTTATATCGGCCTGATCGTCGCGCAAGGTATTTATGTTTGGCAGTTCTGGAAAGAACTCATCCACTTGATCTCGATGATGACGATCGACAAAACGGTGACTGAAACCGAGTTGATGTTGATCGTCTTGGGTCTCATCGACGTGGTGATGATCTCAAACTTGCTGGTCATGGTAATCGTAGGTGGCTGGGAAACTTTTGTTTCCCGCATGCAGCTAGAAGACCATCCGGATCAGCCCGAGTGGTTATCCCATGTGAACGCAGGCGTTCTCAAGGTCAAGCTCGCGACTGCTATCATCGGGATCTCTTCTATTCACCTGCTCAAGACCTTCATCAACGCCCCTAGCTCGACTGACTCCACCTTGATGTGGCAGACGATTATTCACCTAGCCTTTGTGGTTTCCGCCTTGGCGATTGCGTATACCGAAAAACTGCTGAGCAGCGCTCATCCACACAATTGAAGCCTCATCCGGACGTGTTGCAAGTGGCTACTGTCCTTGCGCCCTCAAGCATTATCACTGGCGTGATGTTGCTCGCCTGGCTTGCGGGTGGATTAGGCGTTATCGCGTTGGGTTTCGGCATCTTTGCGATGACCGGCACAGCCTCGCTGCTCTAAGCACTGGCCATGCAGCGCCGGCATCTTCTTAAGCTTGCTGCGGCGTCCGCTGCACTGATCAGCTTGCCAAGTGTGGGGTGGGCTCGTCAGGCCTGGGCCACCACTCCCTTCAGTCTTGGTATTGCGAGCGGTTCGCCTACGAGCGAGGCGATCGTCCTGTGGACGCGTCTAGGACTCGCAGCGGTCGATGCAGCAGGACTCGCACGTAGCCCGATCAAGGTGACATGGCAAATGGCGCATGACCAGGCCTTCAGTCAACTCGTCAAACAAGGTGAGCTCTTCGCAAATCCTGCGCTTGGGCATGCTGTGCATGCGGAAGTCTCCGGACTTCAGCCAGACCGTGAATATTTCTATCGATTCATTTGTGGCGAAGCCGTCAGTGCGGTTGGCCGCACTCGCACCTTCCCTGTTGCAGACGCTGCAGTACAAAAACTTCGTATCGCCTATGCATCCTGCCAGCAATGGGGCAACGGCTACTACAGCGCGTATCGGCACATGCTCGCTGAAGAAGTGGACGTGGTCATGTTCCTCGGCGACTACATGTATGAGTATCCGGCCTCCAAACCCTTCGATATCCGCCCCACGACAGGCGGGTGGATTACAAGCTTAGAGGGTTACCGCAGTCGCTACGCGTTGCATAAGTCTGACCAAGACTTGCAAGCGATGCATGCAGCCTGCCCCTGGATCATCACCTGGGACGACCATGAGACGCAGAACGACTACGCTGCGACGCATCCAGGGAACTCGGGCACTCCTGTCGATGATTTTATGGCGCGACGCCGCGACGCCTATCAGGCGTTTTACGAACACATGCCCGTGCGGCGCGAGCAATTTGCCGCCTTGCTCGGTGGAATCAGTCAAGAAGTTCGTGTGTATGACAGCCTCGCGTACGGTCGCCTCGCCAATATTTACACGGTCGATAACCGGCAGCATCGTGACTTACAAGCATGCACGCGCAATGGCAGACCGGGCGGGAGCAGAGTCGACCCAAGCACCTGTGCGATTTGGAATGATCCCCAGCGCACGTTGCTAGGATCGAAACAAGAAGCGTGGCTCAATACTGAATTCGCACGCTCGCGTACGACGTGGAATGTCATCGGACAGCAAAGCGTGTTCGGGCCACGCAACTTCCATACGCAAGGCGGCCAAAGCTATTCAAATGACGGTTGGGATGGCTATCCTGCGGCAAGGCAAAGACTGATTGATTCCATGCGTAATACCCAGCTCACCAACCCCGTGCTGCTAGGGGGCGACGTCCATCAAAATTGGGTAGGTAATATTTTGGCGGACTACAACAATCCAAACAGTGAGAAAGTGGGTGTCGAGTTTTGCGGAACGAGCATCACCTCGCTCACCGCCCTGACAAACCTCGCGCAAGCAAAAATCATTGAACGCCATCCACACTTTATTTTTGGTGACTGTGAATCGCGTGGCTTTGGCGTCGTGGAAATCACGCCTACACAAATAACCACGACACTCAAGGCAGTTCGTGACGCGACCGACCCGCAGTCTGACGCCCATACACTTGCACGCTTTTCAGTAGAAGCTGGCCGCGCTGATATCCAAAAACTATAGTCAAGTGTCGGTGCGAGCCTCTTAAATAGGCCATTTAGCGTATAGCCTCTTTGTCCAATCTTTTGTACTGTTGGGCCATCTTGAAGGGTTTGCAATCATGACAACAGCAGCACTTGGCCACGTGTACCTTGTCGACGACGATCCATCGATCCGACGGGCGCTTAAGGGATCCCTCACCGAGCTTGGCTACATCGTTAATGAATACGACAGCGCCGAATCTTTTTTAAGTGATGCAGTACCCACCTCGCCGGCAGTCATCCTTTTAGATATGCGCATGCCAAAACAATCTGGTATCGAGGCGCAGGCGACGCTGCTAAAACATGGCTGGCAAACACCTGTGATCTTCATCAGTGGGGAAAGCCTTTCGCCACAAATCGTTACAGCCATGAAACAAGGTGCAATCGATTTTTTGTTCAAGCCGTTTTCGATGCAGGACCTCGTGCACGCAATCCAAAGCGGTATCTCGCTGGATCGGCAGATACATACTCAGCTGACACGCGTCACAACCGCGAAAGCCAGGCTCTGTCTGTTGACACCCAGAGAAACGGAAGTCTGTGTGGAAATGTTGTCGGGGCGGTCAAACAAAGAGATTGCCAAACTAAGCGGCTCAGCCGCGGCAACGATTAAGCTGCACCGCTCACGCGTATTAGCAAAAATGCAGGTTAAGTCCCTAAGCGAACTGCTCACATTATGTGAGGGTGTCAACCTTCACACCAAGGACCCACTCGCGCCACAGGGCAACGATTAGCGCCATTAAGACCGGGCCAATAAATAAACCAACAAAGCCCATCGTTGTCACCCCACCTACTAGACCAAAAAACGTTGGCAGAAACGGCAGCTTAACGGGCCCACCCACGAGTCGTGGTCGCAAGGTCTTGTCGACAATAAAGAGTTCAATCGATCCCCAGGCAAACAAACCGGCACCAGCAAGGGGATTGCCCGAGCCAACCAAATAGAGCGACACTAAGGTAAATGCGAGCGGAGCACCGCCGGGGATCATCGCCATCACGGCTGTGATCACACCCAGTAAAACAGGCGATGGCACGCCGGCGACCCAGTAGGCCAAGCCCAAGACCACCCCTTCGCCTATTGCGATAAGACCCATTCCCGTCACAGTCGCGCTGATCGTCGCAGGCACTACCCGTGAAAATCTTTGCCAACGGGTTGGCAGTACGCGTTCGCCCAAGATATCAAGCTGAGCTGCCATGTGGTGGCCATCTTTGTAGACGAACAGAAGCGTAATCAGCATGAACAGCAAGGTGAGCATGATGTGGAAAAAGTTACCCGTTGCCGCCAACACGAGCCGATAAATATTGCCAATGTGTTGACCGCTGACCAGTTCAATCATGCTCCCGATTGCATGCGGCTCGCCGAGATACTCGGCCCAGTATGACCCAAGGGTTTCGCCAACCCCCGGCAGTGCAACGATCCAGGAAGGCGCATCGACACCGTCTCGGTTCGCAGCCAACACCCAAGCCACAAAAATTCTGGCCTCGTTAACAGAATAGTAGAGTGCGACCGAAATCGGAACGATCAACAGCACAACGATGGCAACGAGCGCTGTGCTCGCAGCCAGTAACGTCCGTCCGCCGCAAATCTTCACCCATTTTGAATAAAGAGGCCAGCTCGCAAAGCCAATAATCAAGGCTGCGAGCACCGGCACCACAAAGCCGCTAAAAAAATAAACGGCCGCTGCCATTAATAAAACAAGCAGCAACCTTGCAACAATATGGAGCGGCAAGACGGGTTGCATTAGGTCAGCACCCGCTGCGGCTTACCTGCGACCCATGCCCCAATGTTTGCAACAACATTGGGGTAGAAGACCGCAAAGTTTTCTGGGGTCGCATAACCTAAGTGCGGTGTCAGGAGTGTGCGTGGGGCCTTACGCCATACATCATCGGCGGCAAGAGGCTCCGCATCATAGACGTCGATCCCAGCGCCACCGATCTTGCCCTGCTCTAACAGCGCGCGCAAAGCAACTTGGTCAATTAAACCAGCGCGCGACGTATTGACAATAAATGCAGTTGGCTTCATCGACTGCAAGCTCGCCGCATCGACAACGCCGCGCGACCGCTCACTCAACACCATGTGTACGCTAATCGCATCGGCAGTACTGAAGAGCTCTTGCTTGGTGACGAGCTTCACGCCGGCTTCGGCAGCGCGCTCTTCGGTCAGGTTAGGACTCCAGGCCACCACTTCCATACCAAATGCTTGACCAACCTTGGCGACCTTTTTGCCCAACTGGCCAGCGCCCACCAAACCAAGTCGCTTACCTTCAATGGTGGGGGGCATCGATGTCTGCCAAAGTCCGTTTGTCATATTGGCCGACTCTTGAGGAATCTTTTTAAACAATGCCAACATCAAGGCCCAAGCGAGTTCTGCGGTAGCGCCGGTGCTCTTGGGGTCGCCTGGCGAACCACACACCACCACACCTTTTTGACGACAAGCGTCCAGGTCGATCGAGTTGTTGCGCAGTCCTGTGGTCACCAGTAATTTAAGTTTCGGCATCGCTTGAATGACGGCGGCAGGAAACGCTGAGCGCTCACGCATGGCGACAACCACTTCGAAATCAGCCAAGGTCTTTGCCAGCTGATCTGGCTGAATGAATTCATGAAAAAATTTAACGTCTGCGCTAAGCGAAGACCAGTCAGCCAACCCTTGGGCCACTTTCAAATAATCATCAAGCACTGCAATACGCATTGTCATCTCCAGATAATCGAACTCAACGACCTTAATCACGGTCCACTTAAAAAAATTTCACTTGTCTTTTTAAACCGACAAGACTCACTGCTTCAGTCTTTTCTCGATCTCTTCTTTCGGAATCGCGCCACCGACTCGACTGCCATCGGCGAAGAAGAGGGCGGGCGTTCCACGCACCATCAGCTTTTGTCCAAGCGCCACCATCTTATCAACAGGAACCTCACAATCAACCTTGGGGGGCACCACACCTTTTAACATCCAGGCATCCCATGTTTCACCACGATCTTTTGCGCACCAAATATTTTTAACTTTTTGTGTCGAGTCTGGCGAGAGAATCGGATAGGGGAACGTGTAAACCGTCAGGTTGTCAATTTCTCCCAATGATTTGCGTAGCGTTTTGCAATATCCGCAGTTAGGATCCTCAAAAATCGCGAGCTTACGTGAGCCGTCGCCCCGAACTTGCTTAAAAGATAACTCGAAGGGCAATTGTTCAAACGGCACCTTTGCCAACTCGTCCTGACGCTCGCGTGTGATGTCGCGGCGTGTTTTTGCATCGATTAGAGTTCCATCCAAGACAAAGTTCACCTGTTCATCGGTGTAAACCAGGTCTGAACCAAGCTGGACTTCATACAAACCGTAAGGGGTTGAACGCACGCCGACAATGGGTGGATTATTAAAGCGTTCGGCAAAAAGCTTTTTGACCGCAGCCGCTTTGGCATCCTCGGCGCTCACCGCTACAGCCGCTGCGACGGCAGAGGGTGTCGCCTGCGCCAGCACGGCTGTGCTCCACAAAGAAACCAACACCCACGACATATTCATGAACAAACGGTTAAACATTATTTCTCCTAGCGGGATGCGCCCGCGATCAGCTGCCGCTTAATAAGCGGTAACTTTTCTACGAGGTTCATCCCCATGTTGCGCAACCAGACAACGGGTGCGTGTTGAATATCAAACAGACGGGCCAACCCATCCGTCACGAGACGCATCGCCATCACAGGCTCCGCGCGGAGTCGGCGATAACGCCGCAATACCATTGGATCACCAGGGCTGCGGAACGACTCGCGCGCGGCGACGGTGTCGACTAGCGCTTGTACGTCACCTAATCCAAGGTTAAGTCCTTGCCCAGCCAAGGGATGCAAGCGGTGCGCCGCATCGCCAGCGAGCGCCAAGCAATCGCCAATGATGGGAGACTGATTGAGCGTCAAGGGGAAACCATGCACCACGCTGCGCAATGTTAATGCACCTAAACGCCCTGCGGTCGCAGCCGCCAATCTTATCTGTAATGCTGAGGCCTGCTGAGCAGCGGGCATCGCCAGCACCTCATTCGCGATGGCTTCTTTTAAAGACCATACCATCGACAATTGTGGACCCTGCGCCGTGTCAGGCATAGGCAATAAAGCCAAGACACCATCCGACCCAAACCATTGCAAGGCGGTCCCTTGATGCGGCACCTTGCAGTTGAAATGAGCCACGAGCGCAGTCGCTCCGTAAGGGCGGCTCTCTACTGTCAACCCTGCTGCCGCTCGCAACGGCGACTGTGCGCCGTCGGCAGCGATGAACAACTCCGCTTCAAGGATGGTGCCTCGGTCTGTGGTGAGCGCGCCAGGCGCATAGGATGCAAATTTTTCGGTCACCCAGCGCAAGCCCATCACCTGTGCTGCTTGCATCAACACGCGTTCAATTTCCGAGGACTCGACGATCCAGGCCAGCTCGGGTTGCGCGGATTGCCAGGCGTTCAAGTTCAACAATCCATTACCGTCGCCATGAATCTCCATCGCCTGAACCGATGTCAACCGTCGTGCATCCATCAAATCCCAGACGCCGATCGATGCAAGAAAACGCTGGCTTGCGGGTGACAAGGCGTATACCCGGGCAAAGAACTCATCTTGAGACAGGTTCTGCACGGTCGGCCGTGGGCCAACGAGCGTCACCGCCTCACCCTTGCGGGCGAACGCTAGCGCCGTTGCTAAGCCCACGATGCCACTACCACACACAACGATTGAAGCGCTCATCCGGTTATGTCGTCCTGATCATCGCGCCGACGGAGCGCCGGCCTGTTTCGGCCAAAGCACCCACATCTGTCCGTTCTGTTTCATTCTGCCTGCGAGCTCACCGGCCGCAGCCCCAAAACCCCAATAAAAGTCCGTCCTTGCGGCACCACGAATGGCTGTTCCCGTGTCTTGCGCGAAGACCAGTCGATTTAACGTGGTGTTAGAGGCCGGCATGGTCGTCGACAAAAACACTGGCGTGCCGAGCGGTACAAAATTTGTATCAACTGCGATCGAGCGCTGCGCCATCAAGGGTATACCGTAGGCACCCTTAGGGCCAATTTCTGGATCTGTGATGGCTTCTTCCGCAAAGAACACCATGGCCGGATTTGCGTTCAACATCGCTTGTGTGCGATTGGGATTGCGTTTAGCCCAAGCGCGTATGTTTTGCATGGAAGTCTGTGCAATGGGCATTTCACCTTTATCTGCCAACCACTTACCAATCGAGACATAAGGGTGGCCGTTGTGATCCGCATACGCCACACGTATGGTCTTGCCGTCTGGTAGCTGTACCCGACCAGACCCCTGTACCTGCAGGAAGAAGTTATCCACGGGATCGTTGACATACACGATTGCGGGAGGGCGTCGACCAGAGGCCTCAATTGCGGCGCGGCTTTCGTAGGGCACTACTCGCTTGCCATCTAATTTCCCGCGTACGCGTTTACCGGCAAGCTCTGGATAGACGCGGCCTAAGTCGATCGTAAGCAAGTCAGCGGGAACGGTGTAAAGCGGCCATTGATACGCGCCCGTGCGCGTGCGAGAACCCAACACGAGCGGCTCGTAGTAGCCAGTCACAATGTTGCTCGCGGGCTTGCCATCTGGGCCCTGCAGGCGCCAGGGGCTCAGCCAAGTCTGCAAAAATCTTCTGACGGCCTGTGCGTCGTTCGCCGCTGGAGCACGCGCGCGATCCGTTGCAGCCGCACACACCGGCTGCCAGGCGCGCGGTGTCGCACGCGTTGGCCCCGCGAGGTTCGTCGAGGTGGGGCGCATCAGCCCTTGGCAGTTGCGCAGAAACGTCGTCCACACATTTTTCAAATCATCATCGGACCACCCAGGCAACTCGGACCAGTTTGCCGACACAAAACGACCTTGCAACTGGCGTGCAGCGCTATCCGGAATCGGTCCCGAGGGCGCTGTCGGTGTGACTGCAGGAGCGGGTGCGGGGGCCGCGGGCGCAGGCGCAGGAGGCTCACTCACGGTCATGCAGCCCGCCAGTAAGACCAACAAAAAACTAACCCAAAGTAAACGCATATGTTGAGGTGAGCTGATCATGAACGATTTCAATGCAAGGTGCGCGGCATGGCCAGCACAAACTCGGGAATATCGACCTCAAACGGCACACCGTTCTCACCCACACAGTGGTAACTGCCACGCATGGTTCCCACGGGCGTCTTTAACGGACAACCACTGGTGTATTCGAAGGTTTCGCCCGGAGCGAGTAAGGGCTGCTGCCCCACCACACCCAAGCCACGAACCTCTTGTTCGCCCTGATCACCGTCCGTAATGACCCAGTGGCGACTAATCACTTGTGCGGGTCGCTCGCCTGTATTGGTAATGCGGACTTTGTAGGCAAAAACAAACTGCTGTTTGGCCGGATTGGACTGATCCGCAACAAAGTGCGGTTCGACGGCCACCGAAAGTTCAAAAGGTTTCACATGCACATCCAGAGAAAACTGCAATAATGAGCGTTAATCCGACTCGGTGTTCGCACATCATGCCAGAAACAACCGCCTTGACGACAGCTCGCATCGCTCCCAGTATTTTATCTGCGGACTTCGCCCGACTGGGTGAAGAAGTTAGAAATGTTGTCGCCGCCGGCGCTGATTGGATCCATTTTGACGTCATGGACAACCATTACGTTCCCAATTTGACGATTGGCCCTATGGTTTGTGAGGCGATTCGCCCCCATGTAGACGTGCCGATCGACGTGCACTTGATGGTCGAACCGGTCGACAGCCTCATCCCAATGTTCGCCAAAGCGGGTGCGAACGTGATTACTTTTCACCCCGAAGCCTCCCGTCACGTGGATCGCAGCCTGGCCCTGATCCGCGAGCAGGGCTGCAAAGCGGGGCTGGTATTTAACCCAGCCACGCCGCTGGACTGGCTCGCGCATGTCATGCACAAGGTCGACATCATTCTGTTGATGTCAGTGAACCCAGGGTTTGGCGGACAAAGCTTTATCCCTGCGACCCTCACAAAACTGCGTGCCGCGCGCAAACTGATCGACGCGCACCTCCAGGCGGGCGGGCAAGCCATCGCGCTTGAAGTGGATGGCGGTGTCAAGACGGACAATATCCGAGACATTCGCGCAGCGGGCGCCGATACCTTCGTTGCAGGCTCAGCAATTTTTGGGCAACCCGACTATCAAACCGTCATTAACGCGATGCGCGCCCAGATTGCACTAGCGGATCAATGAGCACCGCGAACACCTCTGCGTCTATCGCGTTTGACGCCGTTCTGCTCGACTTAGACGGCACCTTGATGGATACGATTCCTGACTTTACGGTGGCGGTTAACGCCATGCTTGCTGACTTAAAGTTTGCCGCCATCACGCAAGCGGAAATCGCCACCTACATCGGCAAGGGCTCCGATAATCTGATTCGACGCGTTCTCGCGAGTGTTCAGGCCGGACAAGCCCCTTCAGACGCGCTGTTCAAGCAAGCCAAAGTGTCTTATACGGCCAACTACCACCGCATCAACGGCGATCAAGCCATCATTTTTGATGGAGTACGTCCCGGCCTGGATAGGCTGCAGGCAATGGGTATGCGCATGGCCGTGGTAACCAACAAAAACGCCGAGTTCGCCGTGCCACTCCTAGAACGCACCGGTTTGGCCAAATACATGCAAGCCATCGTCTGCGGGGATACGCTTGCCGAGCGAAAGCCCCACCCCGCCCCGATGCTGCATGCCTGCAATTTACTCAAAAGCTCACCAAATCGGACCGTTGCCGTCGGGGATTCTGTGAATGATGCCCTCTCAGCCCGTGCTGCAGGCTGCTCTTTCCTAGCGGTGCCCTATGGCTACAACGAAGGCCAGAGCGTGCATTCACTGGATGTCGATGCTATAGTAGATTCCATTGAACATGCAGCGCAGTGGGTTTCGGAACGCTAAAGTCAGTCGCCTCGAACCACCGCTTTTACAGAGATTAATGATGTCCTTGTCACTACGCACCGCTTCCGTACCAGCCGCCTCGTGGCGCTGGTGGCGTTTGTGTTCCGGGTGACGGTGCGTCAAAGTCCGGCTTAATCGCGATAAGCGAATAGCCAACAGTACAAACCAAGCCCGTCCAACCATGGCCGGGCTTTTTTTATTGCTTAACCCGGTCTGCTAACTGCGAGAACCGCCTAAACAGATGACTGAACTTGAATTCAAAGCCCTCGCGGCACAAGGCTATAACCGCATTCCGTTGGTGGCAGAGACCTACGCCGATCTCGATACGCCTCTGGGCATCTACTTAAAGCTTGCCCACAGCGGCCCGCAAAACGGCAAAAATTCCTGCTTGCTCGAGTCCGTCGTGGGGGGCGAGCGCTTTGGTCGTTACTCCTTCATCGGACTACCCGCCCGCAATGTCATTGAGGCTCGCGGCACGACCACCAACGTTTTGCGTGACGATAAAGTCGTGGAGACCTACGAAGGCGACCCCTTGCGCTTTATCTCCGACTATCAGGCCCGCTTTAAAGTTGCGTTACGTCCTGGCATGCCAAGGTTCGCGGGTGGGCTCGCCGGATACTTTGGCTATGACGCGGTACGACATATCGAACCAAAACTTGGCCCAGCCGCCAAACCGTATCCAGCTGGAATGGGCGAAGGTCCGCCCGATATTCTGTTGCTCCAAACCGACGAACTCGTCATTGTTGACAACCTAGCCGGCCGGATTTACTTGATGGTCTACGCAGACCCCTCAGAGCCCGAAGCCTATAACCGGGCGCAACAACGTCTGAAAGACTTGCGCATTAAGTTACGTAAGCCGGTAGAAATTCCCTACAGCCATGCAAGCGTGGTCACGAAAGAACATCGTAGTTTCGCTAAAGCCGACTATCTGGCTGCTGTGCGTCGCGCCAAGGAATACATTGCAGCCGGCGATCTGATGCAAGTGCAAGTGGGTCAGGTGATCACCAAGCCTTTCAGTGACTCACCGTTATCGCTGTACCGAGCATTGCGCTCTCTGAACCCATCACCCTATATGTACTTCTGGAACTTTGGTGATTTTCAAGTGGTGGGGGCCTCACCAGAAATTCTGGTGCGTCAGGAGGCTATCCCCCTACCCGAAGGCGCGCCTGTAGGCCAAGCGCCAGAAACCTGCATCACGATTCGCCCCCTGGCCGGCACACGTAAACGTGGCGGGACACCCGAAGAAGATGCAGCGCTCGCAGCCGAACTACTGGCCGATCCGAAAGAGCGCGCCGAGCACGTGATGTTGATTGATCTCGCGCGTAACGATGTCGGCCGTGTGGCCAAGATCGGCTCCGTCGAAGTCACCGACACCATGGTGATTGAGCGCTATTCGCACGTCATGCATCTGGTATCGAATGTGACGGGCACGCTCGAAGCCGGAATGAGCAATATGGATGTGTTGCGTGCCTCGTTCCCGGCCGGAACGCTAACCGGTGCGCCCAAAGTGCGTGCCATGCAGATGATTGACGAGCTCGAACCCGTGCGTCGCGGCATCTACGGTGGCGCCGCAGGCTACCTGAGTTATGGCGGGGAAATGGACGTGGCTATCGCTATCCGTACCGGCATCATCAAAGACGGCATGCTGTACGTGCAAGCTGCAGCGGGCATCGTTGCTGACTCAGATCCAGAAATGGAATGGCTGGAAACCGAAGCGAAGGCCCGCGCAGTGTTGCGCGCCGCTGAACAAGTGCAAAACGGTCTTGACCAACCGTTCTAATTAGGCAAACAGGAACCCGACAGGCTAGCTCACTTACTCTTGAGCGCTTTAAAATATGCAACTACTTGTTTGGACGTCACCAAGTCCGCATACTTCTGCTCCATATCAAACAGATTGGCCCGATGAGGCCCCTCTGCGCGATCCCCTACACAGTCCGTCACTACCATCGGGCGCAAGCCATAGGCTGACGCATCAATCGTACTCGCACGCACGCAACCACTCGTGGTGCAGCCCGTGATAAACAACGTATCTGCACCTATAGAATTAAGCCATGCCGCCAAGTTTGTACCAAAAAAAGCTGATCCGTGGCGTTTGGTAGAGACCCACTCGCCTTTCTTTGGCCGGACACTTTCGACAAACTGTGCGTCTTTCGAGTCAGGCGATAATTTCCTAAGCGATGGCACCTTGACGGCAAATGTACCGATGTCGTCGCCTTGCATTTCTGTTGCAAATCGCACGTGCGCAACAGGCACTTTCGCGCTACGCGTGGTCTTTAACAGTTTTGATGTCTGCTCAATCGCGCTGAGCATATTAAAACCGCCAAGCACGTCCGCGTCGGCAAAGCCAACCTGAAAATCGATAATTAACAATGCCGGACGTTGACCAAAACCAATTTTTTGACCAAATTTCTGCTTTTTATAGACATCGAGATCAGCCATCATGCACTCCAAAAAAAAAGGAATTATCTTCGATCGGGGAATAGAATTAAATGAGTCTAAAAAGTGTCTTGCTACTCGCTTACACTGGCTACAGTCGCAACACTCGAGATACTGAGTTTAGTGTAAATGTTGTCAGTCTAGTAGCCGCAGAGATAGATACGTCCTCAAAAATCACTCCATACTAGTTTCTATTGAAATCAATGACTTAGGGCTTACTATGCTTCTCATGATCGACAACTACGATTCATTCACCTATAACTTGGTGCAATATTTTGGCGAACTGGGACAAGACGTTCGTGTTCATCGCAACGACCAGATTACGCTCCAGGAAATCGACGCGTTGCGTCCGGACCATATTTGCATTTCGCCCGGCCCCTGCTCGCCCGCTGAAGCAGGTATTTCGATTGATGTGATTAAACGGTATGCCGGCAAAGTGCCGTTGCTCGGCGTGTGTCTCGGACATCAAGCGATCGGTGCCGCCTTTGGTGGCAAGATTGTTCGCGCCCAGCAAATTATGCATGGCAAGACCTCGGAAGTCACGCACACAGGCTCTGATGTATTTAAAGGTCTGCCCTCGCCCTTCACGGTGATTCGCTATCACTCGCTCGCCATCGAACGCGCGACCATTCCAGATTGCTTGGAGATCACGGCTCAAACAGCGGATGGCGAGATCATGGGCGTGCGACATAAAACCTTACCGATCTATGGCGTACAGTTTCATCCGGAATCCATCCTGAGCGAACACGGCCACGCCATGCTGCGCAATTTCATTGATCTCGGTTCAGCACAATACGGGGCCTAAGCATGATTACTCCTAGTCAAGCGCTACATCGCTGCATCGAGCATCGCGAGATCTTCCACGATGAGATGTTGCACCTGATGCGCATGCTCATGCGCGGCGAAATGTCGCCCTCCATTGCAGCTGCCTTGCTGATGGGCTTGCGCGTTAAGAAAGAAACTGTCGGTGAAATCACCGCGGCTGCAACGGTCATGCGCGAGTTCGCTACACCCGTAAAAATCTCTAACCCACAAGACATGGTCGATATGTGCGGCACGGGTGGCGACGGCAGCAACACCTTTAATATCTCCACCACAGCGATGTTTGTCGCGGCTGCCGCGGGCGTGCCGATCGCAAAACACGGCGGGCGCAGCGCTTCGTCGTCCTCCGGCAGTGCTGATGTGCTTGAGGCGCTGGGTGCTAACTTAGCGCTCAAGCCAGAGCAGATTGCCGAGTGTATCGAGCAAACCGGCATTGGCTTCATGTTTGCGCAAGCCCATCACGGGGCGATGAAAAACATCGCACCGATTCGTAAAGAACTCGGTGTGCGTACTATTTTTAATATTCTCGGGCCCCTGACCAATCCAGCGAGTGCGGCCAACCAGCTGATGGGTGTGTTTCATCCAGACTTGGTCGGCATTCAAGTCCGCGTGTTGCAGTTGCTTGGTTCACGGCATGTGATGATCGTGCACGGCAAAGACGGTCTCGATGAGGCCTCACTGGGTGCAGGCACCTTGGTGGGCGAACTCAAGGATGGCGTGATCAGCGAATATGAAATCCATCCAGAAGATTTTGGCTTGAACATGGTGTCGACTCGCGGCATTCGCGTCAATAGCAAGGAAGAGTCACGAGATCGTGTACTCGAGGCGCTGGACAACACGCCCGGGACTGCTCGAGACATCGTTGCGTACAACGCCGGGCTAGCGATTTATGTCGGCAACCATGCCGCCTCCATCAAGCAGGGTATAGACATGGCTTTCGAAACGATTGCCAGCGGCGCCGCACGCGCCAAGCTCGAAGCCTTTTGCGCCCACACCCGGAAATTTGCAGCATGAGCGACATCCTCAACAAAATCCTTGCCGTCAAGGCACAAGAAGTGGCAGCAGACCGCAATCGTGTGAGCGAGGCGGAACTTCTCCAGGCCGCAAAAACTCGCCACGATATCCGTGGCTTTGCACAAGCGATCGAACAAAAAATTGAAGCAGGTCTTCCTGGAGTGATTGCCGAAGTCAAAAAGGCCTCTCCCTCAAAAGGCATCCTGCGCGAAAACTTTCAACCCGCCGAAATTGCTGTGGCGTACGCCTCGCACGGTGCGGCCTGCCTGTCTGTGTTGACCGATGTTCAATTCTTCCAGGGTGCGGACGAATATCTGCGCCAAGCCCGTGCTGCCTGCGCGCTTCCTGTGCTGCGTAAAGACTTTATGGTCGACCCGTATCAAATCATCGCTGCGCGCGCCATGGGTGCGGACTGCATCTTGCTAATCGTCTCAGCCTTAAGCGCGACCCAACTGAGCGAGTTTGAAGCCTGCGCCTTTGAGCTCGGCATGGACGTACTCGTCGAAGTGCACGACGCACAAGAGCTTGAAATTGCGCTAGACCTCAACACGTCATTACTGGGCATTAATAATCGCAACTTGCGCACGTTCGAAACGTCTCTGCAAACGACGATTGACTTGCTAGCGCGTATTCCCGCAGACAAACGCGTTATCACCGAGAGCGGTATCTTGCAGCCGGCCGACGTGAAGAAAATGCGCGATCACGATGTACATGCGTTTCTGGTTGGTGAAGCGTTCATGCGTGCGCCAGACCCTGGCGTTGAGCTTGCCCGGCTGTTTGCCTAAGCGCACGGTATCCGCAACATGGGACACGCGTCTCTTTTAGACTGCCCGCTTTGCCAGACCATCGGTGGCGTGTTGCTTTGGCAAGGACCGCAGTTTCGGGTCATCGATGCGGCCGATCTAGCCTACCCGGGCTTCACGCGCGTCGTGTGGACTGCTCACGTCGTCGAGATGACAGACCTCAGCGCGCAGGAACAAACCGCTTTGATGCGCGCCGTATTTTTGGTGGAAGCTGTTCAACGAAAAATACTGCAGCCTCACAAGATCAATCTGGCGGCCTTCGGCAATGTTGTTCCACATCTACATTGGCACATCATTCCACGCTGGGCAGACGATTTGCATTTCCCAGCCCCCGTTTGGGCCGCAGCACCGCAGCACGACGCACCCGCGCGCGCGGCACTCGACGCCCGCAAGGCAGCGATTGCTGCGCGCCTACCTGCCTACCATTTAGCGTTGCAGCAAGCGCTTGGATAACCGACTGACCCACGCATCGTTTAACAGGGCCATTGCGGCACTTGCCGTACCATGGCAGGCAGCCTTAGACGACGCCCCTGTCCGACAGGCGCTTGACCGCGTATCTGCATTTTTGTCTGAACGCCTTGAACAAGGCGCAACGATTTATCCCGCCCGCCCTTTTCGTGCACTACAAGCCCTCGCGCCGCAAGACGTAAAAGTGGTGATTCTTGGGCAAGATCCTTATCATGGCGCGGGTCAAGCGCAAGGGCTCGCGTTCTCCGTGCCTGATGGCTTTAAGCGTCCCCCGAGCCTGCGCAACATTCTTGCGGAAGTCGAGTCTGACTATCCCACCGACCACAGCGTGCTGACTCTGGCCTCTAACCTACAGCGCAATGATTTGTCGCGCTGGTCAGCACAAGGCGTATTGCTACTGAACACCGTGCTGACCGTCGAGGATGGACAACCCGCCTCGCATGCGCGACAAGGGTGGGAAATCATCACGGACTGTCTGATCCGCCAAGTGGCGCTCGACAACGCGCCCAAGGTGTTCATGCTGTGGGGTGCGCATGCACAAGCCAAGCGGGACCTCCTTGAAAACCAGGGCCGGCACCTGATTCTGACTGCCAATCACCCCTCGCCTTTATCTGCGCGGCGTGCTCCCCGGCCCTTTGTAGGCTGCGGCCATTTCAAGCAGGCAAATGCGTGGCTTTTGCAACAAAATCTGCAAGTTATTGACTGGAAAGTATAAATTTCCAAATAAAGGGTTTACCCACCCTAAAAAATAGGTTAGTATTCGGGCTCTGCAAAAAATTGCAGCGGTTCATACACAGACTTGCCAACCTAGCAGTAACAGGCAAAAACTGGTCACTGACCACACATCATCGATTCCTGACCTCCTTTCCTTTCGTGGGCAGCTAGTGCGATCCAGATAGATGGATCTCCAGCCCAGACGTTCGGTTGATTCGGTCGGCACGATGCTCGATTCAACCGACTACCGCCGGTCAAACAATATCCGGGCTGCGTCACATGGCCACTATCTGGCCAAAAGGAAAGTCATGTCCTTCGATTCGTTGGGGCTAGCCCCCGCTTTGTTGTCTTCCATTGAACGCACCGGCTTCACCACGCCGACGCCCGTCCAGATGTCGGCAATTCCTGCCGCACTCGCCGGCGCCGACCTGATGGTGTCCGCCCAAACCGGTAGCGGCAAAACGGCTGCCTTCATGTTGCCCGCACTCAACCGCATCGCCCACAAACCGGCGAACAAAGGTCGCGGCGTGCAAGTGCTGGTGCTGACCCCTACCCGTGAACTCGCCCTGCAAGTCAGCGAAGCCACGGAACTATACGGCAGCAACCTCGACGACCTGCGCGTCGCCACCGTTGTCGGCGGCATGCCGTATGGTGCGCAGCTCAAAGCGCTGTCACGTCGCGTCGATGTGTTGGTGGCCACACCAGGCCGTCTGCTTGATCACCTGCAAGCGCGCCGTGTTGACCTATCCACCGTGCACACTCTCGTCCTCGACGAAGCCGATCGCATGCTGGACATGGGCTTCATCGACGACATCAACACCATCGTGGATCGCTGCCCCGAGTCACGTCAGACGCTGTTGTTCTCGGCCACACTTGACGGCACGGTTGCCAAGCTGGCCGCGCGCATGATGCGCGACCCACAGCGTATTGAAATGGCGGGCCAGTCCGATCGCCATGCCAACATCACCCAGAGCCTGCTGTATGCGGACGACTCAGGTCACAAACTTCGCCTGCTCGATCACCTCTTGCGCGATGCCTCAATGGATCAGGCGATTGTCTTTACAGCGACCAAGCGTGGCGCGGATGACTTGGCCGAGCACCTTGCCGACTCAGGTTTTTCAGTCATGGCGCTTCATGGCGACATGAACCAGCGTCAACGCTCACGTACGATTTCTGAAGTGCAGGATGGACGAGTGCGTGTATTAGTCGCTACCGACGTCGCCGCACGAGGTATCGACGTTCAGGGCATTAGCCACGTCATTAACTACGACTTACCGATGCAGCCCGAAGACTATATTCACCGCACTGGCCGTACCGGTCGTGCAGGTCGTGACGGCTCGGCCTTTACTTTAGCCGTTCACAGCGAGCGCCACAAAGTTCGCCGTATCGAGCATTTCGTTGGTTACACCATTCAATCCGACGTCATTGCCGGACTCGAGCCACAACGCACACCAAGCGCACGCCCTGAGGGTGCCTCGCGCGGTGCCGGTGGCAAAAAAGGTGGGCGTTGGAGCAACGACCGCAGCGCTGGCAGTAACGACCGTTATAGCGCACGTGAGCCGCGCGCCTTTGCGCCTCGTGGTGACAAACCCGCTTACGCCGCGCGTGGCGACAAACCGGCCTATGCACCAAGAGCCGAAGGGTACCGGGGTGATGCTCCTCGCGGTGATCGGCCAGCCTTTGCGCCTCGCGGCGATAAGCCAGCCTTTGCGCCTCGCGGCGACTCCCCACGTGGTGACCGCCCCTTCAGCGGCGATCGCGAGCGCAGTTTCGCTCCTCGTGGAGACAAGCCCGCTTTTGCACCGCGTGGCGACAAGCCATTTAGTGGCGAGCGCGCACCACGCAGCGACAATCCTTACGCCAGCCCACGTGCAGATCGTGCGCCGTCTGACCGTCCTGCCTACGCAGGTAAGTCAGCACGCCCAAGCCGTGAGTTCGCACCACGTGCGGGCGCTCCGGGAGGCAAAACCTTCGCGCCTCGCGGCGACGGCCCAGCTCGCGCAGGCGCTCCGCGTCCAGGCGCGCCACGTGCCGCAGCCGGTGCACGTCGCGGCTTTAACTTTGACGGCGGTCGCCGTTAAAGTGCAGCGTTAAGCAATACGTTAAGGAAGCTTGGCAGTGCAGGCCGAACCTTCCATTTCGGTAAGCGCTGATGCGATGGCCCACAGCCAACGCGTCAGCGCTTTTTTGCATCAACGCATTGCCGAAGCAGGTGGTTGGCTATCGTTTAGTCAATGGATGCACCACGTACTGTATGCACCAGGTCTAGGCTATTACGCTGCAGGCAACACTAAACTCGCAGAGAGCGAGACAAACGTCGCCACACACTTAAGTGGAGACTTTGTCACAGCCCCCCAGCTCACGCCCTTGTTTGGTCAAACCCTTGCCAGACAAATCGCGCAGATTTTGACCCAGACCGGTACCTCGCAGGTGCTTGAGTTTGGGGCAGGCAGCGGCGCCCTAGCGCAAGACATTCTCCAAGCGTTGGATGATCAAGGGATAAGCGCCAACTACTCCATCCTCGAGGTCTCTGCAGACCTCAAGCACAGACAACAAGAACGACTCGCGCGCTGGGGCACACGTGTGCAATGGCTCGATCGTGCTCCGGAACAGTTCGCGGGGTGCATCGTTGCCAATGAAGTCCTGGATGCAATGCCCGTGGAGTTGTTTCGCTGGACGGAAAGCGGCACCCTGCATGTCCGAGGCGTGAAGTCAGTGATCACAAGCGATGGCAGGCAAGATTTTGTCTTTGAAGACCAACCCGCCTCAGACGCACTGGCCCACGCGATGCAAGATCGTATGCCCGCGCTGCCAGACTATCGCTCTGAGATCAATCTTCAAGCCGAAGCATGGGTCAACAATTTAGGTACTTGGCTGACCCGGGGTGCCGCACTGTTGATCGATTATGGTTTTCCACGTCACGAGTACTATCACCCGCAGCGTCATCGGGGCACGCTGATGTGTCACATCCAGCACCGCGCACACGACGATGTTTTCTTCGCCCCAGGTCTACAGGACATCACTGCACACGTAGACTTCACTGCCGTCGCACACGCAGCACACACCGTCGGGCTCGATTTACTGGGCTATACCTCTCAGGCGCGTTTTCTGTTGAATGCAGGTTTGGCTGACATACTCGCCGCTTACGCACCCGCATCACCCCGCCTGCTGGCACAAGCCAACGGTGCTGTACAAAAATTGATTTCTGAAGCCGAGATGGGCGAATTGTTTAAAGTCATCGCGCTTGGGCGAGGCGTGACAGACCCACTCATCGGCTTTACACGCGGCGATCGAAGCGGATCGCTTTGACTTTTAAGCGCTCAAGAAAACGATCAAGATCACGCGCTGAGTAACGCGCTCAGTAACGCACTTAATCGCGCCTGACGCACCGCTGCTTTGATCTCTGAGGGGTGGTTCGTCTGTTGTGCTGCCTTGCCAGCATCCACGTCTAGCACGCAAAGCAAACGCTGCTCCCATTGTTCGACATTCACAACAGCCACCACTGCCGCCGTGCGTAACAAGGCCCGCAAACGATCCGGTTTGCGCAGCGCATCGCAAACCTCAAACAGACTGAGCACAGACTCTGCATCCTGCTGGGCCTGACACGCCACAAGAACAACCGGTAGAAGACGTGCCATGTCCGCGCAATCACCCGGCGCACGCAATTGCCGCGACAGGCCCACGCGATCCTTCGTGCTCAAACAAAACAAGGCATATCGCGCATCGAGCGCAAGCGTCTGCGACATAGGGCTATCGACGGCCGTAAGTACCCGCTCACTTGATTGCCACTGGGGTAGTGCTCTGGGCAGCACGCCCGCTTCATCCAGCACCTGAACCATGCGAGAGGGTTGCCTGCACATCAAGCCGCGAGAGAGCTCTTGCCAGACACGCTCGGGCACGAGCGCATCGACTTCACCCTCGGCCACCATCGTCCGACAAAGGGCCATCGTTTCAGGTGCGACAGTGAAATCTACAAAGCCCGCGGCAAAGCGGGCTAGGCGCAAAATCCGCACCGGGTCCTCTTTGAAGGCCTCGCCGACATGCCGAAACACGCGGGCTTTTAAATCAGCCTGTCCGTTCAAAGGATCAATGAGTGCGCCCGTCGCGCTCTGCGCAATCGCGTTTACGGTCAGATCACGACGACGAAGATCTTCTTCGAGCGTGACATCCACACCGGTATAAAACGTAAAGCCCTTATACCCGCGACCAGATTTACGCTCTGTGCGGGCTAATGCGTATTCCTCTTTTGTTTGTGGATGCAGAAACACCGGAAAATCGCCACCGACGGGAATAAACCCCCGCCTCACCATCTCTTCGGGTGTTGTGCCCACCACAACCCAATCACGATCGCCATGAGGCAGGCCTAGCAATGCATCGCGCACTGCACCGCCGACGACGTAGGCCTGCAAGCCAGCGACGACGGGATCAGTGCTCATGGCAACGGGCTGCGCGCATACGGTTGAGGGTCAATCTGACCCAAGCGCTGCTTAAGCGATTGAGGCTGCCCGCTAAAAAGCGCCGCGTAATACGTCGCGTTCGACATCACTTTTTTAACGTAGTCACGCGTCTCGTTAAACGGAATCGTCTCGGCAAAAATCGCGCCTTCCACAGGACCGCTCAGGCGCGATCGCCACAGCATCGGGCGTCCAGGGCCTGCGTTATAGCCCGCGCTCGCCAAGACCTGCGACCCACCCAAATCAGACTGCACCATGCGCAGGTAACTGGTCCCGAGCTTGGTATTGGTGTCGAAATCGTTGACCTTGCCCGGCGTGAAATTCTTCATGCCGATTTTAGTGGCCATCCACCGCGCGGTCGCTGGCATTAACTGCATCAGCCCCGAGGCGCCAACATGCGAACGTGCATCCATGATGAACAAGGATTCCTGACGGATCAAGCCATACACCCAGGCCGGATCTACATCGACCGCGCGAGCCTGCTCACTCACACGTGATTCAAACGGTGCGACAAAACGTTGGGTGAAGTCGATTTCCTTTTTAGTGCGTCCAGAGGTCACCACCACGCGATCATAAATATGCTCTTGTCGGGCCAGCTCTGCGGCGGCAAGCAGTTCGCGATCCGTCATCCCTAATAGCGTGAAGTTCCACTCCGGCACCGCATCCGTGCGCCAACCGCGTTTAAACAGTGTCACCGCGCGGCGCAAGCCTGGGTTGGCACGCGCCTGTGCAAGCTCCTGCGCGGTCACGGGCTTCGGGCGGTCTGGGACGGCAATAGACTTGCCCAACTCTTCGGCTGCGAGCTGACCATAAAAACTGTATTCCGTTGCAATCGATGCGTACGCATTTTGTGCGTCATTCTTTTTACCCGTCGCAGCCAGCCCGCGAGCCTTCCAATACACCCAAGTCGAATCTGCTTTCTGTGCGGCCGTCATGTGATCGATATGGCGAATCACCCATGCCCAATCGATCTTGGGCTGCCGCAAAGCAGCGCGCACCCGCCATGCTTCGTTATGGACAGACAACCGCACGCCACTCGACTCTTTGTACCAGTCGATTGCAAGGGGATCGAGACGCATCATCCCCCACAAGCCGAGCTGGCCGTAGGCCCATTGCAGATTCTTCTTGGGCAGACGTGAACTCCAGGTGCCTTGTGTGGCGGCAACAGCGGCTTTTAGATCCGATCGTGCGAGACGCGCGAGGCCCATTGCGACCACCTCAGCACGCATGCCAGATACCGAGCCCGTTTTCGACGACAGCCACTTAGCGGGCCCAGCCATCATCGCATCGTAGGCGCTTAAGTCCGCAGGTTCAAAAATGTAAGCGGCAAATTTTCTGGCATCCGTCGTCTTGTTATCTTCCAACGCATCCTGCAAGTAGGGAAGCAAGTCTTCGTCGCTCAGCACACGATCTGCGACGAGCTGATCAAACAATTTCCAGCAGGCCGGCGCCGGGGCAAAGACTTTGGTCGCCTCAAGGACCGTAGCGCGTCGCCCCGTCATGTGGCTGGCCTCAAGCTGCGCACAGGATACGTTACTACTGCCTTGGCGCACTGCGCCGAGCGCACGCACGGTACCGAAGTCGCCCTGACGGGCCGCAGTCAAGATCCAGTCCGTGCGCAAACGATCTGCGAGATACGAACCTTTGTGCTTTTCCAAAAAGCCCTCGATCTCTTCACGGGCCCCCACTGCGTTGTAGGACCACACCTTAGTCCGCATGGTCCAATATTCGGGGTAAATCGCCAAAATATCGCCCCGCGCCTTCGGTACAAAGCTCGCCAGCTGTGCAAACTGCTTGCTATTGAGCGCTTGGCGAGCTGCCGCGACCGCTCGCGCGGCCGGGGTGGAATCGGAGTCCGCAATTGTTCCCGAACTTGAAACAGGCGGCGCGGACGTTGCCCTACTTGCGCCCGAGGAGGGATTGACGCCAGTAGCCGCCGGGGCGGCTATCGGGGGAGCAGTGCGAGGTGACGCCTTGGGCTCTGCGACGGGCACGAGCGTTCCGTCTGACTTCAAAACAAATTGCTCGGTCGCTGAGGCCGCTGGCGCAGCGGGCTGAGTCTGCGCTTGCGCGGCAAACAACACGCACCCCAACGTGACGGCCACAACAGTCTTCAGATTCTGGTATCTTGCTCGAACAGTCATAAACGGTTTCTCAATACACACATTTAGCGATCAACGCCCTCATATGTTGAAGAATAACGCAGACACGCTCAGGATGCGCCTTCGCGAGCTTCGTAAGACGATTCCGCTTGATCAGCGTCAACGGCTCAGTAATCTGCTTTGCGCGCAGGTCCGGTACTGGTTTAGCCAGCGCGGCGAGCCCACCTTGCGGGGTCGAGTCGTTGCGGGATTTTGGCCCTTGGTTGATGAGCCTGATATTCGTCCCCTACTGGTTTGGTTGCACGAGCAAGGCGCCCACGTTGCACTGCCCGCGGTCGCGGGCCAGGGGATCGCGTTAGAGTTTCATCGCTGGATGCCTAGCGACAGCCTGAACGAAGGCGCCTTTGGGGTGCTTGAGCCCGCGCGCAATCGACCGCTCATTCCTGACGTTGTCCTCGTGCCCACCCTTGGTTTTGGGCCGCGCGCCGAGCGTCTAGGCTATGGCGGGGGCTATTACGATCGTAGTCTCGCAGCCCTTTTTAAAGACGATCGATCCCTTGTCACGATCGGAATTGCTTGGAATGAGGCACAAATACTCGAGGCCGATGGCTTTAAGGCCGCCGCCCACGATTTTGTGCTGCATGCGATCGCCACCCCGACTCGCTGGGTACCCAAAGCACCGCTCTGAACGATTTCGACGCTCCCAGACAATTGAACCTATCCTTGCAGGCCACGCCAGATCGCCAAGGTCGCCTCGGCGTTGTTCAGGGTATAGAAATGCAAACCCGGGACACCGTTGTCGAGCAAGGTCTCACACAGGTCAGTCACCACATCTGCGCCAAACGCACGAATCGACTCTTTATCATCACCCATCCCCGCCAAGCGAAGACGAATCCAGCGCGGCACTTCCGCGCCACACATTTCTGAGAAGCGCATGAGCTGTGTGTAATTGGTGATCGGCATAATGCCAGGCACGATCGGAATATCGATCCCCTTGGCTTGCACGCGATCAACAAAATCAAAGTATGCGTCGGCATTAAAAAAGTATTGCGTGATCGCACTATCTGCACCGGCGCGCACTTTGCGCACAAAGTGCATCAAGTCCTGCTCGGGGCTCGCTGCCTGTGGATGCATCTCTGGATAGGCAGCAACTTCGATATGAAACCAGTCGCCCGTCTCTTTACGAATAAATTCGACGAGATCGTTGGCATGGCGCAACGCACCGGCGGCATCCGCCCCCATGCCTGACGGCATATCACCGCGCAAGGCGACGATTCGTTTGACACCCTCTTGTCGGTAACGCTGCAACAACGCCCGCAGATCATCATGCGACGCACCGATGCATGACAAATGCGGAGCGGCATCACAGCCTAAATCGCGCATCGTCCTTACCGTGTCGAGCGTACCTTCGCGTGTCGATCCGCCTGCACCGAACGTCACGCTGACGTAGTGCGGCTGAATCACCAACATCTGTTTCGCACCCTCAATCAGACGCTGCTGCGCAGCCGCGTCACGAGGGGGGAAAAACTCCAGGCTGAACGCCTGGTTATTTTGAGTGGTCATTGATTAATCAAATTCGATAAGAAGCCTGAAATCAGGCTGTAGAGAATTGCCCCACCGACCGCCCACCAAAAGCCATTGACTTGGAACCCTTTCAGGATAGAGCCCGCCATCCAAAACATGAGTGCGTTTAAGACAAGCAAAAACAACCCGAGAGTAACAACGGTGATTGGCAAGGTCAGCAGAATCAGAAAGGGTTTAACCAAACTATTGATTAAACCCAATACCAACGCTGCGAGCATGGCAGAGCCAAAGCTCGCAACAACGATGCCTGGCAATACATAGGCTACGACAAGCAGTGCGACAGCGTTCAATATCCAGACTAACAATAATGTCATCATTTCAATTTCCGGTGAGCACTGCTCACGGGCGCTTGCCGGAAAATCCGACTAACGCCCGTTAACCATACAACATCAATAGCGGTATGCGTCGCCCTTGAAAGGACCTTCTTGCTTCACGCTAATGTATGCGGCCTGCTGTGGAGTCAGTGACGTGAGGTTGGCGCCAATTTTCTTGAGGTGCAAACGCGCAACTTTTTCGTCGAGGTGCTTAGGCAACACATACACCTGGCCGGATTTGTACTGCTCGTTACGGCTGAACAATTCGATCTGTGCGATCGTCTGGTTCGTAAACGAAGACGACATCACGAACGATGGATGGCCCGTACCGCAGCCCAAGTTCACCAAACGACCCTTCGCCAACAAGATGATGCGCTTGCCGTCCGGGAAAATCACGTGATCGACCTGTGGCTTGATCTCTTCCCACTGAAGATTCTCAATGCCGACAACGTCAATTTCGTTATCGAAGTGACCGATGTTGCAAACGATGGCCTGGTCTTTCATACGGTCCATGTGTGCACGTGTGATCACGTTGTAGTTACCCGTTGCTGTCACGAAAATATCAGCCTTGTCAGCTGCTTCTTCCATGGTGACGACTTTGAAGCCTTCCATCGCGGCTTGCAAGGCGCAGATTGGATCGATTTCTGTGACCCATACTTGCGCACGCAACGCAGCTAGCGCCTGAGCCGAACCCTTGCCCACATCGCCATAACCCGCCACCACGGCAATCTTGCCAGCAATCATCACGTCGGTTGCGCGCTTAATTGCGTCAACCAAGGACTCGCGGCAGCCGTACAAGTTATCAAACTTTGACTTGGTCACAGAATCGTTGACGTTGATGGCCGCAAAGGCGAGTTCGCCTTTTTTGGACATTTGATACAAGCGCAACACACCCGTGGTGGTCTCTTCAGTCACGCCCTTGATCTGTGCCAGACGTGTGGAGTACCACTTTGGATCTTTCTTGATCTGCGCCTTGATGGCTTCAAACAAGACGACTTCTTCTTCAGAGCCGGGATTGTTCAGCACGGAAAGATCGGATTCCGCTTTGGTGCCCAGATGCAGCAACAACGTGGCGTCGCCGCCGTCATCGAGAATCATGTTGGCTTGCTTGTCGCCTGGCCATTCAAAAATCTTGTGGGTGTATTCCCAATACTCAACCAAGCTCTCGCCTTTTTTAGCGAAAACCGGCGTACCCGTTGCAGCGATCGCGGCCGCAGCGTGGTCTTGGGTCGAGAAGATGTTGCACGACGCCCAACGCACTTCAGCGCCAAGCACTTGCAGCGTTTCGATCAGCACGGCCGTTTGAATGGTCATGTGCAGGCTGCCTGTGATGCGAGCGCCTTTGAGCGGCTTGGTCTTGGCGAACTCTTCGCGTGTGGCCATCAGGCCGGGCATTTCGGTTTCAGCGATCTGGATTTCTCGACGGCCAAAATCGGCAAGACCGATGTCGGCGACGATGTAATCAGCAAATTTTTCTTTAACGACGTTCATGGCTAAGTAGGCTCCGGTAGGCCTGCTTGCAACGTCATAGGGGCTGTATTGATACGGCACCACCACAAACGCTGCAAAGACAGGATTGGGTGAGCGCCGTTAAGGTCGGGGTATGCCGACGGTAACGTGGAAGCTTTTGAGCCTGGCGGAATATCGGGACAACCAACACCGTTCCGTCGCAACGCTCCTCAAAAGCGTAGTAATTGTAGCCCGTTTAAGGGCTTTTTGCAGGGTTTACCCACCTATTGGTGCGCACCGCACACCAAAGACCCCGAGATATTTAAGCGATTAGGCCGCCGATGACACCACCGCTGAGGCTACCGCTCACGCTTTGGGCGGCTGGTGCAAGGCCACAATGTCATCAGCCGGATTGCCATAAAAGGGGTAGCGCTCTCGCACTTGCGGATCGTGCCCAGGAATGATGTGCTGGGACGACTCGGCCGCCGCACGCAACGTGTCGTAACCCGCCAACATCTCTCCAATGTGAAACACAATCGGAAAGGGGGACGGCTTTTCCATGTTGTCGTAATAGTGGCTGGCGTCCGAGGCCAACACCACCCAGCCGCGCGCCGTGTGCACACGCAAGGACTGCAGACCCTTGGTGTGTCCGCCGATTTTTATCAATTCGATCCCAGGGGCAAGCTCTTGACGCCCATCATGGAACACAACGCGATTCGCGTATAAGCGCCGGATCAGCGACACGACATCCTCGATATCATAGGCGTGGCGGAACAATCCGTGGCACATATGACGACCGCAGGCATAGTCCACCTCGCCGTCTTGAACATGGAAACGCGCATTAGGCAATAAATCGATATTGCCTGCATGATCGTAATGCAAGTGTGTCAGCACCACATCTTGAATGTCTTCGGGCGCGATCCCCAGCAAGGACAGCGACTCAATCGGGCAGCGCAAGAGCGTGCGCCCCCTTTCTTTGGCCTGACGCGCGCTGAAACCCGTATCCACCAAAATTGCGCGTTCAGCGTTGCGCACCACCCATACAAAATAATCCATCGGCATGGGTTCATCATGCGGATCTTGCGTGATGAAGTTTTCACGACGCGAGCGCTTGGCCATTGTGCCGTAACGCAGGGCAAAGATCTCGTATTGGGGCAGTGTCATGGTGTCTCCGTGGTCGCGCCTGAAGACGCAGTTTGATTCATTTTGGATTTGCTGCGCACGCGCTGTCAAGAAGATTAGCAGACAGCGTGCTTGACATCAGTCAGGCCGAGCGCAGACAATCGTACCCAACCCGTCATCATCGCACCGTCGCGCGCCGCGCGGCGGAATGCTTCTGACAGTTTTTATCTTTTTTTCCTGGAGCTGCACATGTCTGCCAAAAACGAAACTGCAAAACTTTTTAAAGACGGCCTGGCCGTGCGCCGCGCGGTACTCGGCACAGACTATGTGGATGGCTCGATCGCGAAGGCCAACGACTTCACCATGGCGTTCCAGCACATCACCACCGAATGGTGCTGGGGCTACGCCTGGACGCGTGATGGTTTAAGCCGCAAAACACGCAGCATGCTTAACCTGGCAATGCTCACCGCGCTGAACCGTTCAGCCGAGATCAAACTACACGTCAAAGGCGCACTGGCCAACGGCGTAACGGTTGAAGAGATCAAAGAAGTGTTGCTACACGCAACCGTTTACTGTGGCATCCCTGCTGGCTTGGACGCGTTCAAGGCAGCCAACCAGGTATTGGAGGAGGAAGGCGCCTACACCAAAGCAGCCGCTAAAAAATCGACCACTAAAAAATCAGCTGCTAAAAAACCAACCGCAAAAAAGGCTACAGC
This sequence comes from Bordetella parapertussis, assembly GCA_945865935.1. Taxonomy (GTDB): domain Bacteria; phylum Pseudomonadota; class Gammaproteobacteria; order Burkholderiales; family Burkholderiaceae_B; genus Zwartia; species Zwartia parapertussis_E. The sequence continues at coordinate 10,598 of CAMBFI010000020.1, read as the reverse complement.
TAAAAAGGCCGTCGCTAAAAAACCGACCACTAAAAAGGCTGTCAAGAAATGAGTGCCAAACCCACCATAGGTTTTGTAGGCGTGGGCAGTATGGGTTGGCCCATGGCTGCCCTTCTGCACAAAGCTGGCTACTCTCTACAAATCGTCGACGCGTCGTCTGAGCGCGCGCAAGCCTTCGCCAAAGAAATCGGCGGCACGGTCGCGGCATCAAGCCGCGCACTCGCGGCAGCGTCCGACATCATCATCACAATTCTGCCCACCAGCGCGATCGTGCAGGCGGTCCTTGAAGGCCCGGAGGGCGTACTCGCCGGACTGCGCAAAGATGCTGTCGTGGTCGAGATGAGTTCTGGCGTGCCCACCATCACACGCACCTTGGCCGAGCAAGTCGCGGCAGCTGGCGCACACATGGTTGATGCGCCTGTTTCGGGCGGCGTGCCGCGCGCCAAGACCGGAGAGCTCGCGATTATGTTTGGCGGTAGCGAAGTCATTCTTGAGCGGGTACGCCCTGTGCTGTCCTGTATGGGCACCTCCATTACCCGCACGGGTGATGTTGGCTCCGCACATGCGATGAAAGCGCTGAACAACCTGGTCTCGGCCGGTGGTTTTCTGATTGGCGTCGAAGCACTCATGATCGGCAAGCGCTTTGGCCTCGATCCCTCAGCAATGGTCGACGTGCTGAACTCGTCAACGGGCATGAACAACTCCACCCAGAAGAAATTCAAGCAGTTTGTGTTGTCGGGTCAGTACAACGCAGGCTTCGGTCTGGACTTGATGGTCAAGGACTTGAGTATCGCGCTCGAGATCGGCCGCGACACCAACACGCCGACACCGTTCTCGTCGATGTGCCGTGAAATGTGGGCCTCGTGTGCTGCCATGTTGGGACCGGGACAGGATCACACTGCGATTGCCAAGCTCACAGAGAAACTGGCTGGCGACACGCTGTCAGATAAGAAATAAAAACGCACCGTTCGTGCGACCGAAATAGAAAAGAGCGCTTGGGGTGCAGTTCACACCAAGCGCTCTTTTATTTTTTACTTTCCGTCAGGTCGTCTTGGATAGCCCTCAGCTCGAATGCGTACCCAGACGGCTTGTTTTTCGGCGTCGTCCATAAACACCCAGTTCGAGACTTCCATCACGGTGCGACCGCAGCCGCGACAGATGTCGTCAAACAAGGTCGAGCACACCGCGACGCAAGGTGAATCGGGCGTGCTTGTATCAGCCATTAAACGGCCTTCTTAAGCGTCGCGGCCTTGTCAGTGGCTTCCCAGCTGAACTCAGGCTCGTTGCGGCCGAAATGACCGTAGGCAGCCGTCTTGCTATAGATCGGACGCAAGAGGTCGAGCATGTTGACGATGCCCTTGGGACGCAAGTCGAAATGCTCACGGACCAACTTGGACAACTGCTCGTCAGAGACCACGCCGGTGCCATCGGTGTTAACCGTGATATTGATCGGCTCTGCCACGCCAATTGCATAGCTGACCTGCACTTCGCACTTGCTAGCTAAGCCTGCAGCGACGATGTTTTTAGCAACGTAACGCGCCGCGTAAGCAGCCGAACGGTCAACCTTTGAAGGGTCTTTGCCCGAGAACGCGCCGCCACCGTGACGGCATGCGCCACCGTAGGTATCAACAATGATCTTACGACCGGTCAACCCGCAATCGCCCTGGGGGCCACCGATCACAAAACGACCGGTTGGGTTGATCAAGAACTTCGTCTTTGCGGTCAACAAGCCTGCTGGGAAGCTTGGACGAATGATGTCTTCGATCACGGCCTCATGAATCGCTGTCTGCGAAATCTCGGGGGCATGCTGAGTCGACAACACAACGGTATCCACCTCAACAGGCTTGCCATCCACATAACGGAAAGTCACTTGCGACTTCGCGTCTGGGCGCAGCCAAGGCAGGCGACCGTCTTTACGCAGCTCGCTCTGACGCTGCACCAAACGGTGTGCGTACCAGATCGGTGCGGGCATCAAATCAGGTGTCTCGTTACACGCGTAACCAAACATCAGGCCTTGGTCACCAGCGCCTTGGTTCAGGTAGTCTTCAGATGAACGATCCACACCCTGCGCGATGTCAGGCGATTGCTTGTCATAGGCCACCAACACGGCACAACCTTTGTAGTCAATACCGTATTCGGTATTGTCGTAGCCAATGCGCTTGATGGTGTCACGCGCAACCTGGATGTAGTCAACGTTTGCCGAGGTCGTGATTTCACCCGCAAGCACAACCAGGCCAGTGTTGCACAGCGTTTCGGCGGCGACACGAGCGTGCGGGTCTTGGGTGAAGATCGCGTCGAGAATCGCATCGGAGACTTGGTCAGCGACCTTGTCGGGATGGCCTTCAGAGACCGATTCAGAGGTAAAGAGATAATCGCTAGCTTTAGACATAATCACGTCCTTTTCTGGAAAACCAGAGGGGTAGGTTAAGGAGGTGCGTTGCACCCCGTACCGTTACCTGTCAAAGACGCTGATAGACGCTGGAATGGGCGCGACGCTTTAGCGGAATTGTTTTTATGCTGGCCCAGCCCATCGGCCTAGACCCAACGTAGTCGCTCCGCAAGTTGTCGGTTAACTCAGCGACTGTGATCATTTTATGCGAAATTAATCAATTGTTGTAATTACGCCTGCACATATGCTTAGGCCGACCGGTGGCAGTGGGGAGATCTGCTACCCATGCAGTAAATAGGGGATAATGCCTGCATGATCTGGAACTTCACAAAAATGCACGGTCTGGGCAATGATTTCGTCATGCTCGATGGGGTGCGTCAGTCCATTGACATGACCCCACAACGCGCTCGGGCGCTCGCTCACCGACAATTCGGCATTGGCTGTGACCAAATCTTATTAGTCGACACCCCCCACCATCCTGAAGCAGATTTTCGTTATCGCATATTCAATGCGGACGGCGGTGAAGTCGAACACTGCGGGAACGGCGCGCGCTGTTTCGTTAAATTTGTTCACGAACAAAAGCTCTCATCACGCAACCCCTTACGCGCGGAAATCGCGACTGGGCTCATTACCCTTGAGGCACTGCCCAATGGGGATGTGGTGGTGGATATGGGCCAAACCCGCTTTGCGCCTGCCGACCTACCGTTTGATGTGACGGGGCTCGCTACGCGCACTGAGGGCACAGACACACTGTATGGCTTGCCCCTAAACGTAAACGGTGCCGAGCAGCTCGTCTGGCTGTCGGCCGTTGCGATTTCAAATCCGCACGCCGTGCAAGTTGTTGCGGATGTTGATCACGCGCCCGTAGCGCAAATCGGGCCGCTGATTGAATCCCACCCACGGTTTACGCGTCGTGTGAATGCAGGCTTTTTACAAGTCGTCGATCGGCACACCGCCTACCTGCGCGTGTACGAGCGCGGCGCAGGTGAAACGCTCGCTTGCGGCACAGGTGCCTGTGCCGCAGTGGCGGCCGGTATTCGGCGCGGGCTTCTCGATTCGCCGGTGCGCCTGCTCGCACGAGGCGGCTGGCTCACGATTGAATGGGATGGGCAGGCGCTACGCATGGCCGGTCCGACCACAACTGTTTTTTCCAGCAGCATTGATATCGACCGCTTGGTGGCGTCAATCCCCGCAGGTATTTAGTTCACTCTTCTTAATGAGTATGTAGCCATGACTGATTCGCTAACCGCACAGACCGTCGCGCGTTTCCTGCAAGAGCATCCAGAATTCTTTGTGCAACACGCGGAGTTGTTCTCAACAATCGAAGTGCCACACCCCCACCAAACACGCGCGATTTCGCTCGGTGAGCGTCAAATCCTAACGTTGCGCGAGCGCCTGAAAGATTTTGAGTTCCGACTCGCCGAGCTCGTGCGCAATGCCGCATTAAATGAGTTGACCACGGATAAGCTCAATCGCTGGTGTATGCGTATGCTGGGCGAGCCGGTGACCGCGCGTGTGCCAGAGCAGGTCGCGCAAGGACTGGCTGAGCAGTTCAATTTGCAAGAGGTCGGTATGCGTCTGTGGGACTTAGGCCTTCCGGAAGAGGGCATCGGCGAAGCGGTGTCTGATGAAGTTCGTGACTATGCCAATGCGCTGACCACACCGTACTGCGGAAACGACACCAAACTCACCGCTGCTAACTGGCTCAAACGTCCACCTGCATCGTTTGCCGTGCTGTCACTGCGTCCTGCCCCCAACGCGCCCGCCTTCGGCATGCTCGTGCTCGGTTCGGACGACGCTGAGCGCTTTGCGCCGGATATGGGTCGTGCTTTTCTTCAGACGGTCGGGATTCTCGCCAGCGCAGCGCTTTCGCGTTTAAACAGCAGCGCGACGTCTGGCGACCCAACGATTCCGACACTTAACACCCGCGCTTAAAGAAAATGTCCGAGGCCACCGAACCACTGCTGCCTGAAAGCGTCGTTCTGTGGCTCACGCATCTCGAGCGTAACCGACGTTATTCTGTTCATACGCTTGACGCCTACCGCCGTGACCTGCAACAGCTTGTCAGACTCCACGAGAACAAGCCACTCGAGCAAGTCGCCAATGGCAACATCCGACATTATCTAGGACGCCTGCATGCGCAAGGCCATAGCCCTCGAAGCCTTGCTCGCATGCTGGCAGCTTGGCGCGGTTTTTTCAAATGGTGGGCACCGCAAGCCAACATGCCGACTAACCCCGCAGCCGATGTGCGCGCGCCAAAGATCAAGCGCAGCCTACCCAAAGCGCTGTCTGTCGATCAGACCCAGGCCCTGCTGGACGCCACCGTCCTGACCACACGCACCGACCCAGTTGGTCTGCGCGATCGAGCCATGTTTGAGCTCTTTTATTCGAGCGGTCTGCGGCTTAGCGAGCTCGTGAGCCTGGACCTGCAATACACCCAATCCAAGGAATACACCTCGGCGGGCTGGATTGATCTACGCGAACAAGAGGTTCACGTGCTGGGCAAAGGCGGCAAGCGCCGCTCCGTGCCAATTGGTAAGCAGGCGAAAGCGAGCTTGGCGCAATGGCTGGAGTCTCGTCCCGCACTCGCCCTAGCGCAAGCCCCGGAGGCAGACACCACGGCGCTCTTTTTAGGCGCACGCGGACGACGGATCAGCCCTCGTGTTGTGCAATCCCAACTCACCCGTCTGGCGCTGCTGGCCGGTTTGCCTACCCATGTGCACCCGCACGTGTTGCGCCACAGCTTTGCGAGCCACGTGTTGCAATCTGCCCAGGATTTGCGCGCGGTACAAGAAATGCTTGGTCACGCCAACATTTCCACCACTCAGCTCTATACAAAGCTAGATTTTCAGCATCTGGCGCGCGCGTATGATTCTGCTCACCCTCGTGCTGGTCGCAAAAGCTAAATAATTGTTAATTTAGCTAAAATAAACTTTCTTATTGAAATTGCCAAAAGCGCCCCCATTTGTCAGGGTGTTGCAATTTGTGTCTGCTAAGCTAAAGAGACTAAGTATTTTTGCCAACTAGGGGTATAAACCCCCAGTCTAGAATGTTTGCCCCTTGGCGTGGGCTGTGCTGTAATCCCGCCTTGCCTTGCAGTCTAGGCTTGGTCCGGTGCCTGATGCACCCTTACCGTTTTTGAAGTTAATCCGCACATGAATTCCCCAAGCAGTCTGGACAAAATGGTCCCCGTCACAATCCTCACCGGCTTTCTCGGTGCGGGTAAAACGACCCTCCTCAAACGCATCCTGACCGAATATCACGGCAAGCGCATCGCTGTCATCGAGAATGAATTCGGACCAGAAAGCATCGACAACGACTTGCTTGTCCAGGACCAGGACGAAGAAATCATCGAACTGTCGAACGGTTGCGTGTGCTGCACAGTGCGCGGCGACTTAATGCGTACGCTGAACGATCTACGCAAACGTCGCCAAGCAGGCGATCTGAACTTCGAGCGCGTCATTATTGAAACGACTGGCATGGCCAACCCAGGCCCTGTCTGCCAGACCTTTTTCATGGACGACGATATCGCTGAGTACTACCGCCTAGATGCAGTCGTCACAATCGTTGATGCTAAACACGGTATGGAAACGCTGGACCACCAAGAAGAAGCACAAAAGCAGGTCGGCTTTGCTGATCGCATCCTCGTCTCCAAAAAAGATCTGGTGACGGACGCCGACTTTGCCGCCTTGCGCCGTCGCATTGTGCACATGAACCCACGTGCTTCGATTGAAGTCGTCAATTTTGGTGAAACAGATCTCAAGCAAATTCTGGACATCAGCGGCTTTAACCTCAATACGATTCTAGATATCGACCCCCAGTTTCTGGCCGACGAACATCCAGATGCCGCACATGATCATGACCATGATCACGATCACCAACATGCGCATGATCACCATCATGACCATGATCATGATCATGCGAACTGCTCCCACCCTGATCATCACCACCCCAAACCTGCGCACGATGACTCCATTGGCGCATTTGTATTCAAGTCAGACAAGCCTTTCGACCCCGAGCGCTTAGAAGAGTTTTTAGGCGGTGTGGTGCAAGTCTATGGCCCCGATCTGCTGCGTTACAAAGGTATTTTGTACATGAAAGGCATCAACAAGCGCATGTTATTTCAAGGCGTGCACATGTTGATGGGTGCCGAGCCCGGCAAACCCTGGCTCGCTAACGAGAAGAAATCCACCAAAATGGTTTTCATCGGACGCAAGCTGCCCCAGGAGATCTTTACCAAAGGTCTGGAGCAGTGCCTAGCGAAGTAGTACCTCTGCGCCTGCGCGCAGAATTTATTTTATGGAGTCCTTTATGGCAACCAAGGCAGCAAAACCCGTAGCAGGCAAGGCGAGCGCAAGCAAAGCCGCCGCCCCCACCAAAGCCGCCGTGACGAAAAAGCCGTCCGCACCCGCAAAGAGTGCTGTGGCTGCCAAACCCGCACCCGCCAAACAGCCCGCTCCCAAAGCTCTTGCCGCGAAAACACCGGTAAAACCTGCAACCAAGGCTGCTGCGAAGTCCGCTCCTGTCAAAGTAGCGCCCCCTGTTGAAGCAAAAGCGGCCAAGAAAAAGCCTTTCAATGCTGGCGATTTGTCTGAAAACAATCTCCCCACAGAAAGCGAACTGCTGCGCATGCCCGAATCGGAATACATGAGCGAGCGTCAGCTTGGTTTCTTCCGTGACCGCCTGCGCCAACTCGAACAAGAAATCTTAAGCAATGCTGGCGCCACGACCGAGCATCTACGGGAAACACAGTTCGTGCCCGATCCCGCTGACCGCGCTACGATCGAAGAAGAGCATGCGCTTGAGTTACGCACCCGCGACCGCGAGCGCAAGCTACTCAAGAAAGTACAGCAGTCTATTGCTCGTATCGATGCAGGGGAATATGGCTGGTGCGACGAAACCGGTGAGCCCATTGGTCTGCGCCGTTTATTAGCCCGTCCAACCGCGACGCTCTCGCTTGAAGCCCAAGAGCGCCGCGAAATGCGTCAAAAGATGTTTGGGGATTAAACGTCAGCGTTTAGTTTCCGCTTTTACGAATCATCGCCAACTGGGCACACTCCAATCATCTAGAGTGTGCCCTTGTTCTCTCTAGAGTGTGTATATGGAACAGTTTCACGGCACCACCATCGTTTGTGTGCGACGCGGCAACCAAGTCGCCTTGGGTGGCGATGGCCAGGTCACGCTTGGCAACATCATCATCAAAGGGACGGCACGTAAAGTTCGCCGTCTGTATCACGACAAAATTCTGGCCGGCTTCGCGGGCGCGACCGCGGATGCGTTCACGCTCCAAGAGCGCTTTGAAGGCAAACTCGAAAAATATCAGGGGCACCTGATGCGTGCCGCCGTCGAACTGACACGCGACTGGCGTACCGATCGGGTGCTGCGTCGGCTCGAAGCCATGCTGATAGTGGCCGATCGTGAACACACGCTTGTGCTGACAGGCAACGGTGACGTGTTAGAACCCGAAAATGGTTTGGCTGCGATTGGCTCGGGCGGCGCCTACGCGCAGTCAGCCGCCATGGCGCTGCTGCGTCATACTGAACTTTCGCCACACGATATCGTCAAACAATCGCTCGAGATCGCGGGCGACCTCTGCATCTATACCAATCAGCAACATCTGATTGAAACACTGGAATAAGCTGGAATCACCATGTCTGCCTCATCGATGACCCCGAGTGAAATCGTCTCCGAACTCGACAAGAATATTGTCGGGCAACAAAAGGCCAAGCGTTCGGTCGCTGTCGCGTTGCGCAACCGCTGGCGCCGCCAGCAAGTTACCGAACCCTTGCGCAGCGAGATTCATCCCAAAAATATTCTGATGATCGGACCAACCGGCGTTGGCAAAACTGAGATCGCCCGTCGCTTAGCCAAACTCGCCGATGCGCCCTTCATCAAAATCGAAGCGACTAAATTCACCGAGGTCGGCTATGTGGGCCGTGATGTCGACACGATCATACGTGACCTCGCTGAAATCGCCATCAAACAAACGCGTGAACAAGAAATGAAACGTGTGCGGACCTTGGCCGAAGATTCCGCCGAAGACCGTATTCTGGATGTCCTGCTCGCTCCACCTCGGGCGGCAGATGGCTCACCCATCCGCGAAGAAAACGCAACACGCCAAACCTTTCGCAAACGTTTGCGTGAAGGGCAACTCGACGCCACTGAAATTGAAATCGACGTCGCGCAGACAATGCCTAAGATGGACATCATGACACCGCCCGGCATGGAAGACATGGCCGAGCAGCTCAAAGGCATGTTTGCCGGACTGTCACAAGAAAAAAAGAAATCGCGCAAGATGACCGTCAAGGAAGCCTTCAAACTCCTCGTCGAGGAAGAAGCCTCCAAACGCATCAATGAGGACGACCTCAAAACGATTGCCATCAACAAAGTCGAACAGCACGGCATTGTGTTTCTGGACGAGATCGACAAAATCGCCACCCGCCAAGAGACCGGTGGTGCCGATGTATCGCGCCAAGGCGTGCAGCGTGATCTGTTGCCGCTTGTCGAAGGTACGACGGTCACCACAAAATACGGCATGATCCGTACGGATCACATCCTGTTTATTGCATCCGGCGCGTTTCACTTGTCGCGGCCTTCAGACTTGATCCCTGAACTGCAAGGACGCTTTCCGATCCGCGTTGAACTCGATTCACTGACCGCCAAGGATTTTGTGCGTATCCTCTGCGACACCGACGCCTCCTTGACCAAGCAGTACACGGCACTACTCGCGACTGAGGATGTGCAACTGGCCTTCACAGAAGAAGGGATCGCTAGGCTAGCGGAGCTTGCTTTTGATGTGAACGAACGCACCGAAAACATTGGTGCGCGTCGCCTGTATACCGTCATGGAAAAGTTACTCGAAGACTTGTCGTTCGACGCAACAGCCAGCAGTGGCAAAACCATCAATATCGATGCGGCCTATGTGAATGACAAGCTGGCCGAAGCCGCTGGCAGCATCGATCTCGCTCGTTACGTTTTATAAAAGGTATCCATCCATGAGCAATCGCCTATCTGTCATCACCACCCGCACGGGGGATGATGGCTCCACTGGCTTAGGCGATGGCACTCGTGTCGCCAAGGACAGCGCTCGCGTGCAAGCGATGGGTGATGTCGATGAATTAAATAGTTGCCTAGGCGTTCTGCTTGCCGAACCCTTACCCCAAACGCTAGCCTCGGTGATTGCCCCGGCCCAGCACGTCCTGTTTGACCTGGGAAGCGAATTAGCCGTGCCAGGTTACTCATTGATGAAGGCTGAACAGGTTGCCTATCTCGATGAGCAAATTGCTGCGCTGAATGCAACATTACCCGCCTTAAAAGAATTCATCCTGCCTGGTGGTACGCGCGCGGCCTCGCTCGCACATGTCGCACGCAGTGTATGTCGCCGTGCAGAGCGTTCGGTGGTGGCGCTACAGCATGAGGCAAATCTAGGCCCCTTGCCAGGTCAGTACCTGAATCGACTCTCAGATTTATTGTTTATTTTTGCGCGCAGCTTAAACAAGGCGGTCGGGCAAACCGACTCGCTCTGGAAACGTACTTAAGCTAATTTGCGATGGCCAGACCACGCGCCGCAGTCTGGCGGCGTGTCTCGACTGTCGTTAAGTCTTTTGTGACACGCGCTCACGGATCGCCAGAAAGAGTTTGATCAAGATAAACAGCTCAGGCAACCCCGACAGATACGTGTCATAGAAATCAAACGTATTGGGATCCTTCAGCTCATCAATCATTGACAAACCATCGAGGTACGCATAGACATGGAAGGCAATGAGTGGAAGGATCCACAGCGACCGACTCTTGTCGACCCCTTGCACCTTGATAATCCAATACGCAATCCCAAAATACGCGGCCGAGATACCGACGATCATACCCATGCCGTAACTCACGAGGTCCTCGGATGAGGTCGTGAAAAAATACATCACCAAATTAAAAATCGCGACGTAGAAAAACATCTTCCATAGCTCGTCAGGATTATCAAAGGGCTTGATCCGAGCTATTGGCGCAGCAGGGGCGACCGGTGCCGCCGTGGGCATCGCTGCACCACAGGCGTTACAAAACCGGGCATCGTCGGGATTCTTGGCACCACAGGCGGTACAAAACGGCATCACAAACCTCGTATAGGAATAACGTATGTTGCGAACTAGCCTACTGCGCGACGCACAGAGTCCATCGACATTAAATTGAGGCGAGGACCCGCCTTCATCATCTGGCCCGG
>CAMBFI010000019.1 GCA_945865935.1 Bordetella parapertussis | reverse complement strand
GACGCACTGACGGGCTGGGATATGGTTTTTTCGTTGATGCTGATTGTTCTGGTTCTTGAGGCCACACGTCGCACAATCGGCATTGTGCTGGTTGCGCTCGTTGGTATTTTTCTGATCTATGCCTTGATTGGCGGAGACATTGGTGGTGGCTTCTCTCATCGCGGCATGGGCTTAGAGGAGATGCTTGACCACCTTGTTTTTACCACCAATGGTCTTTTTGGCCCCGCGCTCGAAGTTGCTGCGTTTTTGGTTTTCATCTTCGTCCTCTTTGGTGCAATCTTTGATCGTTTTGGTGGAGCGGACTTCTTCTACGACATCTCCAACGCTCTCGTCGGCAAGCAGGTCGGCGGCAGTGCAAAGGTTGCTGTCGTGTCTTCTGGACTGTACGGGTCGGTATCAGGCTCGCCAACGGCAGATGTTGTCACAACAGGCTCTTTCACCATTCCGTTGATGGTGAAAACTGGCTTTACCAAAACTAGGGCTGCAGCGATTGAGGCCGCCGCATCGACTGGCGGTTCAATCCTTCCTCCTGTCATGGGATCTGCCGCATTTTTAATGAGTGACTTCACCGGCATCCCCTACGGAACAATTGCTGCAGCTGCGGCAATTCCCGCCTTGCTGTATTACTTTTGCATATACACCAGCGTATCGCTGTATGCGAGTAAAACAAATATTGCCGTCATGAACCAAGGAGTAATTCCCTCGGCTGGGACTGTCTTGAAGCGTGACTGGGTATATCTAGTACCGCTTGTTACGATTGCTTGGGCGGTCTTGGCATTAAATCGTCCCTCTTACGCCGGCGCTCTTGCCTGCGCCGCAATTATTCCGGTGATGCTGTTAAAAATCAGACCTTTGTCTGACATTTTCCCTAGACTGATCAAAAGCTTAAGTGATGGGATTTCTCGGGTACTCACTGTCGGCGTGGCATGCGCCGCGGCGGGACTCGTGATCGGTACGTTATCGATGACAGACCTGACCGGCAAGATCAGCTCTGCATTGTTTGCGATGGCCCAAGGAAACTTTCTACTGACGATCTCTACGGCCGTTGCTGTCATTATTATTTTAGGTATGGGAATGCCCGTTCCTGCCGTTTATGCATTGGCGGCTGTGCTCGCAGCGCCAGCACTTATTGCGCTTGACATCCAGACGTTGCCCGCACATTTGCTCATAGTCTACTTCGCTGCCTTATCGGCGATTACCCCGCCTGTCGCAGTCGCTGCCTTCGCCGCTGCATCCATCGCACAAGCCAATCCGATGCGAATCGCTTTTCTAGCCTGCCGAATCGCAATTGTTGCCTTCGTCATTCCCTTTGTTTTTATTGTGCAGCCTGCATTGCTGATGATTGGCTCATCGATAGAAATTATTTCGGTCACGCTGTACGCCATTCTCGGCTGTCTATGTTTAACAGCAATGTTAGAGGGGTATCTGTTTGGTCACTTGGGTCGATTAGAAAAACTTATTTTCCTGGGCGTAGCGATTCTACTTTTCGCACCGCTCGGACACTACAGACTCCTGCCCTTTGCACTTATGCTCGTTTATCTATATTGGAAGCGTCGGACATCACGTCAAGCGCAACGTTTTTCATCAATTTAAAGGCCCTTTCATGTACGATCACTTTCAAATTGAACGCCTAATCGATCTTTGGTTAACTGAGGATATTGGCTCATGCGACCTCACTGCACAACTAATGATCGATGAAACAGCAACCAGCACCTTCCACATGAATGCCCGAGAGCCCATGTACATTGCTGGGATTGATGTTGCTGCGAGAATTTTCTCTCGCTACGACTCTCGTCTCACGACAACAAAATTCGTCAAAGATGGAGATCGTGTAGAGAAAGGCACGCGCATCATGACCATCTCGGGCCCCGCCCGAAGCATAGTGACAGCCGAAAGACCTGCCTTGAATATCCTTCAGCTTCTATGCGGAATTGCCACAGAAACCGCGCGCTATTGCGCAGCGATGGCGGGCACCAAGGCAAAACTCATTGACACACGCAAAACAACCCCCGGACTACGGATGCTTGAAAAGCACGCAGTGACCTGCGGCGGTGGCCTAAATCATCGATTAGGTTTAGACAACGGCGTAATGCTTAAAGATAATCACATCGCAATCGCCGGCAGTATAAAAAACGCAGTGGCACGTGTCCGAGAACAGCTTCCTGTATTGACCAAGATTGAAGTCGAATGTGATCGCATCGAGCAAGTACAAGAATCGCTTGACGCACAAGTCGATGTCATCATGCTAGACAATATGTCAATTGATGAGATGAAGAAGGCAGTTGCACTCGTGAAAGGTCGCGCCAAAGTTGAGGCCTCTGGAGGCATTCGAATCGACACCATTCATGCCATTGCCATGACAGGTGTTGATTACATCTCGACAAGCAAAATTACACAGGCGGCTCCTGCTGTCGACATCGGACTGGATGAGTAGCGTTTGAGTATGTCGGTCGGTAGCTTCTTTTTTGTAGTGGGTCCAAGCGGTGCAGGCAAAGATAGCTTGCTGGACGGAGTTCGTGCATCGCTTGAGCCCTCCAGCTTCATCTTTGCCAAAAGAACCATTACAAGGCCCGCTGGGGCGCCAGGTGAAGTGCACGAAGCTTGCACGGAGACTGTGTTCGAAACGCTACGAGCCGAGGGACGTTTTTTAATCACTTGGCAGGCACACGGCCTAAGCTACGGTCTACCCCGTTCGCTTCTCGCCGCAATGCAATCTGGGCAACATGTCATCGCGAACGGCTCGCGCAGCATGGTCAAAGAACTGAACGCGCTCGTACCTAACTTAGTCGTGGTGGAAGTTAATGCACCCACCGATGTTCTACAAGCCAGACTGAGTGCGAGAGGAAGGGAAACCGCAGAAGATATTTCCAAGCGATTAAACCGCTCTGTCGCACCCTACCCAGAGGGCGTACCCATTCTTCGGGTCATGAACGACCAATCAATCGCTATAGGGTCCGTGCGTATGCTGGCCTGTCTTCTGACCCACACACATAGCGCTCCCTCCTCAACAAGCCTGTTATATAAAAAAATAGCCGGCTTCCCTTTGTCACCCAAAGAATACCAGTCTGCGATTGAAGCCATTCTTACTGGTAATTGCGCAGAGCCGCTGCTCCATACCTTCCTCATCGCATGCACACTCGACCTTTCTGATCAAGAGTTGATTGCGATTGCAAAAGCGCGCACTAAAATTTTGCCTCGGATTGATTGGGGTCGCACGATAGTCGTCGACAAGCACTCACTCGGCGGACTTCCTGGCAGCCGTGTGACAATGGTCGTCATTCCTATTGTTGCCGCGCACGGATTGTTGATTCCAAAAACTTCATCGCGTGCCATCACGTCTGCCGCGGGCACGGCCGATGCGATGGAAGTGATTGCCAAAGTTGATCTAACGCCGGAAGAGCTTCAACAATGTGTATTCAAAACTAATGCGTGTATCGCCTGGAACGGGAAGCTCAACCATTCCATCCTCGATGACGCGATGAATGCGATCACCCGCCCTCTCGGCCTTGACACGCGTCGCTGGTCCGTCGCTTCTATCTTGTCAAAAAAATATTCGGCAGGGGCTACCCACGTTGTCATTGACATCCCTTACGCGCAGGCTGGCAAAGTTAAATCGAAGCAAGATGCGACCGACCTGGGTCAGCTTTTTGAAATGGTGGGTCGAGAATTAGGACTAGTCGTCAAGGCTTTTGCGACGAGTGGTGAATCGCCGATTGGCCGTGGAATCGGTCCATCACTAGAGGTCCGAGATGTCCTGCAGGTTTTGGATCGACATCCCGATGCACCGAGTGATCTCTTAGAAAAGTCGCTTTTCTTTGCCAGCCAAATTCTTGCGATGGATCCAAGCGTTGGCAGCGTTGAGCGAGGCCTCGCCGTCGCAAAAGAATTATTGCGCTCCGGAGCCGCGCGCCAAGCGATGGAACATATTATTCAAGCCCAAGGTGCGAACGACTGGCCCGATCTATCGGGGATCCTCAAAGAACCCATCTATGCACAACATGCTGGTCGAGTCCAACAAATCGACGGCTTCGTGATTTCCGGTCTCGCCAGATTGGCTGGTGCACCGACAGAGAAACTCGCGGGCGTCGATATCGTCGCACCTGTTGGAAGCCCCGTAAAACGAGGCGACCTACTCTATCGTATACAGTCATGCGACATAACGCTTCTTGAAAAAACGTCTCGTGCAGCAGGGCAAGATAACGGTTTCAGAATTGCTTAAGCCTTCAGCTTTCTCAGTGCTTACCGACGATCACCGGCACCTCTGTCGCGGGTGGGGTGTTACGGCTTCGGTAGCATCGAACTAGCCCGTCAATCATCACCATTCCAATCCCTGGAATATCCCCCAACTGCACGCTGTCCAGTAAATCCCGACCGGCCGTGTGTTGCGCCCGATCCATAAAAACAAAGTCTGCGGCGCGACCTGGCTCAATCAAGCCACAGTTCAGGTTACGCATGCGTGCGGTATTGCCCGTCGCAAAGCAAAACACGAGTTCAGCAGGAATATTACCCAGACTAGAGAGCAGTGCAATCATGCGCAGGATCCCCAGAGGCTGCACGCCCGATCCAGCAGGCCCATCCGTACCCAGAATCACGCGATGCGGACACTTTAAATGAATCGCATGTTGGGCGGCGGCGATGGCGACCTTCTCATTTCCGTTATGAACAATCTCGATACCTCGCGTCGATTTCTCACAGAGTTCACAGACATGGGCCTCAGACAATGAGGTATGGCCACCATTGATATGCCCGATGATGTCTGCATCGGCCTCGAGCACCACATCCTTATCGATCAATCCGGAACCAGGGATCGATGGGCCACCCGTGTGTATCGTGCTTTGGATGCCGTACTTACGTGCCCAAGCCACCATTTTTTGCGCTTCTTCACCGGCCTTGACCGATCCAAGCCCCACCTCACCCAGGAGCTTAACGCCCGCATCCGCGAGCTCTTTAAAGTCTTGCTCGATCATCCCTTTTTCAATGACGGGTGCGCCTGCAAGTACTTTGACACCCCCTGGACGAAAGCTGTCAAAGGCCCGTTGCGCCGTGATCGCCAAAGCCTTTAGACCAACGATATCCTTTGGACGCCCTGGCAAATGCACCTCACCAGCTGAAATCATCGTCGTCACCCCGCCATTCATGGTGGATTCGATCCATCCCAATTGGTTCTGCCGCGGCGTCCAATCCCCAAAGACGGGATGAACATGACTATCGATCAGTCCCGGCGACAAGCAGGTTTTTCTTGCATCAATCAATAAATCAGGATGTGCGGTGTCGCAGTCTTTTTCCTTACCGACGGCCGTAATAATGCCGTCTTGCACGACTACCGTATCCGCATCCAGAATCGGCCGATCTAAGTCGCCCGAGAGCAGCAGCCCAATATTCTTAATCACAACCTTGCCAGATTTTTCTTCCGCAGCAGCCTGAGCCATACCTGTCTTCCTTAATTGTTAAGTTGGGTCCGGCGCAATCGTCTTGAGCACCGTCGAAATGACAAAATTTTCCCATTGATCAAACGCGGTTTTAGCCTCTAGGTTTTCACCCAGAAAAGCCGACAGCGTGTAGCGGTTTGATTGATAGAAATAACCAAGCGCAGCGATCATCATGTAGAGGTCGCGCGCTCTAAACTGGCTGCTGAACACCCCTGTCTGCGCGCCAGTGACTAATACTTGATCAATCACGCCAATCGCTTTAGACGAATAGTCGCGAAAGCTACTCTGTCCGATGTGCTTGCCCTTGTGTAGATTCTCGATATTGAGCAGCGTCACGAATTCAGGGTGATCGCGGTAATAGCGCAAAATAAACTGCACAATTTTTTCTAGCGAACGCAACGGATCGAGCAAGTCGAGCTTGAGCTTAGACTCCGCAACGTTAAAACGCTTATAGGTCTCCTCAATCACTGCGACGAACAAGCCTTCCTTATTACCAAAATAGTAATAAATCATCCGGTCGTGCGACTTTGCCGCCTTAGAGATCTTGTCGACACTGCCACCATCGAGCCCATACTGCGCAAAAATCTTGATCGCTGCTTTCAGCAGACTCGCCCGTGTCGCTTGGGCCGCTTTTTCACGCACCCCTAGTTTTCGAGGGGCGTCATCTTGAGCGGAGTCGTTGAGGGGCTGAATCATCTGTAATCACTTTCACCGGGTCAAAGATCGACGCGCACAGTCAAAAACAAGAAAAAAGAGTCATTGCCAGAGGGCAACAAATGTAATAAGGTACTAATTAATGTAGTAATTGCAACATGAAATTTTGACAAAAGCTAGTGGATTCGGATGACAGACGAGACTAAAGCCAAGATCGAATGTAACGCCTGCCCAGTGTTATGCCAGATCAGTGCGGGAAAAACCGGTGCCTGCGACCGCTATGCGAATGCAGACGGGATCCTCGTGCGGGTTGATCCCGTGGTCTTCTTGAACCGCAGTCTAGAAAAAAGCGGTGCCGCTACCCTTGTCCCATTCATGGGTCCGCAAAAAGTGCTGGCCTCCGGCGAAATCGAATCTTGGGATCAAGACCTCTTGCACGCCAATCAAGTGTTTGTCACGGGTGTTGGCTCATCGACAACCTACCCCGACTACAAACCAGCGCCATTCATCGTGGGATCTCAAGTCGATGGCGTCGACATGGTAACGGTCGTGACCGAAGGGATCTTTAGTTACTGTAGCCTGAAGGTCAAGATTGACACCGATCGCTATCTAGGCCCCGAGCAAGCAAACGTTCTTTGTCGCGGAGAAGTGGTGGGCCACGTGACCACAGCAGAGTACGGTTCGCAAATGCTGTCGCTCGGTGGCGTGCATCACCTGACCGGCGGCAGTAAAAAAGAGGGTCGCATCACCATGGAGATGATGCAGTCCCTCGCGAATAAGCAATCCGTTGAGCTCGACATCGAGGGAGGGTCGAACCTGATCGTGCAGGCGGGTCGAGCCCCCATCGTGAATGGCATCGAAGAGAAGCGCATGCGCGTGGGATGTGGCTCAGCAGCCATCGGGATTTTCGCGCAGCAGTTTTCCGAACTCGCTGATGAAGTCATTGTCGTGGACGATCACATCACGGGCGTCTTGACCGAGCATCAGGCTGGTAAGTGTTTGGGGATGCGCGCTTCGGGCGTACTGATCGGCGGTCGGCGCTCGACCCTTGGACGGTATTTTCAAGTCGCCAACCCTGGCACAGGCTGGGGCGGTACAGATATCGCCGACCCCTTAAGCATCATCGAAAGCTGGGATCCCGAAGTCTCTTGGCCTGGGCTCCGATTACTGATGACCTCGACAACGGGTGAGCACGCATGCTGGTATGTGCTCGACGAACAGTTACGACCGATTGAGCAAGAAATGCCTGAGACCGTACGGGCTGTGATCGACCGTATCGGTGAAAATTGTGAGCCATCGCTTGCTTCCGTTTTGTTCCTGGGGGGTGCGGGTGGCAGCCTGCGCGCGGGCGTGACACATAATCCAATCCTGTTGACTCGAGCCATTAAGCAAGCGCTCGTCAATGTCACTTGCGGCGGCGCACCTGCTTATGTCTGGCCAGGCGGCGGCATTACGGTGATGGTTGATGTCTTGCGCATGCCAGACAACAGTTTTGGCACCGTTCCAACGCCCGCCATTGTTGCGCCGATTGAGTTCAGTATGCGTGCAGAGGACTTCAAGCGTCTGGGCGGACATGTCGACTATGTCAGAGGACTAGACCAAGTTCTACGAGAAGGCGCTTGGCATGATGACGGCGCACCACAAAACCGATTATGGGTCACGCCTCGCGAAGACACGCCATGGCCGCTTGGCATGCCGCCGATGTTGGGCTAATCAATCATGTTAAGCGCGACTGCTCTCAACCTCGGCGATGGACGCCAACACTTCCAGCATGGCCCGATCGACATCGTGGTACAGGCCGAGGGGGAGACGGCCGCCGTTGCAGGCGCCCATCAAGCGGCGGCTAAGCGCTTTGCCATGATTCTATCTGAGCTCGTTGCAGAGCTGCCCGTATTGCGTCAACCCATCTCCACGCAAGCGCCCTGCCCGCTATACGGCCCCATTGCCAGGACAATGTGGGACGCTTGCCAACGATGTCCGAGCGACTTCATTACGCCGATGGCAGCGGTGGCAGGCTCGGTTGCGCAAGAGCTGATTGCCTTTTATGAGCAACCCGGCATTACACGCGCCTGGGTGAACAATGGCGGTGATATTGCGCTGTATTTAACGCCGGGCACTCACGTCGAGATTGGCTTGTTTGCGGACTTATCAAAACTAGATGGCTTCGCTCTACAGCAAGGCATTTCCCTAGATGGAAGGCTGAACGTCGATTATGCGATGGGAGTACGCGGTATCGCGACAAGCGGATGGCGTGGCCGAAGCTTTTCTCTGGGTATCGCCGACAGCGTCACCGTTCTGGCGCAAAGCGCCGGGTTGGCCGATGCTGCAGCAACGGTTATTGCCAACGCGGTCAATACGGCACATCCCGCTGTCGAACGTTTGCCTGCCAACCAAGTGAAAGACGATTCGGACCTTGGCGAAAAACTCGTGACGGTACATGTGCCAGCCTTAGACGACAAGACGGTTCATCAAGCTCTACGGCAGGGTTTACAGCAGGCTCTACAAATGAAGCAAAGCGGTTTAATCTCTGCAAGTGTGCTGACCTGTCAGGGCTGGATGATCACGACTGAATCGCCTAACATCGCTCGCTACCTTACCCACTAATTACGAAACTTCCCGGAGCCCGCATGGCCGCAAAAATTCGCAAGCTTATCGTACAGGTCGATGAAACGCACCTTGAAATGGGGCAGACGATCTCTCCACCCACACGCAGAGCGCTTGCCATCGCTGTCATCGAAAACCCCTACGCGGGAATCTTCAGTCAAAATCTCGATCAATTGATTGAGATCGGCGAAGAGCTTGGGGCGCTGCTTGGTAATAAATGTGTAGAAGCGCTTGGGATTACTCCAGAGGCAGCACAGAGCTACGGCAAAGCGGCGATCGTTGGCGAGGCAGGCGAACTCGAGCATGCGGCCGCCATCTTGCATCCCAAACTCGGGGCACCATTGCGTCAAGCGGTGCACCATGGCGCCGCACTCGTGCCTTCAAGCAAAAAGCGCGGTGGACTCGGCTGTGCAATTGATGTTCCACTCGGACATAAGGATGCTGCGTTCGTGCGCAGTCATTTTGACGCGATCGAAGCACGCGTCACAGACGCACCAGGCGCAAAAGAAATCGTGGTGGCTGTTGCAGTGACCGATAGTGGTCGGCCATTACCTCGTATTGGCGGCCTACTGGCCAGTGAAATCGAGGGCAAAGATGGCTTACGTTAATAAGAGTAATTTTAACTTTCAGGAGAACCCCATGCGTTATCGCACATTTACCAAAGGCCTTGCAGCAGCGCTTGCATTCGGTGCAGCACTGTTCGGTGTATCCGTCTCAGCGTCAGCGCAGGGCGTTATTAAAATCGGCGAAATCAATAGTTACAAAGCACAGCCCGCTTTTTTGGAACCCTACAAAAAAGGTATGGAGCTCGCCGTTGACCAGATCAACGCAGCGGGCGGCTTAAACGGTAAAAAAGTACAACTCATCACGCGCGACGACAACGCGAACCCCGGTGACGCCGTACGTGTCGCTGAGGAGCTGATCTCACGCGACAAAGTCGATGTGCTCACGGGATCGTTCCTTTCACATATTGGTTTGGCGCTGACAGATTTCGCCAAACAGAAAAAAGTATTTTTCTTGGCGAGCGAGCCACTGACTGACAAAATTGTCTGGCAAAACGGCAATCGCTATACCTTCCGCTTACGCCCGTCGACCCATATGCAAGTCGCTATGCTTGTCCCAGAAGCCAGCGCGATGAAGAAAAAACGCTGGGCGATTGTGTATCCGAACTACGAATATGGTCAGTCTGCAGCAGCGACCTTTAAGGCGCTGATGAAAGCCGCGCAGCCGGACATCGAGTTTGTCGCCGAGCAGGCTGCGCCGCTGGGCAAAGTTGATGCAGGCAGTGTGGTGCAAGCGCTCGGTGATGCCAAGCCTGACGCGATCTTCAACGTCCTGTTTGGTGCAGACCTGTCGCGCTTTGTGCGCGAGGGCAATACGCGCGGACTCTTCAAAGGGCGCGAAGTCGTGAGCCTATTGACGGGCGAGCCCGAGTATCTAGATCCACTGAAAGACGAAAGTCCAACAGGTTGGTTAGTGACAGGCTACCCTTGGTACGCAATCAAGACGCCAGAGCACGATGCCTTCAAGAACGCCTATGAAGCCAAGTACAAAGACTATCCAAGACTAGGCTCAGTCGTCGGCTACAGCACAATCATGTCTCTGGCCGCAGGCATCAAAAAAGCCCAGAGCACAGAGACCGAAAAGCTCATCACTGCGTTTCGTGGTCTGACACTGATGTCTCCATTCGGAAGCATTACTTACCGCCCCGAAGACCACCAGTCGACAATGGGCGGTTATGTCGGCCGCACCAAACTTGAGAATGGCAAGGGGGTGATGGGAACCTTCCGCTACATCGATGGCGCATCGGTGTTGCCCTCAGCCGAAGAAGTGAAAAAGCTTCGTCCTGCCGACTAAGCGATTTACGGTTTAACGAGGGAGCCCTGCTCGCATGGACCTGTCAAGCTTAATTGTCCAATTGCTCAATGGTCTAGCGGGTGCGTCGTCACTTTTTTTGGTGGCGGCAGGGCTTTCCTTAATTTTCGGGGTTACTCGGATTGTTAACTTTGCCCATGGGTCGTTTTTCATGGTGGGCATCTATGTTGCGTATACGCTTGTTGAAAAGCTCTCTTCAAGCATTGGATTTTGGCCTGCACTCTTACTTGCACCGCTCGTCGTGGGTGTGCTTGGCGCACTCATTGAGATCACCCTGCTTCGCCGTATTTATCGCGCACCTGAGTTATTCCAACTTCTTGCCACCTTTGCCTTAGTGCTCGTCATCAAAGATGCAGTACTTTGGCTTTGGGGTCCAGAAGAACTGCTCGGACCACGCGCTCCGGGGTTAAAAGGTTCTGTCGAAATTCTGAGTCGCAACTTCCCCTCCTACGACTTGTTCCTGATTGTGGTGGGACCTGTCTTGCTCGGACTGCTCTGGTTACTACTCACGCGCACACGTTGGGGCACCTTAGTCCGTGCGGCAACGCAAGACCGCGACATGGTCGCAGCGCTCGGGGTCAATCAAGTCTGGCTGTTTACGGCTGTGTTTGCACTCGGCGCATTACTCGCAGGTTTGGGCGGTGCGCTTCAGCTTCCCCGCGAACCCGCCAACCTCGAGATGGACTTGCATACGATTGGCGCTGCCTTCGTCGTCGTGGTGGTTGGTGGCATGGGCTCTATTCCCGGCGCGTATGTCGCCGCTTTACTGATTGCAGAGCTCAAAGCTATTTGCATCTGGCTTGGATTAGTCGAAATTGCTGGCGTGCAAATATCGTTCTCGAAATTAACGCTCGTGGTTGAATTTCTCGTGATGGCCATCGTTTTGGTGTTCAGACCCTGGGGGCTCTTAGGACGCGCTCAACCCGCCTCACGCAACGCCGCAGAGATCGAGATGCCCCTGCGCCCCGCCTCCGGTGCCTCTAAGCTTGGAAGTGGTTTGGTCCTATTGACCTTGATCGCCATGCCCTGGCTTTCCGCGCAATCGCCTTATGTCACGGTCTTATTGATCGATCTATTGATCGCCGTACTCTTTGCCGCCAGCTTGCACTTCATCATGGGACCAGCAGGTTTGCACTCATTTGGCCATGCCGCCTATTTTGGTTTGGGCGCCTACGGTGCAGCACTGCTTATTCGCAGCCTTGGTTTGCCGATGGAAGCGGCTCTTATGCTGGCACCACTCGTTGCGGCACTTGGCGCTTTTCTCTATGGGTGGTTTTGTGTCCGACTCTCAGGTGTGTATCTCGCGATGCTCACCCTCGCCTTTGCACAGATTACGTGGGCCATTGTGTATCAATGGGATGCCTTCACAGGCGGAAGCAACGGCTTAACGGGCGTGTGGCCGGCACCATGGCTGCAAGACAAGAAGAATTATTACTTTCTAACGCTGGGACTGGTTGTCGTAGCGGTGTATGTGATGCGTCGGCTGCTTTATTCACCGTTTGGCTATGCGTTGCGTGCCGGACGTGACTCGCCTCTTCGAGCCGATGCCATTGGCATCGACGTCAAACGCATACAGTGGGTTGCTTTCATTGTGGCAGGGTCATTTGCAGGCCTTGCTGGGGCGCTGTTCGCTTTCTCAAAAGGAAGCATTTCCCCCGAGAGTCTGCATGTCAGTCGATCGATAGACGGACTCGTCATGGTGCTACTAGGCGGGATTCAGACGCTCGCAGGTCCGATCGTCGGTGCGTTCACCTTTACCTGGCTCCAGGATACCGTTGCACGGAACACCGAATACTGGCGTGCGATGCTCGGAGGAATCATTCTTTTACTGGTGTTGCTCTTTCCTCAAGGGATCGCTGGCTTTGCTGCACAAATCACTGGCCGCCTAAAAGCCCTGCGTAAGGAGGCGGCATGACACTGCTCACCGTACGCGGTCTAGGTAAGTCGTTTGGAGGAGTCAAGGCAGTAGACGGCATTGATTTTGATCTGAAGGCTGGTGAACTACTCGCACTCATCGGACCAAACGGTGCCGGAAAATCGACCACCTTCAATATGGTCAATGGTCAGCTTAAGGCGGATCGAGGCACGATCCAGCTTGAGGGAACGGAGCTAATCGGACTTCAGCCGCGGGCGATTTGGCGTTTAGGGGTGGGGAGATGCTTTCAGATCGCAGAGACTTTTTCTTCACTCACCGTAATTGAAAACGTTCAAATGGCATTGCTGTCTTACGACAAGCAACTTTTTTCTTTCTTTAAATCTGCGGCAGATCATGCACGAGACAAAGCATTACAGTTATTGAGCCAGGTGGGCATGCAAGAGCAAGCAGATCGTCCGTGTAGCGAGCTCGCCTACAGCGACGTCAAACGTGTCGAACTTGCGATTGCTTTAGCGAACGATCCAAAACTGCTTCTGATGGATGAGCCAACCGCTGGAATGGCACCCAAAGAGCGAAATGACATGATGGCCATGACTAAGCGCTTAGTGATCGAGCGAGGCATCGCTGTGCTGTTCACTGAACACAGCATGGATGTCGTCTTCGCCTATGCAGATCGCATCAGCGTGCTGGCACGCGGCCGACTGATTGCGCATGGTACGCCAGATGCAATTCGCGATGACCGTAACGTTCAGGAAGTCTATTTCGGAGGGGGTAGCACCTTTTCGCGCACATCCCTGAAGGCGACGGAGGCAGCACAATGATCTCTCAAGCGCTGCTCACAGTTTCCGGCTTACAAGCCTGGTACGGTGCTGCAAAAATCTTGTATGACGTAGACCTGAATGTGGAGCGCGGCGAAGTCGTGGCACTAATGGGGCGTAATGGTGCGGGCAAATCAACCACCATGAAATCTATTATGGGCTTGATCGACAAACGTCGAGGCCAGTTGCGCTTCATGGGCCGCGATATTTCACAACACTCCACTCACGAAATCGCGACCTTGGGATTAGGCTACGTACCAGAAGATAGGCGCATTTTTACAGACCTCACCGTGCTAGAAAATCTTGAGGTCGGACGCCAAGCCGCCCGTGTTTGGCCGCAAGGTGACCCGGCGCCCCATTGGACACCAGAGAAACTATTCAAGCTTTTTCCCAACCTTGGGGAAATGCCTGATCGCCCGGGTGGCAGAATGAGTGGTGGCGAGCAACAGATGTTGACCGTCGCACGATCCTTAATGGGCAATCCCTATCTTATTTTGTTAGATGAACCGTCTGAAGGTATTGCGCCAGTCATTGTTGAACAAATGGCTCACATGATTTTGTCACTCAAACAACAAGGAGTCAGCATTTTGCTCTCGGAGCAGAATTTGCACTTTGCTAATCTCGTTTGTGACCGCGCCTACGTATTAGAAAAAGGTCAAATTCGCTTTTCAGGCACGATGCAAGAACTCGACGCGAACGAAGCCGTCCGGCGCGCCTATCTGAGCCTATAACACTGATGCCCTCCCCGACCGCCCACAATAAATCTCTGCAGCTGACCATTAACGGTCAAACGCATGAGACGTCACTTTCTCCTGACACCTCACTTCTACACTTTCTACGTAACGACCTGGAACTCAATGGCCCAAAATATGGCTGCGGTCTTGGTCAATGTGGTTCCTGTACCGTTCTCGTCGATGGCCAAGCAGCGCGGTCTTGTGTGATTCCTATCGAAGGCGTTCAAGGTCGCAGCGTCACGACGCTCGAAGGACTTGGAACCGTCACCACACCGCACCTCATTCAGCAGGCATTCATTGCTGAACAGGCGGCGCAGTGTGGCTATTGTCTCAATGGCATGATCATGATGACGGCCTCGCTGCTTGCGCGTAACCCGTCACCCACCGAACAACAGATCCGCTCTGAGCTCTCTGCCAATTTTTGTCGTTGTGGCACACATGTTGAAATCATGCGTGCGGTGCAGCGCGCAGCACGTATGATGCTTGCAGCAAAAGATAACCAGGTGGGTCACCATGGCGTATAGCAACACACTGCGCGTGCGTAAAGACTTCATGGATGCCAGCGGTGTATTGCTTGTCGTACGTGACCCATTACCCGCCGCAGCACCCACGAAAGGTCAACCTGTCGCGGTACCTGCCAATCCAGCGGAAGGCCAGGAGGTCTTACTTTCAGTGTGGTCAGACGGACGTGTTGTTGCGCTGCATGGCCATGTCGATCTTGGAACAGGGCTGCGTACCGCGCTCGGGCAAATCGTCGCAGAAGAGCTTGACGTCACCATGGACCACGTGGAGGTCGTTCTTGGTGATACAGGTCGAGCACCCAATCAAGGTCCAACCATTGCGAGTGGTTCGATACAACTACACAGCGCGCCCTTGCGACACGCAGCGGCGCAAGCAAGGCGTTGGCTATTGCAACAAGCCGCGCTCAAGTGGGGGGTATCTGCACAACAACTTCGAACCGAGCGTGGTCAGGTCATTTACGAACTTGCGGGGGATACGACCAAGCAATTCACCTATGCAGAGCTGATCGGCTTAGCACATACCCGCTTGTTGCTTGACCCCGCCGTTCCACTCAAAGCAACGGCAGATCATCACACGATCGGCCAACCGATTCCCCGCGTAGACATCCCTGGCAAAGCGACAGGACAGC
The DNA here is from genome assembly GCA_945865935.1 of Bordetella parapertussis. GTDB lineage: Bacteria > Pseudomonadota > Gammaproteobacteria > Burkholderiales > Burkholderiaceae_B > Zwartia > Zwartia parapertussis_E. Next base: position 32,123 of record CAMBFI010000019.1, on the reverse strand, counting down.
TCACGTTTGTGCACGATATGCGTGTACCAGGCATGCTACATGGTCGCGTGGTACGACCACCCTATGCGGGCGCCGACCACGGTGACTTTGTTGGCAATCTTCTGGAATCTGTCGACGAGTCTTCGATTGCCCATATTCCTGGCATCAAAGCAGTTGTGGTCATCCGGGACTTCATCGGTGTTGTCGCCGAGCGCGAGGAACATGCGGAACAAGCGGCCAATGAACTCCGTGTGACCTGGAAGGAGTGGCCTGGCCTACCGGACCTGAGTGACCTTGAGCGCGCCCTGCGTGCGAACCCCTCAACGCCGCGCGAGCTCATCAATGAAGGAAATATTGAGGCCGCACTGCAAGACGGTGGCACGGAGATATCACGCACCTACATCTGGCCCTATCAGATGCATGCGTCGATCGGCCCGTCTTGTGCTGTGGCAGACTGGTCTCACTCAGAGAACGACAAGCTCACTGTATGGGCCGGCACACAAAATCCACACGTGCTGCGCGCAGATCTGGCGCATCTCACCGGGCTTGCTGATCTCGATATCGAAATCATTAGAATGGAAGCATCAGGTTGCTATGGACGCAACGGCGCGGACGATGTGGCGGCTGATGCAGCCCTATTGTCGCGGGCGGTAAGCGCCCCGGTGCGTGTACAACTGACGCGCGAACAAGAAAACCTCTGGGAGCCTAAAGGTGCCGCACAGTGGATGCAGGTGCGGGGCGGCCTGAACGCCGAAGGCGACTTCGCTGCGTATGATTTTCAGACCTCTTATCCCTCGAACGGTGCCCCTACGCTTGCGCTTCTGCTGACGCGCACCATTGAACCACTCGCTCAAACCTATGAAATGGGCGATCGCACGGCTCGTCCACCCTATCAAGTCGATAACCTGCGCGTCACGGTTAACGATATGCCGCCAATTTTGCGGGCCTCTTGGTTACGCGGTGTCTCTGCCCTGCCAAACTCTTTCGCGCACGAGTCCTATATTGATGAACTCGCGATCAAAGCTGGCGTGGATCCTGTTGAGTTTCGACTCCGTTATTTAGAGGATCCGCGTGCAAGGGAGCTCTTGCAGGCCACGACCGACAAGGCGGGCTGGCTGACACACACGGCTGCGCAACAACAGCAGGCGGACGGAGATATTCTGCGTGGGCAAGGCGTGGCCTATGCCCGGTATATCCACAGCAAGTGGCCGGGCTTTGGCGCCGCCTGGGCGGCCTGGGTCGCAGACGTCGAGGTCAACCGTCGTACCGGAGAAGTCCATGTCAAACGCGTTGTAGTGGGCCATGACGCAGGGATGACGATCAATCCGGCGGGCGTCGAGCACCAGGTGCACGGCAATGTTGTCCAAACAACAAGTCGCGCCTTGCATGAGAGCGTACCCGTACGTAAACAAGACAACACCGTCGCGACACGCGAATGGGGCTCCTACCCAATCTTGAATTTTCGGCAAGTCCCTGTCATTGATGTGCTGCAGATGCCGCGCCCCAACGAGGCTCCGCTCGGGGCAGGAGAATCTTCCTCGGTACCAGGTACTGCAGCGATCGCTAATGCCATATTTGATGCAACAGGGATACGATTTCGTCAGCCGCCTTTTACGCCTGAGGTCGTTAGGGCTGCGCTCAATCCCTTGCCAGATGCGTCATCCCCCGCCCAGCACGCTCAACCGTCTTTGCAACGCCTCTTACCGCCGCAAGCCAATCAAAATGCGGTTTGGCCCACGCGCCGTCCATTCGCCAAGAGACTTGCTGCAGTATTGGCCGGCCTAGCGGGCCTCTCACTTGGTTGGATCGGTTTGCGCGGACCGGCACCGATCGCACCAATCGCTCAGTTCAACCCGGCCTTGTATTCTGCCCAGACCATCGAAAAGGGCCGGCAGCTTGTCGCATTGGGAAATTGTGTCAGCTGTCATACCTCTGCGCAGGGTCAGCCGAACGCCGGCGGTCTTGGTATACAAACACCCTTCGGTACGGTGTACTCCACCAATCTGACACCCGATGTGGATACGGGCATCGGGTCCTGGTCCCTGCCAGCCTTCAGACGCGCGATGCGCGATGGTGTTTCTAGAGACGGACACCTGCTCTATCCCGCCTTCCCCTACACCTCTTTTAAAAACATGACGGATGAGGACATCACCTCGGTTTATGCTTACTTGATGGTGCAGGCACCCGTCGCACAGGCAAATCCCTCCACGCAACTTTCCGCGCCGTTTTCCTATCGTCCTCTCATGTCGGTGTGGAATGCCTTATATAGCGAGCCATCCTCCGCAACAACGCTCCTCGCAGATCAAGGAGAGCTTTGGAACCGCGGTGCGTATCTCGTAAACGGCGTGGGTCACTGCACCGCCTGCCATACCCCACGCGACGCCCTTGGTGGAGAGCGATTAGGCAAAGGATTTTTATCCGGTGCCTGGATTAAAGGGTGGGAAGCTCCTGGCTTAACCGCTGCCTCTAAATCTCCCGTGAGATGGACTGAACAATCCTTCTATGACTACTTACGTACGGGATTCAGCGGAGAACACGGTAGTGCCGGCGGGCCGATGGCTCCCGTCGTACAACAACTCGCGGCGGTGCCAGATAGCGATATCAAAGCCATGGCGCACTATCTCGCCTCCTTCCAGCAAGTAGCCACGCAAGAGCAAGCTGCAGAAGCGGCTCAGCGTTACGTCGTCGCGGCACAAACACAAAGTGCGACCTTGCTCGGATCGGCGCAAAGAATGTTTACCATGGCTTGTGCAGCCTGCCATCACGATGGAGATGGTCCCAAGCTTTTAGGTGCAAATATCCCGCTCGCGCTGAATACCAACTTGCATAGCGACAAACCAGACAATGTTATCCGGGTGATCCTTGAAGGTGTTCGCAAACCTGCAAGTCAGGCGATCGGCTTTATGCCGTCTTTTTCAGGTCAACTCGATGACGAGCAACTCGTAAGCCTAGTGAACTATATGCGTACCCGCTTCGCACCGGACAAACCCGTTTGGAATAATCTCGAGCAAAGCATTTCTCGTATCCGCCAAGAGACCGCCAGCACACAAGGGGCGGCTACCCCTGCAAAATAAAACGCACGGGAAACTCGACCCAACTCGCCAAATACTGCCCATTCGACCTGGCTGGCCTAAAGCGCCATCGCGCAACGGCGCGCAATGCAGCCTCATCAAATAAACGATAGCCACTCGTCTTAAACAGAATGATTTGCTCGGGGAGCCCTGATCGATCTACATGGACCCTTAGCCATACCGTCCCTTCGATACCGCGTTGGCGCAGCGTGATCGGATAGTCTGGCGGTGGGCTCAGCGCATGCGTTGGCTGGGCAGACTCTTGCTCAGACAAGGCTTCTAGCGCCTGTGTGGCTCGCCCACCTTTGGGCACTGTTGGCTTGCTTGATGTGCTCCTCGTCTGCGTCACTTTTTTTATAGGCGCCGCCTTGGGTACAGGTATCGACACATCGGCCTCAGCCAGCAATACATCCGTGGCAGAAGATTCTTGTTCGTCATGCTGCACCAGCATCAAGACGAGTTCTGTTGGCGTCTGTTGTCCAGATAGTTCCGCGCCCTGTCGCAAACCAAGACTAAAAAATAGTAGCAAAAGGATAGCCGCAAGATGAAGCAGTGACGCTTGCACAGCCGGACGATGCAGAAAGCTAAGCAAAAAGAACATTATGGATAGTCGACTAAACCAGCAGTGTGCAAGAACAATATATCGTCTACCTGATGCGTCAGAAATCGGACACTGAATAAACGCTCTAAATGTGGCAACGCCTCCAGCGAGGCAGGACAGTCGGCAAACAACTTGCCGTGCTTGATCATGAGTAATCGCTCAAATCCCTGCAACGCAAGTTGTACATCGTGCAAGACAGCAACCAAAGCATGGTTGCGCATTCTAGAGAATGTAGTGAGTTGTTCAAATAGCTCAACTTGCAACCCAGGGTCGAAGGCAGCCAGTGGCTCATCAACAAGCAGGAGCCCATCGCGCATGTCCCAAAACTGAGCAAATACACGCGCGAGATGAACACGTGCGAGCTCCCCCCCAGAGAGGTTACGTGTTGTGCGACTAAGCAAATGATCTGCCCGCGCTAAACCGGCAGCTTGGTTAACAATCTTGTGAAGATCATCATGGGACGCCCTACCTAGTCTACCCAGTTCAATGACTAGCCTGACCGGCATGTCAAAGGCGTTGGAATAAAACTGTGGCAACACCGCCAGTCGATGGCTCAAGGATGCGGGCGCGAAGGAACGTATAGGCATTTCATCCAGGTTGAGCTCTCCCACTTCAGTGAAGTATTCACCCGACATCAATCTGAGCAGCGTAGACTTTCCAGCACCACTCGGGCCGAGTATCGCAATACGTTCGCCTGCCGCGATATCGATGTTAAATGGCCCAAAACGCATCTCGTCAAGTGGCAACGCTAAGTGGGATAGGCGCATCAACAGCGGTACGGTATTGCTCATGCCAGACCTTGACGGTGTCGTCGTAATAGCCAAAAAAAGAATGCGCTACCCAGTAATGCCGTAAAAATACCGACAGGAACTTCGGCTGGCGCAGAAATCGTGCGCGCAAAGGCATCCGCACAAATGAGCAAAATAGCTCCTACGATTGCAGAGCGTGACAGCACCAGCCGCAGATCGGCGCCTGCAACCAGTCGTACTAAATGCGGTGCCGCCAACCCAATAAACCCAATCACACCGCAAAAAGCAACCGCAAACCCAGCAAGACCGGCCACCATAAGGATGACCTGCAGTCGGAGGCGTGGCAAACAAACTCCCACATGTCTCGCAATACTTTCCCCAAGCATCAACGCATTTAGGCTCTGGATAAGCGGCCGTGTCGCCATCCAGATGCACGCAAATAATCCGCCCACCCCCGCAATCAATGTCCAGCTTGCGTTTGCCAAGGAGCCAAGCGTCCAGAACGTCAGGCTGCGCAGCTGTGTATCGGTCGCCATGTACGCGCACAAGCCAATCACTGCGCCTGCTAGCGCGTTGACAGCAATACCTGTCAACAGAAGCCCTCCCACCGACCCCGCCATCCATGTGCGGGAGAGGCTATCTAGAAAAAGACATACAAAAACAGCCCCAAAAAAAGCAATACCGGGCAATAACAACCAGTGTCCCGACAACCAGGCAAGTCCAGGAACTTGCGCTAGAAAGACAATCGACAAGGACGCCGCACACGCAGCGCCAGAAGAAACTCCGAGTAATCCTGGTTCGGCCAAAGGATTACGAAACAACGCTTGTGTTAGCGCCCCTGTAAAACCAAGACATGCACCAATCAGCCCAGCGAACAACACCCGAGGAATACGAATAGTCCATAAAACATGGCGTTGTCCGACAATGACCGGCTCTAAGTCGCGAGGCTCAAGCCAAAACAACCAGGCCGATCGCTCGAGTGCGAAGGCACCAACATTCGTCGCAATCAAGGTCGTCACGAGCAGCACCTCCAAGAGGATAAAGCTAGCAGACTGCAGTGGTCGATACAGGCGTTGACTCATGTGCGCATTGCTTCAATCGAGGCGCGACGCAACGTCAGTATCGCGTCGGGCAGTCGGGGGCCAAAGCTTAAGAGGAACATGGTGTCGAACACTAGCCAACGACTCGGACGAGCCGCGGGTGTCGCAGAGAGCCCCGTAAACTGGTGGATCAAGCTGCGACTATTGGGGCCGTTTTTAGGCGTCAAGGCATCCGGTTGCGTCAGGACGACTAGATCGGGTTGTGCCGCAATGATGGCCTCGGCAGTAACGGGGCGATATCCTCTAAAGTCTGAAAAAGCATTTTGAAGACCTGCGTGCTTCAGTATTGCATCAGCACCCGTATCCGTCCCAGCAACCAGCATCTGACTCGGCGTCTGCCCAAGAACAAACATCACACGAATCGTGTGAGCAGGTATAGCGATTGTTTGCCTCAGAGCGTCCCACTCCACGTTGACATTCTCAATGAGCGCCTGCGCCTGACCAACGCACTGGAGTAGTTGTCCAATTTGTTTTACCCGAGAAATCAACGCGTCAAGCGTGTGGCCGTCTTCGACTCTAGACACCAACACGCCCGCTTCGCGCAAACCAGACAAGACTGCGAGTGGCCCCGCGTCGTGCCCGACGATGACCTGTTGCGGCGCCAAGGCGAGTACACCCTCTAACGATAGATGACGCGCATATCCAACGCTCGGGAGATGACGCACACTTAGGGGATATCTAGAGGTGGTATCCACGCCAACTAGACTGGCCTCATAGCCCAGTGCACAAATAATCTCAGTAATCCCGCCTCCGACGCACACGATGCGGCTCTTCAGGCTCGAGCGAGATTGTGCGGCATCCACCGTGCCAAATCCAGACAGAAGTCCGATACCGCCCGCCCATAGAAGCTGGCGCCGCTCAACAGACTGGATCGCTGATTGCTTTAATGGACGCATGACTCCGCCTCCACCGCCAGTGACTCCGTTAAGTCTCTCCAAGACTGGAGCTCAGGACTATCTAACTCGCGCTCGCCAAAAAACGTAATCACTAATTCGCCTTGCTGATCGAAGGCCTCAATTGAGGTGACATAACCATATTGAGTCGGCTTCTTCACCAACCAAAGCGTGCGGACACTATCCTGCAATAGATGCAGGTTAAACCGCTCATCAAGAATGTTTATCCACTTGTCTTGCACCACCACCCTTTTGACGCATCCAGAAAAGATTTGAAGCATCCCTCGATTCGCCACAAATACCATCACAGGAATTTTCTGCTCGGATACTCGATGTAGCAAGGCTTCAATTTGATTCAAGTGCAATGACTGAACGAACTCTGCTTGGGCAAGGCGTAGCGCAGCAATACGCGAAATTGAAAAACGCGTTAACAAGCCAAAGAATTCGTGCGTATCCTCAAGAGCGCGCCATGCCTGATGAAAAGCAGACACGTCCACATGCTCGGTGGCGTAGCAAACAGGCGCTACGCGATCGATGGGTTGAGAAAAATCCTCGAATCCCTGGACGGAGTGGCGAAACTCGCGAACGATTTGGTGATATCGCGAAAGATCGCTTTTAGCAAGCAAGTACACCTTATGGATCGCAACGCCCGCTTCGTCAAAAAACTGCAAACTATGCTGACGCGTTACGTCGCCATTTTGCTTAGACCAGTTTGGCTCGGTCACCGCAAAGCCGACATGCCAAGAGCGATAGAAGGCACGCAGTTCAATCAGATCACCTTGAACAATGCCAATACCATGACGGCTACTAATATTCTTGTATATCCCAATTATCTCGTGCACGCAGGCATGATTGCGCGTCAATGCCATCACTGTGCCCAGCGACTCCAGTGACTGCAACAGCGGCAACCAAAGCTCATCTAAGCGAACGGCACTCATGACACTCGCTTGCGTTGACACTTCGCCTTGGGCTGTTTCGTCGGCTGATTGCAGATGAGCGGCAATCAACTGCCCTTCAGTGATCTGCAACGCGTGCGCAATATCACGGGCCCGCATTCCCTGCGAGCGGCGCATCACGCCATAAGCGTTTCGAATCGTTTCTTGTGTGGGTAGCATCGTCATCTCTTTAATAGTCGTAACGTAGGGATAGTTGAATGTTTCTACCGGCAGCGGTGTAGGCATCCTTGACGGAACTCGTCGCTTCAAGGCCACGCATGTCGGACCAACGCCAATATTTGGCATCGAGTGCGTTATTGAGGTTCACGTTGAGCGTGAACGCCCGCGTGGGCTTCCAGAACCAACCGAGATCAAGCACGGTATTGGCACCGGGTGCGAACTGCTTTTCAGCAGCCTCTGCGATATCTGCAGCAGACTTGGCTGCGCTGAATGTCACCGTTGCGCGCGCACCCCACTGACCGGTGTCATAGTTCAGCCCAACTATGGTCTTGAGCGGCTCAACACTATCCAAAGGCTGCTGACGCCCATTGAGGATACTGGTGCCCTGGAGGTAGGCGATGCCGGCCTGCACACTCCAATGACTATCGATTGTTGAATCAGTGCTCAATACGACACCGCGGATGCGTGCTGTACTGAGATTGACATACTGATAGACAAAAGGATCCGTTGGACGGCCTCGACCCCCTACCCGCTCCTGACTGATGAAGTTTTTATAGCGATTGTCAAAGCCCGAGAGGGTGTAACGAAATCCTTGATAAGCCCCACGTACGCCGAGTTCAATACTATCTGCGTACTCTGGTTGAAGCTGAGCATTGCCAACACTTGTGTAGCCCGCGGCGAGATTGCTGAATCCATTATTGACTTGCTCGGGTGTGGGCGCACGGAACCCACGCGCCCATTGCGCATAGGGAGCAAAGCTCGGTGCTAAGCGCCATACCGCACCAAGCCTCGGCGTAAGGGCCCGACCGTGTGCTGCTTGGGGTGACCCACCCGCATAAGCATGACTAGAGGGTGAGATGCGATAGTAGTCAGCGCGCAAGCCTGGGATCACGCTGACCGCGCCGAACTCCATTTCGCTCTGTGCAAAGATGCCGCTTTGTGTGTAGCGCGAGTCCGGAAACGGCTTAACGGGAAATACTTCGCCGTAAGGGGGTGAGGTCCCATCCCTTAGGCCAGACACTTGGGCCTGACTCCCATCAAAGCCGTAGGTGAGTTTCTGGCTAATCAACCCTGATAAGTTTGTTTCAAACTGCGATGCGATTCCAATTAAACGCGTGCGATAGCTGTTGTCGCGCGTACGAACTGGCGAACGAAATCTGTTTTCCTTAGTGTATTGATTGACTCGTCCATCTTGCCAATAGACGCGGGTTTCTGCCCCTTGAATCCACGACGCGTTCATATCGGTGAGACGATGTTCAAGCGAAATACGATCACGCTGTATGTGATCGCGCGTATCGAAATCAAGCGTCGCGCGTGGAATGGTCGGTCGCAGCGCTCGGGCTGAAAGGACTTCAGTCGCTTGCGTTCTGTTTTGCGACTCTACGGTGAACGTAAGCTGTTGCGTCGCGTTCAGTGCATAAACGGTCTTACCTAACAGATAGCGATTTTGATAATTAGCAGGGTTTGATTGGGTACGCATGCTGTTCTGCGATGCATCATTACCGTGGGTCGCCGTCTCATGCCCCAAGCGATACGTGGCGAGAATCATTCCCTGCCAAGCCTCTCGTTGCCCTGCCACCGCAACCGTCCCTGCGGCGGATTGATCGATACTGGCATAGCTCAGTCGTGAGAACGCGGCCAAGGGCTGTGCTTTCAACACATCGCTTGGATCTAACGTGCGAAAGCTCACCGCACCCGCCAGACCGTCGCTGCCATACTGCGTCGATGCAGGTCCCCGCAACACCTCAACAGACTTGAGTCCGTCAATATCTAAGAAGTCACCACGTCCAGTTGCGAAGGCACCAAAATTAAATCCATTGGGTATCCGGATGCCATCCACAAGCATCAAGACTTGATTGCCGCCCAGGCCTCTGATGTTGACCCCCTGATTCCCAGCACGAGCGCCAGAGTTTCCGCCCATTCCGAAGCGGGTGGGAGCGGCTCGTACGCTGACATCGAGCTCGTTGCGAAACAAATCTTTGATATCGCGCGCGCCTTCGCGCTCAATCGTTTGCGCACCGATGACGGTGACAGACGCGGGCACGTCGTCGATACGTCTGGCCGTGCGGGTCGCACTAACCGTAACCTCTTCAAGCTTATTGACTGACAAGACTGGCGCAGTGTCCGGATCTGCAACGGCAAGGCGAGGCAGTTGTGTTCCGAGAGCCAGAAAATAAAGAAAAGCGCGCTTTTTGCTCAGCATGGGGCGTCCTAAAGAATCTTAGGCACTGGCTGGCGATGGCTGGCTTGTGCGGATAAAAGGATTTCATAGAATGAAACGAATCAATTTATGAAACCAAGGTTATTTGGTGAGAATCAACTTACCTAGAGACGTCTTGCGCAAGCGATAGACCACCCCATCGTGTTGAATATGGATTTCAACAGCGTTGCGAAAAAGAGCCTGACTTGTGGTGCGAAGCATGCCGTGAGGCACAGGACCCTCGAGCCCTAAGCTCGAGGGATTCGTCTGGTTTGGGACCGGGTGTAACGCATGAACTAAGACATCCATGCGTACATTCTAAACGATAATGATTCTCATTTGCAAAAAACAATCATCATTTTTTTGTAACACGTCGTTACTGCGCCGTTGCAAAACCATTCACGATCGTGGTTGCGTTGTGTGTGATCATCTTCAGATACGTATCCGCCCCTGCACTGGGTTCCGACAAGGCGTCCGCATACAAGGTCCCACCAATGCGCGCCCCACTCTCCTTGGTGATGCGCTCTAACACGCGAGAGTCTGAAATATTTTCAACAAAAATCGCAGTCACCTTGTTCTTCTTTATTTGATCGATGATGCGCACCACATCTGCAGCCGAGGGTTCGCTCCCTGTCGACAGGCCCTGTAGAGGGAAGAACCTAACGCTATACGCCGCTGCGAAATATCCAAACGCATCGTGCGAAGTAATAATACGTCGCTGTGCGACGGGTATTGCTTTAAGGCGCTCTCGTATTGACTGATCGAGCTTATCTAATTCAAGGCTATAGGCTGTGGCGCGCTGCTCAAACTCTTGCGCGGCCGCAGGCTTTGCCGCAGCGAGTGCGATACGTATATTTTGCACATACTGCTTGACGTTCAACGGATTTTGCCAAGCATGGGGATCCGCAGCATGACTGTGCCCGTGATGATGACCAGACCCCGCGGCCTCCTGAATCGTTTTCACACCACGACTCGCCACTACGACCGCCCCACGATACCCAGAGGACTTGATCAGCCTATCCATCCAACCCTCGAAACCCAAGCCGTTGATCACCACTAGCTTGGCGTCCGCTAGTCGTTTAGCGTCCGCAGGGGTGGGATCAAATATATGTGCGTCCGCGTTAGGGCCAACTAGGCTTGTGACTTCAACATGGGGGCCTCCCACCACACGCACAAGGTCAGCCAGAATTGAAAAGCTTGTGACAACAGGCAGAGGCTGTGCAGATACAGCGGAACCTAGCGTGCACGCAAGTGTAAGAACTAACCATAAGCGAAACGAATAAAGTAAGTCAATGCGCATTACGACTCCTTGTGTTGAGGTGCAGGAAACCAAACCAGCCTAAGACTATCGCGCGAACCAATAAACAGGGAGACTAAATAAAGACCGCCCGCTGCGAGCACAATGCTTGGTCCAGACGGAAAATTTGCGTGATACGAAATCAACAACCCAGCGACGGCACTGACCGCAGCGATACCGGCAGCAACGCTCGCGCGGGCGATGACGCCATAGCACCAGAAGCGCGCCGCTGTGGCGGGCAGCATCAACAGACCGACCGCCATCAAGGTACCGAGTGCTTGAAAAGCAGATACGAGTGTCAGTACAACCATCAACATAAATATTTGATGAATCATCGCGCCACGGCCACCTGCGGTACGCAAAAAGGCCGGATCAAAGCATTCAACCACCAGTGGACGCCAAATGATTGCTAGAACGAGCAATGTGACGGTCGAGGCCGTCGCAATCATGATCAAGGACTCATCGTTGGTCGCAAGCACACTACCAAACAAAAAATGCAATAAATCGACTTTGCTACCACTGGTAGAAATTAACAATACACCTAAGGCCAAGGAGATTAAATAGAAAGAAGCAAAACTCGCGTCTTCCTTCTGTTTGGTCCACCGCGTCACAAGATTCGCAAGTAGCGCCATCAAGGCTGCAGCCACAAAACTTCCAATGGTCATCGCGGGTAGTGACAAACCGAAAAATATAAAACCGACCGCAGCACCGGGAAGCACCGCGTGTGCAATCGCATCGCCAGCAAGACTCATTCGTCGCAAGACCAAAATCGTACCGATGGGACCACAAGCCGAACCGATCACCACACAGGCCACGAGCGCTCGTCGCATAAAACCGTAGTCCACAAACGGCAAGAGCACAGCGTTATATATTTGCAGGAGTGCGTCTGCCAGCATTAGAAGCGCCCCCCCTGCTCGGGTGCGCGCACGCACCACGGCGCGCGGTCGTCCCAGTATTCAGCAGTTGCACGGGCACGAGTCAAATTGTCGCTTGTCAAAACGGTTTCACTCGCGCCCCAGGCAATCGCCTCTCGCGCTAGCAATAAAGTCTGAGGGAAATAGCGGCGCACCATCTCTAAATCATGCAGGACAGCAATTACCGTTCGCGAATGATGATGCCAATCCAAGACCACCTGAAGCAAATCCTCAACTGTTCGTGTATCTAAGGCATTGAACGGTTCATCCAACAAGATCACGGGTGCATCCTGCATCAACAGTCGTGCAAAAAGCACGCGTTGCAACTGTCCAACCGATAGCTCCCCGATAAAACGCCGCTCAAAGCCGATCAGCCCCACTGCTGCAAGCATGTCGGTCGCGCGTTGCCTGACTTGGCGCGAGGCGGGTAAAAAACTCCCGATTTGTTTCCAGGCACCCAGCACGACGACATCGAGCACGCGCACGGGAAACTCTCGATCAATCGCAGACTGCTGCGGCAAGTAGGCCAGATCAATATGTGCAGCACCACCAAACCGTATCGAACCTTCAATGCCTGTTAGCTGACCAGAAAGCGCAGACAGCAAGGTGCTTTTACCCGCACCATTCGGGCCAACAATCGCGGTCAGTGAGCCCGAGGCAAATGCGCCGGACAAATGATGAACCGCCGGATGCCCATCATAGGCAACCGTCAGATTAGTCAGCGCAATCTCTGGCGCCGCAGGTAACGGAGTCATGGGAGTATCCACTGTTCTACAAAGCCCACCACACGGCGAGCCACACCGCGCACACCACGGCACCCACAAGCAGAACACGCTGCCCAACGCCGCTGAGTACAGAACTCGGCAGTGCAGGCGGTGCGAGCACCGCGCCGGGCCCAACCGATGAACGGTCGATGCCCTTTCCTAGCTCCTGATGAGCATGGTGATGCGAATGGTCGTGAGAGTGATCGTGCTTCATCGGGGTAAAGGTGCCAGAGCGCTTACAGAAATGGAATGCCGATTAAAATGAGGAAACATTCAAACCAGACCGTAATGATAATACAATATCATTATTAATGTAGGTAAGATACGGTATGCATTCCATTGACGCCCCGAAAGCAGAACGCGCCACCAGGCAACGCGCAGCGATTCGCGAGGCGATTGAACAAGCCGGAAGACCGTTGCTCGCACAAGAGGTACTGGAGCTCGCTGGCTTACATGTCCCCCGTCTGGGAATCGCGACGGTCTACCGCAACATCAAAGCAATGGTAGAAGAAGGCGCCATCAAACAAGTGTTGCTTCCTGGCGAGAACCCACGGTTCGAGCTTGCGGGCCACGCGCATCACCATCACTTTCAGTGCTATACGTGTCAGAAAGTGTTTGATATCCACTCGTGCCCGAGCGATCTAGTCAACCTAGCGCCAAAAGGCTTCAAAGTGGAAAGTCACGACCTAACGCTCTACGGACGTTGCAAAGACTGCTGAACATCAGGTGTGTGCCGTCCAAGCGGCACTAAACATCAAGAGTCCAAACAGTAAGACTGCAATCGAGGCGAGGCCTTGCACGATTGCGACCACATACATCCCTAAACGTAGCCTCGGTCCGTCGACGATTTTCTCTAACGCATGATTCGCCCAAAGCGAGGCGCTCGCTAGTGCGGCAACGGTCAGTCCTGTCCCCAAGCCCATTGCCAGTGCCGCAGCCACCCCTGCGATGAAAAACCCTTGCGACAAGGTAAAAACCAGCACAAATACTGCGCCCGTGCAGGGCCTAAGCCCAATCGCCAAGATGGCCGACATGGCCCGGGACCAGTTGAGTTTTCCACTCACCATCGATGGATCAGGCACATGCAGGTGGCCGCAGCCTGCCTCACAGCTTTGCGAATGTTCATGCTCGTGTGTGTGATGATGATCATGCGTGTGATGATGACCATGCGCGTGATGTTGGTGCTGGTGTTGATGTCCAGCGCGTCGAAACGCCACGCGTACGATATGACGATAAACCAACAGCAGGCCAAGCGCGATCATCATGAAATAGGAGCCAAGCTCTAGCCACCACGTCGCACGATTTAATGTCATGCCCGAGACATTCAGTAACCCCGCGGCGACGCCCACGAGCACCACGGCGACGACGGCTTGCAAAAAAGCCGACAACAACGCTAACAACGCTCCATTGCGTATCGTTTCACGATTCGCGAGCACATAGGCAGTCAGTACCGCCTTGCCATGCCCAGGGCCGAGCGCATGAAAGACTCCGTACGCAAATGAGAGGCCCAACAAGAGCCAGGCGGCCCATCCATCTTGCTGCCAAGCACGAACAGCACCAGTGAGTTGCCGGTAGAAATGCGACTGCCACATCGCCATCTGCGCAGAAAACTCACCAAACCAACCACCTACATTAAAGTTCAGACGCTGTTCAGGCGTCGCGAACGGATGCGCCGCCTGCGCGAGCGCATCGGTCGCCATACACAGCAACCCAAACACGCACAGCGCAACGGCGATCGCACGCCCTCTTATAAAAAAATCGTTCTGCAGACGCACCTTCAACAGGTCACCTTAAATTGATGGGTCAGTTGCTTCGTCACCTCTTTTAACTCCGGGGGAAGTTGCTTTTGATCTGCAGGAATGGACCATAAAAGCCTTTCGGTTTTCGGGTCAAGCGGACGGGGGGATAGATAATCGATCCGACAAATCGTTGGCGCCCCCTCCAACCGATAGGAGGCAGAACCCTTATAGGCAAACGCAACAAAATAGCTGGAGTCGTAAATGTCGACTTCGACGGCTTGTTTGCCGGGAGTCGCTGGCGTGGCAAAAGGAAGTTCAAAGGCGAGAGTTAGTTGACCACTCTTGGCATCCCAAGTGGTCGCTGCATCTTTCGCTGCGCCAAAATTGAACTTATTCGTTCCTTGCATCGCTTCTGTAAAAAAATGCGACTCGGGATCGGCGAGCGCGGTCATCCACTCTTTGGTTATTTTATCGAGCTCTTCTTTTGCGACCTCCCCCGACTTCGCACGCGGGACCCCTTGTAACGCATAGGCTGCAAATAACTCGTCGAACTTCCAGCTCTGTCGCAAAGCAACAATATGCCCCTGCGTATTAAAAATCAGCTGCACACTGCCATCGATAAAAATATGTGGATGTGCAAATGCCTGCGTCTGCAAACAGACCCACAGGCACAAGCCTTGCAGACCTTTGCGAAAAATCACTGAACCACGGGACATACTTCTCACCTTCGACGAGAATGGAACCCGAGTTGGACAGCGACAATCGGGCTGAAGTTCCATTTTATGTCGAGTCGGCCCTGCCCGCTGCCAACAGTTCAAATAACTCTGTCGTGTCTTCTAGCTTATCGAGTTGATCAATCAAGGCAATCGACCGATCGATCTGCTTGGCAGACAAGCACGACTGCACCACGTACCGATATTTGTAGACCACGTCCTCGTGGGATAAGGGATTTTCTGGGCTACCACGACGATTCAAGATCTCGTGCTCGAAGCGACGACCATCGGTCGTGGTGATCTTTACCCGAGCAGCGTGGCGATATGCCGGGCCCATGGCGTCGATTTCGGGATCGATCCGGGCATCAATACGCTGGATAAAGTCCATGATCAACGGATCGGCCAAACGTTGTTCCTGATACTGGGCCACAAAGGCCATCCCATCGAACCCGACGACAGCAAGGCCGTAATACAGATTCATTTGCGCAGCGGTCACCCCTTGCGCCTTGTACTCCCAAGCGCAGTGCGTAAAGGTCATCGAGCTTACACCCACCTCAAGTTTCGCCACAGAATCAGGCGTCAATTGATGCTCGGACAAAAGCGCGGCAAACGCATCCAGCGCGGAGTGAATGCTAGTCACGCATGCGTGCGGCTTATATCCCACCTTACCGGTTTCCCAAACGGAGCCCAACCCCTCTAAAAGGCGGCTCGGATTCGGTGTATTTGAATACGTGCTTAAGTATCCGCCATAACCGGCCTCGAGCACATCCGTGATGCCCGTAAAGTCTTTTTGCGCAAGATAAGCTGAATACACGCCACTTTGGGCGGCGCGTCCGGAATGAAAACGCTTGACCATCGCACCTTCTTGAGCTGCCATCAGTCCACCGGCCTGAGAACCGGCGATGCCCAACGCGTGTTGCGTGTGCAACGCATCGAGCCCCAGCATCGACGCAGCGCTCGCCGCAGCGACAAACACCC
This sequence comes from Bordetella parapertussis, assembly GCA_945865935.1. Lineage (GTDB taxonomy): Bacteria > Pseudomonadota > Gammaproteobacteria > Burkholderiales > Burkholderiaceae_B > Zwartia > Zwartia parapertussis_E. Next base: position 16,010 of record CAMBFI010000019.1, on the reverse strand, counting down.
CCGAGGCTCCCTGCGGATGAAAACCTCGAAAGAAGAGCCCCATCGTTGCTGCATTGCCGACTCGCGTGCCAATCTCATATCCCGCCGTCATCGCCTTGACTAAAGTACGACCAGCGCGCTGACGCGTTTGCTCTGCGAGTGCGACCACAACAGGTGTCGCGATCGAACCTGCATGCAAGATCGATTCTTTATGAATATCGTCTAGCTCAAACGCATGGCCAGCGGTGGCATTGACTAGCACCGCTGAGCTAACCGACGTTTTTTGTCCGTACCCAAAGATCGATGCGACCGGCTGGGCGCCCTCCTCTTGCACCATTGCCGCAACCCGTTGCGTCCACGGTAGGGTTGCACCAAATAAACAGCAACCAACGCTATCGAGAAAACTGGTGCGCATTCTCGCCACGACCTCAGGCGGAATGTCCTCAAACCGAAGCTTGGCCGCAAAGGTCGCTAACTCAAGTGTCGCACCCGGCAACAACGAAACAGGATGACTATCCATACTGAGGCTCCTTATCTAGGCGTGCCACGATCCCTGTCATCGCTGGCGATGCAGCGGGATAGCGTTGCATCACAAGCGGATCGTGACCAGGAATAATGTGATGATTGGATTGTGCCAACGCTTCGAGCTTGGCGTACCCTTGTAAGGCCTCACCGACATTAAACATTGTTGTAAACGCACGCCGCTTTTCAAAATGCTCATAGTAGTGACTCGTGTCTGAGGCAAGCACGACCCAACCGCGCTGGGTCCACACGCGCACGCACTGCATGCCGTGTGTATGGCCACCGATGCGGTGCACGGTCAATCCTGGTGCGAGGTCTCCTTTGCCGGAATAAAAACTCACCCGATTTTTATAGACCAAGCGCACCATGCCGACGATCTCATCGACTTCATAGCTATGGCTGAATTGCTTCTGACACATGTGGCGACCGGTGGCATAAGACATCTCATCGTCTTGCAGATGAAACTGCGCTCGAGGAAAACTTTCAAAGGTTCCCACGTGATCGTAATGAAGATGTGTGATGATGACGTTGTCGACTGTCGCGGCATCAATCCCCAACAGCTTGAGTCCCTCAGCGGGCGTACGCAGCAATGTTCGCCCGCGCTTTTTCGCCATCTCTGCGCTGAACCCCGTATCCACAACGAAGGTGTGCTGCGCATTACGCACCACCCAAACGTAGTAGTCCATCGCCATCGGGCCGTCATGCTCATCCCCGCCAATGAAATGGTTTCTCCGCGAAGCGTCGCGCGTTGCATATTTCACCGCAAACACTTCATACGGCGCGAAGTTCTCTTCTAACTGCTCAGCATTGTGTTTCATTGCCCCCCCAAACCACGCTATTTATTTTTGCCCTGACTCCTGAATGCCTGCGCGCTAAGCAATGCTTGTTTAGCTGTCTTTTTGCGCACTGCACACAAACGCCTTGTTTCTTGAATCGAATGCTAACGAGCAGATAGCTGCGGGTCAATCGAATAGAATCAAATTCTCTTTTGTTCGTGCCCCCTTGAGGTCTTATGACGACTCCCCAGCAGTCACTGAAACTTTTCTCAACGATCGCGATGCGTAATGTGCTTAAAGCCATCATCCCTGAGTTCGAGAAGCGCTCGGATGCACATATCACGATTGAGTACGGCGCTACAGCTCAATTGTCAGAGCGTATTCGTGCTGGCGAGCGTGCCGATGCGATTATGGCGGTATCCAGCTCGATCGAAGAACTGATGAACGAAGGCATCTTGCAACCGGGTAGCCGCCTGGATTTTGTCAGCTCAGACGTTGCCATGGCCGTCAAACAAGGAGCCCCTGCACCGGACATCTCTACTGCGGAGGCCTTCAAGGCAACACTTTTATCCTGTCGTTCAGTCTGCTTCTCCAAACAAGGTGCAAGCGGCATGTATTTTGCCAGCCTGCTCAAGAAACTTGGCATCGAAGACGAAGTCAGGGCCAAAGCCCTCGTCTTGCCTGAGGGTCTGACTGGCGAACCTGTCGCCCGCGGCGAGATCGAACTCGCCGTGCAACAAATGAGCGAGCTTATGCAGGTCTCTGGCATTGACATCTTCGCCAAGCTGCCTCCGGCCGTACAGCAGTCGACCATATTTTCCCTCGGCAGCTTTGCTGAGACCAAACAAGCGAAAGTCATTCAATCCTTAGCCACGTTCATGCACTCGCCAGAAGTTGGCGCAGCGTTACGCTCGCAAGGCTTGGGTCCACTCCTTTAAATTCTTACGAGGTCAATCATGACATCTGCGCTGCATTTTTTAACAATCGCCGAAGCGTCGCAACAAATCAAAGCGCGCACCTTATCACCGCTTGAATACGTCGATCATCTCGCGCAACGCATTGAGGCGATCGACCCTCAGATCAACTCTTTCATTACGCCTACCTTCGAGCTTGCTCGGACACAAGCGAAGAAAGCCGAAGCAGAGATTACTGCCGGAAATTATCGTGGTCCGATGCACGGGATCCCCTTCGGTGCCAAAGATATCTATGAAACAGCCGGAATCCTGACGACTGGTGGCTCTAGGATTGCTCAGCACCATATTCCGACGCATGATGCAACCACAATTACCAACATGCGCAATGCGGGTGCGGTGCTGCTTGGCAAGCTCAACACACACGAGTTCGCACACGGCGGGCCTTCGTTTGATGTTCCCTGGCCGATTGTGCGTAACCCCTGGAATCTCGAGCACTTCAGCGGCGGTTCATCCAGTGGGTCGGGTGCTTCCGTTGCTGCGGGACTCATTCCCGGAGCATTAGGAACAGACACGGGCGGGTCTATCCGCGGCCCCGCTTCACTTTGCGGCATCGCCGGTTTTATGCCTAGCTCTGGACTCGTGAGCCGCACGGGAGTCATGCCAAACTCATTTACCCTAGACCATTGTGGACCCATGGCCTGGACCGTTAAAGATTGCGCAATCATGCTTCAAGCCCTCGCGGGGTATGACCCAGCGGACGGAAACAGTTTTATGCAAGATATTCCGGATTACAGCAAGGGCTTAGATGGGAACTTGAAAGGACTACGAGTTGGGGTAATGCGTTACGTATGGGAAGACGATCTGCCCATCTCTGCAGATCACCAGCAAGCACTGAACAACACAGTAAAGGTTCTAAAAGATTTGGGAGCGACCGTGTCGGACTGTCGCCTGCGCCCGATGCAGGAGTATATGGATGTCAAGGTCGTACTTGCGGAAACCGAGATTTTCACCACACAACAACAGGGTCTCATTGAACGTCCCGGCGATTACGGACAAGATTTTTTGACCCGCATCTTGCCTGCGGTCATGTTTCAGTCCACTGACTTTGTTGCGGCCACGCGCGAGCATCGTCGCATGCTGCACGAGATGACGCCAATTTATGAAAAGTTTGATATTTTGCTCATGCCAAGTTTTGGTGCTGCCAAACCCATCACCGCGCATCGCCCCATTAGCTTTTGGAAAGGAGCGAACGCTCAGGTGCTCGCCAACATCACCGCAGGACCCGCGCTCGCGATGACCTGTGGCTTTAATGCGAGCGGTCTGCCCATGGGTCTGCAACTCGTTGGGCCGCCACTACAGGATGCACGCGTATTAAAAGTAGGCCATATTTTGGAAGGCGCCTTAGCCCTTCGTGGAGAACGCCCCAAACTCACAGCGGGACGCACAGCACCAGTACTCACCGCTCCTGACATCACCCCAGACGCTTCCCATTGTGATGCGAAGACAAGGGACTTCGCACACCGCATGGCACTTAACGCAGGACTGCGTTTGAATGACGATTTGCTGGAAGTTTTATTTGAAGCAGCTCCCTATGCATTGGAGATGACGCGTCGCTTGCAGAGAAATCGTAATTGGTTTGATGAGCCCGCCAACAACTTTCGACCTGGTGCACGATGATGACTGTCAAACAACGTTTACAAAAAGAAGAAATCCTTCTGGCACCTGGCATCTATGATGCCTTCTCTGCGATGGTGGCCGAGCAAAGCGGCTTTGAGGCGGTTTATCTCTCTGGCGCATCGATTGCCTACACGACACTCGGACGCTCGGACGTAGGCCTCACCACTTTTACAGAAGTCAACGAGAAAGTCGCGCAGATACGAGACCGGATCAAACTCCCCATCATTGTGGATGCCGATACGGGCTTTGGTAATGCATTGAACACAGAACGTACCGTACGCGGCTTCGAACGCAGCGGCGCCAATATCATCCAGCTAGAAGACCAAAGTTTTCCTAAACGATGCGGACACCTTGATGGAAAAACGCTGGTGTCTACGCAAGAAATGGTGGGTAAAATCCGCGCCGCGACAGATGCCCGTCATAGCCCAGACACACTCATCATGGCGCGCACCGATGCGGTGGCCGTAGAGGGTTTCGAGGCGGCGCTCGAGCGCGCAGAAAAATACCTTGCGGCGGGCGCTGATGTATTGTTTGTCGAAGCCGTTCGTTCTGATGAGCAAATGAAGATTGTGAATGCCCAATTTAAGGGACGTGTTCCGCTGCTCGCCAATATGGTCGAAGGTGGGAAAACGCCCGTAAAGTCGACGCAAACCTTGCAAGCACTCGGGTATTCGATTGTGATCTTTCCAGGTGGTACGGTTAGAGCTGTCGCGCATACCTTACAGCAATATTATGCAAGCCTGAAGCAAACCGGGAGCACCCAAGCGTTTCAGGACCGCATGCTTGATTTTGATGGCCTCAATAACCTAATTGGCACACCAGAGCTTTTGGCGCGCGGTAAACAATACGAGCAAGGCAACGGCTAACTCACGTCGCGCACACTATCGATCACTTCAAAAAGACTCACCCCTTAACGAACACTCACTCCTCATGAAAACATATCGCATCGCAACAATCCCCGGTGACGGCATCGGCAAAGAAGTAGTCCCTGAAGGACAGAAAGTACTTCAAGCCATTGCCCAACAAAATAAGAATCTGAAGTTTGACTTTCAGGACTTTGATTGGGGGGGTGACTACTACCGCAAGCACGGCGTGATGATGCCAGAGGATGGGTTAGACGCGCTGCGCGACAAAGACGCGATCTTGTTTGGATCGGCAGGTGACCCACACATTCCAGATCACATCACGCTTTGGGGTCTACGACTAAAAATTTGCCAAGGCTTTGATCAGTATGCCAACGTTCGTCCCACCCGCATTTTGCCAGGCATCGATGCGCCCCTGAAGCGCTGCACGCCCGAGCAACTGAATTGGATCATCGTACGCGAGAACTCTGAAGGCGAATACTCTGGCGTAGGGGGGCGAGCCCACCAAGGCCATCCGATTGAAGTCGCAACCGATGTCAGCATGATGACGCGCGCCGGCGTCGAGCGCATCATGCGCTATGCCTTTAAGCTTGCACAATCGCGCCCACGCAAGTTGTTAACTGTCGTCACGAAATCGAATGCGCAGCGCCATGCCATGGTCATGTGGGATGAGATCGCTGTACAAATCGCAAAAGAGTTTCCAGACGTTAAATGGGACAAAGAGCTTGTCGATGCCGCGACAGCCCGCATGGTGAATCGCCCTGCTACGCTTGACACCCTCGTCGCCACCAATCTGCACGCCGACATCTTGAGTGACCTTGCGGCCGCGTTGGCCGGCAGCCTGGGCATTGCGCCGACCGGCAATATCGATCCCGAGCGACGCTACCCCTCCATGTTCGAACCCATCCACGGCTCGGCGTTTGACATCATGGGCAAAGGTCTGGCCAATCCAATCGGCACCTTCTGGTCGGTGGTGATGCTGCTCGAGCACTTGGGTGAGCAAGCCGCCGCCGATCGGTTGATGCACGCGATTGAAGCGGTCACCGCCAACCCACGCCTGCATACACGTGATCTGGGTGGTTTAGCCACGACTGCTCAAGTCACTGCTGCCGTGTGTGAGCAACTAAAGTAAGTTGTCTGTTGAATTAGCTTGCTTGCTGGGTAGTTTCAGTCAATTCGTGACATAATTTTGGGGAGACAAATCATCCCAACATCACATTAAAAATGTCTGAGCATACGCAGCAGCAATCCTTAGGCGCCACGCCCTTTGCAGGACTCGTGGTGATCGAACTAGGAAATAGTGTGGCCGCCCCGTTCGCCGGTCAGATCTTCGGCGAACTTGGTGCCCAAGTCATCAAAATTGAAAAGTCAGATGGCGACGACGCCCGCAAATGGGGGCCACCCTTCTGGGAAGGCGCCTCACCTTTCTTTCAGTCACTCAATCGCAACAAGAAGTCAGTGGTCTGCGACTTGCGTGACGAAACCGAAGTCGAAGCCCTGCGCCAGTACATTTGCGAGCATGCCGATATCGTGATCCAGAATTTGCGTCCCGGTCATGTGCAAAAACTCGGACTCGACGGCGCCACCTTGCTCGCACGCCAACCGCGACTGATTTATTGCAATCTGGGTGCGTTTGGCAGTACCGGCCCCCTAAAAGACCGCCCTGGCTATGACCCACTGATGCAAGCGTTTGGTGGAATCATGAGCACAACCGGTGAGCCAGGTCGCCCCGCTGTGCGCGTTGGGGCCTCGATCGTCGACATGGGTACCGGCATGTGGGCGGTGATTGGCGCGCTCACGGCACTTCTTGAACGCCAGACGTCGGGGCGTGGAAGAGTCGTCGACGTATCGCTCTTTGAAACCGCCACAACGTGGGTCTCTCTTTTGGCAGCCCAATACTTTGCGAGTGGCAAGGTCACAACCAAGCAAGGTTCTGGTGCCATGGGGATTGTCCCCTACAAAAGTTATCTCACGCTTGACGGAGAACTCGTCATTGCGGCCGGAAGCGATGCACTCTTTAAGACGCTCGCCAAAACGGTTGGACATCCTGAATGGATAGACGACCCGCGCTTTATCGGTAATCCACAGCGCGTCGAAAACGAAAAGCTGTTGTACGGCTTGCTAGACGAACTCATTGCAGCCAAACCTACTGCCCATTGGGTGACGGAGCTAGAAAAAGCCGGCGTACCGTGTGCACCCGTCAACGATATCGCCCAAATGGCTGCCCATCCTCAGACGGAAGCTCTGGGATTGATTCAGGATGTGCCCGGCTCCGGCATGCGCTTCATCGGTCTGCCCATTAGTTTCGATGGGGTTCGGCCCCACCCAAGCGCTCCCCCGCCCAAACTAGGCGAACACACCGAATTGCTTAACAACAGGAAAAAAACATGACGAGCTTTCCCGCCTACGAGACCATCGCAACCGAAATGGTTGGTGCCCACGTCCTCAAAGTGACACTCAATAGACCTCAGGTTGGCAACGCGATCAACACACAGTCTGGTCATGACCTGCTTGATCTTTGGAATCGGTTGACCGCTGACGCGGGCGACATCCGCTGCATCGTATTGACCGGTGCCGGCGAGAAAATATTTTGTGCGGGCGGCGATCTCAAAGAGCGCAACGGCATGACCAAAAAACAATGGACACTGCAACATGAGCTCTTTGAGCGCATGTACTGGACTTTAGTCGATTTGCCCGTCCCCGTAATCGCTGCCGTCAATGGTCACGCCTATGCTGGCGGACTCGAGATGGCACTGTCCTGCGACTTTATCTACGCAAGCAACGCTGCGCGCTTCGCCCTCACAGAAGTCACACTGGGGATTATGCCCGGCGCTGGCGGCACACAGAATCTGCCGCGCGCGATTGGCGAGCGACGCGCAAAAGAAATCCTCATGACCGGCAAACCCTTTAGCGCACAACAGGCAAGCGAGTACGGACTCATCAATGCGATCCTCGAGCCAACTGAAGTGTTGACAAAAGCCTTGGAGACCGCTGAAGTCATCGCCTCTAATGCCCCATTGTCTGTGCGGCAAATTAAGAAATCGGTGCGTTATGGCGGTCAAATGGAACTTCGCACAGCGTTCCGCTTTGAAATCGAAGCCTACAACCATCTTATTGACACCGAAGATCGCATGGAAGGCGTCAAGGCCTTCAATGAAAAACGAAAAGCTAACTTTAAGGGCTGTTAATCATGAGTCACCCCGTTCAAAACATCAGCATTTCATCTGGCGAAGACTATCCAGAAATTCGTGAAGGCGTGAAGCGCGTTTGTGCAGATTTTCCTGGTTCCTACTGGCGTGGACTCGAAGAGAAGCTGGCCTACCCGACTGAATTCGTTCAAGCCCTCACCGCTTCAGGCTATCTCGGAGCCCTGATCCCTGAAGAGTACGGTGGCAGCGGTATGCCTCTGCGTGCGGCGATGGTGATTCTTGAAACCATCCACGCCTCAGGTTGCAATGCGGGAGCCTGCCACGCCCAGATGTACACCATGGGGACGGTATTGCGTCATGGTAGCGACGCACAGAAAAAGAAATATCTACCCGATATCGCGAGCGGCAAGCTTCGACTGCAGGCATTTGGCGTCACGGAGCCCACCACCGGGACAGACACGACCAAGCTAAAGACCCGTGCAGAGCGCCAAGGTGACCATTACGTCATCAACGGTCAAAAGGTTTGGACCTCGCGTGCCCTGCATTCCGACTTGATGCTGTTGCTTGCGCGCACTACGCCACTCGATCAGATCAAAAAGAAAAGTGATGGTCTCTCAGTATTTTTGCTCGACATCCGCGATGGGTTGGGTAAGGGCTTAGATATTCGCCCACTGAAAGCCATGGTGAACCATCATGCGACTGAGGTATTTTTTGACAATCTAAAGATTCCGGCAGATTGCCTGATTGGCGAAGAAGGCAAAGGCTTTAAATACATTCTGGACGGTATGAACGCCGAGCGTATTCTCGTCTCAGCCGAGGCCATTGGTGACGCGAGATGGTTTACCCAAACAGCAGTGAAGTACGTCAACGAACGTCGCGTATTTGATCGCCCTATCGGACAAAACCAGGCCGTACAGTTCCCGATTGCGCGTGCGCACGCTGAAACCGATGCGGCCGATCTCGTGCTGCGTCGCGCAGCCGCACTGTTTGACGCAGGGCTTCCTTGCGGTGATGATGCCAACATGGGCAAATTGCTGGCCTCAGACGCCACCTGGCATGCTGCAGAAGCTTGCCTCCAGTGTCACGGCGGCTTTGGCTACGCCAAAGAATATGATGTCGAAAGAAAATGGCGCGAAACACGTTTGTTCCAGATTGCACCGATCTCGACTAACCTAGTGCTGTCTTATATTGGTGAACATATGCTGGGCATGCCCCGTTCGTTCTAACCATCACAACCGCAATTCCGGAGACAACAACATGACAGGTCTAACTAAAGCGCTTGGCGCCTTCGTTGCAAAACCAAGTTTCGGCGCGGACGAGCGCGCGGCACTTGAGGTGGCGAAAACAGGATTTATCGATACGATTGCCACCATGATGGCAGGCAACTCCGAACCCGTCGTCAATATCGTACGCAAGTACTTCGCCGAAGCGACCACACCTGCCGAAGCACCTGTGCCCTTCTTGGGGACCATGCACCCCGCCGCACAAGCCGCATTCATCAACGCGGTGGCAGGTCATGCGCTGGACTATGACGATGTCGCCATCTCCGGTCACCCGAGCACGGTGCTTGTCCCTGCGATTCTGGCCGAGGGCTATCGGCTTAACTGCTCCGGTCTCGATGCCTTACGTGCCTACGTTGTGGGCTACGAGGTGTGGGGTGAGCTTGTCAACCGCGAGACCGATCAATACCACCTGAAAGGTTGGCATCCTACCGGCGTGTTTGGTGCGGTGGGTGCAGCGGCTGCGGTGGCCTATCTCAATAAACTCAATGAAGCAGACGCCACCCAAGCGCTTGCAATCTCTGCAAGTCTGGCGAGCGGCTTAGTCGCAAACTTTGGCACCATGACCAAGCCTTTTCACGCCGGCCGCGCAGCGTCACATGGCATTGAGGCAGTCAGACTGTCCAAGCTTGGCATGACGTCTGCACCGGATGTCTTTGAACATCCCGCAGGTTATCTCTTTGCACTCTCTTTAGCCGGTAATGTAGATCGTACGCGACCTGCCGATACGCTCGGTCAAACACTCAGGATTCTAGATAGCGGCTTATCCATCAAACGCTACCCTGTTTGCTATTCAAGTCATCGCACCATTGATGGCGTCATTGAGATTGCAGATCGCGAAAACTTACAACCTGAAGAGATTGCAGAGGTTGCCCTCACTATGGGACCCGCACAAGCATCGATGCTGCGTAACCATCATCCCAAGACTGGTCTCGAAGCGAAGTTCAGTGCTCAGTTTGCAGTCGCCTCTGCGATTGTTGCGCGCGAAGTCGGTCTATCTCAGTTAACGGATGAGTTCGCCACACGCAAAGATGTATCGAACCTGTACAGCAAAGTGAAGGTCTCCACGGTCGATACGTTCTGCCCACTTGAGCCCGCCTTTGCGTTCACCGATCGTGTGGTCATCAAAACAACCGATGGTCGCAGCTTCGATTCGGGTGAAATTCGTTTCCCCTTAGGCAACTCCAAAAACCCCATTGATGCCGCTGGCTTGAAAAAGAAATTCAACGACTGTGTCACTACTGGGCGGGCAATCAATCCTGCAATCAAGGGTGCCGATAGCGGCCTGTACGACAGGATCGTTGCACTGGAAACACTGCCTTCTTTGAGGACGCTCTTCTCGGCCTAAACCGCAGAGATTCGTTCACCCACCCTGCGATGGCAAAAAGCGTTGTCTGGTTCAAAAAAGATTTGCGCGTCCAAGACAACGCTGCACTTGCGAGCGCAGCAAAAAGTGGGTCGCTTTGCTGCATCTACATCGTCGAGCCCAGCCTTTGGCGTAGCCCAGATGCCTCGAAGCAACACTATGCGTTTGTTCTAGAAAGTCTTCGTGATCTGTACGTGGCGCTCAGGAAGCTAGGCACGACGCTGCATGTATTGACCGGTGAAGCGTGTGAGGTGCTCGCGCGTCTGCACGCACAAACACACTTTGATACGCTCTACTCCCACCAAGAAACTGGCAATTACGCCTCCTATATGCGCGATCTTGCCGTCAAAGGCTGGTGCAAAAAAGAGAACATCGCGTGGCACGAACCTATACAGTTTGGAGTCTTTCGGGGACATCTTAATCGCGACGAATGGCAAGGGCGTTGGAATCAACACAATAGCCAAGCACTCATCCCTGTACCCGAACATATTCTGTCTTTCGCTCCAGTGGACGACTGGGGCAAGCCACCCAGCGCAGAACAGCTTGGAATGCATCTTCTGGACCCGCCTCAGCGTCAGCGCGGCGGGCGCACACAGGCCCTAGCTGTTCTGGATGATTTTTTGAATCATCGCAGTGAAAGCTATCGCGGAGGTATTTCCTCCCCACTCACCGCACCCACCGCCTGCTCAAGGATCTCACCCTACCTTACTCACGGCTGCGTCAGCGTGCGAGAAGTCTTTCAGCGTGTCGCCTATGCAATTGAACGGGAGCCACAAGAAGATACGCGTCGTGCGAAAGGCTTGCGCAGCATGGTGAGTCGTCTGTACTGGCACTGCCACTTCATACAAAAGCTTGAAAGTGAGCCAGTGCTCGAATTCCAGAACATGCACCGCGGATACGATGGTTTACGTGAAAACGATTGGAACGAAGAACGCTTCAGCGCGCTGAGCGACGGGCGAAGCGGATGGCCGATGATCGATGCCTGTGTGGCGATGCTTAAACATACGGGGTGGATTAACTTCCGTATGCGTGCCTTGATCGTTTCAACGGCAGCCTACCCGCTTTGGCTCCACTGGAAGCCCGTCGGAAACTGGCTCGCACAACATTTCCTGGATTACGAGCCTGGTATTCATTGGAGTCAAATGCAAATGCAATCAGGCACGACGGGAATTAACATCCCGCGTATCTACAACCCGATTAAACAAGCGCAAGATCACGATCCCCGTGGAGTCTTCGTCAGAAAATGGATCCCTGCACTGAGACAAGTGCCAGATCTCTGGATTTTTGAACCTTGGACAATTCCTGACGACCTAACGCGTAATGTTTCTAAGGTCTCTCCCCCCCTCATCGCGCCACCGATCGTAGACTTAGACACTGCGACTCGTATCGCCAAACAAAAATTGTTTGAACGCCGTGCACAACCCGAGGTTTTGGCAGAAAAGTCTGCGGTGTTGGTAAAACACGGCTCAAGAAAGCGCCCTGCCAATCGAACAAAGTCTAAAACCGTGCCACCCCAGACCGCTTCGTCACAACACACTCTTGATTTTTGATGGCTCAACATTCAAACAATCGCATGCAAAAAAAAGCAGACTTGCCTTCGAAAATCTGTCTTGCGTGCGCACGCCCCTTCACGTGGCGAAAAAAATGGGAGCGCGACTGGGAGAATGTTAAGTATTGTTCGGATCGGTGCCGTCAGCAAGGCTCTTCCCAGGCATGAAGACAAATATTTACTGGTTCCGTCAAGATCTGCGGTTAAGCGACTCTCCTGCGCTGCAACAAGCGTGTGAGGGCGTTGAGCAACTTATTCTTGTCTATATCCACGCCTCAAGACAGGACGGACAAACCGCTTGGGGCTTCGCGCGAACCAGCACACGTAGACGTGAATATACCCAGGCCACACTTCAGGCCCTGCGTCGCAGTATCGAAACGCGAGGCAATACACTACTTGAGTTCGCGGGCGACCCTGCCGAGATTCTTCAGATCCTTGTAGAAAACTTCGCAGTCGATACGATCTACTGTGAAGCGATCGAGGCTCCTGAAGAGCGTGCTGAGCTCACACAACTCAGGCAATTGGGTCTGCGCGTTGTCGAATTCTGGCAATCCACGATGTTCGATCCACGCGACCTACCCTTCGCCCCAGAGAAGATGTCGGATACGTTTACGGTCTTTCGTCAACAGATAGAACGGTCCGACGCCAGGCCTCGCGCGCTTGTGCAGACTCCGTCCCAACTCCCTGCGGCCGTGTCGCAAGAAAATATGTCCTTACGCTTGCGTTTAACTGAACGCCCAGCGGAGCACTTAAACGCTCCGCTGCTCCCTGCAGGAGAAGATGCCGCTTATCAAAGCGTCAGAAAGTATTTTTCAACACAACATCCGAAGCATTACAAAGAAACACGTAATCAGCTCTCAGGCGAACACTACTCCACTCGACTATCCATCTGGCTGGCCTTGGGCAGCCTGTCTGCGACGAGCGCCCTCAACTTACTCAAAGAGTTTGAGGCAACCCACGGCAGCAACGACAGTACCTATTGGATTTTCTTTGAACTTTTGTGGCGCGACTACTTCCGCTTTTTACACATCAAATATGGCAGAAGACTTTATTTGCGCAACGGGCTACGTGCTGATTTATCTGCCGAGATACCTCGCACCACAGCGCTACCAGTTCAGCATGAGAACTTCACTAACTGGATGACGGCACAGACAGCGAATGACTTCGTGAATGCAGGAATGACTGAACTTAGACAAACCGGATTTTTATCGAACCGGATGCGTCAGATTGTTGCGAGCTACCTCATTTACGATCTAGGCGTAGATTGGCGTGCTGGCGCCGCTTGGTTCGAAAATCAGCTGCTCGACTTCGACGTATACAGCAATCAAGGCAATTGGCTTTATATTGCGGGCTTGGGCACGGATCCCCGGGGCGGGCGTCGCATGAATATGCAAAAACAAATGCAAGAGCACGATCCAGATGGAAGCTATCGCACGTACTGGAGACAACATTGACGACGCTTAGACTGATCTTGGGTGATCAACTCAATCCGGAACACAGCTGGTTTAAACAAGTCGATCGCGACTGCCTGTATACCCTAATGGAGCTGCGCCAGGAGACAGACTATGTACTGCATCACGCGCAAAAAATTATCGGGATTTTTGCAGGCATGCGTGCGTTGGCAAAGGAGCTGGAGTCACAAGGGCATCACGTTCATTACCTAGACATCAATGATCCAGAAAATACTCAATCGATTGAGGGCAACCTCAGCACCTTGATTGCTCGTCACCAATGCACCAAATTCGAGTACCAAGAGCCAGACGAGTGGCGTCTAGATCAACAGCTGTCTACCTACTGCCAAGGCTTGTCGATTTCTTCACAGCGTGTATCGAGCGAACATTTCTTTACTGAACGGCTCGAGACAGCAGCGCTATTCAAGACGCAAAAGCAATGGCTGATGGAGCGTTTCTACCGTCAGATGCGCACCAAGCATGCCATTTTGATTGACGCGTCAAAAAAACCTGAAGGGGGTCAATGGAACTATGACCACGAGAACCGCAAACGCTGGAATGGTTCGCCCCCAGAACCGATCGACCATAGCCGCAGACATGATCACTCTGCACTATGGGCTGACATTCAGGCGGCTGGCGTCTCTAGTTTTGGCGCTTCGCAAAGCGATGCCTTTCGCTGGCCTTTAAACCGTACTGAGGCGTTGCAAGATCTCGATCGATTTATAGACGCTGTGCTGCCACAGTTTGGTGAGTTTCAAGATGCTATGAGCACCCAAAGCTGGCGGCTGTTTCACTCCCTCCTGTCATTCGCACTAAATACCAAGATGCTGAACCCTAAGGAGGTTGTGCTTCGGGCAGAGAGTGCCTGGCGAGAAGACAAAATCAGTATCGCGACAGCAGAAGGATTCATTCGTCAAATTTTGGGTTGGCGCGAGTACATTCGGGGGGTGTACTGGTTTCGCATGCCCGCCTATCAGGACTCGAACGCCTTCGCGCATGACACGTCCCTGCCGCAATGGTTCTGGACCGGACAAACCAAGATGCAGTGTCTGTCTAAAACGATCGGCCAATCTCTTGAGCACGCCTATGCGCATCATATTCAACGGCTCATGATTACAGGTAACTTTGCCTTACTCGCAGGACTTGAACCCTCTGCCCTACATCGTTGGTATCTAGGCATTTATATTGACGCCTTTGAATGGGTAGAGCTCCCCAATACCATCGGCATGAGTCAGTTTGCTGATGGCGGTCTGTTGGCCACTAAGCCCTATGTATCCAGCGCTGCTTACATTGATCGCATGGGGGACTACTGCAAGGGCTGCCACTACGACAAGAAATTGCGAGTGGGGGAACGCGCCTGCCCCTTCAACGCCTTGTACTGGGACTTTTTTATTCGGCATACCGATTCCTTGTCAGGCAATCACCGACTCGGAATGGTTTTTCGACAAATTGAAAAAATGGATGTGGACAGCAAGACCGATTTGCAAACTCGAGCGCTTCACATTCGCAACAACTTAGATCAAATCTGATCGATGCGCCTTGCTAACTCGATATCCTTGATGGATAAGCCGTTCGCATCATGCGTCGTCAAGGTGATCTCAACCTTGTTATAGACATTGCGCCACTCGGGATGATGATCGGCCTCATGGGCGAGCAAGGCAACACGCGTCATAAAGCCAAACGCGTGTGCGAAGTCCGCAAAGACCCACTGACGACGAATACTGCCACCTTTCGCCGCGTCGTATTGCCAGTCGTGCACACTGGCCAAGCACTCAGGCAACTCTTTTTCAGTTAACGGAGCTACCATTACGCCGCCTCAGGCCGTGTCATGGAATCAGAGGGCAAGAACATCACAACAATAGCAGTGCAGGTTGCAAAACCCGCCATGACCAGGAGCAAGGACTCAAAGCCCCAGCCTTTCACGGCCGGACCAAGCGCCCAGACGGCAATAGAACTTAACCCTAGCGAGATCGAAAGACGAATGCCCGCAACACGTGAGCGCATACGATCGTCGACATACCGCACAATCATGACATCGACAAAAGGCACCGCTCCAAAAATAAACACCATCGCCCCCAGCATTGCCGCAAACAACCACCAACCCTGCGCATAGGCGGCCAATACAAAGAGCGGGATCTGCAGCAGCACGATCCCCAAAAATATTGGTCTCAGAGAATATTTATCTAAGAGCTTGCCAACAACTACTTGCATGATGGAAGCGACGGTATAAACAATTGCCAGAAGAATACCCAGCATGGCTGGGTCCTCAACCACCCCTTGGAAGCGTTCTGCAAACAATTGTCCGTTGCCATTGGTGGTGAAGTTAAAAATGACGCTTCCCGTCGCGGCAGAGACCGTCATCACTGCCAAGACACGCGCCACCATGGCCCGTGACAATGCGACCTTTGGGCCGCTCTTGCGCTTCGCGGGCGCTTCGACTTCTGGCGGGCAAATCAAGGCAAACCAGATCCCACAGCCAATTGA
>CAMBFI010000018.1 GCA_945865935.1 Bordetella parapertussis | reverse complement strand
AGCAAGCTCGCCAGGACGTGTTTGACTATATAGAAATGTTTTATAACCCGATTCGTCGTCACAGCCATAATGACGGCTTATCACCAGTAAAATACGAACAGCAGTTCAACCAGAGGCTAGCGAGTGTCTAGTAAATTGGTAGCGATTCATCCTGTCGAATACGACATTACCAACAATCCACTGAGCAACCTCAATCATATCTTCGTCATCTACGATGAAGTCAACCGCAGCACCTAATCGTGGGCAGATCGGCGCCCCTTTACGATTCAACTCATGACTCGCATGCTGATCAAGCTTTGGCGCGATACGTCCTTCAATTTTTGAAGCTAACTCAGACGAACAAAATCCATATGTGAGTCGTATAGATCCAAAGTAATCGATGACTGGATCTAATATATTTTCAGAGAGGTCATGCAAGGCATTGTATGTAGCTGGATTTGACGGCCTATTTTGCAAACCAAGGCGCACTTGCGTTTCTCCGCACTCAATAAGCTGCCTAAAGCTGAAATTCATTCCGCACAATTGATCAAGATGTGGGATTTTCGTGCTCCTAACCAGCTTCCCTTCAATAATTTCAAATCGCATTTCCTCAAGAGCTCCTTCAATTTGCTCTCGAGTCGGATGCAATTCGAACTTCTCTAAAACTTGAGTGGCTTCTAGGCTCTCGTCGAAAGCAGCTTGTTCAGCATAGCCAGGCATGTCTTCGTGGAGGTACCGACTCTTGAAGAGTAGCGGCGATGGGGGGTACTGCGGTACTTGGTAATCAAATACGTCATAGTCTAGCTTTCGTATATTGACTTTAATTCGCTTTGTTAATAAAGGTATCGGATGTGTATCAAAGTCTTCGTAATTAAGGAGTGTTAATTTCCCCGAACCGATATGAATTTTTATCAGTTGAATGGAACTTATGTTGTCCCACAAAAGGAGTCCACAACTGATGTATGCACGAAGAACAACAGGCAAACGCTCTACCATCGAGATATGCAGCTGTAAGGAATGTTCTGCGTCTAACCACCCTATTCCATCAGCCGCAGCAACTTTACACGCCTCCAAAATATTTTCTGTTTTTCCTGAGTCCAGCAGTAATTTCAAGGCAGCGTTTGTAGCTGTTTTGAAATCTCCGAAAAAATAACGTATGTCAAAACGGAGCTTCGGCTCCAATTGCTTGTATGGCTCTTGCTTTCCAAATTGAAGTGATGCGATGTAAAGCTTAATTTCATCGGATCTTGTCTCGGCAGATTTATCAAGAAGCTTCAGGTCGTAATGGGTGCGAATTAGACGGTATGCCCTAGTAAGTGAAATTTTTTCAGTCACATCTAAGAGCTGTGGAATTTCGTGAGACTCAGGAAACCGACCTAAATCAAGAGATAGTGCCCAAAGCTCATCTAAGATGGAGCGAAGCTCAATGAACTCTCTCTCCGCCTTAGATAATTTTGGAACTTTGATGCGTTCATTATTTTGTCTCGGTCTAGCTCTCGGGCTAATTCGTGCACTCAGTAGCCTACGCGCAACGTTAGAACTCCGATACCTGTTCAATAGAAATCGTTGCTCAGCGTCTTGATCTTTAAAAACAAGAGCAATGCCCGGACCGATCATGACTGGATCCTGATCAAGCAAATCTTTTAAATACTCTTTTAGTTGTTCTTGTGAGAAGTATTTTTGAAAGGTATTTCTTGAAGTTAAAAAACCATCAAGATAAGGTTTTCCAGGACGATCGTTGTTCATCAACATCACGGAAACAACTAGCGCGGTCTTAGCAAGTGAAAAGGCGTTCTGAATCGCTACTGATCGCTCTACCGAGTCCTCAATGACATTAACAACAAATCCAAGATTAACGATATCTGAAGAAACTAAAGTAGAGTCATTTGCATAATGGGGATCCCACCCCGCACATTTGACACCTATCTCGTTGAGACCTCTTAGATCGTCTCCTCGTCCGCATCCATAATCAAAAACAGAAATTGCTTGATTAATCAAACCGTGACTGATTAACAACTGGATAGGTGCGGATAAGTTGTTACGACTCAATGCGGTTAGATGACGGTTTACCTGCGACTGCCCCAAAAGACTTGTCGGTTCTGCTTCGATATCAACCTGATTGCCGATGGGGATGAAACTAGTTCCCTCTAAACTGAACCCTTTTCGCTCAACCAACTCCTTCCAGTTTTCTTTAAATCCGATCGCGGATGAGGTTGAGAACAGGCCGATATCTTCAGCAATTTTGGTTGTGGCACTCCAGCTATTTTGGAGTGGGTGGTCTTGAGGGACCAGAAGTTCTTTTCTGTGAAGGATGGGTGGATTAAGTGAGTTTGAATACGATCGAAAAGTAACTAATTTGCTTCGTGGGTCTATAGCCCACGATCCATTAAGCGTTGGGAATGGATCGTCATCGAAATCAAGGTATTGCAAGAAAGATAGCCGTTCTCGCTGCGCGTTTATTTTTACGACATTGCAAAATGCTAAGTCCTGCTCGGTCATGAGCTGAAGACCGGCCTGAATTAATTCCTGGGTATGCGAGTCCTGCGCAAGCTGGCTCAAAAAATCTTTATGAACATAAAGATCATCTAGAACTTTTTTCCCAAACGAAGACATTTTTACAGTCATGCCAGTTGTACTCATTTGACATTGTGCGGAGTTGAAAATCTTAAGCCGTCATGATCGCACAACTTTAAATACACCGAGAAGCTTCCAATAAAAACGAATGATCGACGAGCCAAATAGTCCTGTTTTTAAGATGCGATACGAGCCTCAAGACGAAAGTGACCGTTGGCATCTTTGATCCATTATCCTGGCATCTGGGACGTGTGAATCAGACGTCCAACGAAGCAACCCGCTAGTGAACTAATGCCTTGCCAAGCCCATTCATTTTTACAACCGTAGCGTAAATCAAGCGCCACAGCAGTTTCAAAACCCGCCCCACTACCGAAGCTAGGCTTGACACAAAAACGAAGAGATACAGGAGCATAAGCACGGTATCAGCCCACGCTTCTAAACTTCGTGATGAGAACCCATCGAGCCATGCCGCGCAGAGGAGCGCAACAATGGGGATTAAGCCAACACCTGCTGACAAATACTTTAGGCTCCTTGAGGCGTTGTGCTCCCACACAATCACTGCAGCGACAAAGAAGTAGATCAAAAGAAACGCCGTGTGCGCTTTGCTGTAGTACTCATTTGTTCTTGGCCCAAGCGTCTCAACAGACAAAACAGCGACCGCGAAAGACGTCAACAGAAAGACCACCGCCGCAGCCTGCAGTAACTTCTTAAACATGACGCCTCCTGTGTGTTTTGTGTGAGATCTCGTTAAGAAGAAGTGTACTTGTAATCACCATAAGTAAACGCCCCAGACCATAATGGCTGGGGCGAGGTTGGTTAGATACAGATGGCCTTACAGAACTCCTTACATAGGCAACAGACTACCCAAGAGCTCTGCACCGAAGCCAAGCGCACCGGTCAGGGTGATGGCGCCAAGCTGCAGGCGGAACAAATTGGTGGTGCGTTTCTCAAGGGCTTCGCGCAGGGTTTCGAGCTCTTTTCTTGCGTAGGTTTGATCGTATTGGATCTGCCTCAAGATTTGAGCCTGTTGGTCAAGTGTGGGGTGGCAAGATGGGGGAGTAAATGGCATAGCGTACAGTCCTCTGCTGGTTGAAAATGAACTCGCTATGGTACGCACAAAGGCATAGGTAGAGATCGCAATGGGTTATAAAGTCCATTGCCTTTGGAGTCCTCTATGGCGCTGTTAAGCCCCGCCCTTCCCCCTCTTACGCCGTCTGGCGGTTTGCACCGCGAGCTCGATGTTTTGTGGCGTTTGCAGTCTTCGTTGTCCGAGGGCTACGAGGTCTTTCACAGTGTGTCCTGGCATTCTCTACACGAGGGCCGAGATCGCCACGGCGAGATCGATATCGTCGTCTTAGGCCCGACCGGCAATGTGCTGTTAATGGAAATCAAAGCGGGGGCCGTCTCGCTCACCAACGACGAGATCTTTAAGCTCTATGCCGATGGTGCAAGCAATGTGGGGCGGCAGACGCGGGTGCAGTTTGCGGCGATGGTGCATCGCTTGCAACAGGCGGGGCTCTATACCTTTGTGACTAACTGTTTGGTGCTGCCGGATTACGTCTTGGGTACGCAACAGGTTGTGAGCCTGCCACCGGAACGCATTATTGATGCCACCCGCTTTGAGCAGCTTGGCTCGTATGTGTTGGAGTTCTTGGCCCAAGGGTCTGCGCCAGCCGGTTCAGCGCAGACGCAGAGCAGTGTGCAGGCGCTGCGACAGTTCCTGTGTAATGAATTCAATGTCACCTTAGACCTGCGAGCCTTGGGTGCCCAAGTCCGCGATACGACACTGCGCTTGGCCGACGGGTTAGCGACTTGGGTACCGAGGATCACAACCCCTTCTGGTGTCATCCGCGTACAAGCCACAGCGGGGTCTGGCAAAACACAGCTCGCTCTACGCCTGTTGCAAGATGCCGCCGCCAGTGGGCTGCGCAGCCTCTATGTTTGCTACAACCGTAGCCTGGCAGACCATATCGGGCGGATTGCTCCACCCAAGGCCAAGATCGCGAGTTTTCATGAACTTTGTGTTGAATACTATCGACACTCTGTGGGTGAGCCAGACTTTACCGCGCAAGACACCTATGCCCAGCTCACACAGCATTACTGCGAGGCCGTTGAGCAAAACACCGAGATGCTGGGGCGTTACCAATTGCTGGTGATTGACGAAGGGCAGGATTTTGATCCGGCCTGGGTGGCTGCCCTACTCCCACAGTTGGCGGACGACGGCCGTATCTATTTGCTTGAAGACGAAGCGCAGCGCCTGTATGCGCGTGACGAGTTCGATCTCTCTGACGTAGTAGTCGTCAATTGTCGCGATAACTTCCGCACCCCGCGGGCGGTGTGCTCCGTGATCAATGCACTGGCGCTGACCGAACCGCCGATCGATGCCCGGGCGGCGTATGACGGCGAGCTGCCGAACTTTTATACCTATCACTCTGACAAAGCACTGCTTCGTGAAACCGAACGCGCAGTGCAGGCACTGGTAAGCCGCGGTATCGCTCTAAGTGATATCGCCGTGATTAGCTGGCGTGGCTTAGCCAAAGCGTTGCTCGTGCAAACATCAACACTTGGGCAGTTCAGCTTGCGACGCCCGACGGGCAAATACACCAATGCTGGAGATGCGGTTTGGACAGAGGGTGATTTGTTGGTGGAATCTGTCTATCGGTTTAAAGGACAAAGCGCCGCCGGGATCGTGTTGACGGAAGTGGATTTTGAAGAGCTGGATGAAGGGACGAAACGCAAGCTATTTGTGGGGCTTACGCGGGCGCAGTTAGCGGTAGAAGTCGTACTGAGTGAGCGCGCGGCGGCTTGTTTGAGTGCGGTGGTTTAGGGGGTTGCGCAAATATGCTCGAGTGCGTGAATGAACTCTGAGCGCATGTCATCGCTCATCGCGCTATCGATAAAAAATGCTTTTGTTTGGCACAGGTGACAGCTCTTTTAACCAACCCACCACTGAGTGGGGTTGAATGTTGGCGACTGCATACCCTATACCGGTCAAGTGAATGTTATCGGTACTGGCAAGGCCGTAGGCTGTCCAAATTGTCATCGCCCCTCTTCCCCCTGCCACGCGATACCAGTCGTAAAACAGGCAATCATTTTCAAAAGCGACGCGTCGAGCCAACTCTGCAAAGTTCCACGCGGCCGTGATGTTCTTTCTTCTAAAATTCATATCCTGCGCGGACGTGATGAGGATCACTGCCTGGGGATGTTTCGCCTTGACCCTTTTGATGGTCTGCACCATAATTTTTTCGAGGTCGGGTGCAATACTGTTTTTATAGACGAGATCATTCGTGTCCCAATCAAGCACGATTAAATCTGGCGCCAACTGTGCTGACTGTTCCTCAAAGCCGAGCAAGGCTGAACGAATAAAAAATCGGTGCAATGAACGAGTAGGTATTGAGACAAATCTAAGGTGTTAACAAGGTATAGGCGTTGACGCGCCCTTCGCTACTATATTCGATCTATCTAGTACCAACGACCCGCCTTATAAACAAAGCGAATGCGCTCGTGCAAACGCTGTGTGTTTATCGGGGGTGGTCATTAACTTGTGCGATTTACATGCCAGGTATCCGAAAACAAAAAGCCCATGACTAACGACGTTTATTTAATGCATCCGGAATAAAACCTTCATCAGACAATGATTTGATGACACCACGCATCAAGAAATTATTGGCAAATCCAATCGTATATTGTCGTGCACCCTCTCGAATGGGGGCAAGCATGCTGCGCTCCACCAACTTACTGATTAAGTAGGTACGTTGGCGCTCTGACAAACTCTTCGTTACAGCATGCAGATCACTGGCCTTGACCGTACCACGTCTTGCAGTCGTCAAAAGCACTTCCTCCTCAAGTGCGGTAACCAACTCGCGCTGACGTGCATAGCGCAACGCAGGGACTAGGATTCGGTCATTCAGATAGTTTGAATCAGTCAATCTATCGACTTTTTGTAGTTCTGCAAGCATGCCGCTAAGTACATACACACACCACTTCTCAAGGCCTTCCGTCAAACCTGTATCGGCCAAACCGAGCATAGCGTAATAGTGATCGCGGTCGTTACAAAAGACAGCCGTTGGATTTAACACTCGACCACCTGCCTTAACGTTGAATCCATACTTGATGAGCAAGGTGTAGGTAAGCAACCGGACCACACGACCATTCCCGTTTGAAAATGGATGAATCCAAGCAAATCGATGGTGAGCCAGAGCAACTTTTATCAAATCATATTTTGCAGGATCAACTCGATTGATAAAACCGACCAACTCTGTCACGTATTGAGATACAAGCATTGCGTCTGGCGGCAGATGTTCTGACTGAGAAATCTGAACGGACTTTTGGCGATAAGCACCTGGTGTGGAGTCCCCTTCTCGCTCTAACCCCTTGACTGTGATGGCGTGCAACTCGCGCAGCCAGCGTTCCGTGACGTCCTGACCAGATTCAAAATTTTGGTCTATGAAGCTCATCGCATCTTCAATGTTGACCATCTCGCGCAACTGATCACTCCATGCGATCGGCCGAGCCTCAAGTCGGCTCTCGACATAGTCGGCCAATGTGGTGTGATTACCTTCTATCCGCGCTGACCCCAAGCTCTCTAACATGTGGAAGATGTGCTTGAGTTGAAAGAAGACCGGCGCAGGCGTAGTGCCCCCCAATCGCAAACGACGTAAATGCTCTAACTCCGTCACCACATCAACTAGCGGCGAATCGAACGCGGGGTTCACTAAGGAAAGAGCATAATGATTGAACGCAGGCATTTTTGCCCCAGAGATTAATTACAAAATTACTTTACAACATCTACAATTATAATTAAATTATAATGCAAAAAATATTAAATTTTTATTTGTTTTCAAATGCTTACAAATTAAAACTATAAAAGTTTTAATTATAAAAAAAAACAAATATCTACATTTTAACCAACCAAAACAGACAACATAGCGCAATATTGTGTGCTGGTGGCGCATCCCTGATTCGTACAGAGAACTGGCGGACAAGGAATCAGAGTCAGAAGACGTGGGGGTTTCTTTAGGCACCCTGCACATGAAGGGTTACTCAACATAGAGAATAGACCTACTGTCGGCCTCAGCGAAACCGCGTAGCCTATCACTTACCCACTTGAGGAATCCCTATGAAACCAATGAAATTCACCAGTTTGGCTGTTGCCATTCTTTCAATAGGCGTTTCAAGCTTAGCTAGTAATTTCGCGCATGCCGATCCAAACCCTAACTCGATGGTTAATCAGTTTGAATTGACTGGGGGAAAGTTTGAGGGTTTTAGGCGCTCGGGCGCAAAAGGTGTTTGCGCAAGCGGTGAGTTTGTGGGCAGCCCAGAAAGTAAAAATATTTCTAGCTCGTCTGCTTTTAGCGGCAAGCCCATCCCGGTTATTGTGCGCTTTTCAGTAGGTGGCGGAAATCCAAAAGCAGCTGACAATGCGAAAACGCAACGAAACTTAGCGTTGCAATTTGCTTTGCCAAACAATGAAGTCTGGCAGATGGGAAACATATCAGCGCCTGTTTTCGGCGCGGCTACGCCTGATCAGTTTTTCGGGCGGTTGCAATCTTTACAGGCTGATCCAACCACCAAAATGGCGGATCCCGCTAAAGTTAAAGCTTTCGCAGATGCCAATCCAGCCGTACTGCTTCAAGGAAAATACTTGGCCTCGAAGGCTGTCCCCGCCAGTTACGCTTCAACGAACTATTGGGGAGTCCACGGCTTTGGTTTTACAAATGCCAACAACGAAAAAGTTTGGGGCAAGTGGATCTTTGAACCCGGCGATGGTGCGCAAACACTCTCCGATGAGGACGCGAAGGCTAAAGGTGCCAATTTTTTGTTTGATGATTTACGCCAACGTGTAGCCTCGGGCAAAGTGTCTTTTAATTTCAATCTTGAAATTGCTCAAGCGGGTGATGTACTCGACAATGCCACAATCCCCCTTCCAGAGGGAAGAAAGAAAATCACTCTGGGTGTCTTGAAAGTTGTGTCGGTTTCACCGGACAGCACGGGCTCCTGTTTGACCATGATCTTTGATCCAAACATTATGCCTAAAGGGGTTGAGGGAGCACCAGACCCGATGTTGCGGGCAAGAACAGCCTCTTATGCCATTTCGTTTGGGCGTCGGATTACTGAGGGTCCGAAGCAATAAAAGTTAACTGATGCGTGAAGGTCTTACGCAATGTAAACGCCCCAGACCAAAGTGGCTGGGGCGAGGTTGGTTGGATACAGATGGCTATTTAGCGTAGCTGTCTAATAGGTGTTTAGCGAAGAAGCCTAAGAGCGTGAACAAGCTGCCACAATAGGTTGTGAGCAGCCACATAAACTTTCTATCAAAGTACTTGTGCAGATCTTCACGGGTTTGTGCGATCTCCTTGTGTAGCTCAGTTCGGACTGAGGCTATCTCGGTTCGCAGTTCAGCTTGGCCTTGCACCATTTGAACGCGCAAATCCGTAACGGCTTGGCAAAGCTGCGTCATCGTTGCTTCGAGGCGCTCGTAGGCTTTGGTGTTTTGTTCAACTGCTAATTCAAGTGAGAGCACGCGTTTTTCCATACCGAAATCGTAGGCGGTATTGTGAGCCATTTCTATTCGTATATTTGCTTGTGGAGTAAGTATTTGGTTAGAAATTGTTAGCAGTTGTTAGCTTGCACTGATACGGCTGGCGATAATTAAGCTCCGAGCGATCGAGCCCGAGCGCTGCGATTACGTACACCCCTTTTTGATCTGCGCTAAGCGCGGTCATCAAACCATACCTTGGCATATCTGCCTCACCGCGCGGAAGCATGTTTGAGGCCTCAACAAAAAGATCGATGTCTAAATAGGGTTCATTTGCAACGCGATGAGGGATGTAGCGCACTAATGAATCATGGTTATTAATGTTCACGTGCTGAGTAATTAGAGGTGTTGGGGGCAACAACGACAAGGCTTTTTGGTATTGCTCTGGCAAGGTCCCGATGTGGATATGCAGCTGATGTTGGCCACGAGTTAGTGCAGATTGAATTAATAGCAAAAAAGAGATAAATTATCAACGTGGACGGTACACTTAATCCCACCTGCCAGAGCGGAACTACTAACTATGCCCGCAGATATTCAAGCGCACTTTTTTCGTATCGCGGATATGCTTCAAGAATTTGGCCACAAGCCGTTGGTCTGCCGCATGTACGTTTTTTGCAAGACAAATTGTGGGAAATGCGAATCAAGGGACGGGATGGTATTGCTCGCGCAATCTATGTTGCTGATAAGGGAAGACAGCTAATGGTGCTGCATGTGTTTACTAAAAAGACGGAGAAGACGCCGCAGCGAGCGATTCAAACAGCGACAGAGCGACTACGGAGAATCAAGAGTGATTAGCCTAAAAGATGTTAAAGCCCAACAGCTTAAAAACCCTGAAGTCCTCGCTGAATACGAGAAACTCGGGCCTGAGTATGCGATCGCACGCGAGCTCATTGCAGCGCGCGTGAGAGCGGGAATGACTCAAGCTGAGCTAGCTGAGCGCATGAGCACAACTCAATCTACGATTGCCAGACTGGAGAGTGGACGCATGATGCCATCAATGCGTACGTTCTCTCGATATGCTGAGGCTACGAATAGTCACGCAGTCGTGCGTCTAGTGGCAAACACAGCCAGCAGTCGAGGGCGCGCTGCCTGAAAGTGCAGCACTGTGTTTGAGTGTGGTGGTTTAGTTAGGAATTGTCAGTGCTTGTTGGCTTTTGTAACAACAGAAAGCCTGATAACGCCGCCAAGCCGCCCACGCAGGCGTAGGCAAGGCCGAAGTCATCAAAATACGTCACCGCTACGGAGAACAGCGAAGGTAGCAACAAGACCCCGGCAAACATCAAGCCAGAGCCCAAGCCTGTGGCCTCGGTTCTCTGCGCGCCGCCTAAACGTGCCCACTCGGCATAGGCCAGGCCTGTAAACCCGCTTGCGGTGGCCCCGGCGACTGCGCACAGCACAAGCACGACGACGTGCGTCCAGCTCTCGGTGAACTGGCCGGCTAGCACGGCGGCTGCGCCCATGATGAAGCCCTGCCACGCCAACAAGAACTTGGCGCTTAACCACTTATCCGCCAACCAGCCCCAGATCGGTCGGCTCACGACCGCAGCGAGTTGATACACCGCCAAGGCCCAGCCGGCTTGCACGAGGTTAAAGCCGGTCTTGCTCGTTAAGTGCACGGTTAAGAAGGCGATGAAACAAAGTTGTAGGCCGCTGTAAATAAAACTGGCGAAGGCCAGGCGACGCAGCTCTGGCCGCTCCACCAAAATTTGTACGGGCGCCAAGAGGCCTTTGCTAAATATCTGCCGGGAAGGATCGCGATCAGCATCCCAATCGCGACGCGCGAACTCAAGCAGCAGCACAACGAGCAACACAGGTAGGGTCTGCCACAACAGTGCCGTTTGCCAACCGAGGCTTAAGGTCATGGGCGCCATGATGAGGCCGGCCAACACGCCACCGAGTGGCACGCCGATCTGTCGGATCGACAGTACGAGGTTCATCACACGTGGCGGTGTACGGGGCACCAGCAGATGGGCACTGGCGGGGGCTGTCGCACCGTAGGCGAGCCCTAAGAGCGCCGCGCCAAGTACGACCGAGGCCACGCTACCGAGCGAACAAGCCAGTAGCATGGCAAGCGTCGCCACCAACACCAGCTGGCTCACCCTGACCGCACCAAAGCGGCGGATAAAGCGTGGTGAGAGCAACGCAGAAATAATGCCGACACCATAGACGGTGGAGATAAAGAAGCCCACCAGCGTGCCGGGCACTTGGAGGTCCTGCGCGATCACGGGCGCCACCACCGGAAACGAATACGCCGCCATCGTCGCCAAGCTTTGTGTGGCAAGCGTGGCGATGAGTGGGAGAACGGGAAACGTTCGCGTTTCAGGAGGCTGTGGGGGGTGTGGTGTCATGCTATGCCCGGGCGCTCAACTCGTAGCTTGTACTGCGGCCACTGGCCTCTGACTTCACCAACGCGCCACGCTCGATGAGCTCGGCGATGTCACGCAGCGCGGTGTCTTGTGAGCACTTCGCGATCGCCGCCCATTTGGTAGTGGTGAGTTTGCCTTCAAAACCATCGAGCAATTTATTGAGCAACTTAATCTGTCTTGTATTCAAAGGCATCCCTGCATGCTGTTGCCAGAAGCGCGCCTTTGCAAGGACAGACTCAAGCGTCTGCTCGGCCCCTTGAATGGCTCTGTGCAAGCAGGAAAGAAACCATTCAAGCCAATCGGTCACATCCATCCCACCCTTCTGCGTGGCTTCTAGACAATCATAGTAAGCCTTGCGCTCTTTTTGAATCTGGGCCGAGAGGCTGTAGTAACGATAGGTCGTGTGCTCGGCACGCGCGAGCGCCATGTCGCCGACCGCGCGTGCAATACGGCCATTGCCGTCGTCGAAGGGATGGATGGTCACAAACCAAAGATGTGCGAGCCCGGCGCGAAGCACAGAGTCCTCGGTTTGAGCGTGATTGAACCACTTTAGAAACTCTGCCATCTCGGCGTCTAACACTGAAGCCGCTGGCGCTTGATAGTGGATCGTTTGACGATGCAAAGGCCCGGATACGACCTGCATCGCGCCCAGCGCGTCATCGCGCCACGCTCCGACCTGGATGGTGGCGAGCCCACTGTAGCCAGTTGGAAACAGGGATGCATGCCAGCCGAAGAGTCGTTCGGCAGTCAGCGGCGTGTGATGACGCTGGGTAGCATCCAGCACCATATCCACCACGCCCTCAACCTGTCGGTCTGTCGGCGCCAAGCCACCGATGTCTACCCCCAGGCGACGCGCGATTGAAGAGCGCACTGAGTCAGCATTGAGGATTTCACCCTCGATTTCGCTGGTGTTGAGCACGTCTTCGGTCAAGATACGCAACAAGGCTTGGTCGCGCAGATCGAGCCCTAGGTCGACCATTCGACCTAACAAGTAACCCTGGGCCCCGTGCACTTGCGCAAGCAAAGGCGTCAGCCGCTTGGAATCAAACACCCAGTGCGGCCAGTCACGATGCTGCCAAATATAGGGATAATCTCCGCTTTTCATGCGGAGATTATGAGGCCTATTCACCGCAGGGTCAAGCGCGGTGGCAGGCAACAGCGCCGGACTCTTAAGCCGCTTGATAGAAAACAATCCCCACTCGCGCGATGTGCGCTTTGAGGTCAGGATTGTCTAGGGTTTCAAACAAGGAAAGATCAAACACAAAGGGCAGCAAGGTATCGTCAAGCGCTTGCGATACTTTCCAGACGATCTCTTGATTTAACGCCTGACCAACGAGGCTAAGGTCAATGTCAGAACCGGGCTTTGAGGTGCCCATCGCGCGCGAGCCATACAAGATGGCTTTCTCAATTTGAGGGAATTTTCTAAACTCGGCCAGAATCTTTTCTATTGCGTTTGAAGGTAGGCCGATATCCATGCGTGAAGGTCAGCCGGCCAACTCGCCGAATTTTTTGGCGAGTTGGTTAAACGCTGGATAAAACTGGGTCAGAATACTGTCGACCACGGCTTGAGCGATCTTAAGATTGTAAGTGTGCGATGTTTGATTTCTTGCAGCAATCATTTGCATCCATACCTCACCGTCTTGAATCAGAGAGTTCTGAAAAGCAAAACGACTGGCGTCACGAGACCCTACAACCTCTGCAACACCTTGGTATTCCAAGTAGTCCTTCAACACTTTCCATGCTAATTCGTGTGTGAACTCAAAGCTTTGTATCAAGCCTTGTTGTTCGAGCGCAGACAGTTCTCTTTCCCGAGAAAGATCTACCGCCTCAGTCAGTGACTGAAAGGCTTTTTCGTAGTTAGAGAATCGCTGCTTCCAGCGAATGTCTTCGGCCATCAACGCATATTCCAAATAGATTTAAACGCATTGTTTGTGATTTTAAACGCTTTGAAGGGCCACGACACCCAAAACACCGACAACACCGTCAGGCCTACCGGAGCGAAGCGTGGCCCTTGAGCGCTAACGCCTAAACCACCAGACGGCGACACCGCCCACCACACCGGCGACTACCGGCCACAGCCAACCGAAGATCTTCGCTCTCTTTGCCTTTGCTATGTCACTCTCTGTAGAGGCCCCCTGCTCTGGTGCGCCCAAGGACTGTGTGGATGCGGACTCGGGGTACTTTTCTTGCAGAGCAGTCTCAAAACGTTTGAAGAAATCTTCTGCCAAGGACTTGGCCACGCCATCAATCAAGCGTTGACCGAGCTGGGCGATTTTGCCGCCGACTTTTGAATGTACGGTGTAGCGCAATTCACATCCCTGGGCATTGGCCACGAGTTCTACTTTGGACTCGCCTTGACCAAACCCTGCAACACCGCCTTGGGCTTCAAACTGCAGGGAATAGGAGTTAGGCGCTTGAATATCCGCCAAGGTGACTTTGCCGTTGAACTTGGCCGCGACCGGACCAATTTTGACGGCAACGAGGACGGCGTATTGATTGTCTGCTGTCAGTTCAAACTTTTCGCAACCGGGGATGCAGGCTTTTAAGATCGCGGGATCATTGAGTGCGTCCCACGCTTGTTGTTGTGAAACACCTAGCTGGCGATTACCTTGCATATCCATAAGCTTCTCTCGTATTAGTAATAACTGTTTTTTACTGTTTAACTAACTCTGCCAAAGACTGCGCTAAATCTTCTAAGTGCGCCAAGTCGTGAATCGCAAGCATGCCATCTGCATGTTTCTTTAAGACGCTCGCACCGCCTGCGCTCGGTGCATAGTGCTCAAACCGCAGTAAAGGGTTTAACCATAACAGACTTCGACAATTACGCTTAAGCCACGCGAGCTCTTGGGCCAACGCGCTGGGCTCACCAGTGTCCAGGCCGTCGGTAATCAACAGCACCACGGTGCGACGACCGATCAACTGCCGATGCTGAGTTAAACGCAGCTGCTCAAGCGAATGCCCAATTTGTGTGCCACCGGCAAAATCTTGA
The DNA here is from genome assembly GCA_945865935.1 of Bordetella parapertussis. GTDB lineage: Bacteria > Pseudomonadota > Gammaproteobacteria > Burkholderiales > Burkholderiaceae_B > Zwartia > Zwartia parapertussis_E. The sequence continues at coordinate 33,993 of CAMBFI010000018.1, read as the reverse complement.
ATCAATTGATTCGCAGTCGCAAGCATCACATCCGAATCGGCATGCCGAAAAGCACTGTTTAAGTCCGTCAACTGATTACCGAAGGCATAGACTGATCTGGCTAAGCCACGTGTACTTTGATGCAAAAAAGCGAGCATCAGGCGGGCATAGCGCTCCATCGAGCCTGACACATCAATCAAGATTAATACTGGCAACGCTTGGGTACGCCTGGCCAAATAAGGTAAGGACAGTAACTCGCCATCCAAACGGGCCGATTCTCTGAGCGTATGCGCCCAATCTACTCTTGCACCAGAACGACTACGTTGTGTTCGACGTGCAGGTACGCGCGGCCAGGGTAAAGGGATTTCACAAGCAAGCCTCTGCACAAGTTTAAATTCACTCGCGCTCAAGCTTTCAAAGTCCGCGTGACGCAGGCGTACTTGAGCACTCGCCGTCATGGCCGCATCAAAGTCAATCGAATCTTCTTCTACCTTCGCCCGTGAATTGTTTGCGGCGATCGCAGTTAAAGCTTCTTGCGTGCGCGCACGGCGCTTGGGTGATGGTGCCGCTTCAGTGGTCTTGGGCAACATCTGGGCTAAGAGCTGCTGCGTGAGCTCCGGATTCCGAAAGTAGGCATCGAACAACTGATCGAAGACTTCTCGGTCTTGCTGCCTGCACACCATGGTGGCTTCTAAAGCCGCCCGAAAATCTTGCTTATCATCAAGCCCGATCAACAAAGCGGATTCAAGCGCTACGCTAATCCGTTCGCTATCCATCGGGAAGCCGGCGCGTCGCAACGTGCGCGCAAAACCGACGATGTTGTCGGCCATTTTTCCTACGCGGGCATCACCGAGTTGCATACAAAAGCGCTAAGCGTCGGGGGCCGGTGCAAGTAACGCCTCAAGCATCGGCTCAAGCGCGGCAAGATCTTCACGTTGTTTAAATAAGATGCCGACGGTGCTTTGAACCACCTCTGGATCAAGCTGCAAGGTATTGAGTGCAACCAAGGCCTTCGCCCACTCCACGCTTTCGGCAATCCCTGGCGAACGGCTCAAGGCATTCGCAAAAGGCGCAGAGCGCAAACGTTCTACAAAGCTTGCGACTTGTTGTGCCAGGGCGTCACTCGCTTGGGGAACACTCTGGCGCACAATTGACAGCTCACGTTCGCGATCGGGGTAATCCATCCAGTGATACAAACAACGCCGTTTGACGGCGTCGTTTAAATCACGGGTTCGATTACTCGTGAGGATCGTGACGGGCGGGATCTGCGCACGCACCGTACCGAGTTCTGGAATACTGACTTGGTACTCGCCCAAGTACTCTAATAAAAAAGCCTCAAACGGTGCATCCGCACGATCGACTTCATCGATCAACAGCACCGCACCCGGTGCGGGTGTCTGCAGGGCCTGCAACATCGGGCGACGCAACAGATACTTCTCTTGATAAATCGCGTGTTCAAGCTGCTCGGGCGTTGCGTGATCTTGCTGGGCACGCATATGCATCAACTGCGCTGCGTGATTCCATTCGTATAAGGCTTCGCGTTGCTCCATGCCGTCGTAGCACTGCAAGCGCACCAGTGGGCGTTGCAACACCTTGGATAAAGCTTTCGCGAGTTCTGTTTTACCGACACCCGGCTCGCCTTCCAACAACAAGGGGCGTTGTAGGGTCAGACTGAGATAAACAGCAGTCGCCAAGCGTCGTTCGGCCAAGTAACCAACTGAAGCAAGCGCTTCAGTTAACGCTAGTACCGAACCGACGCTTTGTTGCGACACGTTAGGCGAGTGCTTGCTGGACGGCAACACGCGTCTGGACTTTGATGAGCTGGGCGCGATAGCTAGCTGAGGCATGAATATCGCTATTGAGCTCAGCGTCATCCACCGCGACACCCGCAACCGACTCCGGAGCAAAGTTTTTAGTCAAGGCAGCCTCAAGACCAGCATGACGAAACACCCCACTTGATGCGCCGGTGATCGCTACACGCACACCTTGTGCTGTATCAGCCACAAACACGCCTACCATCGCAAAACGTGAAGCCGCTTGTTTGAACTTTGCATACGCCGCACGCTTTGGGATCGGGAAGCTCACCGCAGTGATCAGCTCGCCAGGTTTGAGTGCCGTGGCATACATCCCCAGAAAGAAATCTTGCGCACTGATCTTGCGGGAATCGGTATGTACGGTGGCACCTAGCGCCATTAAGGCGCTGGGGTAACACGCTGCGGGGTCGTTATTGGCAACCGAGCCGCCCAGCGTGCCCATGGCACGCACTTGTCGATCACCAATGCCACCGGCCAAGGCTGCGAGCGCGGGGATGTGTTGCTTGACGAGTACGTTGTGCTCGACATCACAATGTTTGGTCATCGCACCGATCACGAGTTGCTCGCCCTCTTTGCGTACCCCAACGAGTTCTGGGATCTGACGCAAATCCACCAGTTGTTCTGGCTGCATCAGGCGTTGCTTCATCGAAGCCAACAGGGTTTGACCACCGGCCAAGGCTTGGCCACCGGCGTGTACGAGTTTGCTTGCGTCGGCTAGAGTTTTCGGATGCTGATAGTTGAATGCATACATGTCCAGTTCCTCCTTAGGCTTTCACAGCTTGAATGGCTTGCCACACACGGTGTGGGGTCGCAGGCATGTCCAGATCCTTCACACCCAGGGGCGCTAAGGCATCCAGCACGGCATTGATGATCGCTGGAGGCGACCCAATCGCACCGGCTTCGCCGCAACCTTTGGTGCCAAGTGGATTATGCGTGCACGGTGTGCAAACATGGCCAATCTTGAACTCCGGAAAGTCGTCAGCGCGTGGCATGGCGTAGTCCATGAACGAACCCGTCAACAGCTGTCCGGTCTCGCGGTCATAGACGCAGTTCTCAATCAGAGCTTGTCCGATACCTTGCACTAACCCACCGTGCACTTGGCCTTCCACAATCATCGGGTTGATGATGGTGCCGAAGTCGTCCACAGCGGTGAAGCGATCAAGACGCACCACACCGGTTTCGGGATCGACCTCGACCTCGGCGATATAGGTGCCCGAGGGGAAGGTAAAGTTAGTTGGATCATAAAACGCGGTTTCATTTAAACCAGGCTCGAGCGTTTCTAACGGATAGTTGTGGGGCACATAGGCAGTGAGTGCCACGGTGCCGAAAGGAATCTTCTTATCCGTACCGCGTACGGTGAATTCACCATTCGCAAAATCGATATCGGTATCAGAGGCTTCCAACAAGTGCGCTGCAATCTTTTTAGCTTTGGCTTCGATCTTGTCGAGCGCTTTCATAATCGCCGCGCCGCCCACCGAGATCGAACGCGAGCCGTAGGTACCCATTCCAAACGGTACACGCCCGGTATCACCGTGCACGATATCGACCGCCTCGACTGCGATGCCTAAGCGCGAAGCAACCACTTGCGCAAAAGTCGTTTCATGACCTTGGCCATGGCTATGCGAACCGGTAAAGACGGTCACGCTGCCGGTTGGGTGTACGCGGACTTCACCGCATTCAAACAAACCGGCACGTGCACCTAAAGCGCCGGCAATATTACTTGGCGCAAGACCGCAAGCTTCGATATAGCTCGAATAGCCAATCCCACGCAATTTACCGTGCGCTTTGCTGGCCGCTTGCCGTGCTTTAAACCCAGCCACATCAGCGAGTTTTTGAGAAGCGTCCATGCAGGCAACGTAATCGCCTATATCGTATTGAAGCGCCACAGGCGTCTGATACGGAAACTGGGTGATGAAGTTACGGCGACGGATCTCGTCTTGTGACAGCCCAAGTTCAAAGGCCGCACGGCTAACGATACGCTCGAGCAAGTACGTTGCCTCGGGGCGACCCGCACCACGATAGGCATCAACCGGCGCGGTGTTGGTAAACCACGCATCGACTTCTGCATAGACCAACGGTGTGGTGTATTGCCCGGCCAACAAGGTTGCGTAAAGAATGGTGGGGACGCAGGTTGAGAACGTAGAAAGATACGCCCCTAAGTTCGCATCGGTATGCACGCGCAAGGCTAGGAATTTGCCGTCTTTATCAATCGCGAGTTCGGCATGGCTTGAGTGATCACGGCCATGCGCATCTGACAAGAACGCCTCGCCTCGCTCACATATCCACTTGATGTTGCGATTGAGCTTTTTTGAGGCCCAGGTCAGGCAAACGTCTTCTGCGTACAGATAAATCTTTGAGCCAAAGCCACCGCCTACATCCGGAGCAATCACTCTAACTTTATGCTCAGGTAAACCCATCACGAACGCTGTCATCAGCAAACGTTCAACGTGCGGGTTCTGGTTTGATACGTAGAGGGTGTAGTCGTCATTGGCGCGGCTGTATGAACCGATCGCACCGCGCGGCTCCATCGCATTCGGCACGAGACGGTTATTAATCAGATCAAGCTTGGTGATGTGCGCCGCACCGATAAAGGCTGCATCCACCTGGGCTTTGTCGCCAATCGCCCACTTATAGCAGTGGTTGTCTGGCGCGATGTCGTGCAGTGCTGCGCCGCCCTTTGCGTCGCGCACATCCACGACGGCAGACAAGGGTGCGTAATCGACTTCGACGAGCTCGGCGGCATTCTTGGCTTGTTCAAGCGTTTCAGCTACGACCATCACGACGTGGTCACCAACATAGCGCACTTTGTCTAGCGCCAAGATAGGATGTGGGGGCTCTTTCATGGGCTGGCCGTCGGTGCTGGTGATTAACCAGCCGCAAGGCAAGCCATTGATCTTGTCGTTGGCAACATCTTTACCCTCAAGCACACCAATCACGCCAGGCGCGCTTTTAGCTGCGCGTGTGTCGACGCTTTTGATGGCGGCGTGCGCATGTGGCGAACGCACAAACACGGCATGCGCCATGCGTGGGAGGGTAATGTCGTCGGTGTATTGCCCTGCACCAGTCAGGAAGCGATAGTCTTCTTTACGTAGAACGGACTCGCCGATGTAAGGCAAGTTTGCGAAATCATTTGCGCCCATGGTTGGCTCCTTAAGCTTTCATGGCGGCAGCACCTTGCTGCACAGCCTTGACGATGTTTTGATAACCGGTGCAACGACAGATATTGCCTTCGAGTTGCTCACGGATCTGTTGTGCACTGGGGTTAGGATGCTTGCGGCAGATATCCACCGCGTTCATCACCATACCGGGGGTGCAATAACCGCACTGCAAGCCATGGCAGTCTTTAAACGCGGCCTGCATGGGGTGCATCGTGCCGTCTGGTGCAGCCAAGCCTTCGATGGTCGCAATGTCAGCGCCTTGCGCTTGTGCCAGCAGCACATTGCAAGACTTGATTGCATTGCCGTTCATGAGGACTGTGCAGGCACCGCACTGCGCGGTGTCACAGCCGACATGGGTGCCGGTCAGGTTGAGGTGCTCGCGCAGCGCCTGGACAAGTAAGGTGTTCGGTGCCGCGGTCAGGGTCACGGCCTGCCCATTCACCGTTAATTGGATCTGCATCATCGAGCGGTCTCCTGAGTAACCTAAGTAAATTTGAATATTCGTTATATTCGTAATTGGATACGCACGCAACCAAAATCCCGCGTGCGGGTAAGGAAATTCTTGATTGAGTCTATACCGGTTTATGCTAACCACCAATCCAGTAATACCCTAGAACCGAGCGCCATGAACATCGCCAAACCGTTTTTACTTAGGGCACGCAGCCATCCGCACTTAAGCGCCGTGACGCATCGCGGGCGGACCGTGTCTTATGGGGAATTAGCCACGCGCATCCTGGGGCTCGCCGGCAGCCTGCAGCAGACCCGCGGCTTACAGCCCGGTGATCGCGTCTTGCTTTGTATGGAAAACCGCCGTGAGTTTCTTGAGGTGTTGTTTGCCTGTTGGGTGGCGGGGCTCTGTGCGGTACCGGTCAATGCCAAGCTGCATCCTAAAGAGGTCAAACCCATCGCGTTGGATAGTGGCGCCACCGTGCTGTTTACGAGTGAAGCGCTATACGCAGGACTGGCAGACGCGCTTGCCGAGGCGGTGCCAGGCTGTACCTTATTGAACGTAGACAGCCTTGAGTACGAAGTCGACGTACAAACACCGCCAGCGCGCTGCGCCAGCGTGCCGCCTGAGGCCCTCGCCTGGATCTTCTATACAAGCGGCACGACTGGCGTGCCCAAGGGCGCGATGCTGTCCCATCGAAACTTAATGATGATGTGTGTGCAATATTGCACCGATATCGATCAAGTAATTGCTGGGCAAACGATGTTACATATGGCACCGCTTTCACATGGATCGGGTCTGTATGCCCTCCCCCATCTGTTTGCCGGCGGGCATCAGGTCATTGAAGACGCCTTCACCACCGAACTGGTGTTTGAAGCGTTTAAACGCTTCCCTGCGGTGTCGATGTTTGCCGCCCCAACGATGTTGTCACGCTTGGTGCGCTCGGCAAACGGCCTCAGTCATCCGGCGGGTAATCTCTTGACGATCCATTATGGCGGCGGACCGATGTATGTGAGCGACCTGCTCAAGACGCTCGATCTTTTTGGGCCGAGGTTGTATCAGGTCTATGGTCAGGGCGAAAGCCCGATGACGATCACTGGCCTGGCAAAAAAGGATCATGAGGGCCCACGGGATGCGGCTCATCTGGCACGACTGGCCTCGTGCGGCACGGCACGCACGGGGGTCGAGGTCCGGGTGGTAGACGAGAATGGCAAAGATGTTCCGAGTGGTGAACTTGGCGAAGTCATCACCCGTAGTGACACACGCATGCTGGGCTACTGGAACAACCCGAAAGCAACGGACGCCGCCATACGTGAAGGCTGGCTCTGGACAGGTGACATCGGCACCATGGACGCGCTCGGCTACCTGACCCTGCGCGATCGCTCAAAAGATATGATCATCCGCGGCGGCAGCAATATCTACCCGCGCGAGATCGAAGAAGTGTTGCTACGCCACCCTGGCATTGTGGAAGTTTCTGTGATTGGCCGGGAGCACGAAGATCTAGGCGAAGAACCGATCGCCTTCGTGGTGACGAGACCTGAGCACCCCGTGACGAGCGAGGAAATGGATACGCTATGCCTAGAGAACATGGCAAGGTTTAAGCGCCCACGGGAATATGTTTTTGTGGATAGTTTGCCCAAGAACAACTACGGCAAAATCTTAAAGACGGAACTGCGCAAGACGCTGAAGGGCTCAGTGAACTAGGTTGTGAAACGGGTGGAAGTGGGTGGAAGTGGGTGCGGAGGAATTCTCGCAGAATCACGCAAAGCAATTACTTATCGTTGACTGCCGCAAACTAACCGCCTTATAAAAGGATGACTAGGTAGCTACCGCTAGCTGGTCCCCCATGACCACGCGGCCATGGGAACACAACCTTGGAGTGAACGATGAATATTGAACTTGATGAAGTAGTGATTCAGAGCATTTCTGATGAAGCATTGGAACAAGCTGCGGGTGACTCGCAAGGCGGACAAATGAACTACACAGTCATAAAAAGCTACGCAGGATGTAACTGTTAGTCCTAATTCGGTATTGATTCCCATCCACTTGCAGATCAAAGATCTTCAAGTGGTTTTTAGTGATTGTGCTCTCGAAGCTGGATTGATCTCTTGGACCAAAAAAATAGTTACGACGACCTGTGCGCCTACTCCGAGAAATTTTTAAATGACTGGGAAAATAAATCAACGGTTCGCACACAAAAGCGGAGTCGGTTTAGCAAACAGCTCCTAGAAAAAATCGAGTTTGCATATCACCTAAAATCGTATGCCCACTATCCTGAAGTACAAGCGCTTAGCAAGAAACAACTGCAGCCCTTTTATCTGCAAAGCCTGTGCGACATGTTGGGAGCGGTCGCGTTTTTTGAAGTTAGCTTCGTCACGGATCAATGCGGCAAGTTAGCGCTGCAGGATCTTGGAGTTGAGCTAAGCGACTCAATCAAACAAGCGGCAATCGCCATCGGTACCGATGAGATGTACCACGCGTTCGTCGCTCGGGAGCTTCTAGCGGATATCAAAAGGCTGACTGGCATGGTTCCAAGCCACATCGGAACCGCTGCAGTCAAGAAAAAATCTGCCGTTACCAAAAAAATTAAAGCCTCCGAAGTGCGGCTTGCGCCTCTGGATTACTTTAAAGAAGCGGTGCCGCCAAAACTACAAAACATTACCGCAGCTATCGTGCTGTGCATCTCCGAAAATTCAGCAGTCGATGATCTGATTTCGATGGCAAGAAATGCCAGCAAGAACAATCCGGCAGACATCTATATTAGAGAACATCTAGCAGATGAGAGTCGCCACGCGGCTTTTTTTCAACGTCTGTTGACATATATGTGGTCGACCGTGACCGAGAAAGATCGGATTATTTTGGGTCGAGCTATCGCAGGTTATTTTGTCAAATATACCTCTTCAAACGAAGCGCATCGATATGGATTTCATTGCAGCCAACTGAAACTTCTGGGTTTATCCGATCAAGCCTGTCAAACCATTGCACAAGAGGTGGCTCGGCAAGAATGCGCTCGGCTGCTACATGAAGTTGAATTTAACAAGCCTGCGATGCGCTTGATGAAGGTTGCCGGCGTGTGCGACCACCCCCCAACCCACCGATTATTTGTGAAGAACAACCTATTAGCGGCTTAACTCTGCCTAACAATAGACGTCAAGGCAGGCACTTCAATCGCATGAATCCACTCAACCCTAAAAAACTACTGCTTACTAAGTGGACCGCAAAGCGCCCTGTTGCTAAGAACAAGCATTTTCTGGTCACGAAAGTGCATTACCCAGAACTGCCTGACACCAAAATTGAATTTGTAGAGCTCGAAGCAATTTATTCGAAGCAGATCCAACAAGTCGCGTGGAGAGACCTGCAGGACGACACGATCTGGGTACAGGGCTGGAAGTAGTGACTGAACGCTAACTCGCGTAGCGGGCCCGATCAACCAACAACATGTGGGGGACGGTTAAGGCTGCAAGTGTCACAAACACGAATTGCAAAATTCTGGAGTCAAACGATGAAGCTGGCAAATAAAACCACCCAAGCGCGACCAAGACACTGACGCCGAGCATGGGTGATAGGCATGTCCATAAGAGACGGCTCGCGGGCAAATTGACATACTGTTGTGTACGCAGCATGTGCCTCAAGCTGTGCATGCCGCAGAAATAGACCGTGAAGGCGATCAAAGGCTGAGCCGCTATCGCGAGCAGGCTAACTGAAAAAATCTCGAAACTACTTCGCCAATTCTTACGCAATTCAACACACAACGAAAGCGCCAAGGCCGCAGCCCAAGGCCAGGCCAACGCGTGTAAGACCCCCATAATCGTTTGAGCATTGTCAGCAGGGATGATTAAGGTAAAGAGCGCGAGCATTTCCGAAAAATGAAATAGTGCGGGCAACACAATCATGGCACCGCCATACAACAGCCTAGCGATTCTTGGCGTAGTTGCAGACAAATCTCTTGAAAAATGCAAAATTGAAATAAGCAAAAAACCAGCCATAAATACGAGGGGTGCCAGCCACCAAACAATCACTACACCGCCGGCCAAGCCCAAATAAATCACGACAAACAGTGACCACGCTTGCCAGCCCTTAACTGCGAACAGTTTTTCAGCAAAGCAGGGGTCAAGTGCACCATGCGGTACACCAAGAAAAAAGATTAAGGTCGCGATCAAGATGAGGGAGGTCAACGGGTCCAGCGCTGGTGCAAGCGCAGAGCCCAGCGCGATGAGGATCGCCACCACACCAAAAATTAAACCTTGTTTTTGCACACGGTTCATTTCTTCATTGCCAATTGATAGGCACTTTTAAGGAACACCCCTGATGGTAAGGCCAAAATCACCGCCAAGTAATCAGACACCCTCCCCTGATCTGACAAAAATCGAATCAGTTTTTCGCTACTCACCTTTGAAAACAGTCGCATGAACAGCTCAGGCCCTAGCTCAGGGTGGTGACGCAGTACATTTAGAAAAATAGCATCCATCTGGCTGATGGCGAAAGAGTCTTGCTGATGCCCGACGGGTAGACCAGTTTTCTGAAGAGAATCTTTGCATGCATCGGCCCAGCGCTGAATCCTTTGAAAGGCATAGCCCGTCGCGGGCCGAGCCGCCCCTGCAGTCAGTCCCACCCGCACATAGCTTGGCTGCGCCTCAACAGAATTCGCATCGTGGGCTGAGCCACCCAAGCCCATCGGGATCAATCCATACTCGATACGCAGGCGTTTGTAAGGCCTACCCCCTGCAAGCGTTGCGATATGGGCCTCAAGATAGCCGAGTAGCTCTGCTTGCTCAAAGACCTTAGGCGCAAAAACTGTAAATTCGAAGAGTGCTCTGGTTGTTGAAAAAGGCAGCACATAATTAAAGCCGACGAAGGCTTGATTCGCCGGATGAAAATCCATCAGTTGCGCTGACGTGGGATCAAAGAGGGGCTCTTCAAACTCAAGCTCACACCCCAGAAATGCTTGCCATAGGGTGGTGTCAGACATTTTGTCCGTCGGCCGTGGACGGGTGTCAACGATGGCTTTAGCTAAAAAAGAACCTACCGTCGTCTGAAGATGCCACCTACCCTTGGCAAAGCTAGGCTCTGCGGTCAGGGAGGCGCCCATTTTTAAATGCAGTGCGTCATTGCTTGCGATTGCATCCGCCGCCTGAGCATAAAAATCTATTGCAGATAACAACCGGTAGGGTGTGTAGGCGCAATCGATCAACGCACGACGACCGCCCTCTTTGACACTCAAGCGCTGCCAACTGTGCCTGGCAAGCGTTGCAAACGGCGTGTGCGCATCACCCCAGAAACACCAGGTTCTGTCGTTGTCGTAAGCAACACGTGACTCAAGCAAGAGTGTTTTAGGCGCTTCGGAGCCTAACGAGGCAAGTCGCGTCCCCAAACTTAATCCGGCGCAGCCGGCCCCGATAATGATCAGATCAAATTCAGTTTGCATGACCCTGTGCGGACGACAGCGTCTTGGTGTCTCTGGGCACTAAGGGCGCGTGCAGCTTGGCGTCATGCTGACTTGGGTAGCGCCAAAATTTTGCTGTGAACGGCGCGGTAAGAAAGACCTCGATCGTAAGCATCAGTTTTTTAGCTTTAGACACCACAATGCGTTGATGCCAGTATTCGCATTCTTGGTGCCTGAGTTTTTGACCAATCTCACGATAGAGACGCGCCGCGACCAATATTGCCAACCTGGCTCTGAACGGTAAATAGGATAATCCGCGTTCGCCACTCTGGTAATAATCGTCCGCACGATCTAATAAAGTCGCAACGGCCTGTTGCACCATCTGTTTATGCGCTTGGCTTGGATGGATGAGTTCACTAGGATCTAAGCCATTAACCAAGGCTGACGGGATGTAACGCCGATCGACCAAGGCATCGGCCTGTATATCTCTGCAGACATTGGTCAACTGCATGGCAATCCCCAGATCAATAGCGAAGGCTTCGGCCTCTGGATGATCGACATCAAGCACTTTACACATCATTAACCCGACCGTACCTGCCACTTGATAGCAGTATTGCACTAAGTGGGCATCATCTTCCATTCTGACAAGTTCAGTGTCAGACCAAACGCCTGCGATCAAGTCCAGCACCGCCCTCTTGTCAATCTGACACTCATTGATTAACGCAAGGCCATCCCGAACCACAACATCCTCAGTCGATCCTGAAAGAATTGAGTCGCGCAGCGCAGCGATATTTTTCTTTGAACGCGCTGCCGATTGATCCTCATCAGCCAAGTCGTCAACGTAGCGACAAAACCGATAGAGTCGCGTGGCACGACTGGCATGCTTTGGTCCAAGCAGGTGACGCGCCCAGTAAAAGCTCTTGCCCTTTGCCGCAAGAACCCGGTCCGCGTCGAGGGTATCGTTAGCCAAGGTCACGCGGGGGTCACCCTTGGGATCAAGGCATCAACCACTTTGGCCGACGAGATCACGCCTGGCAAACCTGCGCCAGGATGGGTGCCTGCACCAACCAAATAGAGGTTCTTTAAACCTTCAGCGCGGTTGTGAAAGCGAAACCAGGCTGACTGGGTAAATATTGGCGAGATCGAGAAGCCTGCACCGTGCTCGCTCAGATAATCGTGCGCGAAATCCTTTGGTGTCATGTAAAAGTCTTCAGTGATGACTGTTGACAGCTCAGGCAATATTGTTTTTTCTAAAGCAAGAACAATACGATCGCGTAAGGCTGGTCCCTCAACGGCCCAGTCTTGTCCGCCCTGCAAGTTGGGTACGGGACACAGCACATAGAAACTATCGCAGCCGTCTGGGGCAAAGCTCTTGTCGGTCGCGGTCGGGCGATGCAAATACAGTGAGAAATCCTCGGACAGAATTTTTCGATTAAAAATATCCGCCAAAAGCTCTTTGTAGCGCTCGCCCATCCAAATCGTATGATGCGCAATCTCTGGGTAGGTTCGCGTTGTACCGAAATACAGCACGAAGAGCCCCATGGAGTACTGTGAATTTTTTGCTTTGAAGCGCGTTAAAAAAGATTGCTTTTTCGGCTCAAGCATATGCTGATACAAGTAGCCCGGATCCGCGTTGGAGACTACGACGTCCGCATCAATCGTTTGGCCCCCTTCAAGAACCACCCCTTTTACGGTGTCGGCTTCGACAACCAAGCGCTCAACAGTCTGGTTCAAGCGGATCTCTATCCCTTGACGCTCCATCAGTTTTTTTAACGCGTCTACGATTGCTTGCGTACCGCCCATTGCAAACTGCACACCGTAGGCGCGCTCAAGATAATGGATCAAACAATAAATGCTGGTTGTATCAAAAGGATTACCGCCCACGAGCAGCGGCTGTATAGAGAACGCTTGACGAAGCTTGTCGTTTTTAAGGTAGTGAGACACCATTTGCCACACCGTTTTGTAGCTTTGCAGCCCGATGAGTCTCGGTATCTGCTTGAGCATGAACCAGAAACTACCAAAGGGTGTGGCCGATAACTCAGTGAAACCTACGTTAAAAATGCGCTGTGAGTGCGCAAGTAACTGAAGATACCTTTCACAATCAGCGGGCTCGATGCGTCGGATTTCAGCCAACGTTTCTTCCAGTGTTCCACCATAATCAAAGTGATCACCGTCTGCAAAATAGAAGCGATACCACGGCTTAAGCGGCACAAGGGTAACGTGGTCGGCTAGCGTTTCACCAAATAACGCAAACAACTCTTCAAACAAAAATGACGCGGTAATGACGGTGGGTCCTGCATCATGACGAAAACCATTGCGCTCAAACGCTTGGGCGCGTCCGCCAAGCTGTGGGCAACGATCAATCAAGGTGACCTCATAGCCCTTGGCCTTGAAACGCAAAGCGCTAGCGATGCCTCCGAATCCGCCGCCGATGATCAAAGCATGCATAGATTGAGCTCGTTAATAAGACAACCGACTTAAAAGACCACGTATATTCTGCGAGCATTCACTCAACATTGCACCAGACTGAACAGGTAATTGCGTCAGAGCCGTCTCTGCCCTGAGTAAGTATTCAGTGGCTCTGTCTTTGGCCAAGCGTTTGGGATCAAAGGAGGTGTCCAAGCCTTCATACGTGAGCTCGAACACTGAAACGATATTCAGCGCATTGCGTTCTTTGCCTGAACCGTTTGCTTGCCGCTGATCCACGTCAATATCGAGTAGGTCATCATAAATTTGAAAGCCTACAGCAAAATCCTTGCAAGCCTGTTCGGTGCAAGACAGAGCACTATGTTGACCACTGAGCAGAAATACAAGCTCTAAGGGTAGGCTCAGTAAAGCGCCTGATTTCGCTTTAACGATGGCGATGTAGGCCTCTAGGTGCATCTGCTCGGCGGTGATCGATAAATCGGCGCACTGGCCAAAGATCGCTTCACTCGAACGGTGATGCATCGTCTGATACATTTTGCCTAAGGCGCTTGCTTTGCTGACATTTGCAAGGGCGGCATAAGACGCTGATAAAAAAAGATCGCCGCAACAAATAGCGATATCACTCCCAAATTTGCTCCAGACCGCTTGGTGTCCGCGACGAAACTCATCCCGGTCTTGAAGGTCGTCATGGATTAATGACGCGTTGTGTAAAAGTTCAACCACTGCAGCAAGGATGATGCAGTCGTCTTCTTTCAGGCCGACCGCTTTGCCAGCGCTAAGGGCTAAACGCGCGCGTAGGCGCTGCCCTCCGGACTGCAAATGATGCGATACGGCCTCTTGTATTCTGGTCGAGTTCGAAACAGGTGTTTGCGGTGCGCTTTGTAACGCGGCGCGCATATAGGTTTCAACTTGCTTGAGCAAGACTGTGGGTTCGCTAACCAAATAACGCGGGTGTGCGTGCTTTACTGAAAGAGCCGTCCCCATGCCCATTTGCGCCTCATCAAACTTTTTATATAGTTTTTAAAAAAAACCCGGCCGCAGCCGGGATTTTTCTTCAAGCAAACGCAAGGATCTTAGTGCTTTGCAGCTTCAGATTCAGTGACTGCAACTTTCCAGATGATAAGTCCGAAAGCGATCTTGTTGAGAACGTCAGCCAAGTTATAGATGATGTTCAGTGCTGCTGCGCTGTCGGCTGGGCTGCTGCCAGTCAAGTAACCGAAGAAATAACCAATTGGGTAAATTGCCCAACCAATGGTCACGATCCAACGCATCAAGCTAAACGCGGATTGCACTGATGGTGGTGCGCTTGCAGCATTGATCTTGCTAGCTTCACCAGCGAAGATCTCATACAGGATGTAGAACCAACCAATCATGCCAACGATGAAAGCTGGCCAGACAGGTACGTACCCTGCTTCGCCAACATAACCGCCAACCAGCATGACCAATGTACCGATCATTAAGCGCCAAAACACGCCGCCTGGTACTTTGGCGATTGCTGCCAAAATCAGGTAGAACTCGATCATCAACAGAGGCACAGTGATCAGCCAGTCGATGTAACGGAATACCGTTGGCGTGGAGCCAGTTTCGACCCAAACGTCGCGCATGTAAAAGTAGTGCACTGCGGCGATCAAAGTCACCAAGCCAGACACGGTCAATGAGGTTTTCCATTTAGCAGAGACGCGGTCTCTTTCTAAAAAGAAAAACGCAGTAGACGCGATCAACGCCATCGAGATGAGCCAAAACGAGATGCCAACAAAGTCATCTTGCTTCAACACTGACGAAGAGGCCCAAGCTGGGGTGCTCGACAACCCTAACAACACACTACTGGCCAGGGCTGCTTTCCCCCGTGACCACATTGAGTTTAATTTCATGATGTCCCTTCCGATTAGATTTCTAGATAGCGAAAAATATCGCACAGCTAAAGTACACCCGATTATTACGGCTCGACAAGAAATTTCTTCCTTTGTCCCTACTTGGGCTGTTGATCTGACACCAAATTAACTAAGTTTTTTTTGTAGCATAGCCAAAAGGTATCCCCCCCAAAAGGATGTCGACCCTAAAAAACTTTTATTCTTTGCGAGGAAGGCCCTATCAGCTGGCACCAAAGTGGGGCGGGTGCTAAACACTAAACACAGCAATTCCATCGGCCGCCTTCACACCCTGACCGCGCTCCAGTACAAACAGCGGATTGATTTCTGCTTCGACTAAGCGCTCGCCTAGCTGGGCCACCATTTCAGAGAACGCAACAATCGCTGCAACTAAGGCATCAACATCTGCCGGTGCGCGACCGCGATAGCCGTCTAGCAAGGGCCAGGTTTTAAGCTCCATCGCCATCTCGCGTGCGGTGCCGGGAGACAGCCCACCTTCAGCAGGCAATAGGCGCATGGTCGTGTCTTTCAGCAACTCTGCTGTCACGCCACCCATGCCCAGCAAAATAGCCGTCCCAAGCGGATCACGGTTCATCCCAAGGATGAGCTCTGTGCCACCGGAAACCATCTCCTGGATAAGAAAGTTGTTGGGGGTAATGCCTGCACGGGCCTTGACGGTGACACGCATGGCTTCAAGGCGCTCGCCAATCTGTTGGGCATTGAGGTTGACGGCCACGCCGCCCATGTCAGACTTGTGCAGAATCTCTGACGAGAGAATCTTCAACACAACGCGATTACCTAGCGTGGTCGCCGCTTGTGCAGCCTGCTCGGCATTGGTGACCACGATTTCGTTGGCGCACGAGATCCCAAACTTAGAGAACAGCTGTTTGGCTTGTGCCTCATCGAGTGCACCGATGGGCATGTTGTCTAACTGCACGGTGTTGTTCACCTTGTTTGTTTGCGGTAGCGCTTGCCATTGCGCGGCGTGCAACATAGCGCCCAAGGCAGCGCTACAGCTTTCCGGTGCCGAAAACGCTGGCACCCCACCTTGCGTGAGCAAGGAACCGATGTGTGGTGCGTGGGGGCTGATGTAAGCCAGCACCGGTTTGTCGGTTGAGCCCAGGCAGCTCTTGATCGCGTTAGACATCAATTCTGGCATCGCCAACGCCGAGGCACCGACAATCACCACCAAGGCATCATAAGTTTCGCTGCGCAGTAATGAACTGATCGCGCCTTTCAATAGATCGGGCTTCAAACCAGCTAGGGTCACATCAATGGGGTTGCGATCTAAGGCGGCGTGATCCCCGTCTTGTAGGGCGCGCAGCTCTGCACCGGTGACGGCATCAGGCGCAGGTGTGGCAAAGCCAGAGACACCCAAGGCATCCGACACAAGGGTTCCGGCACCGCCGGTCGAAGTCAGGATGGCCACACGATTGCCACGTAGCTTGCGCCCAGTTGCGAGTGCCGCAGGGATATCGAGTAATGAATCAAAATCATTGGCGCGAATGATCCCGACTTGTTGAAACAGCGCGTCGTACATCTTGTCTGCGCCAGCCAGTGCGCCGGTGTGCGACACCGCAGCTTTCGCCCCAGCCTCTGAACGACCGACCTTAAACGCAACGATGGGCTTACCGGCTGCGGCGGCACGCAACGCGGCTTGACGGAATTTGTCAGCATTTCGGACCGACTCTACATACAAGGCAATAACCTTGGTTGCCTCGTCATCAATCAACCACTCAATAAAATCTGCAAGCTCAAGATCAACCTCATTACTGGTCGAGATGAGTTTGGACAAACCAATCCCACGTGCGGCGGCCCGGGACAACATCGAACCTAAGATCCCACCGCTTTGCGACACCACGCTCACAGCCCCTGACGGAAAATGATCCATCTCTAGGGCGCCCGAGGCGGACAGCACGATTCCATCGGTGATATTGACTAGACCAATCGTGTTGGGGCCGAGGATGCGCATCGTGCCAGCGGCGTCTCTAAGCTCGGCCTGGCGTCGTTTGCCGTCCTCCCCTACTTCGCCATAGCCACTGGCTAGGACGATCGCTGCGGCGCAGCCTCGTTGCGCTAATTCCCGAACTGCGTGATGCGCACGCTCAGCACCGAGCAACACGATGCCCACGTCGGGCACCGCTGGCAGCGAAGCGATATCTGGATAACAGGTTAGCCCGCAGATCTCGGATGCTTTAGGGTTGACTGGATAGATCTCCCCTTTGAAGCCATGCTTGAGCAAATAAGAGACGGGTCGTCCGGCCGTCTTGGCAATATCAGCCGAAGCACCGATCACCGCAACGCGCTGTGGCCGCATCAAGCGGGAAATAACATTCATCTTGCATCAACCTTTTTTGCTATTCGCTTCGAGAAACGCCAACACAGCATTGCGATGTTCTGTGCTGGTGTAGCAAATACCTTGGGCCTGACTACCCTGCGCAAAAACTTGATGCGCGGTGGACTCGTAGGACTCATTCAAAATTGTCTTGGACAGCGCTAAGGCTGTAGCAGAACCACGGCTCATCTCTGCAGCCCAGGCTTGCGCGTCGGCCAGCAAGGTCTCGCTTGAGGTTTTGCGATCAAGGATTCCGAGCGACAGAGCTTCATCGGCATCCACACGACGGCCAGAAAAAATCAATTGTTTGGCCATCGACAGGCTGACACGACGCGGCAAGAAGTACATGCCGCCGCCGTCAGGAATGATCCCGCGGTTGATGTAAGACCAGGTGAAGTTGGCGTATTCGCTACCGATCAAGAAATCACATGCCAAGGCGGTGTCGGCACCCAGGCCAGAGGCGGCACCGTTGACCGCAGCAATCGTGGGCTTGGGCATCGTGTGCAGCAGTGTTTGGGTATGGTGCACGCGCTGCTGTCTGTGCCAGCCGTTAAAGGCAATCTCGCCCACGGGTGCGCTCATGCGCTTTTCCATACCGGCAATGTCACCACCAGCGCTAAAGCCTTTGCCCGACCCGGTGATGACCAAGGCACGGATGCCCTTATCGACAGAGATACGCTCGAGCGCATGAATGAATTCCGAGCGCATGTCGTCGCTCATCGCATTGCGCTTCTCGGGGCGATTAAAAATGATGGTGGCGATCGACGACTGCACATCCATATTAATTAGTTTGTATTCCATAATATTGCCTTATTTTTGGGCGCACCTCTTAAGAGTCTTGCGCTATCGATAAAAAATGCGTTTGTTTGGCGCAGGTGACAGCTCTTTTAACCAACCCACCACTGAATGGGGTTGAGTGTTGACTGTTGTTGGTATGTCTAACGATTTAATCGATGGCTCGCGCTTGAAACGCTCAAGCGTATTTAACAGAGACTGCGCAAACAGATCTCCCTTGACTGCATACCCTAAACCGGTCAAGTGAATGTTATCGGTGCTGGCAAGACCGTAGGCCGTCCAAATTGTCATCGCCCCTCTTCCCCCTGCCACGCGATACCAGTCATAAAACAGGCAATCATTTTCAAAGGCGACGCGCCGAGCCAAGACTGCAAAATCCCACGCTGCCGTGATGTTTTTTCTTCTGAAATTCATGTCCTGAGCGGACGTGATGACGATCACGGCCTGGGGATGCTGAGCCTTGACCCTTTTGATGGTCTGCACCATAATTTTTTCGAGGTCGGGTGCAATACTATTTTTATAGACGAGATCATTTGTGCCCCAATCGAGCACGATCAAGTCCGGGGCTAGCTGCGCCGACTGTTCTTCAAAATATGTTTGCGCAAGCAACGCACCGTAGGTGGCGCCGCCAACCCCTAGGTTGTGATACATCACACCCGGCGTCGTGTTTTCAACACTGACACCATACACTTCAAAATAACTGCCGGTATTCGGACTTGCATTGCGGAGTTCGAACCGCAGCGTGTCAGAGAGTTCAGGAAAACTCAGGGTAAGCATTTGCGAACGTGGCTGTGCACCACCGCTCGGCACCACAACATCATGTACGAAATTACCCGACTGCACGCGTAACGTAAACGCTGTCGAGGTCGCAACATAAAAGAACTTAACGAGCTTCTTGCCAGGTTCGGGAGTCGTCACGAAATTCAACGTAAATGAAGCCTCTGCACCACTGGTTCGAGCAACAAAACCAGAAACGCCGAGCGGTAAGCGTGGTGTCTGTTGAATACTATTCGCAGTAGCCCATTCGCCGGTAAACGTCGACCTATAGTCATTTTGCGAATAAGTCTTGGCGATCGAATACGGAAACAGCATGCCGCGTCCTGCACTCCCAGCTATGCTCTGGAGGCGACTGCGAGCGATCTCGGCAGCATAACCACCCTGCACCAACGAATCACCAAAATGCGCGACCTTAAAACCTTGGGTCTTCGCGGTGGCCCACTTCTGTTGTAAACGCTGTACCAGCCGAGCATCTTTAAATTCAAAGATATTTGTCTCGGCCGTTACATAGCGATTTAGCGACGGCCCCTGCTGGGCCAACACGTCATCAATCGAGCGAGGCGCATAGGCTTTAGCGGAGGGATTGCCCACAAAGGTACCTGCGCGCTGGGGAACCAAGGCCTCCGTTGTTTTCTCTCGCGAAACAATCGGTGCTGTGGTGCACGATGCAAGCAAAAATGTCATCAACCCGAGTAAGGCTGAACGAATAAAAAATCGGTGCGGTAGACGAGTAGGCATTGAGACAAATCTAAAGAGTTAACACGGTGTGCGCGTCACTGCGCCCGTCGCTACTATATGCCATCTCTGTCGTACCAACGACCCTCTTGATAAACGAAGCGATTCTCTGAACGCTAGCGACAACTTATCAACAATTCCACGGAATAGTGGGGTATTGATGGTATGGTTGTGCCAATCGGCCGGAATTACCAACGCTAATCAACAGTGTGGTCAAAATGCCAAACATAAATGCTGACGACGAAATCACGTTAGTCCTGTTCATTATTTTTATATTTATCACTATTGCGGTGATCATTACTCGCATTTTTTTATCGCCAAAAACCCGGCCATTGATGCTGCAGTATGAGGGAGTTGTGGCTCCTTTCTTTGGCTTACCAGCTGTATTATTTTCCTTATTCACTGCCTTGATGGGCACCTCAATTTGGGAAAACTACAACATCGCGTCACAAGCCATCAAGACTGAAAGTCAGGGACTCATCCAGATCATTAGCCTTGCCAGTACGATTCCGGAGCTAAAAGACAACAATCTAGTCATTTCGACTCGAATATACGCAAAATCTATTATTGATGAAGAGTGGCAAACGCTAACGTCAGACAGAAAAGACGCCCCAGAGACGATAGAAAAATTTATAGCGATGCGTTCTGATGTATTCAAGGCTGCTAATCAATTGAACAATAGTGCCGAATCGAAGGTGCTAATGAATGCCTTCCAGATCGTCAATAACGCTCGCAGCACCCGTTTGGCCTATGCATCGTTTGATGTGCACCCCTTACGGATAAGCGGAATTTTATTACTCGCTTTACTTGTTCTACTCACAGTTGCATTTATTCACGCAGCAAAACCAAAGTCTTTAGTGGTGGCGATGTTCATTGCAACCACTACAGTTCTTACTCCAATTTGTCTGATTGCTTTCACATTTAGTAGCCCATATATTGGGGTGATTTCCATATCCAATAAAGCCTATCTTCGGACTCAATAATCTAAGATGCACTCAGTCAAGCATCGCACCGTCAACGTAGTACCAACGACCGTCTTGAAAAGTAAAGCGGCTTAATTCGTGCAAACGCGAAGCTTTTCCCTGCGCACGAGAGCGGGCGACGAATTCCACTTCGGCGTGCTCAGAATCTAGTACGCGGTGCGCCTTGACCTGCAATCCTAGCCACTTCACCCTGTCATCAAAATCTAACTGGACAGGACGATGACTAGGAAACCAAGTTTTCAATAAGTAGCTGGCGTGTTGCAGCACAAAGGCCGAGTAGCGCGAGCGCATCAAGCTCTCTGCATCGGGGGCTGGTACCGAATCAAAATGATCTAGATAGCGTTGACAGCACTGCTCGAAAGACAAGCTACGCTTGCCCTGCATACGACCGCAGGGGCAGGCTGTGTTTTTATCGGGGCGATTCAAGATAGCGGTAGCAATTGACGACTGCACGGGCCCCTGTTTGAACATAATTTGCGGGCAAAAAGAGCCCCGTACGCGATTTCGTTAGGCGTACGGTTGGTCTAGCCTCTCGTTAAGTCCGGCGCAACTTCGTGTCGTAGCAAAATTATTCGGCCTTCACACCGACTGTTTTAATCAGGTTGCCCCACTTCGCGATTTCAGCCTTTAGAAACGCATCTGCCTCGGCGGGCGTGCTACCAACCGTGATAATTCCTTGATCTGAAAGGCGTTTGATAAGCTCTTCGGATTTCAGCGACTCTCTGACCGCTAGCGACAACTTATCAACAATCGCCTTAGGAGTGCCTGCCGGTGCAAAAAACATCACCCAACTCGAGGACTCAATTTTAGGGCCGCCCGACTCAACAACCGTAGGCACATCGGGGTAGCTCGCCAGGCGCTTATCCGCGAAAACCGCCAAAGCTTTAATCTTACCGGCACGAATATTTGCGCCGACACCGCTTGGCGCATCGACTAATACCTGGATGCTGTTAGACATCAAGTCAGTCAACGCTGGGGCCGTTCCTTTGTAGGGGACATGAACCATATTGATGCCAGAGGTGTACTTCAGTAGTTCAGAGGTCAGGTGAGCGGCTGCGCCTACCCCCGAGGAGCCGAACGAGAGTTTGTCTGGATTGGCTTTGGCATAGGCAATTAACTCGCCGATTGATTTGACAGGCAAATCCTTGTTAACGGACAGCACCAGAGGCGTAGTCGTCACCAGAGAGATCGGTATTAACGACTGGTAAGGATCAAACGGCAACTTGCCTTCGTACAGCGTGACGTTGGCGGCATGTGCGGTGATAGTCGTGAGCATGGTGTAACCATCGGGCGCGGCTTTGGTGGCCTGATCGACACCGATAATTGAATTAGCGCCAGGCTTGTTCTCGATGATGATCGGCTGCCCCAGGATTGTCGCCATGCGAGCCGTCACCAAGCGAGTGACGTTGTCGGTGTAGCCCCCTGGGGTGTACGGGACAATCCATTTAATGGGTTTATTGGGGTAGTCTTGCGCGAAGCCCGCCCCTGAAGAAAAAACTAGCGCTATCGCCGCGAGCGCGTGTATTAAATTTTTCAAGAGAGTCTCCGAGTTTTTAAATTCAATGAGGAACGATAACCTCAAATGAGGGGAGACTACACGTCAAGTGTATTCGGTATAACCCTGATGATTGCCGATTCGTATTGCTCGGGCGAGATGGTTTACGCTGTTTTTAGTGGTGGCGCATCCCTGATTCGAACAGGGGACCTGCGGATTATGATTCCGCGGTGCCAAGAGCGTTACGCCTTTTGATTAAATCTTCCGCCGTCAGCCGCACGTCTTTGCCATCGATTGATACCAAAATGTAGGTATTGGTCTTTATTGCAAGATCCTCAGCCGAACGCGCGGCTCTCAACATGGCGGCGTAGGACCCAGCTTGATCAGGATCAGAAGACGTGCGTATGTCTTTTGGATTCATCTACTGCTCCAATCAATTGGCTTAGGAGGGTGCACATAACTGTCAAAAAGAGTCCAAGAGTCTACGACCTTGCTATAACGAGTATGAAAATTATTCAGCCCCGCTTTGAAACGTCTACGAATAACAGGTTCGGGAATATCGTGTCCGCCCTGCGCTACCCTGCTAGCCACTCGCTGAACTGCAACATCAGCATTCGGTAAAGATAAAAACCATAATTTTATTTGGTAACCGAGTCGATGCCAAGATTCAATCTTAGTCAAATAGGTTAAACCAGAGAGCGTTGTTTCGAATGCAAAGCTTTCGCCACTGGCGACGCAAGCATCAATCTCCTTTAGCATCAGCCGAGCAGCCTTCATGGAAGCGGTTTCTGGATTAAATGGCGCCAAACCCGCAGCGATCAAATCCGCATTAATAAACCTTAGGGTGTGTGCTTCTCTCGGCAAAAAGTCACGTGCAAAAGTTGTTTTGCCCGCGCCGTTGGACCCTGCAATGATAATTATTTTTTTCAAGTTCAGCTGATATTTGAAGGCCATGCCAATTATGGCTATTTTATGCCCACCAGACACGCTTGCCAACCGCGACAATATAGTCCAATCCAAATAAGAATTTGATTTTATTGATAGTTTTGGTGGCGCATCCCTGATTCGAACAGGGGACCTGCGGATTATGATTCCGTCGCTCTAACCGGCTGAGCTAATGCGCCATTTGGGGCGAATTCGCCTTGAAAAGGCTGATTTCTGCACACCAAAGACCAAAATTCTAGCATTTTTTTGATCTGCACGCAGACATCGAGGCTCGCCTGCGTGTCAAAATAGGTCGCGTAAAGAGGGGCTTATAGACCCTAGACGCAACCCGAGACAAGGATTCACCGCAACATGACTGCCCCCATCCTGACATACAACCCCGAACCCTCGGCAGCAACCATCCAGCTGCCCACGGGATCGACCGATTCTCACGTGCACGTATTTGGTCCGGGCAGCAAGTTTCCCTATGCGGAGTCGCGCGGTTTCACACCCGTGGATGCGCCCAAAGAAGCTTTGTTTGCGTGGCACAAAAAAATGGGGATTGATCGCTGTGTGATCGTCAACACCCTGCTCCACGGTTTTGATAACAGCGTGGTCGAAGACGCCATGATTGCCGCCCCAGGGCGGTACTTGGGCGTCGCACTGGTGCAAGTCGATGTATCCGACGCGGAGCTCAAGCGTTTGGCCTCCGTGGGCTTTAGAGGCGTGCGCTTTCACTTTATGCCGGGCTACAAGGTGCACGAGACACCCGAGCAAATCATCGCGTTTACCAAACGCCTTGAACCGCTTGGCATGCACATGCAATTGCAGTTGCACGCCCAGTACGCGAAAGACTTGATGCCGTTACTCAAGCAATCGGCGGTGCCGGTCGTGATGGATCACATGGGCCGCATCGATGCGAAGCTTGGGCTTGAGCACGCGCATTTTCAGGACTTCTGCCGCTTGCTCGAGCTGCCAGGCTTTATGGTGAAGGTCAGCGGCATCGATCGTATCGACGCGCACCCCCCTTACGCCGACGGCATCCCCTTCGCACGTTACTTAGTACGCAACTATCCCGACCGCTGTGTCTGGGGTTCTGACTGGCCTCACCCTAACCACACGCACGTGCCAGACGATGGCGTCTTGGTGAGCGCGCTGGCGCAGATCGCACCGAAGCCCGATGTCCTGCATCAACTGATGGTGAGCAACCCCATGCGTCTCTATCGTTTCTCCGCTTAAATTTATATCGTTTAAAGAAAGGATCACATCATGTCAGGTTCAGGACGTCTTGCAGGCAAAATTGCCTTGATATTTGGTGCGGGCTCTGTTGGCCCAGGCTGGGGGAACGGTCGTGCAACAGCCACCCGCTTTGCCGAGGAGGGTGCACAACTGTTTGGTGTCGATCGTGAACTCGATCGCATGAAAGAAACCCTCGAACGTGTCAAAGAAGTGGGTGGCACGATGGAGACGGGATTTTGCGATGTGACGAGCAGCCAAAGCATTTCGGATGCGGTCGACGCCTGCATGAAACGCTATGGCCGCATTGATATTCTGGTGAACAACGTCGGAGGCTCGGCCGCAGGCGGTCCCGTTGAGATGGCCGAAGATGTATGGGATTCACAAGTCGACACAAACTTAAAGAGCGTGTTCTTAACTTGTAAATATGTCCTCCCAATTATGGAAAAACAAGGTTCAGGCGCGATTGTGAACCTCGCCTCGACATCAGGGATTCGCTGGACAGGTTCTGCTCAAGTCGCGTATGCGGCAACCAAGGCGGGGGTGATTCAACTCTCACGCGTGGTTGCCGTGCAGTACGCAAAGAAAGGCATTCGCGTCAACACGATCATCCCAGGTCAGCTGCATACACCTCTAGTTGAAAGCCGGCTCGCTGGCCAACGTGCAGGCGGTGATGTGGCAAAGCTGCTTGAGCAACGTCAGGCGCGCATCCCTCTACCTTTTATGGGAGACGGGCGTGATACGGCTAATGCTGCCGTGTTCTTGGCTTCGGATGAAGCGCGTTTTGTGACGGGAACCGAGATCGTGGTGGACGGCGGTATGTCGGTACGCTGCGGCTAGACACTTATTCAAACAATTACACTGGAGAGCATCAAATGAAACACCTCAACAAATCATCGCTTGTGCGTCGCAGCTTACTGGCAGCGACTCTGCTCGCCGCATCGATAGGCGCCCTCCCCGCGCATGCGCAAGGAAGCGGAAAATCCGTACGCTTAATCGTCGCCTTCCCACCGGGTGGTCCGGTTGATTTCGTGGCTCGTAGTATTAGCGAAGCGCTGGGCAAAGAGCTTGGCGCAACCGTCGTGGTCGAAAGCAAAGCGGGCGGTAACGGGATCATTGCCGCAGAATATGTGGCGAAGTCACCTGCAGACGGCAGCGTATTGTGGCTGAGCAGCGCAGGTGCGGTGGCAATCAATCCAGGGCTTTACAAAAATCTGCCCTACAACCCCGTCACGGATCTGACTTCTATTTCGGTGGTGGTACGCAACGACGAACTGTTAGTGGTCAATCCCAAAAACCCAGCAACGGGTCCCGCTGATTTTGTTGCGAACGCAAAGAAGCAGCGCACGACGCTTGCGTCCTCAGGACGCGGTAGTGTGCCGCATTTGGCGGGTGAGCTATTGGCAGACATCACCAAAGCACAGCTCGTGGATGTGCCTTATAAAGGCGCAGCACCAGCGATCACCGATGTGATGGCGGGCCACGTGGATGGTTTCTTTGGCGATGTACCGGGCCTGATCGGGCACGTACGCGCAGGCCGTCTAAAGCCGGTCGCGATGGCGGCAGAAAAGCGCCACCCCTTGCTGCCTGACGTGAAGACATTCAAAGAGGTTGGTATTGAGGGCGTGGACTCAGACAACTGGTACGCGCTGTTTGGGCCCAAGGGCATGTCTGCAGCAGATACTAACCGTGTGAATCAGGCCCTTAAGCGAGCACTCGACACACCGGCAGTCAAAGAGCGTTTGCTGAACTCTGGCACGCTGCCTGCGCCCTCAACGCCCGCAGAACTGCAGGCGCTGTTGAAAAAAGATATTGCAAAATGGACGCGCGTGATCCGCGAGAAGAACATCACTGCCGATTAAGCACCCATCATATCCAGACACGTCCGCGCGATCACTTTGGTTGCGCGGCGCAAGTCTTCAAGCTCTAGGCGCTCATCCGGTTGCTTGGCACGACTCTCTTCCACAGTGCGTGGGCCCGCACCATACAAGACCACTGGAATCCCTGCTTCGCAATACAAACGGGCATCGGCATACAGCGGTGTGCCGCAAGCGGGAATCGCTTCACCAAACTCTTCTTTGGCGTGCTTCTGCAAGGCGCTCACAAGTTCTGTGCTGCCGGGTAGCGGCTTTAACGCACGGGCCAACAAAATGCGCTTGGTCTCGGCAGTAATGCCCGGGATTGCTTTCCACACAGAGTCGATCGTGTCACGAATACTTTGCTCGACTTGCGCAGGATCCTCTTCTGGAATCATGCGACGATCAAGCTTGAGCACGACCTTACCGGGGATCACGTTGGTATTGGTCCCACCCGTAATCAAACCGATATTCAAATACGGATGATTGATGCCAGGGACCGTACTCTTGATCGACTTGTAGGTCTCGTTTAAGCCATACAACGCGTTCATGATTTTGACTGCGGCTTGCAAAGCATCCACACCAGAGGTTGGCACAGCCGCATGACCCATCTTGCCATTGACCGTCACTTCAAATTGCAAGCAACCGTTGTGGGCCGTAATGATTTGGTAGCTAAAGCCTGCGGCAATGGCCAGATCAGGCTTAGTGAGTTTATTCTTGAGCAACCAGCCGGGGCCGAGTTCGCCACCGAACTCTTCGTCATACGTAAACTGCAATTCGATGCGACCTTTCAGGTCTGCACCGAGCGACTCCAGCGCACGCACAGCAAAGATGTAGGTTGAAAAATCACACTTGCTCACCGCGGCAGCACGGCCGTAAATGCGACCGTCATGAATCTCAGCACCGTAGGGTGGGTAGGTCCATCCCTCACCTGGGGGCACGACATCACCGTGTGCATTCAAGGCCAGCGTCTTACCGCCCTGCCCGTACTGGCGCTTGATAATCAAATTCGTGATCGACTCGAGACCTGCTTCGCGCACAACTGCCTCAGGTACGGCATGGGGCTCTGCTTGCATTCCGTAGGCTTTGACAAGCTCGGCCACATGCAAGGCATGCGGGGTGTTGTTACCAGGCGGTGTGTCGGTTGGGACTTGAATCACTTTTTGTAGGAACTTCACCTGCTCATCAAAATGCGCATCGATCCATTGATCAAGTTTGGTATACAGCTGGGTCTCGTTTGATGTTGTCATGATTAGTTGATTTCGTCGAGCAAAGCTAAAAAGGCTTGGGTGGCAAGTTCCGCATCTTCTGCGGTAATGATTTCTAAGGGGTTATGACTAATCCCACGATTACCACCGCGCACAAACAACATCGCCTGCGGCATGATGGTGTGGATCTTCATGGCATCGTGACCGGCGCCGCTATTGAGCTTAAAAAGGGGCTGTCCAATTTTTGTGACAGCACGCTCCCAGCGGGCCTGCCAAGCAGGATCCGACGGCGCAGCGCTCGCACGCATCACTTCGTTGTATTCAAACTTCACACCGCGACGCTTGGCGATTTGCTTGGCGGCTGTCACGATATCGTTGACCAAACCATCGCGTTGCGCATCGGTCGGTCCACGCATATCTAAGGTGAATACGCATTCGCCAGGAATCACATTGATCGAGCCGCCTGGCACTTGCATTTGACCAACCGTGGCAACACTGCCCTCTTCGGCTTTGGCGCGGTGCTCTGCCATCAAGCTGATTTCGGCTGCTGCCAGCAAGGCGTCTTCGCGCATCGACATCGGCGTTGTGCCAGCATGGGCGGCAGTACCGATAATTCGGCAGGTTGCGCGCACACCGGCATTGATCGAAGTGACGATACCGAGCGGTATTTGCTTCTCGCACAGCACGGGGCCTTGCTCGATATGGACTTCTACAAAACCAAGATACTTTTTTGGATCGCGGATGAGCGCCTGAATCGACTCGAGGGTGCCGGGCAGACCCGCATCAATCATGGCTTGGCGCATCGACACCCCGTTGGCGTCGACTTGATCGAGCCAAGTCGCATCAAAACTACCGGTCAATGCACCGGACGACAAGAAGGTGGCGCGATAGCGCTGGCCTTCTTCCTCAGAGAACCCGACAACTTCAATGCCATAGGGCAAACGCTTTTTCTGTTTGGCGAGCACGCCCACCACAGCGATCGGCACCAAAATGCCAAGCCGCCCGTCATACTTGCCACCATTGCGAACCGTGTCGAAATGCGAGCCCGTCATTAACGCAGGGGCTGCCGCATCCGCACCGTGATAGCGCCCCACGACGTTACCCACCGCATCGGTCAAGACTTCGTCAAAACCCGCCTCTTGCATCAGCTGCGTCAGCGCTTGCGCCGTCTGCAGATGTGAGGGCGTTAAGTAGGTCACCGTGAGCTGGCCTTTTTCAGCCCAAGCGGGCTCGCTGAACGCAGCAATGCGCTCAGACCATTCCATAATCTGCTGGCCGTGGGAAGTGTGACTTGCCATGTCTGGGATGTCCGTGGTTATACAAACGGAATACAAAAACTAACGATCCGTTAGTGTACCGGACAAGGTGGGGCCACGACCCCACCCCCTGAACGCGGTAGGGACTTAGTAAGTCTTACTAATCTTGCAGATTGATCACGACCGGTTGGTGGTCTGAAGCTTGGGTCTCTTGATCGACGACCAGGCTTTGCACGCGCGGACCTAACGAGGGACTCACAAAGAAGAAGTCACAGCCGACGGGCTCGGGGCCGTAGGTCCGATCAAAGATTCTGAAGGTGGCAGGATAGGGCTTGCCGGGATGCAAGAGATCCCACGCGTTGACCCAGGCCCCGGCTGCGTCAGGCTCTACGACAGACGCGTGCTCGGTGCTGTCGTATTCAAAGTTAAAGTCGCCACAGAGCAAGGCATCCATCGTGTGGGGCTTGGTCTCGTAGGGTGAGCCAGGCTTTGGCTGCGGGGGTTTAGCTGCCAAGGCACACGACTGCAAGTGGAGCTCTCTTAGGGCGCGCGCTTGAGCATGCCGCGCCGCCTCGTTGTAGTACTCAAGGTGCGTCGTCATCAAGCGCACGGGTCCCCAAGGGGCTTGCAAGGTACAGTCCAGTGCAATCCGGGGCATGCTGGGCTTGGGTTCAGCACCCTCCACCGGAGGATGAGGTAACGCGAAATGCTGTATTTGCCGAACCGGCACGCGCGACGCGATGACATTGCCAAATTGTCGGCGAAAGCCACCACATGGAGAGAGCTCATCGACGGCCGGACTAAAGATGACTTCAAAGCCAGGTAGCAGCGCTTTGAGTGCCTGGATCTGATCAGGCTCGGTTACACCGGTCAGGTCCTTGTAGTTCACTGCCACCTCTTGCAGGCAGATTGCATCAAAGTCAGCCATGCTGCGTGCATGCTTAATCACGCGTGCGGCGTCGACGACTTCGTCGAGGCCTTTAAACCATTGCACGTTCCACGTCAGAATCTTCATTGCATCTCTACCTTCACTTAATGCCGGCGCGCATAAACGATTGGACAAATTGCCGCTGAAAAATCAAGAATCCGATCAATAACGGCCCAGAGGTTAATAACGTGGCGGCGGTAATGATGGACCAATCAATCCCTTGGTCGGTCGAGGAGAAAACCTGCAACCCTACCGTTAAAGGTCGCGATTCGACTGAGTTACTGACAATCAGAGGCCATAAAAAATTATTCCAATGATGGCTCACCGACACCAAAGAGAACGCCAAATACACGGGCTTGGCCAAGGGTATGTAAACGTGCCGCAGGATCTGCATAGTGGAGGCACCTTCCATCGCGGCGGCCTCGACCAGCTCTTTGGGGATCGTTTTAAACGTTTGCCTGAGCAAAAATATTGCAAAGGCGGAAGCAAAATAGGGCAAGCCGATTCCAAACAAGGTATCCACAAGCCCAAGATGAGTCAGTGTTTGGTAATTGCGCACCAAGAGAATCTCGGGCATCACCATCAACTGTACGAGCACTAACGAGAACAGTACGTTTTTGCCAAAGAACTCAAACCGAGCAAACGCATAGGCCGCGAGTGTGCACAACACCAGTTGCATACACAGAATGGTCGTGACTAACAACGTGGTGTTTAAAAAATATCGCGCAAATGGCGCAGCCTCCCAGGCGGCCCGGAAGTTATCCATCGTGAGCGGCGCAGTCAAGACCAGCTTGGTCGCAAACTCAGACGGATGAATCGCAGCCCACACCGCATACAGCAGTGGGCTAATCCACACCAAGGCCAAGACCCACGCACCAATGGTCGATAAGAGTGAGGTATCCGCCCCCAACGAGCGTCCTTGAGTACTAGCGCTTGTGACGGCTTGACTCATCGGTAATGCGTCCGGCGATCCAGCACAAAAAACTGCAACAACCCCACCAGTGCCAAAATTGCGAGCAACACTGCAGTCAGTGCCGAGGCATACCCTTGATCCCAAAACTTAAAGCCGACCTCATACAAATAGAACAAGAGCAAGGACGAGGCGTTATCGGGACCGCCTTTGGTCATCACAATAATATGATCAACCATCCGGAAAGCGTTAATTAGGGCGTTGACCAGGACAAAGATCGTCGTGGGCATCAACAAGGGCCACTGTACACGTCTAAAAAAATACCAGGCGCTTGCGCCTTCAATCTGCGCAGCCTCTTTGTAGCTGGGGCTCAAGGTCTGGAGTGCCGCCAAATAAAAAATCATAAAAAAACCGGCTTCTTTCCAGATGGCTACAACGATCACCGAGCCGAGCACCAAGCTTGGATCGCCGAGCCAATTTTGGCTCGCCACACCGAAGAGCTGCAACACCTGGTTAATCAACCCATAACCAGGCGTATAGAAAAAGATCCAGATGTTGGCCACAGCGATCATGGGCAACACCGTGGGTAAGAAATAGGACATACGCAAAAACTGTCGGCCAGCGATTTTGTCATTGACCCACAACGCCATCGCTATGGACAACGCAATCGAGACAGGAATGGTCACTAAGGCAAACCAAAAATTATTGCGTAACGACTTCCAGAACGTGGGGTCGTCCATCATCACTGCGTAATTTTCGAGCCCAACAAAGACTGCGGCACGACCGGCGCGTGGCGTCGACATTAAACTGTCGAGCAACGTGCCGATCGCCGGATAGTGCGTGAAACCCACCAAAAAAATAAACGCGGGCAACAGCAACAGATAGGCGTGTATGTGACGCAGTCCTACATGCATTTACTTATAGCCGCGCAATAACCGATTGGCTTCAGTTTGCGCATCCTTCATTGCCTGGGCGGGAGTCTTAGCGCCCGTCAAAGCGGCCTGCAGGCCATCGTTCAGTGCCTTGGTGACGCGCTGGTTGTCATGTGTGGACAATTCAGCGACGGCGTGGGGCAACTGATCACGTGCCACGAGTGCTGGCGGAAAATCAGCGGCATACTTTTTAAGTGCTGCAGTCTCGTAGGATGCCGGAGTTACCGCAACATAGCCTGTGTCAATACTCCACTGCGCAGCACGCTCTGGCTGTGTAAGCCATTGCGCAAACTTATACGCACCTTCTTGTTCTGCAGCAGTCGCTTTCTTAAAGATAAAGAAGTTACCGCCACCAGTCGGTGAGCCACGACGCTCGCCGGCGGGCAACATCGCAACACCAAAATCAAACTTGGCGTTGCTGCGAATGTTGGTCAGGTTGCCCGTTGTTGTCCAGATCATGGCAACTTTACGCTCCAGGAAGTCGCGTGGGGTGGTGCCCCACTCCACCACGCCTGGAGGATGAATGCCGTGCTTGCGCGACAGGTCTACCCAATATTGCAACGCCTCGACAACTTTTGGATCGTCATATTTCACAGCGTTACCCGCTGCATTAGCCAAGATCCCACCGTTTTGTGTACTGAACCCCTGGAACAACCAGTAAGGGAAGCCACTGGAAGGAACTTGAATGCCCCACTGGGTGACATTGCCGCTTGCATCTTTTTTGGTCAGCTTCTGACCCATGCTGATGGTCTCGGCCCAAGTTTGTGGTGGCTTGTTTGGATCAAGACCTGCTTCTTTAAACAACTGTTTGTTCCAATACAGCACAACCGTCGAACGCTGAAAGGGCACGCCCCAGGTTTTGTTGTCGAACTGACCGTTTAACAAGAAGGCTGGGAAAAAGCTTTTGAGCCACGCACGGTCGGCGTCAGTTTTGACGAAATCATCGATCGGTGCAATGGCACCCTCGTCAGCCAACGTAAAAGTATCGGTCGACAACAGAATCGCGGAGGTGGGCGGCTTACCTGCTTTATGTGCCGTCAACACTTTAACGATCGTCTCTTGATATGTACCCGAATAAACCGGTGTCACGTTATAGCTGGGGTTCTCTTTATTAAACTGCGACGCATAGCCGTCAATGATCTTTGTAATCGGACCACCCACAGCTATCGGAAAATAAAACGACACTTCTGTTTTTTGCGCAAAGGCTGCTGCGCTCACACATAGACTGGCCGCAACGGTTGCAGCGCGTATCCACGTTTTCTTCATAACGATCTCCTTAGAGTTCAACTAACAATACGTAAGCCATCCTGACCAAACCAGTGCAGGCTTGACTCTTCCCAACCCAACTGAATCTCACCATGCACTTGCTGTGCGTGTTTACCTTCAGCTCGTACGACAATCAATTGTGGCCCTGCTTTAGCATGCAGCATTAAATCTGCACCCGTAAACTCTCTGTGATCCACAGGCAACCTGTACTGACCACCTAAACGCACATCCTCAGGACGAATCCCGACATGGGTTGCCCCGGCGGGCGCGCTTAACGAAATCTCTGTGCCAGCGATTTTGCCCTGAGCAAGCTCCAACATATTCATCCGTGCGCTGCCAATAAACTGTGCTGCAAAACGCGTGGCAGGTTTTTGATAAATGTCGGTCGGCGTAGCGACCTGTTCAATACGACCGTCGCGCAGCAACACAACGCGATCCGCCATACTCATTGCTTCGGTCTGATCGTGGGTGACATAGACGACAGAGAGCCCAAGCTTTTTTTGTAAAGCACGTAACTCGTGACGCATTTCTTGACGTAGCTGAGCGTCCAAGTTGGACAACGGCTCGTCCATCAAACAGAGCTTGCTGTCTGCCACCAAGGCGCGAGCCAGAGCAACACGCTGCTGCTGACCGCCCGAGAGTTCACCAGGCTTGCGTGCTTGCAAATGACTCAGGCTTAACAAATCCAGCGTGTGCGCGAGACGTGCGGCGATCTCTTGGCGACTGACACGACGGATCTTCAGGCCAAAGACGACGTTCTCTGCCACAGACAAATGGGGAAACAAGGCGTAGTTCTGAAACACCATCGACACCCCGCGTTGCGCAGGCGCCGTATCCGTGACATCGCGATCGAAAATTTTGATGCGTCCAGACGTAGGGGTTTCTAAACCCGCGATCAAACGCAAGGTGGTGGTCTTCCCACAACCGGAGGGCCCGAGCAAGACAGAAAACTCGCCTTGCTCAAGTGACAGGTCGCTTGGGTGTAAGGCGGCGGTTGCCCCCCAATTTTTTCCTACCTGATCAAACCGAACCGCTGTCATAGTTGAACATCGCTCTGTTGACTGACTCGTATTGCGTTCAATGGTAGTCTAAGTCTTGAATATTATATTAGCGTATCAACGCTAAATGACATGACGGATTCAAGTACGAAGTGCAACTTTGATTAATTAGGCGGGTTGGCTGAGAGTGTTCTAGCATCTCAGATTTCCCGACCGCCAAGTCAAAGTTACCTTATGAGCTATAAACATCTCAGCCAAACTGAACGTTATCAGATTTATGCA
>CAMBFI010000017.1 GCA_945865935.1 Bordetella parapertussis | reverse complement strand
GGCAGGTACCTGAGTTTAATGTTTAGGATCGCCGCCTGTACTTCGTCGAGACGACTGTTAATTCCCTCGCGTTCCGCGTAATACAGGTCATCAAAACCATACTTACGAATTCGCCGCATTTCTTTGGCGAGCGATGCATCTGCAGTTGCACACAGCCCACCATCACCGTAGGCACCCAGGTTTTTCGTTGGATAAAACGAAAATGCAGCCGCGTGACCAAACGTTCCAGCTGCTCGCCCATTGATAAGAGTACCGTGAGCTTGCGCGCAATCTTCTACAACAGGGATATCGTAGGGTCGCGCGATATCTAAAAGTAATGGCATATTGACAGCATTGCCAAACAAATGGACAGGGATGATCGCGCGGGTTTTTGACGTAATGAGCCCTGGCACGAGATTTAAGTCTATGAGGCAGGTTTCGGGGTCCACGTCGGCAAACACTGGCGTCGCTCTGACCATCCGTATTGCGCTGACTGTAGGTACAGCGGTATTCGCTACCGTGATGACCTCATCGCCCGGTCCAACGCCAAGCGCCATCAGGCAAATAACCAAGGCATCCGTGCCATTGGCTACGCCTAAACTGTGGGTACCATGACCCAAAAAATCTGAAAAGCCTAACTCAAATTTCTTAACCTCTGATCCAAGAATCAATTCGCCTGAGCGCAGCACGCGTTGCACCGCACCGAGCACTTCGTTTTCAAGATCAAGATACTGATCCCGATAATCAAACATCTTGATGGTATGTGCAGTCATGGGGTTAAGTAATGGATGCGGTGGGCTTGGTAGTATGCCAGCGTCTTGGCCAAGCCTTCGCGGAGATTTATTTGGGGCTCCCAGCCAGTCATGTTAGAAAATGCAGAATAGTCGCCATAATAGTCTCCAATATCGATCAGTTTCTTGTCTGCAGGGAACGGGACAAGTTGGTAGGTTACATCAGTCAGAGTGGCCAGTGTTTGTACAAAATTTAAGAGACCGTATCGATCTGGGGATCCGAGATTAAACACATGTCCAAAGCATTGATCATGAAGCAGAGCAAGGACCAGCGCTTGCACCACATCATCCACATAGTTGAAGTCGCGCACCTGCATCCCATCGCCAAATATATGAATCTCTCTTTCACTTAGACATCGCTTGAGAAATACACCGATAAACCCCTGTCGGTCGTTCTGAATTTGAAGCCTTGGTCCGTACGTATTCGTGAGCCTTAAAACGGTTGACTTAACATCGTAGACTCGGTGGTATAGCAGGTGGTAATACTCAGCAGCGAGTTTGTTGATACCGTTCACATCAATGGGTAATACTGGGTGATCTTCCTTAACGGGAAGCGTCTGTGGCGTGCCATAGACTTGCCTTGTCGAAGTGTAGACAATGCGCGCGTTAGGGTTGTGTATCCGACAAGCCTCAACCAAGTTCATGGTTGATACGCAGTTCACCCCCAAATCAGTCAAGGGCTCGCGCATGCTGTCGCCGTGACTGACCTGTCCTGCCAAATGAAATATTGCCTCTTGCCCTTTGATAATCTGAGATAAGGCTTGAAAGTTACGCATATCATCTTGGAAGACACTGACTTGCTCTCGGATGGGTTCGATATTTTTCCAGTTGCCGCCGAAGTCCTTAATCATGGCATCTAATAAAGTGACCTTCGCCCCAAGGGCCACCATGCGAATAGCCAATGAGCTACCGATGAATCCAAGTCCCCCAGTGATGAGCACTGATCGACCAAAATACCAGTTTTCGTCATAAACCAATTAGGCTTGCTCCTTGTTGCGGATGGTTCTTCGCACCACAAACTGAGGTATCTTATTAAGCTTCATCAGTACCCTCCCTAGGTACTCGCCCAGCAAACCGATCGCTAAAAGTTGCACGCTGGACATAAATAAGATTGCAACAAAAACGGATGCCCAACCCGTGGGGAGATCCGGGTTCATGATTTTTTCGATCATGACAACAATCCCCGCCAAGCCGCTTAAGGTGGCAAGCAGCAGTCCAATGGCACTGGCAATGCGCAGCGGCAAGATAGAAAAGTTGGTGAACATATTGAGCCAAAGGCTCACAAGTTTGCGCAGCGAATAACCAGAGCGTCCGATCTCTCGACTGTGATGCTCGACCTCTAGCCGACCGTAACGGCTGGTGCTTCTAAGGACCAGGCCATCAATGTAGGGGTAAGGACCGTCATACTTGATGACCTGTTTAACCACCGACCGGCGGATACACTTGAATGAGGAAAGGTAGAGATCTCTTGGTTTCTTTAGGACATAACTTGCGATCAGGTTGTTAAAAGCACTCCCCAAGTTTCTAGACATTCCATGTTTTTTTTCCTTGTAGTAAGAAAAAACTACGTCGTAGTCCCCTCGGTCGAGTTCATCAACCAGTCGAATGACTTCATGAGGGGGGTTTTGTAGATCATCATCCATGATCACGACGTAGTCACCTGTGCAGTGGTTCAACCCCGCCATGACAGCGTTGTGTTCACCGAAGTTTGTTGAAAGTTCTATGTAAACAATCCATTCATTTTGTTGCGCCGCAACCTCGCAAACCTCATCGGAATTGTCTCGCATGCTTCCGTCATTGACCAAAATGAGCTCTAACGCGTTTTGTGGTCTCAGGTGTTTGTCAAGCTGTTCGATGAGCTTGGGGACAGTCGCAGCACCGTTATAAACAGGCACAACAATCGAAATGCGTCGCATGGGTGGCATAGTTTCAGTTCAACTTAGCGTTATTGACGGCGTTAACTCTGAGACCACGACTGGTAGTGTCGCGGCACTCAAGGCATCCAATTCGTGTGTTCGTTTTAACCAACCTTAAGCAGCTAAAAAGTCAATCGAGTGTAAGGCTGCACCAGCAAGCAATCAAGTATCTTCGCCATCTGTTGTTTTTATAGAAAAATTTAGAGCAGGTCAACACCCTTGCCGCTAAACCCAGGCCCGCAAACCTCTGGGAGTCCGTTCAACAGTGTGCGGATACCATTGGAGTTGTGAAGGCGGATGGATCTCAAGCCTTTCAGGTCATGCCAAGAGAGATTGTCCTTTGCTCCGGACGATGCGTGATCGGGTGTAAAGACCGCGCAAAAGACGTCCGAGAGAAGTGGTGCAACATCGATTTTGGTTCGTCTTCTAATAGGGTCGTCACTCCGAAATCGGCTTCTCCTGAAAGCACCATCTGGATCATGTTGGTGGTTGGTGCTTCAGCGAGCCAGACTTGATTCGTGGGTGAGCTTGCGCTAGGCGCAGCATTGAAGGAGACAGGACATAGCTGATGAATGATCCGGCCCCTGCGACCACGACTGAGCCTGGCTCGTGATCGGTAATTTATCTGAGTCCATCAATGACGCTCTCGCAACCAAAAGGTCGTCAATCGTTGTCTGGCCATGCTGTGAAACGGGGACTTTGGTTGAGGATTCATTTGAATCAGTCTCTTCCTGAGGCTAGAGAGCTCTTGGCTCGTTTCGTGATCAGGATGCGATCAGCAAAAGCGACTTGTACTTGCGCTTCGTGATGCTCATCAAGCTGGAGGTCGGCATGTTTAGCATCGACCATCGTGACGACGGCGTCAAGCAGATATTGCGAAGTAATATTTTCATCGACAAAATGTTTGCACGACGGGAGCAGGGTCTGCCAAACCGGTAGTCTCGATGATGACACGATCAAAGTTGAGTATTCCAGCTTCTTTTTTGGTGTGTAACTCACCAAGGATCCTAACCAGATCGCCTCGCACAGTGCAGCAAATACAACCGTTGTGCATTTCTACGATCTGTTCATCGCGATCTTGAACCAATAGTTCATTGTCGATGCCTGCCTCGCCGATTTGATGCCCGTCGGCAGGCTCAGCAAACTGGTCTTGAGTAAATTTGACCTCGAAGTGCGTTGGTATCGACCACCGAACCTAGACATGCAAACCCCTCACGATCGTGATGAGATTTATGCTGTTGTAATGGGCGAGGGGTGATACTTTGTTCCGATGTCTTGCTTTATCGTAGTACCAAAATTTCTGGTTTTTTTAAAAATTAAAAAAACAGCCTTAAGTGCCCAAGAGTTGCATAATGCAACTCTTGATTCAATTACACGAATTATTGCACAGTGATATTTTTTTAAGATAACCTACTGTTTTTAATGGATATTTTAACAACTGACTTTTCTGTTAATCCGCAGGTCCCTGGTTCGAGTCCAGGTCGGGGAGCCAATCTACTTCGGGTATTACATTCGGTCCGCCCAAAGGACGGAATACCTCAGCTTTATGTTCTACACCCTAAAATTACTAAGAAAGGTCTTTAACTCGCTAGACTGTGGTCGCTCAAAAATATCGGCGGCACTACCAGTTTCGTGAATTAGCCCATCCTTCATAAAAGCAACTCGGTCAGAGACTTTGTGGGCAAACGACATCTCGTGGGTAACAATCATTAATGTCACGCCTTTTTGGGCGAGTTTTTCGATTACCTGCAACACCTCACCCACCAGTTCCGGGTCAAGCGCCGAGGTGATTTCGTCGCACAAGATCATATCGGGATTCATGGCTAATGCACGTGCTATCGCCACGCGTTGTTGTTGTCCGCCAGACAACTCAAATGGAAAGCTATCAAACTTTTCAGCTAGACCGACCTGGTCGAGTAGTTCCTTAGCTAGTTGATTCGCTTGCTTATCG
Organism: Bordetella parapertussis; assembly: GCA_945865935.1. Taxonomy (GTDB): domain Bacteria; phylum Pseudomonadota; class Gammaproteobacteria; order Burkholderiales; family Burkholderiaceae_B; genus Zwartia; species Zwartia parapertussis_E. The sequence goes on along the minus strand of CAMBFI010000017.1, from coordinate 49,568 downwards.
GTAAGTCCCAGAACCACTTTGGGCGCGAGAGCCACATTACCACCCACAGACATAGCTGGGAAAAGATTAAAGCTCTGGAAAACCATTCCGACGGATTGCCTTAACTGACGCAGTGCATCGGTGTTTTGATAGTCAACGGGGGTGCCTTTAATTTTTATATCCCCAGACTGAAATATCTCTAGGCCATTGATACAACGCAACAGGGTGCTCTTGCCTGAGCCGCTTTTACCGATAATGCTAATCACCTCACTTTTGTTGACATTGAGGTCAATCCCCTTGAGAACCTCGAGATCTCCAAAATATTTTCTCAAGTTTGAAATTTCTAGCAATGCTTCTTGGGCTGACTGATTCATAAGCACCTCTATTGGATGTAACTAAACTTTCTCTCTAACCGTTTTCCAGTAAGCGATAGTGGGAAACAGATAAAGAAGTAGAGCAAGGCAACCAGTCCATAGACAAAAAACGGATCATAGGTGATGTTTGTGATTATCTGCCCTGTCCGAGTCAATTCTACAAAACCAATTACTGATGCTAGCGACGTGTTTTTAATGATTTGCACCATAAGACCGATCGTAGGCGGCATGGAAATACGGATAGCAACAGGAAAAATGATGTAGCGCATTTGTTGTCTGAAACTAAGCGCTAAGCTACTCGAGGCCTCCCACTGTCCCTTTGGAATCGATCTGACGCACCCATACCAAGTTTCGGTAAAAAATGCGCTCGCATAAAGTGAATAGCACACGGTCGCAGCGAGTAGGGGGGTGGCCCGAATCCCGAACAAAGCAAGCCCGAAGTAGACTAAAAAAATCTGCATCAATATTGGCGTACCCTGAAAGAGCTGCACGTATGCTTGTACCAGCTTCACTAAAACCTGATTTCTGCCAAGCCGCACCACCAACAATAGAAGCCCCAGAATGCCGCCACCCAAGAATGCGATCAATGACAAGATTAGCGTCCACGGCAAAGAAAGAAGTAGATTTCGAAGAACATCCCAACTTGTGAATGTGTTCATAGTGCCTCAGAATTTAACCTTTCCAAAGATGTGGGCAGGGCCAAGCCAGTTCAAGAAGTTACGAAAGATAATGGCAAGTAGCAGATACATTAGCGTGACGAACATAAAAGCCTCGAAGCTTCTAAAAGTCCTGCTTGAGATGAGGTTGGCGACATAAAACAGTTCTTCGGCTGATACTTGGCTGCAGACGGATGTTGCAAGCATCATGATGATTAACTGACTGACGAGGGCTGGCCAAACCCGAGCCAGTGCCGGCGGCATAACAACATAAATAAATACTTGGAATCGGTTTAAAGACAGTGATTGCGCCGCCTCTATTTGGCCGCGAGGAGTCGCCAAAATCCCCGCGCGACAAATCTCGCAAGCGTAGGCGCCTAGGTTGATACTCAGAGCAAATATGCTTGCAGCAACAGCACCCATTCGAAAATTGATCGAAGCAAGCCCGAAAAAGATAAAAAATAGCTGGATAATGAATGGGGTGTTTCGGAAGATTTCGACATAGGCCTGAATCACCAAGCGAATCCAACGAGGGCCCTCCACCGAGCCCCAGGCACACGCAGTTCCCAGAACGGTTCCCAATGAGCAGCCAATCACCGTCAGTAACAGGGTTAGAAGCAGCCCGTCCAAAAACATCCGCCAAGCATCAAAAAGTACCGAAAAATCAAACATATTTAGATTAACCCTTTAGGCTTCTTACATTGCGTCATGGGTGCGAGGAAGGATTTCGGCTGTGCTATTGAATGTCTCGAGCTTGCTGATCATCTCGGTGAAGCGCGCTTGTTCTTCTTTTTCAACAAATCCCTCAAAACACTCGGGTATTTTTCTTTGCAGAATCAATTTTTTTTGCGCTGTGGAAGCTTGAGGTGAACCTAAAAATTCCACCAAGAGCTCACCAGTTTTTAAGAGTACGGAAACTGTTGCACCTTCAGGATATTTTTTTACGGCCTCAGGTGTCCAAAAATCGCTGGTAATCATCTTGATCTTTTTCATTAGCCTTGCCACAGTGCTATCTAAAACATTTTCGATAGATAGATCTTTCAGTCGAAAATGACCGCGGCTTAGTGTCACTGCCATTGGGTACATCATGCTGAACTGTGCCTGCTGTGATGTCGTGGGTTGGTCATAGATCAGGTTCCTTGTAACGATCGGTGATACGTCACATGTAATCTGCTCGACATCTCCGTCGGTGAATTGATGTTTCGTGCGTAAATAGCCTAGAGCGGCAACAGATGTGTGAGCCGATAAACAGACGGGAATGCCTTTGATGTCGAACCCTGGCTCTAGTATTTTCCAAACCCGCCCGATGTTTTCTAGGTGAGCTTGGTCTGAAACACCGTTGTTGAAAAGAGAAAAGAAACCTGCTTGAGACTCAAAACCTCGCGTGGGGCCTGTTACCCCGAGTGCCGCAAGCTGCGCTAGCTTGATTCCACTTGCTGAAGCGATACCCGCACCGACAGCTTTTGCGTCAGTACCAAAACAAGCTTTCATTCCTCCCGCGCTACAAAGGGCTAGACCAATCGCATATTCGACCTGTTCAGCCGGGAGGCGCAAAAGTTTCGCCGCGGAGACCACCGACCCAACAGCGCCTAGAACGCCAGTCGTCCACCATCCTTTTTCATACAAAACTGCGTCGGTCATGGCGCCAACAATCAGCTCCGCCTCCAAGCCTGCCGCTAGGGCTACCAAAAGATCCTCGCCTGAGGAGTCAGTGTCTTGTGCCAGAGCAATCGCGCTTGGCAAAACCACCGCCGATGCATGGACAAAGCCAGCGTAAGAATTGTCGTCAAAGTCTAGGACGTGGGCACAGCTGGCATTAAGCTGTGCAGCGAACTCTGGGCAGTAGCCGGTCTTTTGACCTCCGAGCACCCTCGAGTTTCCCGTTCCACGCAGCCGACTGCCAGACGCCAATAGTTTCTTTGCAAGGGGCATTCGTGAGCCTGCGACCGCGACTGCCAAAGTGTCTGCCAAACACATTTTCACCTGTTCAATGACGTCCGCCGGGACGTCAGAGAGCGCTAAATCAGAAACCCAATGTGCAATAACACCTGACGTATTCCGGTCGGTTGCTTGCATAAGAATTACCCCTTGTCTGTGCGGACGCTAACCCCAGTCTGTGAATGTATAGCGTCCCTCACATACTCGATCAGGTCTCAGGGAGATCACCAGCGGGCGTGCCGAGCCACTTTTGAATGATCTTATCCAATGTGCCGTCTTTTTTAGCAGTCCGGATGATATCGTTGATTTTTTCGACAAGAGCAGGGTTTCCTTTTGGAACTCCAATATAACAAGGGGCATTTGCCAAAATAATCTTGAGTTCCATCTTGACGTTAGGATTCTTTGCCATCACTGCTGCTGCCACCGCTGTTCCCGTGGCGAACATTTCAGTCTGTCCTGCAAGAAATGCAGCTAACGTAGCGTTATTGTCCTCAAACCGCCTCACAACCGCTTTTGGTGCCAGAGTTGCGAGTTCGCCGTCCTGCATAGAACCACGTGTCACGGCGATGGTGCGATTTGATAAGTCGTCGAACTTTTTGACGGGGATATCTGTACGACCATACACGGCATCATAGAACGGGGAGTAGGCAATTGTGTAATCGATCACTTTTGCCCGCTCTGGGGTTTTTCCGAGAGATGAAATCGTTAAGTCAGCACGTCCCGATTGAAGATAAGGCACTCGATTAGGTCCGGTCACAGGTACCAACTCAAGCTTGACGTTAAGCTTTTGAGCGATAAGCTCTGCCACCTCAATGTCGATTCCCCGAGGCTTCATGTCAGTACCAGCAAATCCAAAAGGCGGGTAATCATTGGGGGCCGCAATACGGATAACCTTCCTTTGCTCGATTTGTTTCAGAAGGTCAGTTGCCTGAGCCTGAGCAGCAACAGTAGCAGCAGAAAGAAAGATGGTAGTAAATACCAATAACAGAGACCTTAATTTCATGATTTACTCCTTTCAGTTAGAACAGAAATAGGGTTGATGGTTTTGTCAATACAGAAAATTTTCATGACGCTTTACTTAACAACACAACAGAGGGGCTACTAAAGTGGCTCAAGCGTGATTCAGACCCGAGCCTCGAAATAACTACACTGTTTTTTCTAGGCGTCCGGAATAACGGCGAGCGCATCGATCTCAACCAGATACTCAGGTCTCGCAAATGCAGTCACAACGATGCCAGTTGACACAGGAAACACGCCTTTAAGCCACTTGCCCACGACGTTGTAGACCGGCTCACGATGACGGGGGTCAGACAAATAGATCGTGACCTTGCAAATATCTTGAAGCTCACCACCCGCTTCGGAAAGAATCTGAGCGATATTGCTCATGGCTTGTTCAGCCTGCCCGGCCGCGTCCCCGATACAGACAGTCTCTGACGTGGTCAGATCCTGGCCGATTTGTCCGCGTAGAAATACGAGCGAACCTTTGGCTACTACAGCTTGGCAAAGATCGTTACTGATGCTTTGCTCTGGGTAGGTTTCTTTGGTGTTAAACGGACGGATTCGCTTGTGTTTCATTTACTTTCCCCTTGTCTAGGATTGTTTATTGAAATAGCCCGCTTTGATTGACCAGCCAATCAGGTTGACAATCAATCGACCTGCAGTGACACAGGTCAGCTTAGTCGCCGTGTCTTTGGAAGGCTGGATTTCGACGATGTCCATTCCAACAACCCGACCTTTGTGCACAAGGCCTTTGATGATTTCTCGCATTTGCAAGAATGTCACGCCTCCTGGTGCGGGTCCGTCAACTGCGGGCATGAAAACGGGGTCCATTCCATCTGCGTCAATAGAGAGATAATACTTGCCGTTATTTGGGATCTGATCGAGGATTTGTTTGACCCCGCGCTCATGGAGTTCATAAGCGGTCACCAGATGTGCGCCGTACTTTTTAGCTGCTTCGAGATCCGAAGGCCTGCCACTGCCTTGCGCTCGCAATCCGATCTGAAATATTTGCCCAATATGACTCATTTCTGAAGCTCTGCGAATCGGGCTTGATAGACCCTCGGTCACTCCATTGACTTCGTCGCGCCAGTCGAGGTGAGCATCAATATGAACTAGGGTGACATCCTCAAGCTGATCGTATCCGCGAAGGATAGGGGTAGTGATACCGTGATCGCCACCAAGAATAATTGGCAAGGCGCCAATGGAAACTAGCTGTCTAATAATTGTCTCAGCTTTTTTGTTGTGCGCGCCAAGGACATGAAGATCGGGCAAAACGTCCCCGAGATCAACAAAGCGAATGTCTTCTCTTCCCTGCAAGAGGGGACCTTCAATATCGAAGTCGTAATGTTCGGGGGCTCGTACGATACGGTCAGTGACATCTCGAATGACCTGTGGGGCGTTGGTTTGATCGTTTGTGTAACTTCTTGGGCTGTATGGTGACCCGAAGGGCATTCCCAGCACCGCAATGTCTGCAACCAGCCCGTCAAGCTCTGTGACGAGTTCGGAATACAGCAAGCTTTTGTGTCCAGTGCGAGGCTTAACAGTCAGCGTCGTCATATGGTTTGTGCTCCGAATAAATTAGAAAAATCTAGGGTTTATATAGAATTTTTTTTGACAATCTAAATTAACCTATCGCTTTACCTTGCAAAAAATGATATTTTTGTGTGTCAGGTCTTAAAAAATAAGACCTAATAAGATTTTTTAAAAAATACGCACCAATATGCATCCGAATCTGCACCAAGCTGATTTTTTCGCACCAAGTTGACACGGATAAATGATGATTAAGATCGAATTTGACGAGCGTGACTTGAGATCTTTGCGCGTTTTTTGTGGTGTGGTTCAAGCAGGAGGGTTTGCTTCGGCGGAGCGAACTTTATTAATGTCTAAGGCCTCGATCAGTCGACATGTGCGCGCGGTTGAAGAAAGGCTTGGGGTAACACTTTGTGAAAGAGGGCCGTCGGGATTTCGGCTCACGGTAGAGGGAGAGGTCGCGGCTAGGCTCGCTTTCGATGCAATTCGTTCACTTGAAAAAATCAAATCCGAGATTGATGCGGTTCACAGTGTTATGACTGGCAGCATCAGTATTGGGTTGGGTGATTATCTGGTTTTCCACCCAGACTTTAAGCTTTCTGAAGCCATTTCAAAATTCAATACGTTAGCGCCTAGTGTTGACTTTAATGTGTCGATTATGACGTTCAACGAATTAAACAGGGCGCTACGTGAACAGTCCGTAGACATTGTTGTTAGGGGCAAATACGCATCCGACAAAGACTTTTCTTATCTACCGCTCTTTGTCGAGTCTCATGTGCTTTACGTGCTCAGCTCGGTAACAAGTCGGCAAGCGTCTCTTTTGCCAATTGTTATGCGAAACCATCCTTACGTGAACGAACTCATGCTCATGAGCGGCTCACGCCCTGGTCCTGAGGTCAATGATATTGAGGCGATGATAGTTTTAATCGGATCGGGCTTATACAAAGGGTTGCTTCCCAGCCATATCGCAGCGATCCTGAAGACAAGGTATTCAATTAAGCGACTTCGAGGGTCAGCAGACTTCACCCATCCGATGTGTGCCATTACAAACAAGCACAAACCACTGAGCCGAAAGGTGGAGGTTTTCCTTTCAGTCCTCAAGGAGCTTCACACCATGAGAGCGATATCGACGGCTTAGATATAAGTGCGTAGCGGATCAGACGTTTCTGGCAGTATAGTGAAAGACGTAAAAGCAACTGCAACAACAGTGAAAAAAAAAGGCAGCGCCGAGCGGCCGCAAGTGATATGAAACCAGCAGCTTAAACCGTAGCAAAAAGTTGTCTTGAGTTACCGTTCTACCTCACCCCCAAAGGATGGAATTATTTACCATGCGAATAGGCTATATTGGATTAGGTAATATGGGAGGCGCGCTTGCGTTGCGCCTGCAGCGCAGTCAAAATTTGCACGTCTTTGACCTGAACCCTGAGGCTCTTGAGCGACTGGCTTCTAAGGGCTCAATTGTTTGTCACACGCCTCGGGAATTAGGAAAGTCCTGCGACATCGTGCTAACTTGCCTACAGACTTCAGCGCAAGTACGTTCGGTGATTTTTGGCAAGGATGGTCTTGTCGAAGGCCTTGCGGCTGGTGCTGTCGTTATTGACCAGACAACCGGTGACGCATTTGAGACGCGCGCCATGCACGAGGATCTCGCTAAGCAAGATATTCATTTGGTGGATGCCCCCGTGAGCGGCGGTCCACCAGGTGCCAGTGCCGGGACGATTGCAATTATGGTTGGCGCGTCGGAGGAGTTATTCACGCGAGTGGAACCGGTGTTGCGTGCGATCAGCAGCAACGTGTTCCATGTGGGTGGTGTGGGCGCTGGGCATGTCATGAAGGTAGTAAACAACTTACTGACTGCGGCACAGCGTGCGATGACACACGAAGTTATGTGCTTAGCGGTCAAGAACGGCGTCGACCCGAGTATTGCGGCAAAAGTGTTGCAAGCTGGTGCGGGACAAAACTACACGCTCAACAACACCTATCCTCGTCATATCCTACCCGGTAAGATGTTTCAGGGTTTCACCTTGGCGCTGATGCACAAGGACGTAACCCTCGCAAATGCCCTCGCGGCTAAATCGGCGGTTCCACTATTCTTCGGTGCGCTTGTTCGGGAGCATTATCAGGCCGCAATTAACGAATTCGGCGCGGCCAGCGACGTCAATGAAGCACTTGGACTGTTCGAACGGCAGGCTCAGACAAAGGTGCGCGGATTAGGTTGAAGCTACGGTAGTAGCAATGCGTTACCCGTAAATGAGGCCCATCAACATTAGCGCCATCCATATAATTTTAGAGGAAAAAAAATGACCAAACAGGAAAGCGGACGGAGAATCATGCGCGAAATCATCGGCTCAGAGTACGCTGATAGGCGCGACAAATCACGCAACAACTTCAATAGTCCTCTTCGTGATTTTTCGGAGGAGAGCTGCTTTGGTGGCGTTTGGGCAGATGACACTTTACCTCGCAAGACGCGCAGCCTACTCTGCCTTGTAATGCTTACCGCGCTTGGCCGAACTACCGAGTTCCGTATCCACGTAGGTGCAGCACTAAACAATGGCTGTACTGCAGAGGAGATTCGCAGCACTCTGCTTCAGGCTACGATCTATTGCGGCTTACCTGCAGGTAACGAGAGTTTCCGCATAGCCGAGGAAGTGCTAGGTGAGCGCAATATGTTACCCACCAGTTAGTGATGGTAATCCACAGCGGCTAATCCGTTGACACTAGTCTTTTGGAGTCTTGTCACTCTGCCTTAATTTTTGCTGTTCTAATCAGATCTCTCCACTTAGTGGTTTCTGCGGCCTGAAAGGCTGCCAATTCAGCTGGTGATCCGCCGCCCGCTGTAACCATATTGGCAGCCATCCAAGCCTGTACGTCCGGCTCGGCAAGTGCCCGAGAGAGATCAGAGTTCATTTTTGCAATGATTGACTTAGGTGTAGCGACCGGCACATAAATGGCTTGCCAAGATGTAATTTCGTAGCCAGCTAGACCGGATTCGGAGAAGGTTGGAATACTCGGCAAATTTGGATTACGAGAAAGACTGGTTATGGCGATCGCTCGCAGCGCACCCGATTTGACGTGGGGTAGCACGACAGGTACGTTGTGAAATATCAAATCGATGTGATTACCTAGAACATCGACTGTCATTTGAGCGCTCGACTTATAGGGGACGGCCTTGAGCTGAATGCCTGCCATTTGGCTCAGTAGTTCAGCAGCCAAGTGAAGTGATGTCCCCGCACCAGGGTGGCCGTAAGTCAGCCTACCGGGGTTACTTTTGGCAAAGGCGATCAGTTCCTGGAGATTATTAACTGGGACACGGGGATTGACTACCAACAAGTTGGGTCCTTTCATCAGGAGCGTTACCGGCGCCAGGTCCCTAACTGGATCATAGGATAATTTGTCGTTTAGGGTTTTATTTACCGACATCGGTCCGTTTAACCCCATTAGCATGGTGTAGCCATCTGGAGATGCCTTAGCGCCGCGATCGGTTCCGATGTCGCCTCCAGCACCCACCACGTTCTCGATTACCACTTGATGGCCCCAAGCCGTATTCAGCTTTTGTGCCAAGAGCCGACCAAGGGCGTCAGGCGCGCTACCAGCTGGTGCAGGAATGATCATCTTTACTGGCTTTTGTGGGAATTCAGCCGCACTGCCGTTCGAGACGAAAGATATTAAAGCCGCGAAAATACAAGTTAAAGTAATTTTCATGATATTCCTTTAGTTTCGCTGAACAAATAAGAACATTAAACTTTTTTGATAGTACAGTGATTTCCTTGAGAGCGTTCAACAATAATCCGGCAATCCTTCATACTTTCTGTTCGACGGTTGGTAAAAATCAGCGGGTCGTTTCATCTCTAGAGCGTGGTGTGGTCGTTCGTAATTGAACTCTTGAATGAAGTCTTCAAACTTGTCCTGCTGCTGAAGTATGTTCTTGCCTGGAGGACTTGTTGTGATCTGTTTTAAGGTCAGGTGCATGCGCTCATGTCGACCGTTCTGCTGCGGGTTACCAGGATTATTCCGCTCAATCCTAATACCCAGGCACAACCACCAAACAAATAGGCTGCTCGGGCCTTACAAGGAGTTTGGGCTTGCGAAAGGCACTCCGTTATACGAACGGATATTGTTCAGTAACCCATACTCTTTGAACAGTCTCTCGAAGACGCCAAAGGCATCTGCTTCTCGCGCACTCTTGAGGCCCTCACAACAGATTTAAAAGTGAGAGGCATAGTCCGTCACGGTTAATGGTTAACAGGTATACACCAAAGTCATTAATTTAATGTCAATCTAATTTTAGATTGAGTTGTTTTAATATTGGACCCCACCGCAAGTAATCCTGCTTCATTATTTTTTCGGTTTCTTCTGGTGTTGTACCTAGGATCTCAAATCCTTGCTTCGCATAAGTATCTCGTAGGGCTGGGTCCTGCAGTGACTCAATAGTTGCCTTGTAGAGCAACGAAATAGTTTGTGGTGATGTACCTTTTGGTGCCATCAAGACAAAGCGTAATCCAGCATGCACACCAGGCAGCCCTGCCTCACTCATTGTGGGGATGCTAGCAGCTGAGGCAGCCCTTTTTTCTGTCATCACGGCATAGGGCTTTAAATTACCTTGATTTATGTGACCAATCACGGCGCCTAGAGTAAACATACCTACTTGCGCATGACCAGCCAAAACGTCTTGAAGTGCAGGTCCACCACCCTTATATACAGGCTGTACAGCGGTAACTCCAGCCTGTTTTGCAAACAACTCAAAAGCGAGATGATGAGGGGTACCGAGCCCTGGGTTAGCAAAAGAAAATTTATTTCCTTCAATTTTCGCAAAAGCAATAAGTTCCTTCAGAGTATTCGCAGGCAACGACTTGTTTGATGCAAGAACAAGTGGTGTCTCAGCCACAAATGTAATCGGAACAAGATCTTTGAAAACATCGTAATTTAATTTTGTATATAAATACGGGTAAATTGCGATTCCATCTGTATTGATTAGAAGCGTGGTGCCGTCCGGCGCAGCACGTGCCACTATTTCTGTACCTATATTGCTCGCTGCCCCTGGTCTGTTTTCTACGATGACGGCTTGGCCCAATCTATCTTTTAAGTGGTTCGCTAGAGGTCTAGCTAAACTATCTGCTCCCCCGCCAGGCGAGAACGGTACTATTATCCTGATCGTCTTCGAGGGAGCCTGGCCGTAGCTGTGAGAAGTACAGAGAAAGAACACCAAGGCTAAGACGCCAAGTAATGTCTTGTTCGCAAAATGAGTAGTTGGCATGATTTTTAGGCCTTTTCTTTTAAGTCAATATTAAAACGAGAATTAAAGGCGGATTTCAGTTGATCGAACATAACCCCTTCTCGAATAACCGAAAAATCCGAAAAATCAATGATGGTGCTTGATCGGCCTAAAACATTATGGTATTTCGAAAGTCCGTAGTCCACGATTAGATCTACCGCACTTAGAACTTCTGGCTCGATATCTTGGGCTCGATATTTACTGCCCTTGAGAGAAGTGTTAGCCGATGAGCCAAACACCGGAATCCCAGCCTCCCAAGACTGACGTGCGATTTCATCGTGCAAGGATCCTGCATTAATAAGCATATCAAGGGTGTTGGCTTTGGTAGAGCTTTGCAAAACAAAAGGGTCAACGTTCTTAAAAAACGGGTGAGTATTTTTAAACGGAGCAACGACAGAGAACGGTAGTTTTTCAATCTCGACAATCTCTCGAATCATGGATCGTTTTTCGTCTGGCAATATATGCACTTCATGACTTATTTGCCAACTAGAGAAAAGACCGCTCGGCTTTTCGTAACTTCTTTGTTTAGCATTAAATATTCTTTTGATGGCTATTTCTTTGCAGCCAATAATTGCGTAGGCTACATCAAGCGGCAGTATTGCGACTCCTCCTTGCCAAACCAAGTCCAGAATTTGCTTAGCATCTTTTTCGATTTTCTCTTTCGGAACGAAATCAGCTGTACTCGAGTCAGGGTGAACAGATTTTATGACTTGCGACATGTTAGGTCCTTAAATTAGCGGAGGTCTGAATACTTTGGACAGCATTTCGAGGAAGATAAGTTGTAGCAGTTTCGATTTGATCTGACCGTTAGGACTTGCCAAAAGGTGGGGTGAGGTGGAACGAAAGCTCAAGACAACTTTTTGCCAGAGTTTAAGCTGTCGGTTCCAGTTTACGTGCAACGGCTCGGCACTGCCTCGCTTTTTCTCATTACAAATGAATGCTGCTAACGCAAAGACTGTAGTGGTGCACAAAACGAATACTACAGGCTCCAGAAGTAACTCCGATTGAGTCTTTGGAAGTTCTCAAGATGATCAGTGTATTATAAAACGAATTGAATGTCCTTATGAATCGCTGCCAATTCAATAGACAGTCGCAACTGGTCACTTTTCAACTGGCGCCAACACTCTATGTGCGTAAGAAGATTTTGCGAAAAGCATCTGCATTATTGAGAGAGCGAAGAGAGTCCATCACGTAAAGACTCGCGATGGAACAAGGCAAGCCTTTATTCGAGGCGCGTTATTCATCGAACGTCTTTTTAGCCGTTTCTATTCTTTTGTCTTGCCGGTATTCTGTTCTTGGAGAGGCGCCAAAGGTGCATGACGCATTTTTTCGCCATCCCATTGTTGGCCGCACCAACAACGGCCTTCTGGGTCAATGATGCATGTACCGCTGCCACAGCACCGAGTGTCTTCACTCATGTAAAACTCCTGATTTTGAATTTTTTTGACGATAGGCCTTATCTTACCAAGGGTCGTACGGTCGTAAAGCCTCCATCCACGGCAATCACTTGAACGGTCAGTCGCGCCGCGCCCTCTCCAAGCAGCTATGCCATGGCGTCAGCCACTTGCTCAGCCGTTTGTAAACGACCTAGCGGATACTGAGGAACTACACCCTCGCGCATGACTTGAAGCTTGAGCATACCTGCTGTCATCGGTGTTTCTGTCACACCTGGGCATCCCTCCTTTCATTTGCGATCAGAGTCTTTCAAAGTCCACAGCGCGACTCACCCAGCGCGCCACATTGAACATCTGACGATCAGCACCACGCCTCGCAATGAGCTGCACACCCACCGGCAGTCCGTTGGGTCCAGTAAATAGCGGTATGGTTATCGATGGCACGTGAAGAGTTGTCCAGAGCAGACTGAACGAAGGGTCGCCGGTCGCCTCAAGACCTATTGGCGCCTCGCCTGCTACCGCTGGAGTGAGCAGCACGTCGTAGTCTCTGAACAGATCGTCCATCTGCAGGCGGCTGCGCTCGGCAAACTCGCGCGAACTTTTGTACTGCTCGAAGCTGCAGGTGAGTCCGTCATGGATGCGTCCATGACGCAGGCGCTCGCTAATCATTTCAAAATGGTGATCGATCTCCCAAGCGCGGTTACGTGCGAATTCGAAACTTGATATCCAACGATGTGCATCCGGAATGCGATCAAATGACTGTGGCAACGTCACGTCTTCCAAGCGGGCTCCGGCTTTCGAGAGCATTGTTGCGCAATGATGGAGTAAAGTCTTCGTCGAGTCATCGCATCTATCCCAGAACATGGAGGAGCAAAAACCGACACGCGGTGCAGCGTCCACTTGACTGGGCAACGGTTCTGGTTTGACGCACAAGAGTACGTCACGGTAAAGCGCGATGTCGTCGATCGAGCGAGCGATCAGACCGAGTGTGTCAAGCGACTCTGCAACTTCCATTACACCGGCAAGCGGTAGGTCGCCCCACGTTGGACGGTAACCCACGCATCCGCTGAACGACGCAGGCCTGATGGTCGAAGCAGTCGTCTGCGTGCCGATCGCGAGTGGCACCATATGGTCACCCACCGCAGCGCCTGATCCGCTCGATGATCCGCCCGGCGTACGTGTTGGATCCTGTGGATGCTTCGTTTTGCCTGGCGTTAAGTTGGCGAACTCCGTGGTCACGGTCTTACCCATGATGAGACCGCCCGCGCGGCGCGTGAGCGCAACACACGCAGCATCGATACGCGGCTGATGCCTCGCATGAATGACCGTGCCGTACTCAGTCGGCATGTCAAACGTATCGATGAGATCCTTAATACCTACTGGAACGCCCTGTAGCGGTCCACGCCTACCACTCTGATCGAGGATGCGCGACTGTGCTATTGCAAGATCCGGATCTAGGTACTGCCAGGCCTGAACATCGGGCTCACGCTCTTCGATATGGGTCAGGCATGCACGAGTGACGGCCTCACACGTTGACTTACCGTCTTGGATCGCTTGTACGATCTCTGTGGCTGTTAGGCGATGCAGGTCCTTCATCATTTCGCTCGAAGCGGCAGGTAGGTTTGAATGCTTGAAGATTAACCAATTTAGACCAGCTTTAATAGGGACAACTACAAATTCGTATCCTGTCGCGACCGGTTTGCGGTCGCCTTGAAACAGGACTATGCGAAGCGTTGACCGCTCGCGGATTGACCTTCGCCTTGCATCATGACTAATTGAGGTGGGACTTTTGTCATCGTCTCAAAGATTCTGGCAAGAAGTTGTCCAAAAAATGCTGCTGTTCGCTGACAAACTCCTGCGATCGTCGGATAACTACCTTCAAGATTAAATGCCCTATTAATCAGCAGGTCGCTGGTTCGAGTCCAGCTCGGGTACTACATCAAGTAATTTTCCCAGCGTATCAAAAGCTATCAAGTGCGATATGGTCGTATCATTGCGCAAAATAACCTCCGTGCCGAATAATTCCTGTTGCGGTCTCTATGAAAAGAATTAAGTGGATTTTCCTGCTGTTAATGGTGCTTGGCACCATGCTGTACTGGGTGAGTCTGACCGATGTCGAGCGTACGCTGGCGCCTTGGGCCTTGCGCAAGTCCTTGCTGTATTACACGGGGATCATGTCTTTCGTGGCAATGAGCGTTGGCGTGATACTCGCACTAAGACTGCGTGCGGTCGAATATTGCCTGGGTGGACTTGACAAGCATTACCGTCTCCACAAATGGCTTGGTATCGCGGCGGCACTCTTTGCATTGGCACACTGGCTCAGTAAAAAGTATAAATGGCTGATCGACCTCGGCCTCTACGAAAGAAAAGACTTGGCGACGCCAAGTGGCACGAATGGTTTTTTTCAACACAGTAATTTTTTCAACCCCCTCGAAGATCTCGCAAAAGATATGGGTGAGTGGGCGCTTTATGTCCTCCTCGTCTTAGCCGTACTCGCACTTTGGAAAAAATTTCCTTACCGATATTTTTTCAAAACACATCGCATCTTGGCTGTGATCTATCTGATGTTGGCATTTCACACGCTGATTCTTTTTGGAAAAATCGATTGGCTCACGCCGATCGGGATATGGGTAGGCGTACTTCTCACTATTGGAATACCTGCTGCTTTCATCTCGCTTTTTCAACGCATTGGCGCGAGCCACCGCGCCAGCGGTCAGATCAGTCAAGTCCTCTTACACGAGGACGGCAAAATCACCGAGGTCAAAGTCCGTCTGTCCACGCCATGGGAAGGTCATCGAGAAGGGCAATTCGCCTTTGTGACGTTTGATGCCCGTGAAGGCCATCATCCATTTACGCTATCCTCGAGTTGGAAGGGCGACGCGACTCTCACCTTTCATATCAAGCAGCTTGGTGACTACACACGTACGCTGAACCACACACTTCATGTAGGTGATTCGGTGACCGTTGAAGGCCCCTACGGGAGGTTTGATCTCGCCTCACATACAGGACCTCAAATCTGGATTGCAGGCGGCATCGGCATCACACCATTTTTGTCGCGCCTTGAAGCGTTGGCGCATGATCCCCATCCGTCCCGACAATCGATTTCGCTCTTTTATAGTGCGCGCGCATCGGATCACGCACTTGTAGAGCGCGTGACAAGCTTGACCCAACAAGCGGGCGTTGCACTACACCTCTCAATCAGTGGTAAAAGTCCTGCCGTAACTGCGCAATCAATCTTTGAAAACGTACCAGATTTCCTAAAACATACGGTCTGGTTCTGCGGTTCAACAGGGTTTGGCGAAGCGATCAAGCGCGGGCTTTTAAAAAAGGGCTTACCGAGCCGACGTTTTCACCAAGAACTGTTTGAAATGCGCTAAACATAAAATGCGAACCCCATCCGCTTCAGATACCATCGGCGCTCAGTTTCGGCTAAGAATCAAATATGGTGAAGAAATCGCGTTCAGATTCAGAAAAAAATCAGTTAAAACCGGATGGCGACTTTGCCCAGCAAGGTGTTTTCTTCGACGTATTGCTTGGCTGCCGGTAATTCATCAAAGGAAAACGTGCGATCGATGACGGGTACGATCCGACCATCGATAATGGCGGGCATGACGTCGCGCTCGAAGCCACGTTGCGCAACCGCACGCATCGCCGTCGATAAGGGCGCATTCGAAAGCCCAAAAATCTGCAGGCGTTTGCCATGCACTGGCTCAAGATCGAGACCCGTCAACATTTGCCCGTCAACGTAGCCTACAACCGCCAAACGACCGAAGTCAGTGAGTGCTTCAAGGCACCCTGCAAAAGCGCTGCCGCCCACCAAATTCACAGCGAGCTTGATACCGGTGCCGCCTGCGATCTGCCGCGCTTCTTCTGCAAAGTTTCCGCCACGGGTTTGGATGCCGGCGTCGAGACCGAGCGCCTTCAAGCGCGTAAGCTTTTCCGCGGATCCAGAGGTACCGATGACCTTGGCACCGCACATTTTTGCGATCTGTATCGCCGCGACACCGACGCCAGAAGATGCGCCGGCAATCAACACCCAGTCGCCGTGTTGCATACCACCGAATTGCAATAGCGCCTCGTAGGCGGTGATATAGGCGATTGGAATCACGGCAGCCTGTTCCCAGTTCAGACAAGCTGGAACCGGCGTGAGCAAGGTCGAATCGGCAACCACGTATTCAGAAAAACACCCCTTAGCGCGAAACATGACGCGGTCGCCAATCGCAACCCCACGAACATTTGCACCAAGTGCCTCTACTGTTCCAGCACCATCGACTCCGGCGGGACGCCCGCCGTTGGCGCTATGAAGCTTAATGGTACCAAGCATGTCGCCGCGATTAATGCTCGTTGCACACACCCGTATCAGGACCTGATCGGGGTCGGGCGTAGGGACCGGTTGTTCGCGCAGTTCAAGCTCGGTGCCGTTCGGGGTTTTGTTGATCCAGTAAGATTTCATAGGAGGTGTGCTCTCAAAATATTCGATAAAGATCGCGGTTTTGATGCTGAGCTAACGACAACGCAGCGCAAAAGCCATCGACGATGGTTTGCTAGATTTTAGCGTTCAATCTGCTTTTGACGAACTCGCGCAACGAAAGCCAATATTATGATGCCCCGCTTTTGGATTTCGAGATAAGTTTCTACCTCGTTGGGTCGTGGTGAGTTCGTCTTCGCTTGAATCATGCCCGCCACCGCGGGTCGAGCGAATTGGGCCAGGCGTTTGATTTTCTCTTCCATCGTCAGCGCTGTAGGGGTAGGGGCGATAGGCGCTAGCGACCCATTCCCATTGATTGCCAGATAAGTCTAAAACGCCATACGGACTGGCTCCTTCTGGAAACGCATCAACCGGTGCAGACGCGTTGTAGGCTGCGCCGTACAGAGCCCGAGTGCGATCCGGCTTTGAGTTGCCCCACGGATACTTTCTTCCATCTGTACCGCGTGCGGCTTTTTCCCACTCTGCTTCGGTTGGCAATCGCTTGTTTAATGAGGCGCAGTAATCACGAGCACCTACCCAACTCACTTCATTGACTGGGTGTGTTTCGTAACCTCGATCTGCTTGCCAGCTCGAGTTTTGCTGATGAATTCTTGCATCACGATCATCGTCGTCATAAAAGGATTCCCCTAGATGATTTTTCAAGCCGCGTGCGTTCAGGAATTTTGCAAAATCAGCATTGCTAACCGGAAGCACATCAATCAAAAATGATTTCACAAAAACCCGGTGTTCTGGTTTTTCATCATCGGGCCCATTGTTAGAGCCCATCACGAAATTGCCCGCTGCAATAAGAGCCATCGTCTTAAATGAGTGGGTACCGACTGTAATCGTCTGGGCTTGGCTGATTGACGTGAATGCAGACAACGATAGAAAAAGGAATAGAGCTCTAATCGTAATCATAATTCCTGTTAATCGGCAGGTCCCTGGTTCGAGTCCAGCCCGGGAAATCACTTCCCCAGGGTATGTACCGAACACATGCCTTCAAGCCCATTTTTGTTTTCATGCTCATGTAGACACAGTGTAGAAGAATCCTGTCAACTATCGAGTTGTCATCTAGTGACAGGATCGCTTTGCTGTCATTTTGTAAGCGCACGATCATCAGGTACGTCCGCTCAACGCCCCCAGCTTCTGCTTACGAATCGCAAGACCCGCCATCAGATACGTGATCACGTAAACAATGGTTCGGTAGATAACCGCCGAACCAGGTGGGATACAGATGAACGACATTCCGGTCAAGCCGCGCAAACCGACTTCATGGGCGATTCGAATTGTCTCGTAATCAGTCATGCCGATCGGTTCGGCTAGTTCGCCTAAAATGTCGCCGGGTGCTGGGCCCGCGCCACCCAATACATCCATATCAAAGTGTACGTAGACATCGCTTGTCCCCTTATAGGCTTGATCAAGAAGGCCGACCAACCCTTCTATCCCTAAGTGGGTGCGCACTCGCCACATCGGTGCAAATTGTGCGCCTTCACGCAGGAAATGACGAACATACGACTTGTCTTCGAGCATCCCGCGTTCGCCAATCTCAACTAGGTTGGGTATCGTATAGTTCGGATGCAATTCGTAGAGCTTAGCTTTCCAGTTACCCGAGCCAGCGATGCGCGGATCGGAGGTTGCATGGTCTACGGGCCATGAGTCCCAGTGCGTATCAAGACTAATCATCCCAACATTGCCGCGCGCTCGCTCGCCGATTGGTTTGGCGATCGCATAGGAACCGGGTGGCGAATTTTGTCCGATCACGATCGGGATGGCACCGGCATCAAGTACCTGATTGACTTTGACCTCGACAGCAGCCTGCGCGCGCAAGATGTTCTCGACGGTCGCTACGTAATTTGCTTCGGGCGGTATCTCTGCATCACCGAAGTCGACAATCTTCAGATGCTCAAAAATATCAAGATCAAAATCCTGAATGTAGCCACCATAGCGAATCGACTGCTGCCGTACCCGTTTTGGGCCGGCCAGCCAAACGCTTTTATCTACACCAGAATACTGATCCCCCCAACCGGCAGCAAACGGAGCTCCGATAATCACCACGTCAGCCCCTTCAAGATCTTTAGGCGAAATCGCGACTGGCACGCCAAGAAATGTTGGCATATCTTCGGCGAGACGAGGATAACGTTTTACGCCCACGCGCGTCGAAGAACTAATTGTTGCCCAATCTGGATAATTGTCTGTTGCCATCTGGATCTACTCCTTAATTGCTAGCGCGAAGGGCGCGCTCAGTTTGCCTTCAGGTAGTCGTATGCCGAGAGCACGTGTGTCTTGACGACATGTAAAAACTCTTCAATCGTGACGTTCTCGTCAGCCACACCCATCGAATCCGGCGAGGGCCCATAAACGACGGCTGGAACGCCTCTCATACGCCAGAGACGGGCATCGGTTCCGCCAAGTGAGACCACGCGTACCGGTGTCACCTTGGAGATAAGTTGAGCATTGTCCGCAACTAAGCTGTAGAGCTCAGCTTCAGGCTCACACCAGTTCGATTCATTTGCGCCGATGATCACGTAAGAGACTTCTGGATGCTGCGCGCAGATTGCATCAATCTGTGCGAGCAGGCTCGCGTGGGTCATACCGACTGGAGTGCGAAAATCGACTTCAAATTCGCAGTCGGCCGCGATCATATTGACCTTTGCTCCGCCGCAAATTTTTCCGAAGTTGACTGTCACCTCGCGCACGGTTTTGGCGGCACCTTTGCCATAAGAGCGCTCGAGTGTCTCAAACGCTGCATCAAGGGCTGCCGCCACCGTTGGGGGTTCTTCAGCGCGCTGACCCACCAACCCCCGTAACTGACTCATTACCTCAACAGCAATCGCAATTGAGTTCGGACTGGTGTGCACATAAGCACCGTGGCCGCCGCGCGTGATCACATTAAACTTGAGCCACAAAGGACCCTTTTCGCCGAAGCGAAGCGAATGTGGGCTGCTTGGCTCGCCATTGAGACAACAATCGCCCAATATTTCGTCAGCGTGGTGTTCCATTAGGTAGCGGGCACCCCAAGGGCCAAATGTCTCTTCGTCAGACACTGTGGTCAAGGTCAGCCGTCCACACAACTGCTCAGCGATTCGGTTCAGGTAAACGTAGGTGAAGATTGACGCGGTTGTTCCGCACTTCATGTCGCAGGCGCCTCGGCCATAGATGCGCCCGTCGCTAATCTCGCCGCCCCACGGGTCATGCTTCCAGTCGCTTAGCAAACCAATCGGAAACACGTCGATGTGGCCATTAAGCACCAGGTGACGACCCGACTGTTCGAAGGCCTTACTCGCAACGATGTTGGGCATTTCGGGGTGCGGTGAGATCACCTTATAAGACAACTTGCGACTGTCGAGAAAGGCCTTGATGAAATCACCCGCTTCAAGCGTATTGCCTGGCGGATTCGGCGTCTTGCAGCGTAGAAAACCCTGCAGAAAACCCACGAGTACCTCGCGATCTTGCTCGATCCAGTCAAGTAGTTGCTGCTTAGTTGCATTCATTTTTTTCTCCGAAGATATACCTAGGTCTCAAGCGAAGCCTAGTGAAGCGCATTGTTCAATTTCTGTCATCATCCACTTCTGTCAACATCATTTTGGGATCAGACGGATACCAGAGGCATCGATCTCAATCCGAATCTCGTCTCCGGCGACAGGGCGCCTGCCACCAGGCAGATGTGCTTCCATGAGCAATTGTTCGCCATTGACCCGCAGCCGAAGCCTTGTCATCGCACCATAATAATTCGAACTTTCGACCTGCGCGGTGAACACGGGAGCCGCGCCAACATCCGTTGCGAGCTTTACATACTCTGGCCGCACAACGAGCAGCCCCTGGTCTGTCACAGCATCTACCGGCAAGCGTAGGCCCCCGGACGAAACGAATTCGCCTGCCTGGGCTGTCCCTTCAAGCACCGAACACCAGCCGATGAATTCAGCAACGAAGCGGGTTGCTGGGTGCTCGTAGATTTCTTCAGGCGTGCCGATCTGTTCGATTTTTCCCTTATTCATCACTACGATCCGGTCTGAAAGCATCAGCGCTTCTTCTTGATCATGGGTCACAAAAAGCGTGGTGACATCTATACGATCGATTAACCGTCGCAATTCTTCGCGCAGCCTCACGCGTAATTGCGCATCAAGGTTTGAAAATGGCTCATCTAGCAACAATACTGCAGGCCGTAGCGCCAAGGCACGCGCCAACGCAACACGCTGCTGCTGTCCGCCCGACAACTCGCGCGGATACCGACCCGCCAAAGAGCCTAACTCTACAAGGTCGAGCATTTCATTCACTCGCTGCGCAAGCTCAGCTTTGGGCACGCCGATATTTTCGAGACCGAAGCCGACGTTGGCGTGCACTGTCATGTGCGGAAACAAAGCGTAACTCTGAAAGACCATTCCGGTGTCGCGTCGATACGGAGGCATCTGCGTAACATCCTTGCCTGAGATCAACACGGTGCCGGAGGTGGGCTCAACGAAGCCCGCAACCATCGATAGCGTCGTGGTCTTGCCACAGCCAGAGGGACCCAACAAACACAACAGTTCGCCTTGCTGAACGTCAAGCGAAAGTCCATCGACTGCGACAAACGCGTCATAGGTCTTAGTCACACCTCGCAGAGAAACTACGGGTCCTTGCGCGCCACTTTTCGCGTCGACGCGTCCAATCGACTCGCCTCCTTCACGCCGCTCTGTCATCCTAGCCTCACTCATGCAATCCTCTCTACGCCGACCAGCTTCTCGATCACCACGAGCAGAAGCAATGTAACCAAGATCACTAACGCCGACACCGCAGCAAGCACTGGATCGTAGCTATGCTCGACATAGGTAAAAATTTGAACAGGCAATGTGATCGAACTTGAAGTGCCTAAAAAGACCGATAAAGTGATATTGCCGAAGGAAGTGACGAACGCGAACACCGTTGCCGACACCAACGCCGGCATAAGTAAGGGCAGCGTCACGCGCCGCAACACCTGCCAAGGCGGCGCACGCAAATTCGCAGCGGCCTGCTCAAGAACTCGGTCGAACAGAATTAGACTCGCGCTTAACGTACGCACCACGTAGGGCAGCGTGATCAGCACGTGACCTGCCAGCAGTCCCACGAAGCTCTGATTCAGCTTCAACCACGACAGAAGCTGCAGCAACCCGAGACCCAGCACCACCATCGGCACCACAAGCGGGGATAGGGTTAGCGCCCGAAAGGCTTCGCGTCCGCGAAAATGGTAACGGTCGATCGCAAACGCAGCACCCAAACCCAAGACAAGAGAAATCACGGTGGCAATACAAGCCAGGCGCGTA
This sequence comes from Bordetella parapertussis, assembly GCA_945865935.1. Lineage (GTDB taxonomy): Bacteria > Pseudomonadota > Gammaproteobacteria > Burkholderiales > Burkholderiaceae_B > Zwartia > Zwartia parapertussis_E. The sequence continues at coordinate 27,682 of CAMBFI010000017.1, read as the reverse complement.
CTGGTCGCAAGCGAGCCCATGAACGGCCCACTTTCAATCGCCGCTTTGAACCACCGCAACGAAAGACCTTCCGGCGGAAAGCGCAGGCTATCGCCAGCCGTAAACGCTGCTGCGACGATGATCACGGCAGGTAATGCAAGCCCGATATAGACTAGCGGGCGCATAACCGCACCAGCAACCGTCATGATCCGGTCTGCAATATCAACGCGCACGAAGCGCCCCCTTTGCAGCAAATCGGCCGGCTAATAACGTGTTCAAGCCCATGGTCATCGCCAGCGTGATCACCAACAACACAAAGGCCATCGCAGCCCCGAACGGCCAGTTTAGAATCGCTGTCACCTGCTCAAAGATCAGGCTGCCCAGCATCTGCACTCGTGCCCCGCCGATCAACCGCGGGGTGATGAAGGCCGCTGAACTCAGGATGAACACCAGAGTGAGCCCAGATAAAATACCCGGCATTGCCAAAGGTAATACAACGCGCCGCATCGTTGTGAACCGATTAGCACGCAAATTCGCCGCAGCCTGCTCGAGCGCTGGGTTAATTTGTGTGACAACGCTCATCACCGAAAGAATCATGAAGGGCAAAAATTGTTGAACTAACACTACTAAGACGGCCGTTCGATTGAATAACAGGCGTTGGGGGGTCTCTACTAGCCCAAGCCACAGCAGTATCGAATTAGCCAGGCCGGTGCGACCTAATAGAACTAACCAACCAAACACCACGACGACTAAACTGAGCGTCAGCGGAAGAATGACCACAATCAAACGCCAGCGTCGCTTTTTAGCAGGTAGTCTTGCTAACGAATAACCGATCGGAAAACCAATTAGCAGACTGACGAAGGCCGCAGCGACGCCAAAACCTATCGTTTCAGCCAATACCCCTAAATAGTAGGTGTCAGCCACAAACTTCGCATAATGATTCAACGAAAAGCCAGTGCTATCGAACCAACGCTCACCCGGATACAGGCTAGTACGAAACAACCCCAACAGTGGTAGGACAAAAAAGAGAACCAGAAAGCCCAAGGTCGGCGCAATCAGCAACAGCAAGCGGCGGGCATGGGGCGAACCCCGACCCCCAGCTTCTGGCACGACCGGTGTCTGTTGCCTCATTGTTTCGCTTTCTGTATCGCAAACACGTCGGCTTCAAAATAACCCAAGGCTCAACGCATCGCCTTATTAAAACGTTCAGTAATGTCACCACGCATCATAGCGACCTTGGGCCAGTCGACCGGTTTAATCTGGTCTCGCGCGGACAACACCACCACTTCTGAAGCGACCGAAGGCGACAACGGTACGTTGGTGCAGGGAGCGTAGCGAAAGAATTCGACCAGCGCACCGATCGCTTTGTCGGACAGCGCCTGATTCATGTAGGCTAGCACTGCAGCGCGATTCTTGCCGCCCTTGACCGGAATCAAGTAGTTATAGAGCGCATACACGCCCTCTTTTGGGATGACCGATACCATCGGCTTGCCCTTGACACGCATCGAATAAATTCGACCATCGAAGTAAGGGCCGGCCCAGACTTCCTCTTGTTCGTAAAACTGCAGCAAGTTAACAGTGGCGGGAGTCACCGCCGTGATGTTCTGACGCATTTTTGCCAGAGCGGCGAACCCAGGCTCCATGTTGTCTAGACTGCCACCATTAGACTCGGCAAGCGCAATCATAGTGAGCAGACCACCGGTGTTTTCAGGTGTGAGCATGCCAAGCTTGCCCTTTAGGTCTGGGCGCAAGAGGTCAGCATAGGACGTGATCGGCTGCTTCACAAGCTTAGAGTTATAGGTAAGAATAATCGCATTGGTCAGGTAAGGAATACCGTAGTCGCCAAACTCTCTTACTTTTGGCAGCAGTTTCGCAATATTCGGAACATCGCTAGTGGTCAGAGGCTCGATGATTCCTGCCCTCATCAGCTCTGGCAAATTAGGGCTGTCAGCCATCAACATATCAAAGGGGGGATTGTCGCGCGAGGCGATCAACTTGGCGATCGCGGCAGCCAGTGTGCTGGCTTGATACTCAACCTTGAGGCCAGTTTGCTCTTCTAGCGGCTTGGCAACATACTCTTTGAGGATTCGGTCGTAGTCGCCGCCATAGCCATTGGTTCGGATCGTCACGCCCTGAAAGCGTTTGGTCTGCGCGTGGACTATTGCGGGGGTAGCCAAAGTCGCCGCTGATGCTCCGACGAGTTTAAGAAGTGATCTGCGTTTCATGGTGCTCTCTCCAAAGGGACAAAGGGGCCAACGTATTTTACAAGCATTTGAGGTATGCCTTACCCTTGTAGTCCTTAATAACGTCGCAGGATACATAAATATGCGTTACCCGAGCGATCCAAGGGTTTACCTTGTCTATTTCACTCAACCAACACTCGTCCGTATCCTCACTCCCGTAAATCGACAGCTTTGTTGTGCCTGGGGGATATGTACTGTATTTTGGGGTGCGGTTCACGCGTCAGTGGATAAGTTCCCAGATGAAAGGTACAGTTTTTTGTAGCAGGCATAGGCATCAGCCTGACCCAGGCATGCCTCACTGCTTTCGCATAGCAAAATCATAGGTGTCGAAATGGATCTCACTAACCTCAGGTACTTTTCTGCCGTTGCCGACACAGGCAGCTTTAGCCGTGCAGCCATCTCATTAAACATGGCGCAGCCATCAATCAGTCGCGCAGTAAAGTTGCTGGAAGAAGAATTCGGCCAACTGCTGCTCGAGCGCAATGGCAGAGGTGTCCGTTTGACAGAAGCCGGATTGACTTTGCGGTCTCACGCTCAATCTATCCTTGAGGCCACCGAACGCGCAAAGTCAGATATGGCAGACCGTTTGCAGAATCCTCGCGGCAAGTTGGTTGTCGGCATCCCCCACAGAGTTGCGCAGGTTATCACTGCTGACTTCGTTCAACGCTTTCACGAACGCTTCCCTGAAGTCATGATCTCAGTGGTAGAGGGACTTAGCCTTCGATTACGCGAATTACTAATCTCGGGACGAGCCGACATTGCTATTTTATTTGATCCACAGCCGTCACCGCAGATTCAAACCGATCTCTTGTTGCGCGAACCACTCGTCTTGGTGAGTAAAAATCTGCTCCCCCCACAAATTCAACTTGTCGACCTTGCTCGCTATTGCCTTGTACTTCCAACGGCGCCCAATGCATTGCGGAGCCTTCTTGAAAAATATACCGTGCCGCGCGGCGTATCATTGAAATTAGTAGCAGAAGTAGATTCCGTCCTTACTGTGCTCAGCATGGTAGTGCGAGGTCTTGCGGACTCAGTTTTGCCTGCCAGCGCTCCCCGGCAATGGGGTATGGATCGACGCCTACATGTAGCCAAAATCTGTGCACCGGTTATACGAAACAGTCTGTTTCTTGTTACACCCCGGACAAAAACTAATACTCGGCTTACCTCTCAAGGAGCGGAACTTCTGCGTACTTTGATGAACGAGCATTTTGCCAAGCCAGAGTAGTAGATTAATTATTCATTTAAGTAATATCTGATATAGGTTATTTTGACTAAATTAGGACGGACTCATCCCTATACTGCATGTGCCTAGTTTAAGTTAGGAAAATGCAGGTGGCAAAGAAAGCGATTTCTATGCAGTGGGACCGTGAGGTCGACGTGCTTGTCTTTGGCGCTGGGATGGCCGGGATGGCCTCAGCGCTTGTCGCAAAATGCGAAGGGCTCGATGTACTCGTTTGTGAAAAGAGCCATCTCGTCGGCGGAACCACGGCGACATCTGGTGGGGCTACATGGGTGCCTGGTAACAGTCTGAGCCATCAAACGTCGAACCCCGATAGTGTTGAGTCCGGTCGAACATATCTTGATGCGGAAATGGGGCCAGACCGGTCAGGGTTACGCGAAGCCTTCCTGACGACTGGAGCCGAGGCTATCGATTATTTCGAGCGCAACACCGATGTCAAATTCAAAGCAAGTGACCCTTATCCTGACTATCATGCCGAGCAACCTGGAGGCGCAGCCGGGGGACGGGCGTTATCACCGATCCCGTTCGATGGCCGCCTACTTGGTTTAGATTTCGAAAAGTTGCGCCCGCCGATTCCTGAATTCATGGTTCTAGGGGGAATGATGGTAGCTCGCAATGAGATTGGCTACCTCATACGTCCGTGGCGTTCCTTTACCGCATTCAAGATCACGGTGAAACGAGTGCTTCGTTACGCGATCGATCGGTTGAAGTTCCAGCGTGGAACGCATTTAGTGCTGGGCAATGCTCTCGCCGGTCGGCTTTTTTATAGCTGCCTTCGTAAAGACGTTGAAATAGCATTGAACACTCAACTTGTTGAACTTGTCACCGAGGGCGAACGCGTAGTGGGCGCCTTGGTCGACAATGGCGGTCAGTCTCGTGCCATCCGAGCAAGGCGAGGTGTCGTACTTGCGACAGGAGGCTGCGGTGCAAACCGAAAATGGCGTGATGAGTTGGCGGGTCAACCGGTTCCTCACACGCAGGTATTGGATGAAGCAACCGGCGATGGTCTCGACGCAGGTATCTCGGCCGGGGGAGTTGTAGAAAAGGCGGGAATTGGTTCATTCTGGTGGTTTCCTTCTTCACGAATTGAATATCCCAACGGTCAAACTGCGATGTTTCCTCATCTGCGTGATCGACCCAAGCCTGGTCTAATCGCCGTGAACGCATTGGGACGGCGCTTCGTGAATGAAGCGGACTCGTATCACGATTTCGCAAATGCAATGTTTCGTTCAAACGAACAGGCACCCTCTATTCCCGCTTGGCTCGTCTGTGACCGCGCATTCTTGCGAAACTATGGTTTGGGTGTTATCCACCCGGTATGGCAGCGGATTTCATATTTCGAGAAAATCGGCTATGTAACGTCCGCAGCTACATTATCGGCGCTTGCGCAAAAGATTTGTGTCGATGAAAAAGCTCTGGTCGAAGAGGTTCATCGGCATAATCAGGACGCCATTGCCGGCATCGACACCGCATTCGGTAAAGGCAGTAAAGCCTTCAACCGGCACAACGGCGATAAGGCACACGGCGGTTCAAATCCTTGCCTCAAGCCCATCGAGCATGGGCCGTTCTTCGCATTGCGCGTCTATCCTGCTCCGCTCGGTGTCAGCGCAGGGCTCACAACGAACGATGACTGTCAGGTTCTTAATGCATCAGGGGACCCCATTGAGGGACTATATGCATGCGGGAATGATATGCGATCCGTGCTTCGGGGCCATTACCCCGGTCCGGGCTCAACACTGGGACCCGCCATTGTGTTCGCCTACCGCGCCGCAATGCACGCTGCTGGGTCACATAGTCAACTGATGAATAGAAACGTTTAGTGAGAAGGCACGATAAGCGCAAACTAAGCTAGACCTCAACCAACCTCATTACTGTGCCTGTAGTGATAACAAAACAAAAGGGCGCTACAAAAATATTTTTAAGCGCCACGGAGACAACTATGAGCAATCTCAATAATTTTTACAAAGCCACAGCTACTTTTACATCTTACTTAGGCATGTCGGCCCTTGCTTTAATAACGACTATTGTCACTCCGGCCGCACATTCAAGCGAAACAAAGTTGCCAGAGAGGATCCGTATAGTTGTTCCATTCACACCTGGTGGCAGCAATGACATAAGCGCGCGCGCACTGGCTGCAGAACTTAAAAAACATTACGGCGGAACAATCATTGTCGAAAACAAACCTGGGGCTGCGGGGTTCATCGGGGCAGCTGACGTCGCACGCTCACCCAAAGACGGTTCAACCCTCATGGTGACCTCCGTCAGTATGATGACCGCAGCCGCGACTGTGGACAAGCCGTCCATCAACATGGACAAGGATTTGGTTCCAGTTGCGATTCTGGCCGAAGGACCAACCTTGGTAGTAGCGTCGAACAAATCAGGTATCCGCACGCCCGCCGACCTGATCGCAGCCGCAAAAGCGAATCCAGGAAAGGTTACGTACGCCTCGGTTGGACCGGGCACCCTTTCCCATCTTGCTGGGGCATTGATTGCGGATATGGCTGGTGTAGATATCAACCACATTCCCTATAAAGGGGGCTCGCCGGCCATGAATGACATCATCGGTGGAGTTGTTGATTTTGCTGTCGGTTATACATCTGGCCCGATCATGCCTCAGATCAAGGCGGGTAATATGCAGCTTGTGGCTGTAACCTCCGGTGAACCCAGTCCAGCATTGCCCGGAGTGCCCACTATGGCATCCGTGATTCCGGGCTTCGACGCCTCGCTGTGGACGGGCGTTTGGGCTCCGGCAGGCACACCGCAAGACATCCTCATTGCCCTTAATAAAGCGATCAATGAGATAGCAAAATCGCAAGTGATGTCGGATATTGCAAAGCGCGACTCTGCTGCACCGCTCCAGCTAACGCTTGAGGAAACCAAGGCGAAAGTGAGCAATTCTCTCAAGACCTGGACAGATTTGGCTAAGAAAAACAAAATCATTCTGAATTAAAAACAACCCACATTGTGATGGGGGATTGCTAGAAAGAATGAAAAAATTATGAACCAACCTAAATCAAAATTGTGCGTAATTATTGGCGGAGGGAATGGCATCGGCGCTGCGTGTTGTTACCTAATGGCAAAAATGGGCTGGGACCTTGCTGTGGTAGATCTTGATATAGAGCAAGCCAGCAAAGTCGCGTTCGAAGTTGGTGGCAAGGCCTACACGGCAGACCTTGGTGACTTGAACGATATGGAGAAACTGTCCAAGGCAATTGAACGTGATCAGGGCCCTGTCGCCTCGCTCGTTGTCAGCGCAGCAATGTTCCAGGATAAGTTCACCCCAGCAGAATTCCCAGTCGACTTGTACCGGAAAGTTATCGACGTAAACATTACGGGCACGTTCTTCGCGAACCGCGTATTTGGTAGCGAAATGAGTAAAAGAGGCTACGGAACAATCGTAAACATTGCATCGGACTCCGCCATTGGAGGTCCGCTACATGCGTATGGACCCGCAAAGGCAGCTGTCATTACACTTACTCGCAATCTTGCTGCACAGTGGGGTGGATGTGGTGTACGTGTAAATTCTGTCTCTCCAGGCGCGACGCGAACCCAACGAGTTCTGAACCGTCCGAAGGGAAGATACGCCGAGAATATCGAGAAATACTTCGCTTTGGGTCGTCCCGCGATGCCCATGGAGATCGCGCAGGCAGTGGAATTTCTTGCCTCTGACCGTGCCTCCGCTATTACCGGGATTGACTTGTTGGTTGACTGCGGTATGTCAGCAGGTGGGCGCTGGGGAATGTATGGAGGTATTCCTTCCGCAGATTCTATGGACAGTGTTGTCTGAGTCGACATCAAAAAAACGCGAACCCTCATTTTCAACTCGGTGGCTACTTTGCTGCCATTACTAAATTAAAAACATGGTCGATCAATACGAACTCACTCTCACCGCATGGCAACTTCCTGCCAATAAGCTTTCCAGTAATAGCTTTATCGAACAGTTGCGGTTGCATTACCCGCGTCAACAGCATTGGGTTGCTGTCGACAACCCTAACACTTTGATATCCCTTCAAGACACGACCAAGAACCTCGATGCGAGCCCAAATCCCATCACCTCTGCACTAGCCGGCAGCGAATTGGTTTGTGATTTCGTTGCTACCCAGCTGGTGCCAGGAAAACTCTTAAGTCCCGATGGAGCGGGGGGACTACTGATGTCTTCACTAAACATTGCACAAGAGGCTGATGAAGAGTTCAACGCCTGGTGCACGCAAGAGCATGTTGCAAGACTGTCTCGCGTGCCTGGAGTTTTGTCAGCTCGCCGCTATAAAACCACAAAAGGGGTTCAACGTTACGTCAATCTCTATCACCTTAGCTCACCAGAGGTGCAGGTTTCAGAGGAATGGAAAGAGGCAGTCAACACGCCTTGGTCAACGCGGTTACGTCCGCTTTTTATGGATAAGCTACGCATTCTCGCCCGTCCATTAAAGTAGGAGGGTGCCTCACACGCATCAAACACGAGGTCCACCATAATAGGAGAGATATAAGTGATAGATGATACAAATCTGAGTCAGGTTCTTGGCAAGCGAGCCCAGCTGGGATTTGTCGTGCGCGATCTAGAAGCTAACCTAAAGTTGTGGACCGAGATTTTCAAAGTCGGGCCTTTTGTCTTATTTGAAGAATCCCTTGGAAATCGGAAATTTATCCACAGAAACAGACAAAGCGATGTTCGGTTTTCTATTGCGCTCTCTTATCTTGGCGACCTGCAGATTGAACTAATGTCGCCATTAAATGATGCTCCGTCTCCTTATTCGGAATTTTTAAATCAGGGTCATGAGGGCCTGCATCATGTAGGTTTTTGGCCGCGAGACTACGAGACCTCATGTCGAACTCTTGTATCGGAAGGGTTCTCAGAGATCAGCTCTATCCTGACACAGGAGGGAGAGAAAAATATCAGCTACTTTGAAGGACCAAAGGCACTAGGGGCTATGATTGAACTGGTGCCAATGACAGAAGAACGTGTCAAGTATTTTTCCAAAATACAAGAACTCACGCGAAGATGGGATGGCGATAAGGGCGTAATAAGGTTCAAGAACCGCAGCGAGTTTCTTCAATCCGCCGAGTATGCTGTTCTAAATAATATTTCAAAATAACAAACTGGCCATCATTTCATCATCGCCCTATAAATCAGAAATAGGGCGACTTCGGTTAACTAAGAGGAAATATATGAGCAAGCTTTTTGGCAGAACGTGGTTACTGAAACTTTCTCTTCCATTAGTTGGGGCTTGTCTAGGTGTTATGCCCTTTATCGTTAATGCCGACGATGAAACTAGCGCCTATCCAAAACGTACTGTCACTATCGTGGTACCTGTAGCGCCTGGGGGTGTGACGGATGTTAACGCGCGATTATTGGCCGAACTGTTAAGCAAGAGCCTCGGACAGAGTTTCATCGTAGAGAATAGGCCGGGTGCTTCGGGCTCGATTGGAGCTAGTGCTGTGAGTCGCGCAGCGCCCAATGGATATACGCTCCTGTTTCAATACAACGCATTTCATCTTATCTCCCCCCAAATTAGTACCTCGACTCCTTGGAATCCCTTGCGAGATTTTGTTCCCATTGCAAATGTCTCTTCAAATCCGCAGGTAATCGTCGTCAAAACTGCTTTGCCGGTGACCAAGTTTCAAGAACTCATAGATTACGGAAAAAGTAACCCTAAAAAGTTGACTTATGGTACTGCCGGTACAGGTTCGATGCATCACATGACGACAGAGCTATTGCAACAGATTACAGGGGCGCAATACACCCATGTTCCGTTTGCCGGCTCGGGACCTGTTGTAACCAACTTATTGGGTGGCGTAGTGGATTTTGCCTTGCCGGGACCTTCTTCCGTCATACCACACGTCCAGTCTGGGAAGTTACGCGCGTTGGCAGTGACCGGCAATGAGCGTTTAAGAGCGATCCCTGACGTGCCAACTACAGTCGAGCTAGGTTTTGAAGCCCTTGTCGCTTATGCGACGAGCGCCATGTATGCGCCAGTAGGTACTCCGGAGCCGATCATAAAAAAATTGACGAAGGCGATCGAAGAAGCTTCTCGCGATCAAGCCTATATCAAGAAGCTCGACACCTTAGGCGTTGCTGCGCGCTACATGTCGCCATCAGAGCTCGGTAAGAGTGATGCGGCGGAATATGAGCGCTGGGGTCGGGTGGTTAAGTCTGCCAATATTCAACCATAGTGAGTTTAAGAATGAATTGTGACGTCATGACGGACGACAACGGTAAGGTGCACATAAAATGCTTGTGCCCGCTTCAAACATGAGTAGCTAGCAATTTCCTTCTAAAGAAATTCAGCATGTCTTCAGTGAACTGTTCAGGTTGTCCGAGCTTTGAGCCAAGCGTACAGCCCTCATGACCAAAACGCTCATGAATTTCTGCCCGTAATGCAGTCTCAGTCAGCGAGGGATTCGGTTTGCCGCTGTATAAGTCATAGAAATTGCCATGTTCATCTAAGTAATAGACTGGGGCACGCGTCGACTCCACGCCATCTGGTACGAATGTCAACGGAACCTCTGGTCTGTCAAAGCTGTGTTCGGCGTCACGCCATACCTTAAGCTCAATGTCTCCACCGCACAAACGAATAGCGTTGTAATAACCTTGAGTCGCAGATAACAGTGTCCACTTATCTGAATCACCCATGGTAATGCGGATCGATGTCTTACCCGTGTGTGGGGTCATGAACTGGAAGATTCCTGACGGATACATTGGTAACACTGCACGAAAGGCGTTGCCGCGACCGAGGACTGACTCAGCAAGAGGGGTCATTGCAGCTTGCAACACGGATGTGCCACCACGACTTGGGCCCATTGCCCCCAAGGCTTGGGCGTTGACACGATCGTCATGCATCAGCGTTGCAGCGGCTCGCAACAAATCGTAAGTGCCAGCCGAGAACGTCAATTGACGTTGATCATGATAGGTGTGAGTGATGCCTCTGGATCCAAAGCTGTCGACGATACACGCTCCAATACCAATGCTGGTCAGGGAATTTGCGTGACGAACATGTGTGCGATTGATGCCCGTGCTACCGGGAATCAGAAACACAACGGGTTGATTGTTTTCAGTGGAAGGCAAGAAGAGTTGCATGTGCACGGTGGTGGGAGTCATGCCAGTGCGCGTGATGATCTGGGACCAGCTCGTGGGCGTGCCACTTTCGAACTCCATGATTGACCCTTCGAGACCGTTTTCCAGACGAATGGGGGTGCTGGAAAAATCTGGAATGCGGGCGCTGCTCACATCAGCCATTTTGTCTTCTCCTGGTGCTAGTTATAATTTGACGTGTCCACGTGGGAGCATCGCAATAAGCTTTAAAGTTTGAACCCAGTTTCTTCGACAATCTTCTTAAAACGGGCGTTTTCGCCCAGAATGAAAGCAGATGTTTGCGCCGGATTGAGTCCGACTGGTGAGATCGCGAGTGCGCGAAGTTTCGCTGCGACATCCGGTTCCTTCAAAATAGAGGCGATTTCCGCACTGATTTTGTCGATGTTTGTCTGGCTTGATCCTGCAGTCGTAAACATCACAAACGAAGTCACGATATCAAGATCTTTCTGACCTGACTCAGTATAAGAAGGCGCTTTAACCAGGTCGGAGGGCGTTGCCTGAAAAAGTGCAAGCGCTCGCATTTTTCCATCCTCGGTGTAACGGGCTGTGCCCCCGACCACATCACAAATCGAACTAAGGTTTCCCCCGAAAAGATCTGGTATTGCCTTTGCCACCCCTGGGTAGGGAACGATCGTGAGATCAAGCTGATTGCGCTTTGCCCATGCATTCAGAACCAAGTGAACTTGACCTCCAATCGAATTCACGCTCGTCGAGATCTTGCCTGGATTCTCCTTGACTGCTTTTACGAAGTCATCGAAAGTGCGAAAAGGCGAGTTTGCCGCTACAACAATCCAGTTCGGAGCGTTCCCGATCACTGAAACAGGTGCGAGCTCTTTGATCGGATCGAAGTTCGTGTTCTTAAGCACGTAGGGATTGATTGCGTAAGTTGTATCGCTTGCTAGCAGAAGCGTATGGGCATCGGGAGTTGCCTTGGCGACAGCCATGGAGCCGATCACAGTCGCACCGCCGGGACGATTTTCAACTACGACTGGAACGCCATATCGCTTTTCAAGATGGCTCGCGATTGTGCGTGCAAGAATGTCAGTCGACCCGCCTGCGGCAAATGGAACAACGATGCGCATGGGTTTGGACGGATAGGTTTGGGCCGCCGCACCAGCTGAGAAAAGACCCATGATCGTGGCAAGCCCCAGAAAAATGCATTGCCGAACAAATCGGATCAGAAAGTGCGTCTTTTGAAGATTCATTTTGTGTCCTCTATTTATCGAGTGATACTTCTGAAAATCAGTATGACGAGTCCGCGTGGTGCTCAGTATTCAGGAGGAGAGATCACCCAGATCACCACTGTTTGAGCCTCTGTGGGATTGGCCCAGCGAAAGGGCTCTCGAACGATACGAAAGCTGTCTCCCGCGTTCAGTCTGAAATATTTCTTTCCAATCCAGAGTTCAAGCGAACCTCTTACAACGTAACCTTCTTCCTCGGTGTCCCTTTGCGTGAACTGCGGCAATTTGGCTCCGGGTTCAAAGGTGCTGAGAAATGTCTCGAAAGCGCCGCCGATATCCGGTGATAGCAGCTCCTCGAGTAATCCTTGATTGTTGTTGCCCAGTCGACGACGTTCGGATGCACGCACGACATGTCCGTGTTCCTCCGGTGGTGCTGAATTCGAAACAAAAAACCAACCGACGGGAACGCCTAACGCGTTGGCGATTCCTTTGAGATCTGCAATGGAGGGTTCGGCATTGCCGCGTTCTACTTGGCTGATGAAACTGACGGATCGGCCAACGGCGAGTGCAAGCTCTGCAAGGGATTTATTGCGCGCGCGACGAAGCTTGCGAATCTCATCTCCCAAACATTCGGCATCGTTAGGATCGGGTATTTGAACGGAGAGGGAATGAGCCAACTTTGTGACTTTTGCAAGGTTATATTGATTAATTTATAACACAATTATTTTCAATATAAAATATTTCGACTAAATATTATTTGTCTGACTACTATTTGTTTGTTTTTTTCTAATTCTAGGATTTAAAAAATGTCCAATCAGCTCCCTTCGCAGGCAGATGTCGTCATCATTGGCGGGGGTGTTGTGGGCTGCTCGATCGCCTACCACCTGACCACACTCGGTATTCGAGATGTGGTGTTGCTTGAACGTAAGCAATTATCGTGCGGCACCACTTGGCACGCTGCAGGTCTCATTGGTCAATTGCGGGCCACGCGCAATCTGACTGAACTCGCCAAATACACGACTGATCTGCTCTTTAGTCTTGAAAAGGAGACGGGGCAATCAACGGGATTTAAGCAGAATGGATCGATTTCGGTTGCGTTAAACAATGAACGCATGGAAGAGCTGAAGCGTGGTGCGTCGATGGCCAACAATTTTGGTTTGGCTGTCGATGTTCTGTCGCCACAGGACATACTCGAAAAGTACTCGTATCTCAGTCTTGACGGAGTGGTCGGTGGCATATTTTTGCCCAAAGATGGTCAATGCAACCCGGTCGATGTGACCCAGGCCTACGCCAAGGGCGCACGCATGGGTGGCGCGAAGGTGCTTGAAAACATCAAGGTGCAGCGAATACTGACTGAAAACAGGCGCGCAGTTGGGGTGGTGACAGATCAGGGTGATATCCGTGCGTCCACAGTCGTGATTGCAGCGGGAATGTGGTCGCATGAGTTGGGGCGCCAAACCGGTGTGAACTTGCCGCTGCATGCGGCTGAGCACTTCTATGTGGTGACAGAGCCAATCACAGGCTTGCCGGGTAATCTTCCTGTACTGCGCATCCCTGATGAGTGGGCTTACTACAAAGAGGATGCAGGCAAGATCTTACTTGGATGCTTTGAGCCCAAGGCCAAGCCATGGGGGATGCAAGGCATTCGCGAGGACTTCTGTTTTGATTCGCTCCCGGAGGATATGGATCACTTCCTGCCCGTGTTGGAGAAGGCTGCGAGTCGTTTCCCATTACTGGAAAACACTGGAATTCAGACTTGGTTCAATGGGCCAGAGAGTTTTACGCCGGACGACCGATATTTGCTCGGCGAGGCCGCCGAGATCAAAGATCTGTTTGTGGCTTGCGGATTCAACTCGATTGGCATCCAGAGCTCTGGCGGAGCGGGCAAGGTGCTGGCCGAGTGGATCCGCGATCGTCGACCACCCATGGATTTGGTCGATATCGAAGTGCAACGTATGAGTCCTTTCCAAGGTACGCGCCAATACCTGCATGACAGAACGGTTGAAACGCTGGGGTTGCTCTATAAAACGCATTGGCCTTATTACCAGTACACGACCGCGCGTGGCGCGCGTCGCACGCATTTTTACGATGTGCTGAAACAAGCGGGTGCAGTCTACGGAGAACTCGCGGGGTGGGAGCGGCCTAACTGGTTTGCACTCCCGGGAGTCAAACCGGAGTATGAATACAGCTATCACCACCAAAATTGGTTTGGCTGTGCCGCTGCTGAGTGTAGGGCGACACGAGACGCAGTCGCGTTATACGACCAGAGCACCATGACAAAGTTCATGGTGGAGGGACGTGATGCATTGCGCGTGTTAGAAAAAATTTCGTGTAACCGGATCGATGTCCCGGTCGGGAAACTGGTCTATACCCAATGGCTCAATGATCGAGGTGGCATTGAGGCCGATCTGACCATCACACGTACCGATGAGCAGAAGTTCATGGTGGTGTCTGCGGCAGCGACACACTTTCGCGATCTGTCTTACTTGTGTAATTACACCGAGCAGGCGGATCACTGTTTCGTATCTGACCATACGGCTGCGATACCTATGTTGGGTGTTATGGGGCCAAATTCACGCGCGCTGATGCAGCAGATTGCGCCTCATACTGACTTTTCCCACGAGGCCTTCGGGTTCGGGACATCGCAAATCATCGAAATTGGCTATGCACAGGTTCGCGCCAGTCGGATCACCTATGTGGGTGAGCTTGGTTGGGAGCTTTACATTCCTGGCGAATTTGCTATGCATGTGTATGAGATCATCCGCGAGGCGGGCGCAGCGCATGGTCTCAAGATGGCGGGAATGCACGCTATGAATGCATGTCGTATGGAAAAAGGCTACCGGCATTGGGGTGACGATGTCAGCGTCGAGGACAACAACATCGAGGCTGGCTTGGGATTCACGGTTGCTTACGACAAACCGGTGGCATTCATAGGGCGTGAGGTGCTGCTCGCGAGACGTGAATCTGGTATCCCCACGCGACGTTTGCTCCAGTTTCGTCTTGAAAATACAGACCGACTGCTTTATCGGGAAGAGCCGATCTGGGTAAACGGCAAGCGAGCGGGAGCGATCACCTCAGGCATGTATGGCCACCGAGTCGATGCGTCCCTCGGTATGGGGTATGTGCGCGCTGGCGAGCCCATAACCGCTGATTGGATCGCAGCGCAAAAATTTGAAATTGAGATTGGCTGGCAGCGCTATGAGGCTCGTGCTCAACTCGTACCGTTTTACGATCCAAAGTCAGAGAGGGTGAGGTGTTGAGAAGCACCTTCCTGTAAACACTATAAAAAATGGACATCTGGCTGCGTTGTTATCACCAAGCACTCGCAATACTGATTTCAAAATGCCATGCGTAAGCCTACGCTGCCACCATATAAGGTTTGACCTGTCCTAGCCTCACCCGAAACACCCGCGTAGGCGTACGCGGTGTCAGACACTTTGGCTGTGGCATACAGCCCCGCCTGCACAAAGGCAGAACCCGCCGTTGCTGTGGTGACACTGCTTGAATAACCCCCGAGTGTGGTGTTCAACGCGGGGTTTAATAAACCAGTGGTGTCTGCACCGAC
Source organism: Bordetella parapertussis (assembly GCA_945865935.1). Taxonomy (GTDB): domain Bacteria; phylum Pseudomonadota; class Gammaproteobacteria; order Burkholderiales; family Burkholderiaceae_B; genus Zwartia; species Zwartia parapertussis_E. The sequence goes on along the minus strand of CAMBFI010000017.1, from coordinate 12,387 downwards.
TCCGATATTTGCACGATAGGTGTACTGGTCTGATACTTCTGGCTTGTTGAACCCAACGCTGAACACCACGCTTGGTAGTTATTCAAGCAGCGTCACCACAGCCACAGCTGGCTCTGCCTTTGTTCAAGTGGGGCTGGTTGGCACGGTCAAAATCTCTGACAACGCTTACGCCTATGCGGGTGTCTCAGGTGAAGCCAGAACGGGTCAGACGCTGTACGGTGGCAGTATTGGTTTGCGCATGGCGTTTTAAGCGAAGGTTAGTATCCCTCCCGCAGACCAAAACCCAAAAACCTGAGATTTCAGCACCACAGCCGGTTTGTGATACAGTCAATTCAAGCTCATCAAAACTTAAGCTTACCGCTAGCCAGAGCAACTTATATGTTGACTCTGGCATCCATTCAGGTGATCTCACTTTATTGAGTCATAGTTTTCCAGTTGCACAGACAAACAGTTAAGCAATAACAGACTTTTACCGACTACCCCTCCTGCTGCCAATAGCCACTCGTGTTGTCACTAGGTCGATGCTTCATGCACGACTACCCCAGGTTTTTTGAACTTGGTTCAACAACAGTACCGAGGGTTGGTAATGCAACCAAAGAATAAATCTTGCGTCATGGCCGTTGCCTGTGGTTACTTAAAGCCTCTGGCGTCCATGATTGTGTTGGGTTTCGGGGTCTTGGGTGTTTTTAATACTGCGTGGGGGGCATGCACGAATGTCGATATCATTGATGCGCAGAATGCCCAGAGCAACTCAACTACGTTATGTGACTTTTCGATTTCAAGTGCTGGCACGATCTCAGGTGTTTCGACTGGACTTAACAATGACGGCACAATCGGCGCGTTGACCAACGACGGTACGATCTCCGGTACCATCGCCATTGTCAACGGCGGCATCATCAACACGTTGATCAACAGTGGCACGATCTCAGGTTTCAGAGGTATTTTCAACAGCGGGACAATCGGTACGTTGATTAACAGCCGCACGATCTCTGGTCAGGATTATGGTATTTACAACAAGGACATTCTCACCTCCTTGACCAACAGCGGTACGATCTTGGGTACTTTAGGGGACGGCGTTAACAATGGCGCCACACTCGGTACGTTGACGAACAGCGATACGATTTCAGGTCGCGACAAAGGCATTTCCAACGGCGGCACGATCACCACGTTGACCAATAGCGGGACGATCCGAGGTGATGTCGGCGTTTACAACGACACCAACGGCGAGATCGGTAACTTGACCAACAGCGGTACGATCTCAGGCGATTCGTACGGAATTGGCAACGACGGGACAATCGGTACGTTGACCAACAACCGCACGATCTCGGGCCACTACGGCATTGTCAACAACGGCACAATCGACTCATTGACCAACAGCGGTGCGATCTCTGGTACTGACTATGGCATTTACAACAGCGTCATAATCCGCAAGTTGACCAACAGCAGCACGATTTCGGGTAGTGCCGGCATTTTCAACGACAGTCTCGGCACAATCATCACGTTGACCAACGGCGGCACGATTTCGAATACTTTCGGAGAGGATATTTACAACCTCGGCATAATCACAACGCTTAACAACGCGCAGGGTGGTACGCGCGCAGCGTTGACTTATGCCGGTCCGTTGCCGACTAACTACAACATCATCGTAAATAGCGCGAGTAGTTATGGGCAGTTACAAGCAACATCGATCACTGGTACGACAATCTTTGGCATTTCGTACCTATCAAGTTTTAGCAGTGCGATTCTAAACATCAGACTACCCGGAGTACTACAAGGGTTTACGGCTCCTCTCACAACCTATGTGAACGGTCTTGTCGGTTTTGGCTCAACTTACACTTATACCTCGTCTAGTTACTCTTACTACTTGGTAGAGGGCGTGACGCCGGGCACTTGGGATCTAACCATCACAGCTTGTAGCATCTGCGTTGGCAGCAGCGGTGGCGATGGTGGCACTACGATCTCAAATATCACCGCCGGCATGAGCGTCGGGTTAAGTAATATCGGAGTCACTGTTTACCCTGTTTTCGCGGGCGGCACTTTAGTGCTCAATTCGGGTGACAGCTCGACTCAAGCCTTTAGCGTGTTAGGTGCGGGTGGTGTGATCCAAAGCCCAACCTCAGGTTCTGCCACGCTCTCTGGTGTGTTTTCTGGTGCGGGCGGTTTAACGTTCACGGGCACCGGCACCTCGATCATGAGTGGTGCCAACACCTATAGCGGCGGCACAACCGTGTCAGGTGGCACACTTTCTGTAGCTGGGGCATCTCCAACGGGAACAGGTGACGTATTCGTAGCCTCTGCGGGTACGTTGATGGGTACGGGCACGATTGCGGGCAATAGCTTGGTGAGTGGTGTGCTTAAGCCGGGTAATTCACCAGGCTATTTGTCTTTCACTCAAAGCTTGACGCTGAACGCTGGGTCAACCTATCAACAGGATATTGCGGGTAATGCTCAGGCGAACAGCGCCACGCCCGTGGGTGCTTCGGGGTATTACTCATTCGTGAATGTGGGTAGCCAACTAACGATTACTTCGGGTGCGACCTTAACGCCACGCTTATCCAATCTGTTTAGTGCAAGTGAAACGGGCTATGGCAGCAGCATTTATGTGCCGGTCTTGGGGGACAGATTTCGCATCATCACAGCAGGTGGCATCTCGGGGCGCTTCACGACCCTGACGCAACCTACAGAGCTAAGTAGCGGCACACAAATGATCGCGCTTTATAACGTGAACAACGGCAACAGCGTCGATCTGGCTATTGCACCGACGTCTTACAGCACGACGTTGAGTTCAAGCACAGCCAATGCCAAATCTGTGGGCAGTGTCTTAGATCGATTGTTAGAGGTCAACAAGGCGGGGTCGTCATCCGCAGCGCAAGATTCTTTACTCTACGCCGTAGCCGGTCAAAACGCAGCAAACCTGCCCGGCTTTGCGCGCTCGTTAGCGGGTGAGGTTCATGCCGCCTCGGTCGCCACCTTGCCGCAAACTACGCAACGCGTGCAGCAAGCGGTGTTGGCGCGCCTGGGTGACTATCCGATGGCGCCTAGCCAGCTTAATCCTGCGCTGAACAACGCATCACTGACAGGCGGGATCAGCGCGACTAACCCTTCGGGGTTGCCCACCGCAAACATGAGTACCAATCCAGCAGTCAACCCGAATACCGTTAACGTAACGAGCGCTGCGGTGAAGGACGGCAGAGCCTGGGGTGAGATTGCCTATCAACGTGCTGAGCGCGCAAGCAATAGTGCTGGTAACGGGTTCAACAGCAACCTGTACCAAATCGTCACCGGTGTGGATGCCTATTCAAACGCAGAGCTGGGCTTAAAACTTGGCGGGGGCATCTCGTTATCCAACACGACGGTCTCGGCCAATGGCGGTAACAGCACGATCCAGCAAGGCTCGCTGTTTGTGTACGGCAAAATGCCCGTGCTTAAAGACTACGTACTGGACGGCATGGCAAGCGTGGGCTTGAGTTCAACCAATCTGTCACGCAACGACCCGACGGGCGACACCGGCGGCTTTAGCAGTAAGGCGGTAATGGGTAACGACGCTTTATTGAGCGTAGGCCTTAGTCGCGCGTTTGAATATAACGAGCTGCGCGTCACGCCCTACGCACGCCTAAGCTATCAGTACGTCGGGCAAAGTTCGTATGACGAAGGTAGTGGCGCTGCAGCACTGAACCTCGCTCGCTTTAGCGGTAGTGCGGTACGAGGCGTCGTGGGTATGGCTGCTGGGTCGCTTAATAAAGATCCTCTAAAAGACCAGTACACCTATCGTGCAAATATCGGAGTCGGTGCAGACACCACTGGCCTGTTAAACCCAACGCTTAACACCACGCTTGGTGGTTATTCAAGCAGTGTCACCACAGCCACAGCAGGCTCTGCCTTTGCGCAGGTGGGGTTGTATGGCACGGTCAAGATTGCTGACAAAGCCTACGCCTACGCGGGCGTGTCGGGTGAAGCCAGAACAGGGCAGACGCTGTACGGTGGCAGCGTGGGTTTGCGTATGGCGTTTTAATAGGCCAAGGCTATTAGGGTGAATCTCGAAGGGCCACTCCAATGGAAGTTGTTGTGGCCTACGTTTTTCGACGCGGGACTGCACCGGGCACATGATTTATAGTTTCACTTGAAAACTAACTTTCAAAAACTCCGTGAGCGCTCGATATGAATGGACTCTTGGCTGTTTGGAATGATTGCAATGAGAGTGTGCTCGAAAAGTATGAGCGCTGGTATATGAACGAGCATCTGCCCGACCGCGTCGGCTTGCCGGGTGTGCAGCAAGGTGTGCGGTATGAGACTACGAATCCTTCACCGCAGAGTGCGTCGCCACGGTTTTTTACCAGTTACGACCTGGATGATGTGAGTGTCTTAGAGGCACCTGCCTATCAGGCGGCGTTGCTCAACCCGACGCCTGACACCCAGTTCATCATGGCGCATTTTAAAAACATGTGCCGTACGATCGCGCGACTCGTTGACTACGAAGGGCGCGCTGCGGGTGCCTGGGTGGTGACGTTAAGACTGGGGCAAATTCAAGGTGGGGATCAGCCTAGGCATGCTGATATTGCTGGGTGGCAGAAGATTTTGCGTACGCATGCACCGACGGCGGCATGCCGTTGGCGTTTATATGAATCGGTTCTGGCCCAGCCGCCCTCTAATCACACTTCTTCCGTTGCTGCGCCGTCCCCAGAGGCTCGGTTTCGCCCGGGCACTGACTCGGTGGCGCATGGGGTGTTGGTGATAGAGCATCTGCGCGCCGCGGATGCACATCGGACGGTTGATCAATGGATGTTGTCGCCTGATGTTCAGTCCTTGCTCCATCCCTCGGATCGAATGGACGAGTTTATTGAGATGACGCGCTTAGACACACGCGCGATGACGCATGTCGCTCATAAGCCTTAACAAGTTATCCTTAAAAATTTAGCAAAAATACCTTTCTCCACGTAAGTAAACAACTGAGACACCTATGCATAGCAAGCCAATTCAAGTGCTTTTAGTACAGGGTGCCAACATGGAATATTTGGGAATTCGTCAGCCCGAAATATATGGCACGATGGCTCTTGGGGAATTGCACGAGCAGCTTATTTCTCATGCAAAAAAGCTAAAGATCATGCTCGATATCAAAACAACAAATCTTGAGGGCGAAGCAATAACTTGGGCCTATGAAGCTGACCGAAAAGGCTACGACGCCATGCTCATTAATCCCGCCGGTTTCACCTATGCGGGCTATGCGTTAAGAGACTGCATCAAAGCGTTAATTATGCCGACGGTGGAGGTGCACATGTCGAATATTGAGCGTCGCGGCATGAAGTCCGTCACTGCCGAGGCCTCCGTTGGCGTGATTACTGGTTTTGGACGAGACTCTTACATCTATGGACTAAATGCCATTGTGGATTTAGTGAAAGGCAAATCTTAATGTCGGTTTGTAGGCGTTCTTGCATCCGCTTTCGGTTGGAGGTGGTTGCATTTCAGGTTACGCTTCTTGTTCATAACCCCGACTCCTGGAGAAGAAATGTTTAGTCACGTCATGGTAGGTGCAAATGATTTAGAAGCGTCAAGAAAATTTTATGACGCAGTCTTTGGTGCGTTGGGTATTGCACCGGGTGTTATCAACCGAGACATCCGCTACTTCTATCGCACACCCGCAGGTGTGTTTGCGTTCACATTGCCGATTGATAACCAAGCAGCTACGTCCGCTAACGGTGGCACGATCGGCTTTACAGCCAAGGCGCCAGAGCAAGTCGATGCGTTTCACGCGGCCGGTGTTGCGAATGGCGGAACAACCTGTGAAGATCCTCCTGGCTATCGCGAAGGTCCTGCCGGCAAGCTTTACCTCGCGTATTTGCGCGATCCAATCGGCAACAAGATTTGCGCGATGTTTAGAGTGCCGAAGTAAGATGCCTAACGCGTTGTGCAGCTTTGCTGTCCAACGCGTCTAGTCCGACGGCCCAGAGCTCCAACATGCGTCGTGCAGTCGATGCAAAGTGATCTTCGGGAAATTTTTTTAGATAGCGAATGACCTCGTCTGTGGTTTCGACAAGGGCGTTTGCAATCTGTGATGTCCAATCCTTTACGCGACGCTCTGTCATCAAGCACTGATTTGAAAGTGTGTCGATTGTCTGTGTCGTTAACCAGCGTTTTGAACCTTCAAAATTAATGGCGAGTCCGTCGTCAGCATCGCGAGCATTGGCAAGAATTGGTGCGTAAACAGACATGCTTAGCATGTCATATACCGGTGCAAGTTCAGCTGTTTTTGTATCTTCGTAAAGCAGGCCAAAATTTTTCAAATGGGCATCGCCGTTACGGATAGTGGATGCCAGCAGATATTGCCCAAAAAAGTGATCAAACGATTGCCTCTTTTTTTCGCCTTGGCAAAAAGTACTAATCGTTTTAATCACGCGCTCTACCGACCCAGTAAATTTGTCCCTGGCTGGCAGCCCCAGCAGCGCGCACATATCTTCGAACCCTATGTGTACGCCTTTTGTGTTTGAATCAAAGCGTTTGATCAAGAGGTGTTTGCGGTCTTGTGCCAGGTGTACTTCTGGCACTGTGAGTCCAGCTGCACGTGCCGCCATCATTCCAAAGTACTCAAGCAGCACGATATGCGGATGGTCATCATCGTTTAGTTTGATGATCCAGTCGTCGAGCGCCAACGTGGTTCGGCTATCTTGGTGGTGGCTTGGACTTTTCGCGAGAAACTTGACGAGTCCGCCCGAGACCCCTGATTCGTGCAGGCGCTCACCCAGATAATGCTTTACGAGATTCGTCGTGTCCTCTTGAATTAAGCGTGACAGTGATTCTTGCGGAGTCAGGCCTGACAGGGGCTGTCCATGTGGTGTGACTTGAATGCGTCCCACCATGTTCTCACCGACCACCGCCAGCAACTCGAGGTCTCCGAAGCGATCGAATCGTTTGCCAAACTTTCTAAGAATCAGTTCACGCAAGGCGCCTTCTGGTAACGAGATCTGAAAGACAGGATGTAAGTCTCGACTGATCCAGCTTTCAGTGCGCTTTGGCATAAGCAGCGAAATCGGCAGATTGCTCGGTGCGTCCGGCAGGTAGTTGAAAACATAGATATGGGGATTCGGCTGATCTAAAACGCCGACTAGCTGTTTGGATACGTACACGTCAAGCATCAGCAGAGTCCCTCTTAACCAGTTTGAGATGAGCGTAGCTTGGAAAACAATATTTCGTTCTCTCGAGTGATGTCATCTAAATCTGGTAGATGTTGTGCGTGAGCGCCGAGTTGCAAGCCAAGAGCGGTAGTCATCCTACCTAGTGTAGAGAGCGTGCAGTCTCCGCCTGCTTCGATTAGAACGATCGTTCTGCGTGAAACGCCCGCTAAATCGGCGAGTTGCTGCTGAGTGAGGCGCTGCGATTTTCGGGCGCGAATGATGTCCTGGACCAGTGGTGCCAGGTCCAAATGTGGTGATTGCTTTTTGCTCTTGGTTGCTATCATCATATGTAAATTATAGATTACATATTACATAATTTATTATAAAAAGATCAATATAAATTACATATTTGATGTTTTTCTGCTTACTTAGAGGACAGAGCAAGTGGAATGAGCCTCTGCAAAGCAATACAAACAGGTATCAAGTCTGGAATAACCAGACGCGTGAAATGTGCGAGTGCGGGTCGCATCGCTTCAATACCTTGTGGGGGTGATCCCATCGTGGGGAGCATGGCTAACGCCTCGGCCTCAGCTGCGCGGATGGTGCTTGCGCGAGCTGCAAGCATCGCTTGGGGTGCGTACAACGTACCGAGCCAGTTGGGGACCGTCTCGATCAGCCCCGGCCAACGGACTAATTCTAGATAGAGGCTAGGGATGATGCCCCCTTGTGCACCTTCGTGGTGTTGCGCCAGCCTGCGAATCGCTGTTGCGAGCGCGGGATCCAAGGTGTCAATTCGAGGCAAAGGTGGTAGTTGGGCAGCCGTGGCTGGTAAAGGTGCTGCAGAGAGCGCCGCCGAGGGGCGGTCGTTTCCTTCTAAGCGCAAACGCAGTGCGGTCAGCGCAATCATATTGGTGCAGTTGCCGCGGATGTAAGCGGCCAGCATGGACTGGAAGTCATGCATTTGTGAGGGGCCAACACCCGCCGCATCCCAGGCTTGTAATGAAACAGGTGCGATGGCGGGTAGTTCTACAGCCTGCATCAAACGATGGCGTGCCGCTGTCATTTCCTGTGAGCCCACCAACGGGCGCACGCCAGCCCAGGCCCATTCGAGCACGTTGGGTAGCGCTGCAAAGTGTCGCCAAATCAAATTGACCATTTGTAAGCCCGATACCGCGCGGATGTCTGCATAGATCGCAGAGATCTCGGGTGAGGCGTTTAGGGGATGTATTTCGGGGAAATTGGTCATTTGTCGTGGCCGTTAGAGGAATCAAGCGAACTTACTGTATCAGGAATTGCTAGGCAAAGCAGTTGTGTGGTGAATGGGGCTATTGGGGGTAATTGTTGCGACTTTGCGTACAATCCAGCACCTAAAAGAGTTGATATGACCGCCTACGCCGACGTTTCCCTGTTCCCACGCAACGCCAAGCCTCTCAGCAGCTATCGCAAGTACTGGGCGGCGCGTTTTGGTGTGGCGCCTTTTTTGCCGATGAGTCGCGATGAAATGACGCAGCTCGGCTGGGATAGTTGCGACATTATTATCGTGACAGGGGATGGGTATGTGGATCACCCAAGCTTCGGTATGGCGGTGATCGGACGGATGCTTGAGAACCAAGGCTTTCGTGTGGGCATCATCTCGCAGCCAGATTGGCAGAGCGCCGAGCCCTTTAAAGCCTTAGGTAAGCCAAACCTGTTTTTTGGTGTGACGGCTGGGAATATGGATTCGATGATCAACCGTTACACGGCTGATCGCAAAATGCGCAGTGATGACGCCTATACCGCGGGTGACATAGGCGGCAAGCGACCAGATCGCGCCGCCATCGTCTATACCCAGCGCTGTAAAGAAGCCTATAAGGATGTCCCTATTATTTTGGGTGGGATCGAAGGTTCGCTGCGTCGTATTGCGCACTACGATTACTGGTCAGACAAAGTGCGTCGTTCCGTTGTGATCGACAGTAAATGTGATTTGCTCTTATACGGTAATGCCGAGCGCGCTGTTGTTGAAATCGCGCATCGCCTCGCTGCGAAAGAGCCAGTCCAACAAATGACCGATATTCGCGGCACGGCCTTCTTACGGCGTGAGACGCCTGAGGGCTGGTTCGAAATCGATTCGACGAGTGTGGATGCGCCGGGCAGGGTAGAGGCCCACGTCAATCCGTATTTGATGATTAGCGAGCAGGCACTCGAGCAAGGCGAAAGCTGTGCGCGCAACGACGAGGCGCGTGCGGTGGCTGACGAGGCCAACGCCAAAAGCACCGGTAAGAAAAAACTGAAAGCGGGCGAGGCTCCACTTGTCTTTTCACCGAACCCGTCTACGCAGGTCCCCGGAAAACTCAAGGTTCCTCCGCGTGATCGCAGTGTGATTCGTTTGCCGGCCTATGAGCAGGTGAAGTCTGATCCTGTCTTGTACGCGCATGCAAATCGCGTCTTGCATCTTGAGACCAACCCAGGTAATGCACGTGCAATCGTGCAGGCACACGGGGAAGGACGGACTGCGCGTGATGTGTGGATAAATCCTCCACCGATTCCCTTGACCACAGCCGAGATGGATTTGGTCTTCGATTTGCCCTACGCCCGTAGCCCGCATCCTATTTATGCGGACGAGAATGGCAGTCACGATGGCGTAACCAAGATCCCCGCTTGGGAAATGATTCGGTTTAGCGTCAACATCATGCGCGGTTGTTTTGGTGGCTGTACGTTCTGTTCGATTACCGAGCACGAAGGTCGCATTATTCAGAGCCGCAGTGAAGACTCCGTGATCCGCGAGATCGAAGATATCCGCGATAAGGTGCCCGGCTTTACTGGCGTAATCTCTGACCTCGGTGGACCGACAGCCAACATGTACCGGATCGGCTGTAAGAGCCCAGAGATCGAGTCTGCGTGCCGTAAGCCCAGCTGTGTCTACCCAGATGTTTGCCAAAATCTGAACACCGATCACAGCTCCTTGATTCATATGTACCGCCGCGCGCGCGCGGTCAAAGGCGTTAAGAAGATTCTGATCGGCTCGGGCCTGCGCTACGACTTGGCGGTCAAGTCGCCCGAATACATTCGCGAGCTCGTCACACACCATGTCGGCGGCTACTTAAAGATTGCCCCCGAGCATACCGAAATGGGGCCTTTGTCAAAGATGATGAAGCCTGGCATTGGCAGCTACGATAAATTCAAACAACTGTTCGATAAGTTTAGCGAGCAGGCTGGTAAGAAACAGTTTTTGGTGCCGTACTTTATTGCGGCGCACCCAGGCACCAGCGACGAAGACATGATGCACTTGGCCATGTGGCTCAAGACACATGGCTTTCGTGCAGATCAAGTGCAGACGTTTTATCCAAGCCCCATGGCAACCGCCACGGCGATGTATCACTCAGGACGTAATCCGCTCGGTCGCGTGACGCGCACGAGCGAGACGGTTGATATTGTCCGAGGCGACCGTCGCCGTCGCTTACATAAAGCGTTCTTGCGTTACCACGATCCGAATAACTGGCCGATGTTGCGTGAGGCGCTCAAAGACATGGGTCGCGCGGACTTGATCGGGAACGGAAAAAAACATCTGATCCCTTTTCATCAGCCGCGTACCGATGGCAGCTACACAAGTACCCGCCGCAAAAATAGTACGGAAGCAACAACCGTTCGACGTCCCGTCAGCGTCAGGCCTGGCCGTATGCTGACGCAACACACGGGGCTCCCGCCACGTAAAAAAGCGTAGCGTCCACCACTACGCCTAGTGATTGTCTCGCGGCACTGCGCTGCCACTGCAGCCGACTAAAAAGTCAAAATCAACCCCATCATTTGCTTGGTTGACGTGATCCACATAGAGCTTGTAATAGCCGCGATTCAGTGGTGGCTTGGGTGCTTTCCACTTCAAACGTCGTTCCGCAAGAATCTCATCGCTGACGTCTAAATGTAGTCGGCGCTTTTTGACATCGAGCTCAATCATGTCGCCCGTCTCCACTAAGGCCAACACACCGCCCGCGGCAGCTTCTGGCGCCACGTGCAAGACAACCGTGCCGTAGGCGGTACCACTCATGCGCGCATCTGAGATCCGGATCATGTCGGTGATCCCTTTTTTAAGGATCTTAGGGGGGAGGGGCATATTGCCTACTTCGGCCATGCCTGGATAGCCTTTGGGCCCGCAGTTCTTTAACACCATGATGCAGTGTTCATCGATATCAAGCTTTGGATTATTGATCTTCTTATGGAAGTCCTCGATATTTTCAAATACCACCGCACGCCCTGTGTGTTTTAACAGTTTAGGCGTGGCAGCCGAGGGCTTGATGATGGCGCCATCAGGGCAGAGGTTGCCTCGCAGCACGGCGATGCCCGTGTTCTTTTTGAAGGGCTTCTCCCACGTCGTGATGACATCGCGATTCCAGCACTCTGCTTTTTTATTGTTCTCCCAAATCGATTTACCGTTAACAGTCAGAGCCTTTTTATTTAAGAGCCCTTGCTCACCAAGCGTTCGTAAAACGACAGGCAAGCCGCCCGCATAGCAAAAATCTTCCATCAAATATTTGCCGCTAGGCATCAGGTTCAACAAGGTATGAACATCGCGTCCAAACTTGTCCCAATCATCGATATTTAGCTCCACACCAATCCGACGTGCGATGGCGATTAAATGAATGACTGCGTTAGTGGAGCCACCGATAGCTGCATTTGTTCGAATGGCGTTTTCAAAAGCTTGGCGCGTCAATATTTTTGATAGCGTCAGATCCTCTTTGACCATTTGTACGATACGTCGTCCGGACTCCCGCGCGAGTACATTGCGCCGCGCGTCGACTGCGGGGTAAGTGGCATTGCCCGGCAACGCAACGCCTAGGGCCTCAACCATGCTTGCCATTGTTGAAGCCGTGCCCATCACCATGCAGTGACCATGCGAGCGGTGCATGCAGGATTCGGCCTCATGGAATTCGTCCACCGTCATTTTGCCAGCGCGAACATCCTCTGACATAGACCAAGTGTTGGTGCCAGAGCCAATATCGTGTCCGCGATATTTACCATTAAGCATCGGGCCGCCGGATACCCCGATCGTCGGAATATTGACGCTAGAGGCGCCCATTAAAAGTGAGGGAGTGGTCTTGTCGCAACCAAAGAGCAGTACAACCCCATCCAAGGGGTTGGCACGAATCGTTTCCTCGACATCCATGCTTGCGAGGTTGCGCAGTAACATGGCCGTGGGGCGAACCAAGGTTTCGCCAAGCGAGGTCACGGGAAACTCAAGCGGAAATCCACCCGCCTCCAGCACGCCTTGCCGGACTTGATCGGCTAAGAGCCTAAAGTGTGAGTTGCA
>CAMBFI010000016.1 GCA_945865935.1 Bordetella parapertussis | reverse complement strand
TACAAAGAAAGGGCTGACCATAGCAAATCGCTTGAGCTCATGCGCAAGATTGACGCGTTGCATTTAGACTTTCCTTGGATGGGGTCACGAAGTATCAGAGATCAACTCGCCAGAGTTGGTCTAAACGTGTGCCGAGACCGAGTACGCGGACTTATGCGCAAGATGGGCATCCACGCGATCTATCGGGTACCCAGAACGAGTATTCCATTTAAAGGTCATAAGATTTATCCTTACTTGCTCAAAGATCTAGTGATTGATCGCCCCAACCACGCCTGGGCAACCGACATCACCTATATTCCTATGGCTAAAGGCTTTGCATATCTCGTTGCCATCATGGACTGGGCGAGCCGCAAGGTCTTGGCTTGGCGAATATCCAATACTCTGACAGCAGATTTTTGTATCGAAGCGCTTCAAGAGGCCCTTGGTCGGTATGGCAAGCCAGAGATTTTTAATACTGACCAAGGCAGTCAATTCACCAGCGAGGACTTCACGGGGGTGTTGAAAGAAAACGGTATTCGGATCAGTATGGATGGAAAAGGCCGTTGGGTAGATAATGTTTTTGTTGAACGACTTTGGCGCTCTGTAAAGTACGAGAACGTTTATCTTAGGGCGTACGAATCAATGGCGGCATTACGCGAGGGCATCAAAGACTACTTTTTGTTTTACAACACAAAAAGAACGCATCAATCACTTGCCAAGCAGACACCAGATGAGGTTTACTTTAAAGACAACGGGCTGAAGGAAGCGGCCTGACATGACCGATCAATGACTTTCACTTATCTTCCTCGAAATGCTGTCCAACGTAGTCAGACCACTGCTAAGCTCCCCCATCCTCAGTTACTGCTGGAGCTAAAGGTACTTTGGCTACCTATGTAAACTACACTGGCGATTCACCAAGACCTGCTACTGAAGGCAGCAGAACCTGGAGAGTTTCAGCCGATACGGACACCACGCTTTTGTACATTACTACCGATACTGCAAAAGTATATGGAACAGAGTTGCTAATTTATACCAGCATCACAATCTATCGTATCAATGCGAACAATACCCTCACACCCCTCAATAAAGAGGTACAAGCAACCACGATTGCTACAAAGGGACAGGGCGATCAGACCATTTATGAAACCTATAAGCAGTGATGAAGTGTGTTGTTAACTCAACACTTTCATTCTATGGCATTGGTGGTAACAAGAAAAACTAAGTTCCCTTCTCAACTTCAGTTATTGCTGAAATTGAATACCGATCATTGTCGTGAAAGTGCCGGACTTAGGTACGACGCATCTGAAAGTAGCAACGAACGATTTCAGTCTGTGAGTCGCTTCGTTGATCGCCATGGTGCGTAATCGAATGAGCGCAGTTTCACACTGCCATTTATTTGACTTCGTTCGCAGAAGAGTGAGTTGCCCGTAATGGCGTAGTGACATCCTCTGTAACCATTAAAATGTTAACTTATTGAAAGACAAAGAATTGTCTTAAATAAGCACTCTTAATCGCCTGAATATAGTTATAAAAAAGTGACATACAAGTATTTTTTGTTTGTATGTCATTATTTTATATGTACTAATTTATTAGGTAACTACTGAGTGGAAATGATCATTTAATTACCCATAAATTCTATCTGAAGGACACCGCACTGTGGCTGAAGAAACAAGCTTATTGTTGTTGCAATCTGGTTGGATCTACTTCGGTCTGGTGGTCGCCGTCGTGATAGTGTTCGGCTCCAGCTGGCTTTTGGGTATCCGCGTGCGGCGCAAAGTCGACAAAGAGACGGCCGAGTTCAGTAGCATTTTTATTTCTACTATTTTTGGTTTTTTTGCGATTCTGATTGCGTTCCAGTTGTCTGGGTCAACGAAAATCTACGAGACCCAGCGAAACCTAGCCGTTGAGGAGATATTAAGTATTTCAGCAGTTATGGACTCAACGCAGATGCTTAGGGCAGATGATAGGCAAGACGTTTTAAAATTGTTAGTCGTGTATGTTGAGCGACGACAACATTTTTACGACAGACCGATACATGTCCGGGGCCTAGAGGAGCGTGGCCGTGCACAGAGAGACGCGGGGCTAGGACTTTTACGCCATGCGTATGCCTTGCTTCCGAAATATAGTGGCGATGATCGCGTCATGTTTAAGACCTTTCTTACTCGGGTTCAGATGATGAACACGATCTTTGATCAACAATATGCCTCAATTTTTATGCAATCACCACGCATCCTTTGGCAAGCACTTGTCGTGCTATTGATGATCATTGCAGCCATATGCGGGTATAAAACAGGAATTGAAAAGGGTCAGCAGCTCGGGTTAACCGTGCTGTTCCTTTTTGTAGTTCTCGCAGCAATTATTATTTGCCTCAATTTGGGCAACCCTCATGTAAGCGCGATTCGTTTGGATGTTGTCGACGCGCAGTTCCCAAAGTTGTTGCGTCAGTTGGAATCTCTTCGCTATCGATAACTTGTGTGTAAGTTTTAAACTTACACACAAGTTTCACATTTCTCGCAAATGTTTTTTTATTAGGCATCGAGTGAAAAAACTTCTCTTCATTTTATTCCTCCTCCCTACAAATGTAGCGTGGGCACAAGATCAAGTGCTTATCGATCGGCTTAGACAAGGGGGGCTTAACATTTTTTTTAGGCATGGCATCACCCCTGGCAATGATCCGTCTAAATTTAATCCCCCGAGCGAACGTCCTAATGACTGCTCTTCTGGATCACGTCAACTGAATGATGAAGGAAGAGAACAAAGTAGACGTATTGGTCAGAGAATAAAAGAACTCGATATCCCAATTGAAGAGGTTTATTCGAGTCCTTTTTGTCGATGTGAAGAAACAGCCAAGTTGGCATTTGATAGATTTACGACTGTTGAATGGTTGTTGATTCGACCGGGAACATTTCAGTCGAAACTAGACAAAGAACTCAGCTCAGTACCCAGCACCGGGTTTTTTATGAAAACTCCAACTGGCAAAAATAATGTATTTGTAGGACACGCAGTCACGTTCTTGCCTGGGACTCTAAGTAGCGAGTTGTCCTTAGTCAGATCGTTGGCTGAAGGCGAAGCATTAGTGATTGAACCAGGTACTCCCCCTAAAAAATTGGGAAGAATCAAGTTCTTTTAGGATTTATATTCTGTCGATTTCTCATTTCACCTAAAAAAATCCAAGCAAATTAGTCTGATGAAATGGTTTGAATCGTTGCTGTCCAAACGGTTACTTGAAGAGGATGAGTCGTTAGATGCTTAAACTATTGATATCGAGCCTAGGTCTCGTCTTGTTTTTGGGGCACGTGCATGCGCAAGGAACAGTTCCTAGTTCATTGCAAGCTACTGGCTATAACGGATTCATAAGTCATAGACACTTTATGAAACCAGTAGGTCCTGTCAGGGAGCTACGTCGAGTCCCTTTAACACCAGATCAACAGTCTGTGGCAGATCAAGCTGCACAGTTGGCGCAGAACACTAGTTTACTCAGCGTAGTTCTAGTTGAGCGTGGACAGATCGTCTTTGAACACTATAACTTCCCGGCCCGTGAAGATCGGTGGTTCTATAGTTGGTCAATGAGTAAAAGCCTGACAGCATATACAGTGGGCACGGCCCTATGCGCGGGTAAGATCGACAGCCTAGACACACCAGCGGGTCAACTTAGTCCAGAGCTTCGGGGCACGGTCTACGGTCAAGCCCGCGTTAAGGACCTGTTGATGATGGCCAGTGGCGCCCGAGATGCTAGACAAGACGGAGAGTATGACGGCTCTTCGTGGCGTCAGATAGTGCAACAAAGCTATGGGGGTCAAGAATATCTACAGGCCAACGGCGCCCGGGGGCAAGGCTTGTTTGGTGATACTAAAAGCGGAGCAACCTTTAGCTATAAGAACACTGATACCCTGGCTTTAGAAAGTGTAGTGGAGGCACGTGGAGGTTTCTTAAAGCAATTTGAAGAAAACATATGG
Organism: Bordetella parapertussis; assembly: GCA_945865935.1. GTDB lineage: Bacteria > Pseudomonadota > Gammaproteobacteria > Burkholderiales > Burkholderiaceae_B > Zwartia > Zwartia parapertussis_E. The sequence goes on along the minus strand of CAMBFI010000016.1, from coordinate 60,260 downwards.
AGCAAAATTGGCGCAGAACGTGGAGCTAGTTGGGTATTGGATAAGGATAAACGTGCTGTAGCTTATGCTGGATTTACAGCCCACACTAGGGATTGGGCTAGGTTAGCCATGTGGAGCATAGATCAACTTAAAGGCAACGATGCCTGTATGCGTGACTATATGAAGGCCGCTACCCAAACACAGCTGAGAAATAACAGCCAAACAGGCCGTAGTTTCAAGGGCTATGGGTATCAAACCTTTGTGGGTAACTTTGGTCCTGGTGACAGCTATTGGTGGATTGGCTACGGTGGGCAGAAAGTAGGCATTGATCCAAAAACCGAACGTATCATCGTAGTGTCTAGTCACAGAGAAGACTATATGGATCAAATCTACAATTTATTCGGTCAATGGCAAAGGTACTGACTTTAAAGCAGCATTGAGCTAATACCACCCAGACTTTTTCGGACAAAATCAGGTCGCTTCGTAATCCAAAATCTTGAGTAAACTCTGACGAAAGCCCTCAACACTGTACTGTGTACGAATGAGGTCTTGACTCGCTTCTCGTACATCACTCCAACATAAAAAGTCATCATGTGTAGCTGAGATAGCTTGTGCAAATCCAAGTGCAGTACTCGCCACGGGCAATGCGTGGGGTGGCCATTGCAAGAGTTCTGCCATTCGCTCGGTCCCAACGACTGGGACTCCCGCAGCAACGGCATTGATAACCTTTAATGGGATGCCCGTTGCTATAAAGACTGGCGCAATAAACAAACGCGCTTGATCATAATACGGCTGTAGATTTTCGGCCGCCCCAATCCACCGCACACCCTCAATTTCGACCGGAGGGCTATCGCCGACATAGCGACCGACAATCGTTAACGTCATATCGCTATTTGTTTCGCGCACCAGCGGCCATACAGACTCTAAGAACCACATTAGTCCCAACCAGTTGGGGGAGGTCTGTTCCATTAGGCGACCTACAAATAACAAGCCAGAGCGCTCTTGAAATGTGGGAGTGTTTGGTTCGATTTGCAAAGGGAGATTAAGAACTGTAACTTGTTTTTCTAAAGATACGCTGGCACGAAAGTGATCCATTTCTCTATTTGAAACGCAGCTAATCGCATCGAACTTTTCGCTAATCTGTTTGATCTCTGCTTCGATTGATGTATCCGCTTTGATCTTATCTACAACCACGCCATGCTGTGCTTGTTGAATTAACAAGCGCTCAGCCAGCAAAGCTTCTGAATCATATACAAGACGACAAGGCGCAAATAGTTTAGGCTCTTGATCAATGATCCTCTCGACAGCCAAGCGATTGCCTGTCCGACTTACAATCACGACATCAAACTCAGAGACATATTTCTTTAGATAGGCGTGTAATGTATGCCCACATCCCTCATCGATCAGTTTAATGTCAGGTGGAAAGAAGCGTCGAAACTCTGCCTCGGTTAATCCGGAATGGGCAAGGGGGTAGATGGTCACGTCCCAGCCTAATGTTGCCGCCATCAGTACAACTGCACGTGCTCTCGGATACCCGGCGCCTAGTGAGTCGATTGGAGCGATGTCATCAATCCATAGCAAAGATCTTTTTCTTTGCTCAACAGAGGTTGAAAACGCATTGTCTAGCCCAGCAATCATTTGTGAGATCTGTCTAAGTAAATCGTCATTGCGCTAATATGATTCTGAGCAGTAAGTTTTAAATTTAGATATTAAGACCTTGACATCAAGAAGATACTGTACATCGACTTGGATAACGTGTTGGCTTGACTCACCACCCATTCATTAAATTTTTTAGCCTAGAGCCATGGATTCTTTACAAACTAAGATAGTGATGCCCGCGCTGCTCAGCGTACGTGCTGGCGCGCTTGAGATTGCGTATTGTGAATATGGGCCAGCCGATGGCCCCGTGGTGTTTCTAATGCATGGATTTCCCTATGATGTCCATACCTATGCAGAGGTTGCACCGATTCTTGCCTCATCGGGATGCAGAGTGATCGTTCCGTATTTGCGGGGCTATGGCCCGACACGTTTTCTGGATCCCAGCACGCTGCGTTCTGGCGAGCAGGCCGCATTAGGCGCCGATTTGCTTGCACTGATGGACGCGCTACATGTGCCATCAGCTGTGTTGGCAGGGTACGACTGGGGCGGCCGTGCCGCTTGCGTCGTCGCGGCACTTTGGCCTGAGCGTTGTCGGGCGCTGGTCTCGTTTAACAGCTACAACATTCAAAATATTGCGACGGCGCTCAAGCCCGACACTCCGTCAAATGAGCACAGACTCTGGTATCAATACTATTTCCATAGCGAACGGGGCCGAGCCGGGCTTGCGAATGATCGTCGCGGCTTGATTGAGCTGCTGTGGCGTTTATGGTCTCCGACCTGGACCTTCGATGCGGCCACTTTTTTACGCAGCGCTCCGGCGTTTGATAACCCCGACTTTGTAGACGTCGTGATCCACAGTTATCGGCATCGGTTTGGTTTAGTTGCTGGCGATCCAGCCTATGCGGCTATCGAAGCCCGCCTAGCCGAGTCTCCGGTTATTACTGTTCCCACCATCACGTTTGATGGCGGCGACGATGGTGTACGCAGTCCATCAAGTCCTGCAGCACATGCGCAACGTTTTTCTGGCAAGCGTGAGCATCGGGTTGTACCCGGTGTTGGTCACAACATGCCGCAAGAGGTCCCCAGCGTGTTTGCCAATGCAATTCTAGAATTGATGAAGCGATAAATGATGCAATCAGCAAAACCCTCTCTCTTGATTCGCGATAGTGTTGAAGGTGATGTTGTCATCATCCAAGATATTTACGCGCACCACGTGCAGCACGGCACGGCATCGTTTGAACTGACTCCGCCAACGCTTCAAGAGATGCAACAGCGTCGTGCGGATATTGTCGCAAAGGGATTGCCTTATTTTGTTGCAGAGTGTGAGGGCGCTGTCGTTGGTTACGCATACGCGACGATGTATCGGCCACGGCCTGCTTATCGTTTTACGGTCGAAGACTCTGTGTATGTCAGAGAAGGGCTGGCCGGTAAAGGTATCGGGCGGGCCCTGCTTGAAGCGGTTATCGAACGTTGCACGGCGCTTGGGTATCGCCAAATGCTCGCTGTCATTGGGGACAGTAGCGCCGCCTCGGTCGCGTTACACAAAGCGATGGGATTTGAACAGGTTGGGCTATTTCGGTCGGTTGGCTTCAAGTTCGGGCAGTGGCGGGATACGGCGATGCTTGAGCGAGAGTTAGGTGAGGGGAGCCGCAGTCTTCCGCCCTGAGTGGGCTAGGTGAAAGCAATAGATCATGATATAAATATACCTATCCGGTTGGTTTATTGAGTTGCGATGTCAAATCCGAAGAAAAGCCAAGTGCTTTCACTGTTCGACGAGGACGAAACCCTAGCGCCCGAGTCTGTTGATCCTGTTGGTGCGACCAATAAAAAGTTGAAGCGAACGCAACGCGCTCGAGCGGGTGAGCAGTCCTCTAAGCGAGCGAGCGACAAACGACCAAATGCGCTGGCCAGTCATTCGACCAATCAAACCGGTGTGTTACCTGGCCAGGGATTTTTGCCAGGCCTCTCGCGTCGTGGGCGACCCAGATTGCCTGTACCTATTTCACCGGTAGCGCGTACTGCAGAGCATCGGCGAAAGCGCATTGAAGCGGGTGCAAAACGCGTCGAAATCATTCTTGATAAAGATATATCAGGGGCGCTGGACGCGCTCGCGGAACACTACAAAGAACCGCGTAGCGACGTTATAGCAACCTTGATCGCCAAAGCGGCGAGCAAGGTGCTTAAGAAATAATCTACACCTAGCGCAGGTGTTATCGAGCACCAGGACGATTCGCAGGGCCGCCACGGTTAGGTCCTTCGCCGGGTCCACGCACGCCTGCAGCACCCGCTCCGGGTGCGCCCACGCCAGGTGCTGCGCCTGGGCCAGGAGCACCAACGCCGGGTGCAATGCCAGGTCCTGGCGCGCCGACGCCTGGGCCTGGGAGTACACCGACTCCGGGAGCGCCTCGGTCAACGGCGCGTGCAACGCAGCCCGCTGGCGCACGTTCAGCCGTGCAGTACACAACCTGTGCCGACACATGGCTTGAAATAAAGGCGGAGGCGGCTATTAAGCCGCTGACGGCACATCGAATCATTGTGCTCATGAGGTGTTCCTAAAAAAATAAATCAGTTGTTGGACGACTAAAGCACGAATGCACTCAGCGCGTGTCTATGCTAACGCTGTCGAGGCGTGCTTTGCATGACGAACCCCTGAGTATCTTTAAATTGTCAGTTCTTGCGAGGAGTCTGAGCGCGCCCGAGTGTACAGATTATCTGCTGCTCGCGTAGCGTTGGGCATATCTCCAGCCAATTTCAGCGAGTGGTCTTGCTTTGCTGCCGGTCTCGAGCGCATCACTCGATGCGGCCGTCCCATCGGCGGCCCTTCGTGCGATTCCTTGCAGAATCGCCGCCATTCTGAATAAGTTATACGCGAGATAGAAGTCCCAATGTTGCGCTCCGTCTAGTCCCGTTGCATCGGAATACTGTCTTAGGTATTTCGCCTCATCGGGTATTCCTAGTGCAGCGAGATCTAACCCTCCGATTCCCCGCCATAAGGATGCGGGTATATGCCAACTCATGCAGTGGTAGGCAAAATCTGCAAGCGGATGCCCCAACGTCGCTAATTCCCAGTCGAGTAAGCCGATGGCGCGTGGCTCGGTGGGATGCAGCACCAGGTTATCTAACCGATAGTCTCCGTGAACAATTGACGTCTGCTCACCCGCGGGGATGTTCGCTGGCAACCAATCGATCAGAGCATTAAGTTCAGGGATGTCCTCTGTGTTCGCCTCTTGGTACTGTCGGCTCCAGCGGGCAATTTGTCGGCCGAAATAGTTGCCAGGCTTGCCAAAGGTCTCCAAGCCTACTTTGGCGTAGTCAACCTTATGTAACGCCGCAATGACGCGATTCATGTCTTGATAGACGCTTGCTCGATCGGCTTTTGAAAGGCCGGGCAGGGATTGATCGACAATCACTCGGCCATCTAAATACTCCATGATGTAGAACGGTGTACCGACAACGTCGAGCTCCTCGCTATACGCAAACAACTTTGGCACCGGCACATCGCTGTTTTGTAAGGCTTGCATGACGCGAAATTCACGATCGACGGCATGTGCAGAAGGCAGCAGTGGCCCGGGCGGTTTTTTCCTTAAAACGTAGCGCTGCGCGCCACTCGAGAGCAGATAGGTCGGGTTGGACTGGCCGCCGGTTAAGGCTTTAACGGTGAGCGAGGTTCGGTCAATGAGGCCCTGCGCTTTTAACCATGTCGCGAGCGCGCTCTGATCGAACGCAACGGGGTTTGTGGAGGTCGCTTCTGGTTGTGTCATAGCGAACTCACGAGATGTCCCCAGTCAACCGCGAGGCTGGTACCGGTCATCGCACGACCAGCGTCTGAGGCCAATAATAGTATTGGGCCGTCCATATCCGACATTTGGCAAAAGCGTCTAAAGGGGATACGCGACTCTAATTTTTTTCCCGCATCGCTAGCCAAAAACTCGTTGTTTAAATCCGTTACCACGTAGCCGGGTAGCACTGCATTGACGCGAATTCCATAGCGCGCGAATTCAAGAGCCAAGGACTTCGTGAACTGTATAACCCCGGCTTTCGATGCACTGTAACCCACGACAGCACCCGCCACACGCTCACCTAAGATCGAAGAAATATTGATAATGCTTCCTGGCTTTTTGTGATGAACGAGCCTGCGTGCCGCTTCAGTATTGACGAGCCAACACCCTTTAAGATTGGTATCCAGAACTTGATCCCAGTCTTGCTCGGTCTGTTGGAGTGCGGGCTTGGCCACCGTTACTCCAGCGTTGCTGACCACGACATCTGCTAGCAGTCCTTGCGCTTCGATCGCGTCAAAACAGGCTGAGACGCTGGCTGCGCTTGTAACGTCTAGCGCGACGGCATACGCTTTGCCGCCGCGTTGTTCAATTTCCCTGACGAGGTCCTCGAGCTTATCCACTCTGCGTGCGGCGACCACGACACGCGCACCCGCCTGAGCGAGCGTGAGCGCAAGATGATGCCCAATACCGCTCGATGCACCGGTTACCAGTGCGGTGTGGCCCTGGAGGTTGAACAGTGAACCTGTATTGTTTGTCGTGGTCATACGCGCTTCTCTCCAGCCTCGATAATCTTGCGTGCCATGCTCCAACGGTGCACTTCGCTCGGGCCATCGTAGATTCGAAACGCGCGCATGTCCGTGAAGATACGCATCACCATGGTTTCGCCGGTGACGCCTTGTCCGCCAAGTATTTGTACACAACGATCCACGACGCGCCATTCCGCTTCGGAACAAACGACCTTGGCTCGGCTCGATTCGAAATTAGCACCATGCCCCTGATCTAAAACCCACGCAGTGTGCGCAATATGTAATCTGCTCGTTTGCAGGTCCATATCGTTATCAGCCAACATAAATCCGACCCCTTCGTGTTTGCCGAGTATTCTGCCGAAGGCTTCTCTCTTGCGTGCGTAGTCTGTGGCGATGTCGTGAGCGCGACGGGCCTGCCCAAGCCAGCGCATACAGTGTGTCAGGCGAGCAGGCGCCAGGCGCACTTGTGCATATTTGAAACCGCGTCCGATTTCTCCTAGGACATCAGTTGCGGGGATGCGAACGTTCTCGAAGGTCATCACGCAGTGTCCCCCGCTAAAGCAACTGTCCATGGCGTCCATTTGACGCGTGACGCTAATTCCTTCGCGGCTCATGTTGCTCAAAAACATGGTTGCAGAGCCGTCTTCCATTTTCGCCATGATGATGACGTACGTGGCACCCTGCGCACCCGTAATGAACCACTTAGTGCCATTGATGACATAGTGGTCGCCGTCCTTGACTGCGGTGGTCTGCATCATGGATGGATCGGCGCCGGCGCCAGGACTTGGCTCTGTCATCGCGAAGCACGAGCGTATATGACCTTGCACCTGAGGGCGTAACCAGCGCTCTTTTTGTTCCGGGGTGCCAACGACTTCCATGAGGTGAATATTGCCCTCATCAGGTGCATGGATATTCATGGCAGTGGGTCCTAGCGTGGAATAGCCGGCCTCTTCAAATACGACAGCCTTTTCAGCATGCGTGAGTCCTAATCCGCCTAGTTCAACCGAGGCATGGGGTGTCAGTAGACCGGCCGCGCGCGCGTGCGCAACGAGTTCGTTGCGCAGTTCTTCAGTCGGGCCATGCGAAGTGGCTCGCGGATCACGCTCTAAGGGGATGATGACGTCGGCAATAAACGAGCGAGTGCGGGCTTGCAGTTCAAGCTGCCTGGGGGATAGTGAAAATTCCATCTTTGGATCCTTGTTAAGGCCTCATACCGATACGGCCTCGCATGAGAAGACTTTTCTAAGTATTATCAGCTAAGCGATTTCGGTGATTATTCTCTATTATCGCAATTCCACAGATTTCCGCACATACCTTCCACCATGCGCCATATCCAACACCCAGGCAACGCAGCCCCTAAACGCCTTCACAGCGTGCCCTGTCGGGTAGAAGAGTTTGTGACGCGTCTCGCGCCGGGACAGAGCCTGCTGACCGCAGTGGCGACGGCGATGCGCGATCTGGGCAGCACGAGTGCCGTGATGCGTCTGAGTGGTGGCGCGTTGGATGGCTTTGCCTACTGTATGCCGGCACTTTCTAAGACAAGTGAGCATGCGGTTTATTTCAGTGAGACCTACCGCGTAGAGGGTGTTGTTTTACTCGAGGCTGCGACCGTGACTTTTGGCGTGCGTGACGGGGAACCGTGGCTGCATTGCCATGCCGTGTGGACAGAGCCAGGCGGCCGGCGTCATAGTGGGCACCTATTGCCTGATCAAGTTCGGGTCGCCAGCGAAATTTTAGTGACAGGTCGAGCGATGCAAGGTGCTGAATTTGTTGTGACCCCAGATGCGGAGACAAATTTTTCTCTGTTCATGCCTCAAAGGACCTCGAGCGCCTCTGCCTCGGTGCAGGACAAGGTGCCGGCGGGGTCAGGCATAGCGTATGCGGTTCGGCTTGCTCCAAATATCGATGTCTGTTTCGCGCTAGAGGGCTTTTGTCGGGAGCATGGCATTACCGCAGCAACGATAGAAGGCGGAGTAGGGAGTACGGTCGGTGCCGTATTCGACGATGGGCGAGTCGTCGAGGCTTTTGTGACGGAGCTGCTGATTCGTCAGGGCGAAATTCGTTTAGGTGACGATGGAGAACCTAGCGCACGAATCGATATCGTGATGGTCGACTACCTAGGGGGAGTTTCTGAGGGCGTGTTAGCGCGGGGGGAAAATCCTGTGCTTGTCACCTTCGAGCTTGTGGTGAAGCCGCTCGATGCATAAGTGTGCACCGAGCGTGCTGGGTTCGCATTTAGAACTTAAACGTCACACCTAATGTTACACCGTAAAGACTTTGGTCCGTCGTGACACCATTCGTTTTTTGTTTGTAGTAAAGATTCTTGACGCCTAAGGTCGTGTCACCCCAAGAAAAGGCGCGCCCCACACCAACCATCTGCTGGGTCGTGACTTCGGTATTGCTGCTGCCGCCACCCACGTCAATGTAAAAGGGGACGAAATAGTCACTCGCACCGAGTTGCACGCGGCCCTTCAAGCCAATAATTGGGTCGGTTGTCGTGACGTTTTTGCTCTTGGTTAGCCCGAGCGGCGTTCCTGCTACGGCGACAGCAGTCGAGGCACGCATATCCATGACACGCAAGCCTACCAAAGCGTCCACGTAAGCGGAGGCGCTGTTGTGCACGGTGTAGGTGCCCGCAACGGTATAGATACCTTGCTCGACCGTGGTTTTACTGCCTAAGTCGACGGCGCCACGAATGGTCGAGTTTTGCGAAGATATCTTCGAATACACCAGATCAGCCGCAATCCCCAAACGACCCTTATGCGCTTCAAGGGTCACCATGCCGGCGGCATTCAGATTCGATAGCAGTTCGCTGCTGCTTAGATATGCATGGCCCAATCGTGTGTCATCGTAATAGACGCTGCCGTTGATGTTTACAAGCCAAAGATACGGCGTCACGGCAAAGCGCCACGCATCGCTAACTTGGAAAACGGGCTCGGGTTTAGCCGAGGGTGCGGTCTGCGCCGTGGCGACCGACGTCACCGCGGTCACGCTCGCAAATAATGCCGCTAAAGTTAGTTTTCTACTAAATGTCAGATAGGGATGCATATTGATGATTGTGATTGTGTGGGTGAGTGGAAGATTCGCTGCGGACAACTCCGGCAGTTTAAAACTAGAGTCTGGAAAATGAAAGAAGCCCGCATCAAAGCAAGTTTAGTCGTATACCGGACGCAGCGACTCCGCTATTGTCTGCGGAACCTATGTCGGCTAGGATAGGAAACTTTGCTCCTAAGATCTTGTGCATTGCAGCATCGCAATGCAGGTCGATGGGAGATCGCGTCAAAAGCAGTCGGAAATAGGAAAGAACATCTATGCACACAGCGCTGACTAGGGCCCTTGGGATTCGCCACCCAATCATTCAGGGCGGTATGCAGTGGATTGGACGCGCCGAGCTCGTGGCTGCCGTATCAAACGCGGGTGCGTTGGGTACGTTGACGGCGCTCACACAACCCACGCCAGAAGCACTGCTTGATGAGATCGCTCGCGTACGCACCTTGACCGACAAGCCGTTCGCGGTCAACCTTACATTTTTGCCGACACTTAAGCCCGTGCCGTACGAAGCCTATCGAGACGCGATTATTTCTTCAGGTGTACGAATCGTTGAAACGGCAGGCAACAATCCCTCCGCCCATATGCCCGCGTTGAAAGCCGCTGGCATCACGGTTATCCATAAATGCACGACCGCCAGGCACGCACTCAAGGCGCAGCACATTGGTGTTGATATGGTGAGTATCGATGGCTTTGAGTGTGCGGGTCACACCGGTGAAGAAGACATCCCAGGCTTAATCCTGATCCCCGCTGCGGTGGCGAAGCTCTCGATCCCCGTTATTGCATCGGGAGGGTTTGGAGACGGAAAAGGCCTCGTGGCTGCGCTTGCGCTTGGTGCCGAGGGTATCAACATGGGCACCCGTTTTATGTGCACGCAGGAGTCCCCTGCGCATCAAAATATTAAAGAGGCAATCGTCAAAAATGCTGAGACGGATACTGCGTTGATACTGCGCAGTTTGCGCAATAGCAGTCGTGTGGCACGCACGAATCTGGCCCAAAGCATCCTAGATATGGAAAAGCGCGGGGCAACGATCGATGAGATCGGCCCTAAAGTGGCTGGTGCGAAAGGTCGTGCCGTTTACGAAGAAGGCGACACAGAAGGCGGCATCTGGACGGTTGGCATGGTGCAAGGCTTGATCCACGACATTCCGACTTGCGCGCATTTAGTACAGCGTATTGTGGATGAAGCAGAAGCTATCATTGCGCAGCGCTTAGCGCGTCTTATTGAGAGCTAGGTCTAGACTTATTCCGTTTTTTTTAGGTGTCGAAAAATGTATCCCCCTTCTATTGACGACCATGTCATCGTAAAGAAAGCGATGCGGGCCATTGCGTTAAACCGGACACCTGGTTACAGTTTTTGCGGTAACTTTTTTGACTTTTCATACGATTCGGCTGATCAGGATCACTCGATTGTCCATGTCAAGCCTGAAGGGCAAAGCGTTGGTAGCAACGGACAAATTCACACGGTAGTGCAGGCAATTCTTGCCGATATGGGCCTGGCAACCTGTCTGCGCTATAACATCGGAGATCGTCATCGAACTGCGACCGTCTCGTTGTCGCTCCAGTTTACTGGGGTAGAACCTTGTGGAGACCTCGTTGCGACAAGCCACTCACAAGCACACCTGCAAGGCGTGCAAGGTCGCCAAGGCATCAGTCAGACTCGCCTGACCAGTGGCGATGCGCTCGTTGCGATCGGCACCGCCGCCTTCATGATTATGCCGATGCCGCAAGGGACGATCTTACCTCCCGTGCCGTGGGTATCTCAGAAGCCTCCGGACAATCCCCCCTTGGATTTGAACAGCCTGAACGAAACAGAACGCTGGATACTTGATCGCGTTCGACAGTCCGTATTCGATTCTGAACAGGGCGGTCAAAATTTTCTTTCGCACTTTTTGACGCTAGATACGCAGCCTACGGGAGATGGCGCGATGTGTGATGTTGAGAACGGCCCGCACATTGGAAATCGCGTGGGACACGTTCAAGGTGGAATTATCCTAGCAATTGGGATGGTGTGTGCAAGCGCTGCGCTTGGGGATGAATGGTTGTTGTCGGGCGTGACTGCAACCTATATCAGTCCTGGTGAAGGTGAGACGGTCCGGGCTCAGTCAGTGATCGTTCACCAAGGGCGCATGACGGCTGTCGTAAAAACCGCTGTCAAGTCGGGTTCTGGCAAAACAGCACTTGAAGTGCTGTCGACCCATGCACGACGCGCTTAGTTGTTACCGTTAGCCTTCATCGCTTTGATTTTAGGCTGACGGTAACGGTTATATCCCCAGAGATATTGCTCAGGCATTTTGCGAATCATCGCCTCCATCTCTTGGTTGATGATGATTGCAGCGGCTTCGGGCTCATTGGGTAGCGGTGCATCAAGACGCTTGTAATGCAAGATATAGCCTTTCCCAACCGCTTTTCTTTCAGCCGCCAAGACAAATATCGTTGCACCGGAGAGGTGTTGCAAGCGCTGTACTAAAGTCATCGTGTACGCCGGTTTGCCAAAAAAAGGAGCCCATACGCCCTCGCCATCTGGGGGGACTTGATCGGGCAAGATGCCGATGATTCGTCCACGAAGAAGGGTCTTCACAAGCGTGCGTACGCCACTTTGATTTGCGGGCGCCATCGTAAGTTGTCGGCGCGAGCGCATTTTGATGATCCAGTCCGAGAGCCAAACCATGCGCGGAGGTCGAAACAGGACCGTTGCGGGGTAACGCGCACCAAAGATGGGGCCTAGTAGTTCAAAACAGCCGACGTGTGGGGACAGCAAAATAACCCCTTTCTCTAGACTGAGGGCGTCATCGAACTGCTGCCAGTCGTCGCACTGCAGAGTGGCGTCCAGTGCCGGCTCATTGCGTCTGGTCCACCAAAAGGTCATCTCAAACATTAATTGGCCGACACTCATCATTGCTGCACGCAGCATGCGGGGATCTGATTCGGGAAAAGCCTGCCGAAGGTTTTTCTTTGCGGATTCTTTGTAGCTGCCGGGCAAGCACCAAGCTAGCCAGCCACAAAATCGACCGAGTCTTTGCAATACCGGCAATGGAAGCGCACCAATTAACTTAAAAAGTAACGTAACGATTGGCGGACCGATTTTTTCAAGCATATTGTCGAAAACAGGAGGTGAAAAATAACAAATTGAGCCTTGTTGCTCTAAATCTCGATGGTTCAGCGCGGCAGCCCCATCATAATGCCTTAGCGATAAAATAGCGCAAATCGCCGCTTTAACTTACCTTGGATGCACAATGAAACTGACTGACCTGATCACTCCTGTCGCATTGATCGATGTCGCCCGTATGACACAAAATATTAATCGTATGCAGGCACAGACTAATCGTCTTGGCGTGGCGTTTCGCCCGCATGTCAAGACGTCGAAGTGTGTCGAAGTCACTCACGCGCAAGTGCAGGCGGGCGCCAAAGGAATCACGGTTTCAACGCTTAAAGAGGCGGAGCAGTTCTTTGACTCAGGCATTCGCGATATTCTGTATGCGGTCGGTATTGCGGCGAACAAGTTGCCCCAGGCAGCTGCACTGCAAGAAAAAGGTTGTGATTTAAAAATCCTGACTGACAGTGTGGCGAGTGCTCGGGCGATTGCCGACTTTGCGCAAACTCGCGGCATCGTCTTCAAAGTGTTTATTGAAATCGATACGGACGATCATCGTTCCGGCATCAAGCCTGACGCGGCCAGTTTGCTAGATGTTGCTAAGGTGCTTGCCGATGCAGGGATGGTGATTCAAGGCGTCATGACCCATGCAGGATCGAGTTATGACCTCAATACGCCGCAAGCCCTAGTTCAAATGGCGGAGCAAGAGCGCTTCGGTTGTGTACATGCTGCCGAGCGCCTGCGCGTAGCGGGGTTCTCCTGCCCAGTCGTGAGCGTAGGATCGACGCCGACAGCCTTGGCTGCGACCGGTCTAGCAGGCGTGACCGAAGTGAGGGCGGGTGTGTATGTATTTTTTGACCTTGTCATGCGCAACGTCGGCGTTTGTCAGCTTGATGACATCGCCTTAAGTGTGCTCACAACGGTGATTGGCCATCAAGAAGAGAAAGGATGGGCGATTGTTGATGCGGGATGGATGGCCATGAGCCGAGACCGGGGTACCCAAAAGCAAACCATAGATTACGGCTATGGCCAGGTCTGTGAGGTAGCCGGAAATGTTATTCCTAACTACGTTATCTCTGGGGCAAATCAAGAGCACGGCATTATCTCGCGTGCGGGTAGTCCTGACTTAGACATCGTCAAGCGTTTCCCAGTTGGCACGCAGCTTCGCATTCTGCCCAACCATGCTTGTGCGACAGGCGCACAGTTTCCTGAGTATCAAGCTGTAGATGTGCAAGGGGATGTCAAGACCTGGAGCCGCTTTTACGGCTGGTAGATTTGATCAAACTAGCCATGCGGTACTTTGCGTATTGAGCTGTAACGTTCGTTCATTCACACTCGTCACTCCTTTAGTTTGGTGGTGGAGTTGTGATGAGTTCAATATTTCAGTCGAGTACATGCGAGACCTCTAACCGACGCTCTCAGCGCGGTCAGGGTATGACCGAGTACATCATCATTGTCGCCCTCGTTGCCGTCGCGGGCATCGCAACGTATCAATACTTCGGGCAAGTACTGCGTGCTCAGACAGCCGCGATTGCAAAGGAGCTCGCTGGCGAGGACGGTACGCAAGAGACCCGAGTCGCCAAGTCAGCCGCACAGGCTGCTAAGGCTGAGGCGAAGCGAAAATCCCTGAACGAGTTCACGGGAAACGCGGACAAGAGCAGTCGATAGCCTTGCAATTGATCATGCAAACCGACCGTGCGGACTGATCGCAAGCCTATGCGCTCGCTGGCACCCGCACGACGGTCACGACTCAACAGCGCAAGGGCGCAATCCGGGCAGGCACTTATGCTCGGCATTGGGCTTTTAGCGCTTTGCGTCAGTGCGTGGCTGTTGATGCTTAAGGTCGGAAATTGGGTGCATAACAAGTCATCCCTGCATCGTGCGACCGATGCGGCCGCCTACAGTGCCGCTCTCATTTACGCGCGCAATCTTAATCTGCACGCTTATTTGAATCGAACCCAACTCGCGCATCAGGTCGCGCAACTGCATCTCTTCTCAATGGCCGCCGCAGAGCGTTTTCGGTCGAGGCTTGCGAGACAAGCCTCGACCCGCAACCCACCGGCCTCTTTGCTGAGCTTTCGTTTTGGTACGCACCACGGCAGCGCGTATTTGTCTTCTCGAGCTGGTGGGCTGAGCGACACACTTCTGCGCAATGCGCTGGGTAATGCGTTCGAACAACACGAACAACTGATACACACAGTGCTTAATCAGGTTCGTGAGTCGAGAATGGATACTTCGTCGGAGATCCATCAAGTATTGAAAACCACACTAGTGAGGAACCTTGGCCGCAGCGGCTCTGCGGACCACGGTACTTCGCTGGATGCCTTGGGCGTTCAGGTTCGGATCCTGCATGACGATACACACCGCTTCATCATCAATCGTCCAACCACGGATGACGAGTGGTTTGGAATGTTGCAAGACGTTCGAGCGCGGTATCGGTATCTTGATGACAGGAAGTCCGTCGCACGCAGCTTTAATGGACTCAACCTCAGATGTCCGTGGAGACAGCACCAATTAAGGCGTCGTGGGACGTTGACGCTCACGCGCGATGGAGTCTGGAGCAGTGATGAGAATCAATCGTTCCATAATGTGCGCTTTAATCGGGTCATTGGGTGCTACTACCGAGAGTATCCCATGGGCTGGGCAACGATTGGAACGCGTTCTAATGGATCCGACGTGCAAGGCTCGTTTGATGAGCCGATGCAAACGTTTAAAGGAAAGCCGTTTTGGAAGTGGGCGGGAGAACGTGCGTGGTCCGGTTGGAATATATTTGGCGGAACGCGCAATCCGTTAGCTGAACGATGGGCGAATCAAGCGCCCGTGGTGTGGCGTGCTCGCCAACAAGCGCGATACACACGACTAAGCCCGGCTGCGCACAGTGCCTCGGCTCAGCTTGTTATTCAGGTTGTGCAGCGCTGGCTTGACTATCCGAGCCTAAGTTCCACCTCTGCGGCAGAGGCTTACTTCTTGGATCCCTCAAGCGGCAAGAAGGGACGAGCGGAGGCACCCAGCCTCTTTAAACCCTTTTGGCTTGCGCGTTTGATTCGGGTGCCGGAGATACGCGCACTTCAACCTCAACTAGTCCGAGGTGGTCAATGACACCTCGTAACAAAGTTCAGGCGGGGCAAGGTTTCGTTGAGTCCCTGCTGTTGCTGGGAGCGCTTGTTGCTCTGTTGTTTAGTCTTCACTTTACGGCAACACTTCGTCAGTTAACGTTGGTTGCCCTGCAGGAAAGCACACTCGCGGTCTTCATTGGTCGAACCGATGCAAGGGTTGCTGAAAGCCCAATTACAGGTCCACATCATCAGCGTGATACAGAAAACGAGCTATTGGGATCTAGTTCAGGAAGGTTTCTCAGAGCAACGTACAGCCAACGCCTGCCGGCCACCTCCGTCGGTCAGTTTTATCTCGGTCGAAAGATTGCCACAGCGGTGCAACGGCATAGTTACTTGTACACAGGTGACGGAAGATCACGCTCAAGCCATTCGATACACGTGAATATCGGCAGCTCAAATTCCTTTTGGCAGCGCTCTGTACAGGAAAGTCGGCGCCTGGCAGCGCAGGTGGTGACACGCACTCAGTATATCGATGCGGTTTGGCGGCGCCCTCGACCACAGCTCGACTGGCTCGGAGCCTGGGGAGATTTGGCTCCACGAAACTCGGTGCGGTGAAAAAATGATCCATCACCTTCTTTGGTTGAGTTCAATCGTCGTGCTGCTGATCGGGGTTGCCCACGCAAGTAATGCCACCGACGTTCTCCAGTCCTTTGCACCTGAACTGCAGTATCAGCCCGTGATCGATCGAGTATGTATTCAGGGGTTCTACGCGCGTGCGTATCGACTGCAAGGACACTTAAGTTTTGAGCGGGCGATCAGTAAAGTGGCGGGCATCATTCCCTTAGGGTCTGTTGCTGAAGTTCAGCATAATTTCTTTCTAGCACCTTGGTCCAATGCGCCGCAACATCACTTGATCGCGTTGTGGCCTGTATCTGAGCAAGGCGTCGAGGGTATTTACTCAACACTATCTAGCGCTGATCAGTCTATGTCGGCTCCCAAAGCGTTCGCGTGTAAGCACTCGGATAGCGTTCCTCGGGAGATGACTGCATGGATCAAACCAGCGATGGGACTGCAGGTTGTTCTATCAACTGTTGATCATGCGCGTACCGACCCCAGTTACACCCTTATCTATTCAAGCTGGCTGTCATCCTCTCGTTTGGTTGCCTCAATTTCTATCGCGTTGAGCAAAGCCGGCTGGAGCCTTGAATTGGCTCGGGCACCTAAAGTTCCGCATACACCTGTGCGGTCGATCGTTGCAACCAAGGCAGGCGCTCAGCTCAGTTTGAGAATATTGACTGTGCAAGGAAGTTCGATTCTTTTTGTGGTCGGGCAGTAGGAGAACTCGTGTGAGCATCAATGAACGTCAAAGGAAATGGCTAGTGTTGGGAGTCTCGATTGCGCTTGGATGTTGCTCCGCTTGGGCGATTAACACGCATTTATCGAATAAAACGACGGAGCTAGAGAACCGCAACAGCGTGGAGTATGTGTCTGTCTTGGTGGCCGCAAGGGAGCTTAAGCGCGATCTCGTAGTTCGCGCAGAAGATCTGCATGCGCGCACATTTCAGACGAATGGGATTGCACAGGACGTCTTATATTCGCATGAGATCGATGCGGTGTTGGGCAAGCGTCTGACGGTTGATCTCCAGTCGGGCGCCTGGTTACTTAGCAGCGCACTGTCGAACCCTATTGTGCCCACACTATCTGAGCGCTTAGATCCCGCGCTGCGGGCCGTCACTCTCCCGGTCGATCCTGTGAATGCAATGTCGGGTTTGCTAAAGCCTGGTGACCGCGTCGACCTATTCGTATCCTTGGATCATGAAGGAAAACGTGTAACGGCGCTATTGCTTGGGGCCGTGGAAATCTTAGCAACTGACCAGCATACGAGGGAGGTAAACGCTCGTGAGGGCGCGTTAGAAAGTGGTTTTTCAACCATCACGGTTGCCGTGTCGCCAACGGACGCAATCCGAGTGGTGGCGGCCCGACAGAGCAGCGTCATTAGTGCCGTGATGAGTGCACGCCATGCACAGGTTCCGCAACACTCATCTGAGCCAATCGCCATCAATCTCGAGGAAATACTTGGCCTGGTTCGCTTGGGATCCGTCGAAGCCGCTTCGGTGATTTATGGCGATCGACTAGAAGCCAATGCAGATTTTCCAGATAATGGGTATCCGTACTCTGCGGCGGGTAATGCAGACGTGTCGGAAAAGCGTCGATGAGTCGCATCAGGAACATTGTTCTGAGTTTGGCGCTATGGTCCTTCTGCGTATCTGTGGCTGCAGAGAAAGATCGTCCCCTAGAGCTCGAGGTCGGGTCGTCATTTGTGGTGCGACAGTCGAGTATTCAGCGCCTAGCCGTTGGCAATGGGCAAGTGGTGCAAGCAACGGCGCTGAGCCCCACCGAAGCAATTTTGTTTGGAAAAAGAGCTGGGACAACCACTGTCACGGTTTGGACGTCAAAAACTGCGCATATAACGTATCGAGTACACGTCAAACAGGAAGGGCACAGTCGGGCAATGAAGGAGGTCTCCGAGATTCTGAATAGAATCCCCGGCGCTCGAACCGTGACGATCGCGGGGCGAGTCTTAATTGATGGCGATGATCTGACAGAGGGCGATCGGGCGACAATTGGTCGATTGGCCGCACGCTATCCAGATTTGATTGAGTTTGCGAACGAGTCCGGCTGGGATCGGATGGTGATGCTGGATGTCCAGGTCATTGAGATTCCAACGGCGCGCATGCGTGAGCTTGGCGTGCGTTGGGAAACGAATGCCTCACTGGGTATGCAGTCCTCTCGCTTTGCGCTAACGGCACTTGTTTCGGCGAGGCTTGCGGCACTCTCCAAGACCGGTGAGGCGATTGTGCTGGCGCAGCCGCAGCTCCTTGCTCGTAGCGGCTCGACAGCTAGCTTTTCAGCAGGCGGGGAGGTTCCTTATACGACGCAAGATAAGGACGGACGGACACAGACGACCTTCAAAAAGTACGGTGTGCACCTAAACATTACGCCCCACGTCGGGAGAAATCTTGGGGTGCGATCAAAAATTGAAATTGAAGTCAGTACTGTGGATCATAGCCTTGCGTCTGCTGCCGGGCCCGCTCTGAAGGTCAGGCGAGCCTCCACTGATTTTAATGTTCGGTCAGGCCAAACCTTGGTGCTCGGTGGCTTCATCTCGCGCGAGCAGTCTCACGACACCGAGGGCCTACCTGCTTTATCCGAGCTACCTGTTCTTGGGCACCTATTTGGTACGAACCGTGTGCACAGAAGCCAGACAGAGCTGGCGATCTTCGTGACTCCGATTGTTGTGGATGCCAAACATTCAGATCTTGCTCAAAGAGCGTCGAGTGCCAACACGTTACTGACTGACAGTTTCCCGGAGCCGTTGCGTCTGAATCACGCCATGCGCCGCGAAATAGACCCAGCTCAGAAGAATATGTTCGATGGGCAGTGGGACGACAGCCTTCCCGATGACCGCGCATTAGAGTTAACGAATCAATGGGAGTAGGGGCATGATCAATATTGTATTGACCTATGAGGACGGTCAACAGCAAAAACTTAATCTCATTGCACCGTTTTTGATCGGACGTTCGTCAGAGTGCGCATTACGCATTCAACACTGGCGCGTAGCAAAGACGCATGTCCGAGTAAGCGAAGATCAAACCGGTTGTCACTTGGAGGACCTCGGTTCCTTGTCGGGTACTAGGGTGAACGGTAATCGTCTTGTTCGTTACGGTCCGGTACAGTCAACAGATGAAATCATTGTCGGTCCCTGCTTGATGCGCTTTGCGATCTCTCCAATCAATCGTCCTGATGGTGAAATCGCTCTAAGTTCAGTTAGCAACGACCAAACAGATTCAACGCGCTTAAAGGTATCAAACACAAACAAGTCGCATCGAGAGATCCGCAAGGCGCTGCATCTCGGTCTCATCAAGGCGCTAGATTTAAGACGAACTGATGTTGCTGCGCTGACAGCGACTGGGCTTCGTGACTATGCGCGAGCGTGCGCTCGCCAAGTTCCTGTTGAGCTCCTCGAAAGTCTGAGTGATAAAGAGAAGGAAGATCTTATTGAGCTTGTCGTCACTGAGGCTGTAGGACTAGGCGTTCTAGAACCTTTGCTTGCCGATCCCGTGGTGTCGGAGATTATGGTGAACGCGTTCGACGAAATCTATATTGAACGAAACGGCAGACTGACACGCGCACCGGTAGAATTTAGTTCTGATGTTGCCGTGCGCGGCATCGTTGAGCGGATTGTCTTTCCATTAGGAAGAAGAATTGATGAATTATCTCCGATGGTGGATGCGCGGCTTCCAGATGGGTCTCGCCTCAATGCGGTCATATCGCCGATCTCGTTGAGCGGCTCATGCGTGACGATTAGGAAGTTTCCAAAAACTCGCCCGACACTTGAGGACCTCGTAAATAACAGCACACTTGCGCAGCCTTTAGCTAAGTTTTTGACTTGGTGCATTATCCACCGAGTCAATGTCCTCGTGTCAGGGGGAACGGGCTCCGGCAAGACGACACTGCTTAATGTATTGGCAGGTCAGATTCCCAGCACACAGCGCATTGTGACCATCGAGGACTCGGCGGAGTTGCACATTGCACATCCGCATGTTGTGAGGCTTGAGGCCAGACCCGCTAATGTCGAGGGTCGAGGCGCAATCACCATACGTGATCTCGTTAAGAATGCGCTCCGTATGCGGCCGGACAGGATTGTGGTGGGTGAGGTGCGCGGTGCAGAAGCGATTGATATGCTTGCGGCGATGAATACTGGGCACGAAGGGTCGTTAACCACGGTGCATGCCAACAGCCCAAGGGATGCCTTAGCTCGTCTAGAGAACTTGATTTTAGGGGCGCAAAGTGGTCTGCCCCTTACCGCCATACGAGATCAGGTCGCTTCGGCTATTCACCTAATCGTTCACCAAGCGAGGTTGCCTAGCGGACAGCGGATCGCGTGCGCCGTGGCCGAAGTATGTGGCGTTGAATCGGGAAATATACAAATCCAGACCATCGCACGGCTCAATTCAGTGACGGGGAGGGTATGCGGCACCGGTTTGATGCCCGCAGTGTTTGATAGGCTGAACTCGACTGTGGATTGCGCGATAAAAGACTGGTTTACTTGCCCATGAGGATCGCAGGCGTTGCGCTCGCTGGGGTTTCGATTGCTTTGCTGTTTTGGTTGGTTCACCGCATTCTAACGACCGCCTGGTGTAAATATCGGGACACGCTGAATACGGAGGCAGAGACTCAGCTAGCTGAAATGTTTGTCTTTATTGATCTCTCTCTACTTTGGCCACTGCTCGTTGCCCTTGCAGTTGTGGTTGGTTTCTTAGTTTGGCTCTTGAGTGATAGCGTTGCACTAAGCGCGTTCGTAGCGTCATGTGTTCTGACGGTTCCGCGCGCAGCGCTGGTCCACGCGCGTAATGCCAGAGCGACGCGATTGGATAGGCAGCTTCCAGATGCCTTGCGTATGATTGCCGGCTCGCTAGCGGCTGGTGCTAGCTTTAGCTCCGCACTGAGTGCAATTGCAAAAGATCTGTATCCACCGCTATCCCAGGAGCTATCTCTCGTATTGCGTGAGCAACGGGTGGGCATCCCGTTGCAGCACGCACTCAATAACTTTCGCCTAAGGGTGGATACCGACAGCGTCGCGCAAGTGACGACGCTACTGCGCGTCGGTGTCGAGTCTGGAGGGTCTCTGTCGCTGCTCATTGAGCGATTAGCCTCAAGTCTTGAGGCAAACCAACACATTCGACTTAAGGTTGATATGCTGACCACGCAAGGCAAGATGCAAGCATTAGTCATCGGCGTGTTGCCCATACTGTTATTGATAGTTCTTTGTTTGATCGATTCGGCTGCGATGTATCTCGCCATATCCACGAGTGCTGGCCGCTTAGTGTTGGCGCTCATTGTGATGCTCGAAGTGTTAGGCGCAGTCTGGCTTCGTGCAATCCTGCGTGGGATCTCTGCGTAATGTTGCTCTTAGTCAGCATCATGCTAGGCGCCATCGCGGTCGGCTTGGCTTGCTACTTGATTATTTCGGGGTTATGCCAATGGATCTTCGATGGTGCGAGATCCTCCGAGCCAAGAATCATTTCGAGCTCTCTTTGCGAGCGAGTCGCTTGGCGCTTGACCCTCCGTGCGGGAGGCCGATTGTTATGGCTCGTGACATGGAACCAGCGACGCGTGGGTACAGCCCTACTTGCGCGGGCTGGGCATACGCAGTGGCAGGTTGAGCAAATCTACGTGATTAAGTATGTTGCGGCATGTGTTGCTGTCGTGCTTCTCATCGCGTTACAGCGCTATCTGTTTGATTGGATCGATTGGGGTGGGGTGAACTTCGCCTTAGTCTTTGCGGGCGGTCTATCAGGCTATATTTATCCAAACGCATTTCTCCGTGGACAAGCGCGTAGGCGGCAATCCTCGATACTGACTGACTTACCGGGCTTCTTGGACTTGATCGTTCTGGGACTAGAGTCTGGCTTGAACTTGCAGGCCTCCTTGCAGTTAGCGCTTCAATTTAGTCGACACGGGCCCCTGCACGCAGAGTGGACGCGTGTCTTACTGGACATACGTTCAGGGCAACCTCGGCGGCATGCGTTGGCGCAATTGGCGATTCGAACCGATATGGCATCGATTAGGCAGTTAGTCTGCGGGATCACCCAAGCCGAGTTGTCTGGCTTTAGTGTCGGATCAATAATTAGAAACCTGAGTGATCAGCACAGACGAGAGCGCTTGATGAGGATTGAAAAACTCGCCATGCGCGCACCCGTTAAGATGTTATTCCCAATGGCGTTATGCATATTTCCATGCACATTCCTAGTGCTCGGGATTCCTGTGGCCGCTCAGTTGCTGAACTTGCAGTGATGGCTAGGGCCCCCGCACCCGCTGCACCGCCGCTGCATATTCACGTGGCTGTTCGTTTTTTGAGCCGTGCAAGAGGTCTGTTGTGGCATGCCCCGTTGCCGCCAGGCCACTTCATGTATTTTCCCAAGTGCCGATCGGTTCATACCTTTGGCATGCGTTATGCGTTGACCATCATCTTTGTGGATGGTCAAGGCCATGCGGTGCGCATTGATCGCAAAGTAGTCCCGAACCGCATCGTGATCTGTTGGGAGGCGAGCGCCGTATGCGAGACGACTTGGGCACCGGAGGGGGACGCGGCCGACGTTGACCTTACTCTGCTGCAGTCGTCTCTGGCTCAGGTGCAGGTGCGGAGTAAAACACCGAGATAAAGCTCGTGTAAAAACTGCAATACAGCACCGCGCTGGCTACCACGTTGATGGGTACTTGTATCGCGGTACTAAAGCTTTTTGGTAATCCCACCATCGTTAACGCACTCAGTACGGTATCAATCGCCAAGAAAATCACCAGCCACGATAGTCCGTACACACCAAACGCCCACTTGTTGCGCCAACAGGCAATGCCGCTATAAAACAACGCACGGGTCATTGAAATAGCGTGCCAACCAACCAAGGCGGGTGCGTACCAGAAGACTGCGGCCATTAAGACATACAACACGGCAAATATAGCCATCGGAGTACGAACCGCTTCAAGTAAGGGTAATAGGTCGTTACTGGTTGCGACGGCCTTGACCGCTTCGGTGACCTCCGCGGAGAAGGGCATGAACGCAATCAATCCGAGAAGCAGGCAGAACAGAACATACAACGCGCCCATTCCAAGTAGACGACGAAAAACACCTGCAAGCCGTAAGGGGGCAATCCATGTTCCTAGAAGTATTTTTTGTCCTTGCTCCGCTTGACGGGCGGCACTCAGGGATAAGAGAGTCGCCGTTGGCATGAGCACGACAAAGAACAGCGGTCCAATCGGTGGCGTGACGCTGGCAACCATGAGAATTAAGCTGACAAACATCGCCCAAGAAAAGAATGCCATGGGTTGCTTGCGAAAAAGCATCCAGCCATCGCGCACCCATCGCCAACCGGAGAGAGCGGGTAAAGATACTGCTTGCATCAGGATTCCTTGGGTAAAGCTTGGATCGGGTGAAGCGTCCTATGGGACAGAATCCGCTCAAAATGTGTGGGGTCGTGTGGTTTAAGGGTTTGAGCGGCACGCGGTAGATAAAAATCGTACAGGCGCGAAATCCAGAAACGTAGTGCAGCGGCCCTGAGCATCGATGGCCACAATCTATGCTCTTGCTCAGTGAACGGCCTGACGCGACTATACGCTTGGAGCCAAGCACTGGCGAGTTCTGGAATGATTTTGCCGGTTGCATGCTCAATGCACCAGTCGTTGATACAGACAGCAACATCAAACAACCAGGCGTCGACGCCTGCAAAGTAGAAGTCAATGAAACCACCAAGCACCGGGCTATCTACGGTTCCCGCAAACAAAACATTGTCTCGAAACAAATCGCAATGGGAGGGCCCTTTGGGAAGCGCTTGCCAATCCAATGATTGCGCCTGGGCCACTTGTTCAGCCAAACTCGTCGTCAACAAATCGCGAGCGGGGCTCGTTAAAAATGGCAATACCACCGGCGCGGTCTCTTGCCACCAAGCCAGCCCGCGTAAGTTTTGCTGATGAATCGGGAAATCCACCGCGGCCAAATGCGCGTGGGCAAGTGTTGCGCCCGTCAACGCACAGTGCGCGGCGGTCGGAGACACTATGTAGCTCCCCGGAAGTTTAGAGACGATCGCTGCCGGCTTGTTGTGCAGCGTCGTTAAACGACTGCCATCCTGTCTCGTTTGCGGCTTCGGCACCGGAATATTTCGTTCCGCTAGGTGGTGCATCAGCTCGATATAAAAGGGCAGTTGTTCAGCTTTAAGCACCTCAAATATTGTCAGCACATATTCCGCTGAGGTGGTGTGCAAAAAGTAATTGCTGTTCTCAATGCCTGCTGCAATTCCCTTCAGCGACACGAACTCACCCAGCGAATACTGGCTGAGCAGTGTGTGGGCGTCTAATTCGCTGACAGGGGTAAATACAGCCATCGTAGGAAGTGATGCAAGGATTAAGGGGTGAAACCGTATTGTTGGGGTAATTTTACCAAGCCGCTCACTCAAGCGTGCACGCATTTGTGATTGACAACTAAAATGCGCGATCGATCCATTCCCCCGGATCAGTTCCCCCAACCTTTTTCGTGGCTATTTTTAGTGCGCTGTCTATGACGCTTTCGTTCACACCGCCCCCGCCCACATTGCCGACAGGCGCAAGCGCCCTTGATCCTCTTGGTTGGCAGCTGTGCGTCGCCCCCATGATCGATGTCACGGACCGTCACTGTCGATATTTTCATCGTTTGCTCGCCCCGCGTGCCCGCTTATATACAGAAATGATCACGACGGGTGCACTCACACACGGTGATGTCGAGCGACATTTGGCTTTTAGCCCCCAAGAACAACCGGTTGCCTTGCAATTAGGAGGCAGTGAGCCCCAGGCCCTCCAGGCTGCTGCTCGTTTAGGTGAACGGTGGGGATTCGACGAGATCAACTTGAACTGTGGATGTCCCTCTGAGCGCGTGCAAAAGGGGGCCTTTGGGGCCTGCTTGATGGCAGAACCTATGTTGGTGGCAGACTGCGTCAAGGCCATGCAAGATGCTGTGAGCATTCCTGTCACCGTCAAACATCGGCTCGGCTTAGACTGGGATGAAAGTTATGGTTTTGTCAGAGATTTTGTTGGAGCACTGTATGACACAGGTTGTCGCGTGTTTATTGTGCACGCACGCAATGCAGTCCTAAAGGGTCTGACACCGAAAGATAATCGTGAAGTACCCGCGCTTCGATATGATCACGCAGCGCAGCTCAAAATTGATTTTCCAGACGCCTTGATGGTGTTAAACGGCGGTCTGGTATCCAGGGCGGATTGTGAACTTGAACGCGAGCGTTTCGACGGCGTCATGCTTGGTCGTTCGCCTTGGCACAATCCTATGGTCCTGAGGGAAATATCTCAAGCGTGGTGGCCACAGGATAGCTTGATTGCCGAAGAGACAATCATTGAGGCCTTGGCATGCTACGCACAGTCGCAGACCGATGCAGGTGTTCCCTTGCGTGTGGTCGTTCGGCCCTTGCTTGGCTTGTTTAACGGCAGGCCAAAGTCCCGGCTTTGGCGACGGATGCTGTCCGATTCAAAATTGCTCAATGAAAGCAAGGCGGACTTAATTCGTCAAGCCTATCAGTTGGTGGGCGCGCCTTAGTCCGTTTTTGGACTGGCTTTTTCAGCAGGCCAGTCGCGAATATAGGCTTTCAACATAGAGTTCTCAAACTTTTGAGCTGCAGCGATCGCTTGGGCGAGATCGTAAAAAGAGATCACGCCAAGCAGTACCTCATCGTCCATCACGGGAACATAGCGGCAGTGATTATCAAGCATGAGGCGCTGAAGGGTGTTCGCGTCTGTGTCGGGCGTAACCGACACCGGCGAAGATTCCATAATGGCGCGTATCCGTGTGGCCCCAACGGCTCCGTGATTGCTATTGACATGACGAATGATTTCGCGAAACGTCAGCATGCCGGCAAGTTTGCCCTGATCCATGATCACGAGCGAACCGATGTCGTGAACACTCATAGTTTCGAGTGCCTGTACGACCTGGGTTTCTGGTGAGGCGGTATATAAGGTGTTTCCCTTTACGCGTAGAATTTCACTGACCTGTAGCATGACTTTTCTCCGTGGTGCTGCCTGCGAATTGTAGTGTTTGTTTGCGCAGAAGCGGTAGATTTGCAGCGACGTGAGCACCCAGCAGCACGCTTAGCCATGAAAAATACACCCAAAGCAGAAAAACCGGGATCGCAGCGAAGGCCCCGTAGATCATGGTGTAAGTCGAGAAGCTCGCGACGTACAACGCAAAGCCGAATTTCATGACTTCTAAAAGTAGTGCAGCCACAAAGCCACCCAACATCGCATCGCGACAAAGAACTGGTGTGTTCGGCACCACGACAAAAAGCAGCATGAGGCCTAAAGCGCTGACAATAAAGGGGGATATCTTCAATGAAAGTTCGAGCAAAGCGGGCAGATGCATGACATGGCCAAAAGATTCACGGGCCAAAAAGGCGGCTGTCCAAAGCAGGGCGCTCAGTAGGACCGGACCGACAACAATAATCAAGATATAGACGAGTAAGCGGCGTGCAGCATGGCGTGTCTCCTGGATGCACCAAACTGTATTCAGCGCATCATCGATTGATATCACAAGCGCGATGATTGTCCCGACTAGAAATATCCCTCCGACGGCGCTCAGATGGCTCGCCTGCGCGGCAAAGACATTGAGATACTCCATGACGTTGCTGGAAACCTGGGATGGCAGTAAGTTATTCGCGAGATACTCCTGTAGCGCCGAGCTAAACGCTTCAAACTCAGGCAAGGCTGCAAAAATCGACAGAATCACTGCCAGCAGGGGCACAATCGCAAAAACGGTCGAAAAAGCCAAGCTGGACGCCATTTGCATCGTATTGGCTTTCAGGGAGCGCTTAAAGGCAACCACGATAGCCAGTTGCCAAGGACGTAGCGTTGAGTTCAATAAGGCGGAGGGGAGGTCGGTGGACATGCCGTAGGTGTACTAACCGAATTGCGCAAGGAACGATGGATAATACTAACCTGCAAAAATTAACTCACTCAAAGAACATCATGCCTCGCTTGCAACCGCTCAATAAAGAGGACCCCCCAGGCTTAAATGTTGCGTTGCAGCGTGCAGCAATTTCGAGCCTATTGGCACTGTTAATTTGGTGCGTGGTTTGGGAAATCTGGTTCGCGCCGCTGCGCCCGGGTGGAACGGTGTTGTTCCTCAAGGCGTTGCCGCTCGCGTTTGCGGTGCGCGGAGTCGCGAAAGGGAGCCTTTATACGATCCAATGGGCCTCAATGCTGGTACTTTTGTACCTGATGGAGGGCGTGGTGCGAGTGATGTCGGACCCGCCGGGGCCCAGTATTACGGCTGCTTGGATCGAAATTGTGCTCGCGTCTGTTTTTTTCGTTTGTTCTATCTTTTATGTTCGTCCTGCGAAACGCGCTGCGGCCTTGGCCAAGAAGGAGGCGCAAAGGGCGATGCAGGGCAGCCAGCCGATCGAAATGAGGGGGCTCGTTAAATGAATCACCAAGCCATGCGTGAGGACTGTGCTTTTTTCAACGTCCCGAAGACCAACTCGTTTGCAGCATTGCCAGCAGACTTTTATACCCGCTTACCTACAACAGCGTTAAAAGACCCTGTCTTAGTTCATGCGAATCCTCAGGTAGGCGCCTTGCTAGGCTTGACGCCTGAGCACCTCGGTTCGCAGAGATTCTTGGATGTCGTCAGTGGCTCTAGCGCACTGCCCGGTGGCGACACGCTTTCGGCTGTCTATAGTGGGCACCAATTTGGAGTGTGGGCGGGTCAGCTTGGTGACGGACGTGCCCACCTGCTGGGCGAAATCGCCGGTCCGCAAGGCAACTGGGAATTGCAACTCAAAGGGGCGGGACCCACACCGTATTCTCGCCGCGGCGATGGAAGAGCCGTATTGCGCTCTTCCATACGAGAGTATCTCGCAAGCCAGGCAATGCAAGGTTTGGGGATACCCACAACCCAGGCACTTTCACTGGTAAGTGCGAAAGACCGTGTCATCCGTGAAACGGCCGAGACTGCAGCAGTCGTCGCGCGTATGGCACCTAGCTTTGTGCGTTTTGGTTCTTTTGAACACTGGGCGGCGCGTAATGCGCCGGACCAGTTAACCGCGCTAGCGAACTATGTGATCGCGCGGTTTTATCCAGAGTGCTTATTGCCCGATCCTGGCATCCCGGACACACCAGATAAACGCTATGTTCGGTTGCTTTGTGCAGTGGTCCGGCGCACAGCTCTTTTGATGGCGCAGTGGCAGCTTGTCGGCTTTTGCCACGGCGTGATGAATACCGACAATATGTCAATTCTTGGTCTGACCCTCGACTATGGTCCGTTCGGCTTCATGGACGGCTTTGATGCCAAGCACATTTGTAATCACACGGATGCACAAGGGCGCTATGCCTGGCATGCGCAACCTAAGGTCGCCCAGTGGAATCTGTACCAACTTGCTAATAGCTTACATGTGATCGCGCCGGATGCGGATGCGTTACGCTCGGCCTTAGATACCTTTGAACCCATTTTCCTTCAAGCGATGCAGCGCCAAATGACCCAAAAGTTAGGTCTCGGCGTGTGGCAGGAGGGAGACGAAACCTTGATGGATGACCTGTGGTCGCTGATGCAAGCGAATCACGCCGACTTCACCTTGACCTTCAGACAACTCGCGCATGCCCCAGGTGTTGATGCCGCAGATCCAGAGCGTGTTCGAATTGATTTAGGGGGCACGACTAGTCCCACCGTGCAACCATTTATCGATCTTTTTCTTGATCGCGAGGCGGCGCAAGCGTGGCTCGAGCGTTACTCGCAACGGATTGGGTCAAACGGCGCCATGGAAAGAAACATGCGTCTGGATTCGATGCTTGCGGCCAACCCCCTCTATGTTTTACGCAATCATTTGGCTCAAAAAGCGATTGAGCTGGCCGAGGCTGGCGATTTCAGTGAGGTCGACACGCTAATGGGCATCTTGAAGTCGCCCTTCACCTACCAGGCCGGAATGGACGCCTATGCGGCTCAGCCGCCCGCCTGGGCAGCTAAAATCGAGGTAAGTTGCTCGTCCTAGTGCCATAATTCAACATCAACTACAGGTTTGTACGGTTCACATATGTCTGGCAACACACTCGGCACTCTGTTTCGCGTCACCAATTTTGGTGAATCTCATGGCCCGGCGATCGGCTGCGTGGTCGATGGCTGCCCGCCCGGGCTTGCCTTGTGCGAAGAGGATATACAGAGCGAGCTTGATCGTCGCCGTCCCGGCACTTCTCGCCATGTTACGCAGCGACAAGAGTCTGATCAGGTCGAAATCTTGTCCGGTGTGTTTGAGGGGTATACAACAGGAACGCCCATCGGGCTCTTGATTCGCAACACGGACGCTCGCAGCAAGGATTACAACAACATCGCGCAGACGTTTCGTCCTGGGCATGCCGACTATTCCTACTTTAAGAAGTATGGGGTACGTGACCCCCGCGGCGGAGGGCGTTCTTCCGCGCGCCTAACAGCCCCAACCGTTGCTGCAGGCGCGATTGCCAAAAAATGGCTAAAAGAGACTTTTGGTACCCAAGTGCGTGGGTACATGTCTGCGCTGGGCCCGCTCGAGCTCGCGTTTGTGAGTTGGGATCATGTGCCAAATAACCCGTTCTTTGCCGCGGACGCCAGCCGAGTGCAAGAGCTCGAGGATTACATGGATGTGTTACGCAAAGCGGGCGACTCCGTCGGCGCGCGCATACAGGTTGTGGCTGAGGGGGTTCCAGTGGGTTGGGGGACGCCGATTTACGATCGACTAGATGCGGATATCGCCCATGCAATGATGGGACTTAATGCGGTGAAAGGTGTCGAAATTGGCGCCGGCTTTCGGAGCGTGGCGCAACGCGGATCGGAGCACGGAGACGAAATGACACCCGCCGGATTCCTGACCAACCATGCCGGGGGAGTTTTGGGCGGAATATCGACTGGGCAACCTATGACGGTGAGCTTGGCGATCAAGCCCACCTCAAGTATCCGAACCGAGCGCCGTTCGGTAGACAAAGCTGGGCAAGCGGTCATGGTTCAGACCCTCGGTCGACATGACCCTTGCGTTGGCATTCGGGCCACACCCATTGCCGAGGCGTTGTTGGCGCTGGTGCTTGTCGATCATGCCCTGCTAGATCGTGCGCAGTGCGGAGCCGTTTTACGCAGCTAGCTTGGATGGAACCGCTGCCATGAGGGGGTGATCCCTATGGCATAATCGAATGCTAAACAATTAACACTTCATAGCGACCGACCGAGACAACGTCATGAAAAAAACCCTTTACGACAAGCTATGGGACGCCCATTTGGTTCACGAAGAGGCCGACGGCACCACGATCCTATATATTGACCGCCATTTGTTACACGAAGTAACAAGCCCACAAGCCTTTGAGGGACTGGAACTTGCCGGACGTAAGTTGTGGCGCCTGAACGCCAATCTTGCGGTGGCGGATCACAACGTCCCGACCATTGATCGCAAAGATGGAATCACCGATCCGATCTCCAAGTTGCAGGTCGACACGCTCGATGCGAACTGTGAGAAGCACAACGTCATCGAATTCAAGATGAACGATTTGCGCCAAGGCATCGTGCATGTCATCGGACCCGAGCAAGGCGCAACGTTACCTGGGATGACTGTCGTTTGCGGCGATTCGCATACGAGCACACATGGTGCGTTTGGAGCGCTTGCGTTTGGAATTGGCACCTCCGAAGTCGAGCATGTCATGGCGACTCAAACACTACAAGCCAAGAAAAATAAAAACATGTTGGTGCGCGTTGAAGGCACACTGCCTGTCGGTTGCACTGCGAAAGACATTATTTTGCATGTCATCGGTGTGATCGGTACAGCAGGTGGTACCGCGCATGCAATTGAGTTCGCAGGCAGCGCCATTCGTGATTTGTCAGTCGAAGGCCGTATGACACTGTGCAATATGTCGATTGAAGCCGGCGCCCGCTCAGGGATGGTGGCGGTTGACCAAAAAACGATTGACTACTTTGTGGGCAGGCCATTCGCCCCGAGCGGAGCGCTTTGGGATGCAGCAGTAGCGTACTGGAAGACCTTGCGGTCTGACGAGGGTGCGCACTTTGACCGAATCGTAGACATCGATGCCAAGCAGATTGCACCGCAAGTTACCTGGGGAACATCTCCTGAGATGGTCCTTCCTGTGACAGGTCGCGTCCCTGATCCTGAACGTGAAAAAGACGAAATGCGCCGCAGCGGTATGGAACGCGCCCTAGAGTACATGGGGCTCAAGCCCAATACTCCGATCCAAGATATTAAAGTTGATCGTGTCTTTATCGGCTCGTGCACGAACTCCCGCATCGAAGATCTACGCGCCGCCGCTGCCGTGGCACGTGGAAAGCGCGTGGCGAGCAATGTGCGTCAGGCGATGGTTGTAGCAGGGTCCGGGTTAGTCAAGGCTCAGGCTGAGCGTGAAGGACTAGACAAGATCTTTATTGAAGCTGGTTTTGAGTGGCGTGAGCCAGGCTGTTCGATGTGTCTGGCGATGAACGCGGATCGTCTCGAACCGGGTGAACGCTGTGCCTCAACATCCAATCGAAACTTTGAGGGGCGTCAAGGGCAGGGCGGACGCACTCACCTCGTTAGCCCCGCGATGGCTGCTGCTGCTGCCGTTGCCGGCCACTTTGTCGACGTACGTAACTTCCGGTAATCATCATGGACGCATTCACTACACACCAAGGCCTCGTTGCCCCACTAGACCGTGAGAACGTTGACACCGATCTCATCATTCCTAAACAGTTTCTGAAGTCAATCAAGCGTACTGGCTTTGGGCCAAATCTCTTCGACGAATTGCGCTACCTTGACCATGGTGAGCCGGGCATGGATAACTCCAAACGCCCGCTCAATCCTGATTTCATCTTGAATCACTCGCGCTACCAAGGCGCCTCGATTCTGATTGGTCGCAAAAACTTTGGTTGCGGCTCCAGTCGTGAGCACGCGCCCTGGGCATTGGCGCAATATGGTTTTCGCGCTGTGATTGCACCGTCGTTTGCTGATATCTTTTTCAACAATAGCTACAAAACCGGATTTTTGCCCATCGTGCTCTCCGAGCTGCAACTGGCGCGCTTGTTTGACGAGGTCCGTGGCTTTGTTGGTTATAAGCTTACGATCGATCTTGAGAAACAAGTCGTCATTGCGCCAGACGGTCGGGCAATGGAGTTTGAGATTACGCCTCATCGGAAGTACTGCTTGGTAAATGGCCTAGACGAAATCGGACTGACGCTGCGCAAGGAAGAAATAATTCGCACGTTTGAAGCGGAGCGACTTGCCCGCCATCCTTGGCTCGATGTTGTGCCGATTGTCCGTTAACCTTATCTTTAAACGGGCCGGTTTTCCGGCCCAATATTTTTGGATGTACACATCATGACAAAAAAAATCGCGGTGTTGCCAGGCGATGGCATCGGTTCTGAAATTATGGAGCAAGCGGTACGCGTGTTGAAAGCCCTCGATCTTTCGCTCGACCTTGAGTATGCGCCCGTGGGCGGAACCGCCTATGACTTACACGGACATCCTCTGCCGCCCGCGACCTTAAAGCTTGCGCAAGATTCTCACGCCGTGCTGTTTGGTGCCGTGGGTGACTGGAAATACGACAAGCTGCCGCGCGAGCTCCGTCCTGAACAGGCTATTCTCGGCTTACGCAAGTCCCTAGGCTTGTTTGCCAATTTGCGTCCCGCTGTTCTCTATCCGGAGCTCGCAAACGCTTCTTCACTGAAGCCGGAAATTGTTTCGGGGCTCGACATACTCATTTTGCGCGAACTGACCGGGGATATTTATTTTGGAACACCGCGTGGTATTCGTACTGCAACCGATGGCCCCTACGCCGGTAGCAAAGAGGGCTTCGACACCATGCGTTATGCCGAGCCAGAAATCCGACGGATTGCGCACCTCGGGTTTCAAGCGGCACAAAAACGTAGTGGAAAGTTGTGCAGTGTAGATAAGGCAAACGTACTTGAAACGTCGCAGCTTTGGCGTGATACGGTGATCGATGTTGCCAAAGACTACCCAGACATAGCGCTGACCCACATGTATGTCGACAATGCTGCTATGCAATTGGTTCGCGCTCCACGCGAATTTGATGTCATTGTGACGGGTAACTTGTTCGGCGATATCTTGTCGGATGAGGCAGCGATGCTCACGGGATCAATTGGAATGCTTCCCTCTGCATCCATGAACGCGTCGGGTCAGGGTCTCTATGAGCCGAGCCATGGCTCAGCGCCTGATATCGCCGGTAAAGGTGTCGCGAATCCCTTGGCCACCATTTTGTCCGCGGCGATGATGTTGCGTTACTCATTAGACAATGATGCGCAAGCCAAGCGAATTGAACGAGCTGTTCAACTTGTCTTGCAGCAAGGTTTACGTACTGCAGATATTTATGAGCCAGGTACGACGAAAGTCGGAACGTCCGCCATGGGTGATGCAGTGCTCAAAGCGCTGAATTAAGTTTTGATTAGCGTTAAAATGCTGACGATTAACATACCCTTTCTTTATACAAAGTTCTGAAATGAAACACTCTGTTGGATTAGTCGGTTGGCGCGGTATGGTTGGCTCTGTGCTCATGCAGCGCATGCGAGACGAGGGTGATTTTGCACTTATTGATCCCGTATTTTTCTCGACGAGTAACGCGGGTGGCAAGAGTCCGTCCTGGGCGGGCGAAACTCCATTGCAAAACGCTTATGACATCGACGCGCTAAAGAAACTGAATACGATCGTCACGGCCCAAGGCGGTGATTACACCTCAGAGGTCTATCCTAAATTACGTGCCGCAGGATGGACAGGCTATTGGATCGACGCCGCGAGTACCCTTCGCATGAAGGATGACGCACTGATTGTTTTGGATCCAGTCAATCGGCCCATGATTGACGCAGCGCTTAAGCGCGGCGTGAAAGATTTTATCGGTGGCAATTGCACAGTGAGCTGCATGCTGATGGGCCTAGCGGGTTTATTTAATCAGGGGCTGATCCAATGGATGACGTCCATGACGTATCAAGCAGCCTCCGGTGGCGGCGCGCAGCATATGCGGGAACTCCTGACACAGTTTGGTTTGATCAATGCGGAAGTTCAAGCCCATTTGATGGACCCGGCCTCTGCGATTCTTGATATCGATCGCAACGTTTTGGCGATTCAACAGTCTGGTCGACTCCCGACAGAACATTTTGGGGTACCGCTCGCTGGCAATCTCATCCCTTGGATCGATAAGGACCTAGGTAATGGGATGTCGCGCGAAGAATGGAAAGGCGAAGCGGAGACCAACAAGATCCTCGGCCGTGGCCATGGTTTTGGTTCGACACCGATACCAATCGACGGACTCTGTGTGCGCGTGGGCGCGATGCGTTGCCACAGCCAGGCGCTGACGATCAAACTGACGCGTGATGTGCCGCTCGATGAAGTCTTGGATATCGTTGCCAAGGGGACCGCTTGGGCCAAAGTCGTTCCGAATACAAAAGAAGAAACACTGAGTCGACTCTCACCGGTGGCGGTGACGGGTATGCTCGACATCCCTGTTGGACGCATGCGTAAGCTATCCATGGGCAATGAGTATCTGGGTGCGTTCACCGTTGGCGACCAGCTACTTTGGGGTGCGGCAGAGCCGCTACGCCGAATGTTGCGTATCACACTAGGTCAACTGTAATGCTTAAGGAAATGACAATGCGTAGTCGACGTCAAGTTGCGGTGTTCCCGAGAAGCCTCGGCTTAGCGGCTATTGCGGGTTTGACGTTGCTATCGACCGGCTTGATGAATCCTGCCTGGGCAGCAAAGCCCGGCCATGGCAGTGTCATGTCGCCAGCTGGGGTGCCTCTACGCGTTGAAATACCCTTGTACGAGCTGACGTCCGAGGACGTAGCTGCATTGAAGGCGAGCGTCGCGCAGCAACAGGCGTGGGTCGCAGCAGGGCTGACAAGCCCCGCGCCATTAGAGACACTCTCTGTGACCATTGAGCCGGGATTCTCTGCGGGTTCGCTTCGGCTGGTTGTGCGTTCCTCTCAAGCTGTTAATCGGCCTGTGATCGATGTGTTGCTCGACGTTTCACTCGCCACAGGACGCATGACCGTTCAGTCAAGTTACCTTGTCTTAGAAAGCACCGCGCCCTCTGGCAGTGTGGTGGTCGCACCCGGCGATACGTTGGCCGGTATTGCGCAACGTTATGCTGTTGCCGGCGCCGATTTGTACCAAATGCTTTGGGCGTTGTTCCAAGCAAATCCGAAAGCCTTCATTTCGCAAAATATGAACCTGCTGCGCGCGGGAGCCACATTATCGATTCCGGATGCGCAGACGGTGCTCGCAGTGGACCCAAAACACGCCTACGCCATGTTTTTAAAACATGCAGAGGCGTTTAAACAGGGACGAGGGTCAGCCAATCGGTCAGGTCAGGCGCCCGTTGTGCCGCCCGGTCCCACCGCATCCGGCACGGCACAACCGCCAGCAATCCCTGCCGAGCTTGCTCCCACGGTCGGCTCGGTGCCCGTTGTAGTTCCCGGGCCCACCTCATCCGGCACGGTACAACCGCCAGCAAAGCCTGCCGTGCCAGCCCCTACGGTCGATCAGCTGCGCCTGAGCGCCGCAACACAGGCCACAGCGCAAGAGGATGCCAAGGTTGCAGCGGCACAAGAGCTCAAAGAGATGCAACAACGTATCGAAACGCTACAACAGAATGTGCAGCAGTTACGCAATGCAGTTCAACAGCAAACAGATCCCACGCAACACGCTCAGGCTGGCAACGCGCCGTCTAGCAACCTATCGGCTCGAAGTACGGCGTCCGGCAACGCAACAACTGGAACTCCACGGGCCCCAGGCACACCGAGTGCAAGTGCACCCGTCAGTCAAGGAGATCGTCCCGCTGCCTCGGGGATGGCACGGGTACAGCAAATTGCGAATGACAATGTGCTGTGGGTGGTTTTGGGTGCGTCAGCCTTTTTAGCAATGCTGATGGCGTTGATGCTAAGGCGAGCTGGACAACGGGAGACCAAGCTTGACTCAGCTGCGCAAAACGATCCAGTGATTGCGAAGGCGTTTGACCAGAAGCTTCAGTCTATCGACCTGAACTTAGATTCCCCGGCGGCGGATCCGAAATCCGTTGCTGCTCCCGAGAAAAAAGTTTAGTTGGTCTGTCCAGCCATGGACAAGCCATGACTCGCATCGCCTTAGGCATTGTGTATAACGGGCAGGCGTGGCAGGGCTGGCAGACGCAACCACATGGCCAAACAGTGCAAGACTGTGTCGAAGCTGCGCTGTCTAAATTTACCGCGCAGCCTGTGGCAACTGTTTGTGCCGGACGTACGGATACCGGCGTCCATGCATTAAATCAGGTTATTCACCTCGACACGGATGCGATCCGTACCGAAGAGTCTTGGGTGCGCGGCACGAACGCGCATCTACCGCCGAGCGTTGCGATTCAATGGGCGCGCCAGGTGCCCGATACGTTTCACGCAAGATTTTCCGCCGTTGCACGTTCCTACACGTATGTCATTTTGAATGCACGCGTAAGACACCCCTTATGGGACGGTCGGGTCGGTTGGGTGCATCAGCCGCTCGATGTTGCCGCCATGGAAGCGGCTGCGCGAGATTTACTCGGTGAGCACGACTTTTCTAGTTTTCGATCTTCACAGTGTCAAGCGAAGTCTCCGGTGCGCACGATGCAGCGCGTCGGGATCACGGTGCAAGGCTCAAAAATTGTGGTGCAATTGACAGCAAATGCCTTCTTGCATCACATGGTTCGGAATATCATGGGGGCACTTGTACAAGTGGGACAAGGGCGGCAAGGCGTGAACTATGTTTCGGAGTTATTGCTAGCCCGAGACCGTACCCTTGGTGCGCCAACCTTTTCTGCGCAGGGACTCTACCTCACAGACGTTAAATATCCAGACTACGATTTCCCGCGAGCAAGCTCGGAAGGCTTTAGCCTTGACAGTATCAACTTTGAAGACAGACCATGAGTGTGATGAAACGTACACGTATCAAGATTTGTGGGATTACCCGCGAAGAGGATCTCGACTGCGCCGTGGAGGCTGGGGCAGACGCGTTAGGGTTTGTGTTTCATCCCTCCAGTAAACGTTACGTCAGCCCGACGCGTGCAGGCGAGCTATGCGCGGCCTTGCCACCTTTCGTTGTCAGCGTAGCGCTGTTTGTGAATCCTGAACCTGCGTTCGTTCATGAGGTTCTGAAGGCTATGTCGCCCGCCGTTTTGCAGTTTCACGGGGACGAGTCCGCCGATTTTTGTTCAAGTTTTGGTAAGCCTTATCTGAAAGCTTTTCGTGTCGGGGCGCCCGGGCTCGACACATCCGCGAGCCTGGCTGCGCATTGTAAGCAATACACCTCGGCCCAAGGATGGCTGTTTGATAGTTACTCGCCTATGTATGGTGGAAGCGGGCACGGTTTTGATCATGCATTACTGGTCGAGGTAAAACAATTAGCAGAGGCACGCCCATTGGTGTTATCGGGTGGATTGAATCCAACGAACGTGCAGACGGCCATCGAAGCTACCCAGCCCTGGGCAGTTGATGTCAGCAGTGGGGTCGAGTCTAGTCCGGGCATAAAGTCTAACGAAAAAATCTTGGATTTCGTTGCCGCAGTCCTCAAAGCGAACCCCAAGGCCGCTCTTTGACAGCTAGGGCGCTAAACCGATATAATCTTCGTCTTTACAGGCGGTTAGCTCAGCTGGTTAGAGCGCCACGTTGACATCGTGGAGGTCGTTGGTTCGATTCCAATACCGCCTACCAATTAAGGCCCGTAGCTGGTTGGCTGCAGGTAGTTGCAGGTGCAAAACAGCGGCTTAGGGCCGCTATTTTTTTGTTCACAGGATTGCTGATGGTCACGATCACACTGCCAGACGGTTCCCAGCGCCAATATCCGGGGCCAGTTACTGTCGCCGAGGTTGCTCAGTCTATCGGGGCAGGGTTGGCGCGTGCGGCGCTTGGTGGTCGTCTCTCTGCGGGAGACAAGGCCAAGCTTGTTGATAGCACCCATCGTATCGATCGTGACGCACAGCTCGCGATTATTACCGCGAAAGATCCCGAAGGTCTGGATTTAATCCGACACTCCACAGCACATTTGCTAGCCTACGCGGTCAAGGAACTATTTCCTGACGCGCAAGTGACGATCGGCCCTGTCATCGAGAACGGGTTTTATTACGACTTTTCCTACAAGCGCCCGTTTACCCCGGAAGACCTGACCGCCATTGAAAAGAAAATGTCGGAACTGGCAAAGAAGGATGAAGTGGTCTCGCGTGAAGAGTGGAGCCGCGATGATGCAATCACACATTTCAAAAAGCTCGGTGAGAACTACAAGGCTGAAATCATCGGGGCGATTCCCGGTAATGAGCCTATTAGTTTGTACCGGGAGGGCGACTTTATCGACTTGTGTCGCGGTCCGCACGTACCCAGTACTGGCAAGCTGAAGGTCTTCAAACTGATGAAGGTCGCCGGCGCCTATTGGCGTGGTGACAGTAACAACGAGATGCTGCAGCGGATTTACGGCACAGCCTGGGCGACAAAAGAAGAGCAGGACGCTTACTTGCACATGCTTGAAGAGGCTGAGCGTCGCGATCACCGCAAGATAGGTCGTGATCTCGATTTGTTCCACTTCCAGGAAGAAGGGCCAGGGCTAATTTTTTGGCATCCAAAGGGATGGGCGATTTGGCAACAGGTCGAGCAATACATGCGTGCGGTGTATCGCGACAACGGCTACCAAGAGGTCAAGGCCCCGCAGATTTTGGATATCTCGCTTTGGAAGAAAACTGGCCACTGGGATAACTATCGCGAGAACATGTTTACGACGGAATCCGAGAATCGTGTTTATGGACTCAAGCCCATGAACTGTCCCGGCCATGTCCAGATATTCAATTCAGGATTGCATTCTTACCGCGATCTTCCGCTACGTTATGGTGAGTTTGGCCAATGCCACCGTAACGAGCCTTCCGGCTCTTTGCATGGAATGATGCGCGTACGCGGTTTTACGCAAGACGATGGACATATTTTTTGCACAGAAGATCAATTGCAGGATGAGTGCGCGGACTTCACAGCCTTGCTTCAGAAAGTCTATGCGGACTTTGGCTTTCACGAGGTGCTCTACAAAGTAGCCACGCGCCCAGAGAAGCGCATTGGTAGCGATGAGGTTTGGGATAAAGCTGAGACAGCCTTGATGGAAAGTCTTCGCCGTACTGGCTGCGCGTTCGAAGTTTCGCCAGGCGAGGGTGCCTTTTATGGTCCCAAGATCGAGTACACACTCAAAGACGCCATCGGGCGGCACTGGCAATGTGGAACCATTCAAGTTGACTTCTCTATGCCGCAGCGCCTCGGGGCTGAGTTCGTAGACGCCTCCGATCAACGCCGTGCTCCTGTGATGCTGCACCGGGCGATCTTGGGCTCTTTCGAGCGTTTCATCGGCATGCTGATCGAAAATCACTCTGGCGCCATGCCCGCCTGGCTCGCCTCAGTACAGGCCGTTGTTTGCTGTATTTCGGAGCCGACAGCGGAATATGCAGCAGAAATAGCACAATCCCTGAAAAAACAAGGCTTTAGAGTAGAATCTGATTTACGTAGTGAGAAGATTAACTATAAAATCAGAGAGCACAGTTTGCAGAAAGTCCCCTATATTTTGGTCGTTGGCGACAAAGAGCGTCAGGCTGGGGCTGTCGCTGTGCGAGGACGAGGAGGAGTCGAGCTTGGCGTCATGCCTTTGGCTCAGTTTTCCTCCTTATTGTCCGAAGACGTGGCCTTGCGCCGCAATTCCGGTTCGACTGCAACGCAGCCGGCCTAACCACTAGGAGTCGTCAACATCGCAACAGAAAAACCCCATCGCATTAACGGTGAAATCCGAGTTCCCGAAGTGCGCTTGCTTGGAATCGAAGGTGAACAACTCGGTATCGTAAAAATATTCGACGCCATCCGTATGGCTGAAGAAAGCGAAATCGATCTGGTTGAGATCGCGCCAAACGCAGAGCCGCCCGTGTGCCGCCTGATGGATTATGGCAAGTTCAAGTACCAAGAGCAGAAGCGCCTAGCTGAGGCTCGCGCTAAACAAAAAATTATTCAGGTTAAAGAAGTGAAGTTTCGCCCTGCCACCGATGAAGGTGACTATCAGGTGAAGCTTCGTAATCTCAAGCGCTTTCTTGATGAAGGCGATAAGGCCAAGGTCACCTTGCGCTTCCGTGGCCGCGAAATGGCTCACCAAGAGCTCGGCATGCGCGTACTTGAGCGTGTGCGTGATGATCTGACGGACATGGCAGTCGTTGAGGCAATGCCAAAGCTCGAAGGGCGCCAAATGGTCATGGTGCTTGCACCGCGCAAAAAAGCGCCGGGTAAGACCGAAGCCACTGCGTAGCCCATGCGCATCCTTTTCGTACTGGACCCACTCGTCGCACTGAACGCCTATAAGGACAGTTCGGTTGCGATGATGCAGTCTCTTGTGGCTCGTGGTCATACCCTGTGTGTGGCTATGCAGGGAGATCTTTTTATCCAAAATGGGGAAGTGCGCGCCAGCGCTGCGACGATTGAGCTCGTTGCCGGTGCGGACTTGCATTCGCGTGCGTGGTGGGTGGAAACGATTGCACCGGTAGATACGCCTTTGCAAGCATTCGGGGCTGTTTTGATGCGCAAGGATCCCCCGTTTGATATGGAGTATGTCTATGCGACGCACATGCTTGAGTATGCACAAGCCCAAGGTGCCAAGGTGTTTAATAGTGGGGCCGCGATTCGAAATCATCCCGAAAAGCTTGCGATCACAGAGTTTTCTGAATTCACAGCACCGACATTGGTGAGCCGTGATATGGCACGCATCAAAGCGTTTCACGCTGAACATCGCGATGTGATTGTCAAGCCGCTGGATGGCATGGGTGGCACGGGTGTATTTCGTTTGGCTCCCAACGAAGCAAACCGAAATGCCATTCTGGAGACCTTAACGCACGATGGCTCACGCACCATTATGGCGCAACGATATATCCCGGAGATTGCCCAAGGGGACAAACGGATTTTGATCATTGGTGGTCAAGCGGTGCCTTATTGCCTTGCGCGCATACCTTTGGCAGGTGAAACCCGCGGCAACTTAGCCGCAGGCGGCCGTGGCGTGGCACAGCCACTATCTGATCGTGATGCGTACCTCGCGCGTCAAGTCGGTCCGAAGCTTGCACAGCGTGGTCTGCTGCTCGTTGGTTTGGATGTGATCGGTGACTACGTCACCGAAGTCAATGTCACAAGCCCAACTTGTTTCGTTGAGATTACCGAACAAACCGGATTCGATGTCGGCGCTCGTTTCGTTGAAGCTCTCGAGACGGCGGTAGGCGTTTCTGCGTAATCGATGATTGCCATTCTTGTCGTTGCACATACCCCTCTTGCTACCGCTCTGGTGGCTTGTGCGCGCCATGTCTTGGGCGCAGATCCGGATGTGATCGCAGTGGATGTCGAGCCCAATGAATGTGCGCAAAATTGCTCGCCTAAGCTTGCTGAACTCATCGCGCAAGCAGACCGCGGCGATGGCGTCTTGGTACTGACAGATTTGCCCGGAGCAAGCCCCTCCAATATCGCAGTCAAGTCTAGCGAAATCGCGCATCGCGAGGGCGTTCCCTGCTGCGTACTTGGCGGAGTCAATGCGGCGATGTTGCTGCGCGCCATTAATTATCGACAGGGCAAGCTTGAAGATGTCGCAAGTAGTGCACTTGCAGGTGCCACGCACTCCGTGTTGCGTGTAGACTAAGCGTAATTCGCAAGTTTTTTTTGTCAACGCACGACAACACTCTATGCCAACGATCGACATTGTCATTTCTAACAAACTCGGGCTTCACGCACGTGCCGCAGCCAAGCTTACTCAGCTTGCGAGTCAGTTCGCCAGCGAGGTGTTCATCATTAAGGCGGGGCAACGCGTGAACGCCAAGAGCATTATGGGTGTGATGATGCTTGCCGCGGGTATTGGTACAACTGTGACAATCGAGACCAGTGGGAACGATGCAGAGCAGGCACTTACAGCCGTTCAGGCGCTTTTCAATGACAAATTCGGCGAAGGTCAATAACTCCGTAGCTGATACGGCTCGCGCCCCGATGCTGTGTTTGTCGGGTCAAGGGGCTGCGCGCGGCTACGCCATTGGACGCGCCGTTGTGATGGGTGCAACAGCTCTCGAAGTTGCGCACTATCGTATTACTCCAGAAGCAGTTGTCTCTGAACAGTCCCGGCTGAGCGGCGCCTTGGAAACGGCTCGTCGAGAAATGTTGGAGTTGGCAGAAACTCTTCCGGAAGATGCGCCACGCGAACTCGGCGCCTTGCTGAATGTCCACGGTATGCTCTTGTCAGATCCTCTGCTAGCCGCTGAGGCACTCTCCCTCATTGAAGAGAAGTTCTATAACGCCGAGTGGGCCTTAACCACACAAGGACAACTCCTCGGAGAGCAATTTGCCTCCATGGAAGACGAGTATCTGCGCGAGCGCGGGGCCGATGTCCGTCAGGTGATTGAGCGCGTATTACATGTGCTGGGCGGCTCACGTCCACTATCCTCACTAGATCGTGTTGGCCAGTCAGCGGAGCCTCTTGTGGTTATCGCACATGACATTTCCCCAGCCGACATGATTCGCCTGCGTGGCGGTCGCTTTGCTGGGTTTGCAACAGACTTGGGTGGCCCAACTTCCCATACGGCCATCGTCGCGCGCAGCATGGATGTGCCTGCTGTGGTAGGCCTGGGTCAAGTCAGAAATTTGGTGCGCGACGGTGACATCGTGGTGGTCGATGGTCTACGCGGCACGCTTCTCGTGAATCCTTCCGCCCAGGCGCTTGAGCAATATCGGACACTCCAAAAGCGCTACGCAGAAGAGCGACTTGTCTTAGCCCAGCTTAAGGATGTGCCGGCCGAGACGCAGGACGGTATTGCCGTGTCATTGCAAGCAAATATCGAGCTTCCAGACGAGGCTGAGATTGCACTTGCAAACGGAGCGACTGGAATCGGTTTGTTCCGTAGTGAGTTCTTGTTCATGGGTCGCACTGAGTTGCCTAGTGAGGAGGAGCAATATCAGGCTTATGCTTCGGTCGTCAAGACCATGCAACATCGCCCTGTTACGATTCGCACGCTCGATATCGGTGCCGACAAAGCCTTGGATGGCGAAGCGACTGTTGCGACAAATCCTGCGCTCGGCTTACGAGCGATTCGGTACTGTCTTGCCCATCCGGATTTGTTTGCGACACAGTTGCGCGCAATATTAAGGGCCTCTGCGCATGGCACAGTGAGGATCTTGATTCCGATGGTTGCTCACATGCACGAGGTCCGCGCAGCACGTGCCGCAATCGCCAGTGCGATGATGGAGCTCGATGCAAAGGGACAGCCCTATGCAAAGAATATTGAAGTCGGTGCAATGGTAGAGATTCCTGCGACGGCGATCGCGATTGAACCCTTCGCAGATGCGTTGGATTTTTTGTCAATTGGCACAAATGATTTGGTTCAATACACTTTGGCTATTGACCGAGCCGATAACGAAGTTTCTTCTCTTTACGATCCTTTACATCCGGCTATTTTGCGATTAATTGCGAATGTCATCAATGCCGGCATGCGTGTCGGTAAGTCGGTCGCCGTGTGTGGCGAAATCGCGGGCGATCCACAGTTGACCCGGTTACTCTTGGGTCTAGGCCTGACAAACTTTTCGATGCATCCGCGGCAATTGCTATCGGTCAAGCGTGAGATTCTGCGCGCGCATTCCAATGCGCTTCGGCTCAAGGTGGCTACCTCGCTGAATCGCGCGAGCTCAATCGATCCCG
Source organism: Bordetella parapertussis (assembly GCA_945865935.1). GTDB lineage: Bacteria > Pseudomonadota > Gammaproteobacteria > Burkholderiales > Burkholderiaceae_B > Zwartia > Zwartia parapertussis_E. The sequence continues at coordinate 16,694 of CAMBFI010000016.1, read as the reverse complement.
CATCGCTGGACTAGTCTGCTGAGCCATCCGCTGAGTTAGAGCGCCCCGTCGCCGGTCTCACCCGTGCGTATCCGCGTGGTGGACTCTACGTTCATCACGAATATTTTTCCATCGCCAATTTTCCCAGTTTTAGCCGCCTGCTCAATGACATCGACAGCGCGCTCAAGCAACGAGTCACTGACCGTGGTTTCGATGCGAAGTTTCGGCAGAAAATCCACGGTGTATTCAGCCCCGCGATAGAGTTCGGTATGGCCTTTTTGACGACCAAACCCCCTGACTTCAGTGACGGTGAGGCCTTGAACGCCCAGGCTCGCGAGAGCGACTCTCACCTCGTCTAGTTTGAAGGGCTTAATGATTGCGATAACGTTCTTCACGGTGCCTCTCATGGATGCTTACTTTGGTTGTTAGTGAACAAGCAAATCTCATGCCAGTGAGAAGCGGCGATTTGATCTGTTTTATGCACGTGATTGGGGCATGGATGGCTTGCGATGGCGCGCAGGCTGCGGTGTCAGAGCTAAAATGAGTTCAATCTGCCTTAATCTGAGAGCGCATCATGCAAAAAAATCCCTGGTTTGAAGAGTTTCAGAAAAACGTAGCTGATCTCATCGCACGCAGTCCCGCTGCTGATATTGAACGTAACGTTAAAGCCTTTATGGGCCAAACCTTCACGCGGATGGATCTCATCACACGTGAAGAGTTCGACGTTCAAGTTTCGTTGTTGGGTAGCGCCCAAGCACGTATCCAAGCGCTGGAATCTCAACTTCAAGCGCTCGAACATCGGATCTCGACCTTGGAGTCGGGTACGGAGTAAACCGCATGGATATTGTCATTCCCTGACCTTTCGGGGGGAGTGGATGTGAGGCATGATTGAACCCACTTTGTTGGGAGCGTCATGTCACTTGCAATCTTACTGACCCGTTCACTGCTGGGCCTGGATGCTCCACTCGTCAGAGTTGAGACGCATCTTGGCGCAGGTCTTCCTGCGTTTCACGTTGTCGGATTGGCGGATGCTGAAGTCCGTGAAAGTCGCGAGCGAGTTCGTGCGGCCATTCTAAGTAGCGGCTTGGCCTTTCCCAGTGGTCGCCTCACTGTTAACTTATCACCCGCAGACTTGCCAAAGGAGTCTGGTCGATATGATTTGCCAATCGCCCTGGGTGTGTTGTTGGTGTCCGGGCAGATCAAGGTAGCCGAACCGGAGCGCTTGCCAACACTTGTTCTTGCCGGGGAACTTTCGCTTACGGGGGCACTGGTACCGACGCGTGGTTCAGTTGCCTTAGGTTTAGCGGTTGCGCGCACCCAACGCGACGCTGTGCTGATCCTCCCAATGGGTAACGCCGAAGAGGTGGCGCGAATTCCAGAACTGACCGTTCTGGGAGCACACAGCCTTAATGATGTAGTTGGGCACTTAAACGGACAAGCCGTCTTGCAACCGTTGGTGCACAACGCCATGCGCACACCGAAGGGGTCATACCTATGTTTATCGGATGTCCGGGGGCAGGCGATGGCTAGGCGCGCGCTTGAGGTCGCTGCTGCGGGTGGGCACAGTATGTTGATGACGGGTTCCCCGGGCGTTGGCAAGAGCATGCTCGCAAAAAGGCTACACGGGTTACTTCCGCCACTTTCAAATTCCCAGGCGCTGGAGCTAGCGGCCATTGCAACCTATGCGGGGCTCGACGTCGGGATCTCTCATGAGCGGCCCGTGCGCAGCCCGCATCATTCTGCGACGGCAGCAGCAGTGATCGGAGGAGGCACGCGCCCCATGCCAGGTGAGGTATCGTTGGCTCATCACGGGGTCTTGTTTCTTGATGAACTACCGGAATATGACCGGAGAGTTCGGGAAGCGCTCCGGGAGCCCCTCGAAAACGGATGCGTGAGCATCACCCGTGCAAAGGCGAAATGTGAATTTCCTGCGCGGTTTCAACTGATCGCCACCATGAACCCGTGCCCGTGTGGGTGGAGAGGTCACCTCAAGCGCCGCTGCTTGTGCGGTGAATCACAGGTTCAGGCGTATCAATCTCGGGTGTCCGGTCCTTTGCTTGATCGCATTGACCTGTATGTGACGCTGAGCCAGGAGCCTGGAGGCTTGACGGGTGGCGGTTCTACAGAAACCTCAGCCCAAGTTGCGCTGCGCGTGCACGCGGCCTGGAAGATCCAAAACGAGCGACAGGGCGTATTAAATTCTCGCCTACTCGATTCATCGCTAGACCGACGTTGTCCGCTCGAGTCTGACGCTAAGGAATTATTGGTAAAATTAATTGAGCAACACGGCTTATCGGCTCGCGCGGTGCAACGAACGAGGCGAGTTGCCCGTACATGCGCTGATTTGGAGGGATGTGAAAGCATCTCCCGTGCTCATTTGTCTGAAGCCTATCGGTATAGGGTCACGGGCAACGTGCAATAACTCAAAATCTGTCATATAATCAAAGGCTTTCCCGCGTATCTGTATCTCGATTCAGCACATATGGATTCAGCACATATGGATTCAGCGCTTCTCGATTCAGCGCATTTTGAATCAGTGTCGGGTTTAGAGGGAAAGAGATTGTAGAAAGTAGTACCGAGAAGTGTAGTACCGAGAAGTGCAGTACCGAGAAGTGTAGTACCGAGAAGTGCAGTACCGAGAAGTGGCTCTAGGGTATCCAAGACTTGCGATCGCTTGCTGATTCAAAGCGGTGATCGAACAAGGCACCTTCAGAACACAATTTTAAGTAATAGGAATAGCAATGCCTAAGATGAAGACCAAAAAAAGTGCTGCGAAGCGCTTTCAGGTTCGCGGCAGCGGATCGATCAAGCGGGGCCAGGCGTTTAAGCGCCACATCCTCACCAAAAAAACCACCAAGAACAAGCGCCAGTTGCGCGGTTCGGCAGCGGTAGACAAATCCAACGTGGCTTCAGTAAAAGCCATGATGCCTTTCGCTTGATAGGAGATACTAAATGCCTCGCGTAAAACGTGGTGTAACGGCAAGAGCCCGTCACAAAAAAGTTATTTCGGCAGCCAAAGGCTACCGTGGTCGTCGCGGTAATGTGTTTCGTATTGCTAAGCAAGCAGTTATGCGTGCTGGCCAATACGCGTACCGTGACCGTCGCAACAAAAAGCGTACATTCCGCGCATTGTGGATCACACGTATCAACGCAGCAGTGCGTGAACACGGTGTGACATATAGCGTGTTTGTTGCCGGACTCAAGAAGGCTGCGATTGAACTCGATCGTAAAGTGCTTGCCGATATGGCCGTGCATGACAAAGCTGGTTTTGCAGCTGTCGTCAATCAGGTCAAATCTGCGTTGGCTGCCTAAGCATCGTACGATCTATGTGTGGACGGGGCCTGTTGGGCTCCGTTTGCATTTTTAAGCTGTGTTTCCTGAAGGCTTTAATAAGATGACTGGATTAGCTACCGACCTGATTGAACAGGCGCGTGCGCAGTTTGAACAAGCGGTCGATGCCGCTGCTCTTGAAAATGCGAAAGCAAAGTTTCTCGGCAAGCAGGGTTCATTGACTGAAATGCTGAAAAGCCTTGCCAAACTCGATGCAGAGGCGAAGCGCACCGAGGGTGCGCGCATCAACCAGATCAAACAACAAATAGAAGGGCTACTGACCACACGCCGCGCGCAGTTGGCGCAAGCCGAGCTCGACTCACGCTTAGCAAGCGAGACGATTGATGTCACCTTGCCAGGTCGTGGTCGCGGAAAAGGGGGAATTCATCCCGTCATCCGAACCTGGCAACGCGTGGAAGAAATTTTTAAGTCCATCGGATTTGATGTGGCCGATGGCCCAGAGATTGAGAACGATTGGACGAATTTCACGGCACTGAATAATCCAGAGAACCATCCTGCCCGTTCAATGCAGGATACGTTCTATGTTGACATGAATGACGACAAAGGCTTGCCTCTACTTTTGCGTACGCACACGAGTCCCATGCAAGTTCGCTATGCGCGTATGAATAAGCCCCCCATTAAAGTCATCGCACCCGGTCGTACCTACCGAGTAGACAGTGATGCGACGCACTCGCCAATGTTTCATCAAGTCGAAGGGCTCTGGATTGATGAGAACATCTCATTTGCCGATCTGAAGGGTGTTTATACGAATTTTCTGCGTTGCTTTTTTGAAACGGATGATTTGGTCTTACGCTTTCGCCCATCTTTTTTTCCGTTTACAGAGCCGTCTGCCGAGATTGACATGATGTTCACCTCTGGCCCAAACAAAGGTCGTTGGTTAGAAATATCCGGCTCAGGACAAGTGCACCCGGATGTCGTTCGGAACTTCGGATTAGACCCAGAGCGCTACATCGGCTTTGCATTCGGCTCTGGACTTGAACGTTTGACGATGTTGCGTTACGGCGTGAACGATTTGCGTCAGTTTTTTGAAGGCGACCTGCGCTTTTTGCAGCAGTTCAACCATTAATTTGTCTTTGACCGATACGGTTCACCATGCAATTTTCTGAATCCTGGCTACGTTCGTTAGTCAACCCAAGCCTCACCACTGAGGAACTCTCGCATCGGCTTACCATGGCGGGACTTGAGGTCGAAGAAACGACGCATGTCGCCCCTGCGTTCACGGGAGTCGTGGTCGCACGCATTATCAGTGCCGAACCTCATCCTAACGCAGACAAGCTGCGTGTCTGCCAGGTGGATGCGGGAACGGGCGCCCCATTGCAAATTGTATGTGGTGCTCCAAATGCGACAGCGGGAATCAATGTTCCCCTTGCGACGGTTGGTGCGGTCCTACCCGGTGACATGAAGATTGGTGTGGCCAAGATGCGCGGAGTGGAGTCCTCGGGAATGCTGTGTTCTGCGCGTGAGCTCGGATTATCGCAAGATCACGCTGGGTTGTTAGTGCTTGCGTCAGACTTGACGCCCGGGATGGATATTCGGCAAGCCCTCGATCTTAACGACACGCTCTTCACGCTTAAGCTGACTCCCAATCGTGCAGATTGCCTGTCGATTCTTGGCGTGGCCAGAGAAGTCTCGGCACTGACGGGTGCTGCATTGCAAGCGCCATCCATACCTGCGCTTAAGCCATCGCTGTCCGAAGTACTACCTGTGACCGTTTCTGCGCCTGAGCTTTGCGGTCGCTTTGCCGGACGTGTCATGCGCGGTGTCAATGCCCGCGCCACATCTCCTGCTTGGCTTGTTCAACGGCTTGAGCGGGCAGGGCAGCGCTCGGTGAGTGCGCTGGTCGATATCTCGAATTATGTGATGCTTGAGCTCGGTCGTCCCACACACGTGTTTGACCTTGATCGCATGCCTGAGCCTAAGCTTGAAGTCCGCTGGGCACGCAAAGGCGAGACACTTACTCTGTTAAACGATCAGACCATTACGCTTGATCCCTCAATGGGTATTATTGCGAGCGGAGCCACGCCTGAGAGCTTGGCAGGAATTATGGGCGGCGCGGCAACAGCCGTCACGCTCGATACTGTCAATATTTATGTTGAAGCGGCATTTTGGTGGCCCGAGTCCATTGCCGGACGCGCGCGTAAGCTTAAATTGAGTTCCGAGGCGAGCCATCGTTTTGAGCGGGGTGTGGACTTCCAACAAGTGCCAGAACATCTCGATCTCATCACTGGACTCATTCTGCAAGTGTGTGGTGGCCAAGCCGGACCTATTGACGATCAGTGCATCAATATGCCGGCGCGACAGCCTGTCACGATGCGTCTTGCGCGATGCCAACGGGTCCTTGGGATACCGGTTACGCACGATCAAGTCACGCAGACTTTCACGCGACTTGGTTTTGTGTTTGAGGCAACGCCCGATAAGTTTGTTGTGTCGCCACCTTCATTCCGATTTGATATCGCGATTGAAGAAGACTTAATCGAAGAGGTTGCTCGAATTATTGGTTTTGACAACATCCCGGCAAATCCTCCTCTTGCCGCAGCCGTGATGCGTCATGCCCCAGAGATCGAGCGTTCCGCGCATACGATCCGTGCGGAAATCGCCGGCTTAGACTATCAGGAAGTCATTAATTTTTCGTTTGTCGAAGAGGCTTGGGAGCACGACATGCTAGGAACGAAGGAGCCGATTCGGCTACTCAATCCTATCGCCAGCCAGCTCGCCGTGATGCGAACCTCTTTGCTGCCTGGCCTTGTGGCAAACATCCGCTACAACGCCAATCGTAAGCAGTCTCGTGTTCGTGTGTTCGAGCTTGGAAGAGTGTTCACACGGCAGACGCAGGCCGCTGATGGACCTCTCACTGTCGCTGGGATCGACCAGCCGCAGCGGCTGGCAGGGGCCGCCTGGGGGTACGCAGGCCCCGACCAGTGGGGAATGACGTCCAAGCAAGTTGATTTTTATGATGTAAAGCGTGATGTCGAGACGTTGCTGGATAGCTGCTCGGCAGATGTGCGTTTCGCCTCTACCGTACATCCGCTGCTTCACCCGGGCCGAAGCGCAGAGATCTTCCTTAAAGACGTTCCGATCGGATTGATCGGGGAGTTGCATCCAAAATGGGTGCAGCAACAGGAACTTGCGACAGCGCCCGTATTGTTTGAGTTGGCGTACGAGGCGTTGCGTGCCTTACCAATGCCTGAGGTAGGAGAGATATCTAAACAGCCAACGGTCCAGCGCGACTTGGCTATATGGGTTTCTACTGATAAAACAGTTCAATCTTTATTGGATACTATTAAGCATACGATTTCTGAGGATCCAAGTCTTAGTGTCGTGCAGCACGTGCAGCTTTTTGACCAATGGCGGGATCCCTCGAAAGAGGCGACGCAAGAAAAGAGTCTTGCATTCCGCCTGACTTTGCAAGACACTGAGATCACGCTGGATGATGCTCGTGTAGATGGCTGTGTCTCAAAGATCCGCCAAGCCCTAGAAACCGTGCATCAGGCTCGGCCTAGGTAATGGTTTTGGCACTGTAAATTGAATACCTATCGAGTTAATGAATCTATGAATGAACCGCGCACATTGACGAAAGCCGAGCTAGCAGAGCTGCTGTTCGACCGCGTTGGGCTAAACAAGCGCGAAGCCAAAGACATCGTTGACACTTTTTTCGAAGAGATTCGTGACGCGTTAGCCCGAGGCGAGGCGGTCAAGCTTTCAGGATTTGGAAATTTTCAGGTGCGCCACAAACCGCCTCGGCCTGGACGTAATCCCAAGACAGGCGAAACTATTCCCATTGCGGCTCGTCGGGTAGTGACTTTTCATGCCAGCCAGAAGCTCAAAGGGGCCGTTGAAAGCCCTACGCCAGCGCAAAATTGATTTGCCCTAGCCTCACTACCGACACTCGTACTAAGCTCAGGTTATGACGATTTCAGACAAGCCCTTCGTACTACCGCCAATTCCGGCCAAGCGCTACTTCACCATCGGCGAAGTAAGCGACCTGTGTGGTGTCAAACCCCACGTGTTGCGCTATTGGGAACAAGAATTTACCCAGCTCAAGCCGGTAAAGCGTCGTGGTAACAGACGCTACTACCAGCACCATGAGGTTTTACTGATCCGCAAGATTCGTGAGCTGCTTTATGAACAAGGCTTTACGATCAGTGGTGCACGCAATCGACTGGGCGAGGGTAGGGAAGTGCCGCCGCAAGATCCAGACGCAGCGGTACGGTTGACCGCTCAAGAACTGCACTCTTTACGCACAGAGCTCAATAGCATTCGCGACATGTTGGTTCACGCGCAAAGTCAGTATCCTGTCACTGGGCAACTGAAGCTCGGGCAGTAGTGCCTCGCTCGGCAAGACCAATCTGCCTCTGCTATACTTTCAGACTTTCGGGGCGTAGCGCAGCCTGGTAGCGCACTTGCATGGGGTGCAAGGGGTCGAAGGTTCAAATCCTTCCGTTCCGACCAGATATATCAAGGGGTTAGCTTTCACAAGAGGCTAACCCTTTTTGTTTGTCTTAGAAACTTTGCTTGCTGGTTACCGTTCGGTTGCCGTTTGTGCGGTCACTACAAGTAACGAGTGATCTAAGTTCTTGGATCAATGGCAGCGGCAGTTTATATTCGCGTCTCGCAAACTAAGTGAAATCCAATTAGCTTCAATCTTGTCCGGCTCGACCCCACCGTACCGGCACCCCCCAAAATCCATTTGGGTCCCATCCCCGTGCCTTTACACCTTGTTCTGCACGAACGACGACCAAGTTTTTGAAAACACCCCCCGTCACTTTTTAAAGTATCAGTATTTTTTTATTTTTATTGACAGTAGGTTGCGACGGATTTGAATCAAAGATAAGATTCAGATTGCACAAATTAGCGTACCTTTGCGCGAACTAATAACACTAACTTTATTTTATATATTTGGTCTCGTTCTGGTTGTAGGTTGACCCCCTCGAGCCGTTATTTTGATCAGTGCTTTGTGCGCTTTGCGGCCAACTGGAATCGCTAACGTATAAACATCATAGCCTTGCTTGACCGTAGATGACTTTATCTCTGAGCGTTACGACCCTTACGCACTTGAGGCTGATCGCCTTGACGCACCGCGCCACACCTCTGCGGTCGTTCCCTCATGACAGCCAAACCTTTTGGAAATTAGTATGAAACGCTTTGCCGCTTCTGTTGTGATGTTCTTCGCGATTGGCTTTTCGGTTTTCCTAGAAGCCGCCCCACTCAATGCGCCATCAGGCCTTGCTGAGGGCTCCACGTTCCGGTTTATTGTTGTGACGTCAGCTGTCACCGCAGCAACGTCGAACGACATCATTTACTACAACACATTTGTTCAACAAAATGCCAATGGTGCAACCTTCGGAGGCTCGATAATCAATTGGAAAGCTGTTGTTTCCACATCTGCCGTCAACGCTCGCGATAACGTCGGTGGCGTTGAGACGAATGTGCCGATTTATCTCTCGGACGGCAGACTCTTTGCGAGAAGTCTTCTGACCACTGGAAATGGGCTGTGGAGAAGTGGTTTTTCGGCTGTAAATGGTGGGATTCTTACAATTAACGGATTAGATCCAACCACGAACCCTCCAAACACGGTGCTTACGTGGACAGGGTCTAACAGCGACGGAACAAGAAGCAACAACTACCCACTCGGGGCCGCTTTTGTTCTCGCTGGTTTATCGTTGCAGACAAATTCAACTTGGATAACATTGTCGGACTTCAGCGCAGGTGGGGCACAACCAATATATGCGATATCTGAGTTACTCACAGTGCCAGTGTCATCGTCATCCTCTGGCTCAGGTGGCGCAACCATCACAATCATCACAAGCGGCGCGACTGTCGGCTTATCCTCGCTTGGTGCGAGCCCGGTATTAGCGGGTGGCACGCTGGTACTCTTGCCTAGCGACAGCTCGAGCGCAGCCTTTAGCGTCTCAAGCGCAAGCACTATCCAGAACCCAAGCTCAGGCACTGCAACCCTCTCGGGTGTGTTCTCGGGTGCTGGCAGTTTAACGTTCACAGGTGCGGGTATGACTGTGATGAGTGGTGCGAACACCTACAGTGGTGGCACGACGGTTTCAGGCGGCACGTTATCGCTCGCAGGCGGTTCGCCCACAGGCACGGGTGATGTGTACGTGGCATCGGCGGGCTCACTCATGGGTACGGGTACGATTGCTGGCAACCTAACAGTCGCGGGCGTGCTCAAACCTGGTAACTCGCCAGGCTATTTAGCAGCATCGAACAATGTGGTGATGAACTCGGGCTCAACCTACCAGCAAGATATCGCGGGCCTGACACAAGCAAGTCTTGCGACACCCGTGGGTGCCTCAGGCTACTACTCATTATTGACCATAGACAATCAGTTCACGATCAACAGTGGTGCAACCCTAGCGCCGCGCCTAGCAAACCTCTTTACGTCGACTGAACCTGGCTACGGTAGCAGTATTTACGTGCCAGCATTGGGTGACATGTTTCGTATGGTTGTTGCTGGCGGTGGCATCACCGGGCGCTTTACGACACTGATACAACCCGCAGAGTTAACAAGCGGCACGCAGTTCGTAGCGTTCTATAACGTCAATAACAGCCACAGCATCGATCTGGCTGTGACGCCGATCTCGTACGCAACGACACTTGCATCAAGCACCACGAATGCGAAGCAAGTTGCTAGTGTGCTCGATCAATTGCTAGGGGTGAATAGTCAAGGCACAGCGACCGCAAGACAAGATGCGTTGCTGTACGCCGCAGCGGGTCAAACGGCCTCAAGCCTACCGAGCTTTGCCCAAGCGCTTGCCGGTGGGATTCATGCAGCCTCGGTTGCCACCTTGCCCCAAACCACGCAACGCGTGCAGCAATCGGTGTTGGCGCGCCTAAGCGACTATCCCGTGGCACTTGGCCAGAGCAATCCTGCCTTAAATCAAGCGGTGTTGACCGGCGGCCTGAGCGGAACCAACCCCTCGGGCCTACCCACCGCAAGCATGAGCACAAATCCCGCGGTCAACCCCAACCAAGCGAACGTGACGAGTGCGGCTGTAGCGGATGGCACAGTTTGGGGCGAGATCGCCTATCAGCGCGGTGAGCGCACGAGCAATCACGGCACAAACGGCTTCAACAATAATCTTTACCAAGTCGTACTCGGCGCGGATGCGTATACAAATTCTGAGTTGGGCTTAAAGCTCGGCGGTGGTTTTGCTTTATCGAATACGACAGTCACCGCCACAGGTGGCAACAGCACGGTTCAGCAAGGCTCGGTGTTCGCTTACGGCAAGAGGTCGATACTGCAAGATTATGTGCTGGATGGCATGGTAAGTGTGGGCTTGAGTGCAACCAACCTGTCGCGTAACGACCCAACGGGCTACACCGGCAGCTTTAGCAGCAAAGCGGTGATGGGTAATGATGCGCTGGTAAGCGTGGGCCTGAGTCGTCCGTTTGAGACCAGTGATGTGCGTATCACTCCTTATGTACGACTCACTTACCAGTACGTGGGCCAAGCCGCCTACGATGAGGGCAGCAGTGCTGCAGCACTCAATATCGCACGCTTAAACGCCAATGGCGTCCGTGCAGTCATCGGTGTGGGAGCAGGTTCGCTGAATAAAGACCCGCTTAAACAGGGATATACCTATCGCGCCAATCTCGCCATCGGTGCGGACTCGCAGGGCTTGCTTAACCCAAGCTTGAACACCACACTCGGTGGTTATTCAAGTAGCGTGACCACCGCAACAGCAGGCTCTGCCTTTGTGCAAGCAGGCTTGTACGGTACGGTCAAAGTGGCTGATAGTGCCTATGCCTACGCCGGAGTCTCTGTCGAAGCCAGAACAGGTCAGTCGCTGTACGGTGGCAGCGTGGGATTGCGGATGGCGTTTTAAGCGAAGAGTTAGGGTTTGAGTGTAGCTGTATGGATGAGCATACCGCTTCTACCTAGCTGCGTCGCTTTGGCTTGCGTCCAGGTATCTTTGGGCCGCTCATAAACCCATACACAAAGCCCAGCATTTCTAGTGCTCGGATCTCTGCCATTTTTTTACTGTGTTCGGCGCGGTCAGCTCTTGTGTCGTTGCCGTGAATCGTCTTGGCTTGGGCACATCGCGCTCTACCTTCGGGTGTTTTCGGTCCGGTAGATCGCCCGCCATGGGTCCTGCAAACGCGTTTCCCAGCTAGGGCTGGCGCTCGGCACTGTATCTTGGTTCGACTGCTGTGGGCTTGACACTGGTTGCATAGCACCCTGCCACCGAGCGTGAGGAACTGGTTTATTGGTTGGTGTTGCTTGGTCATGTTTTACACCTTCTGGGCGCGAGTGGTGGGCTGACTAGCTCTATTTAGCGCAGGACCCATAATGCGCTTGTTCTGCTTGCAACGGATGGTTAGGATAGTGTTCAGTAGTGGCATGTTGCTCGGATGAGCTAAATATTGATTGTGGTTGTTATGGTTGTTATGGTCGTTATGGTCCTTATGGTTGCTGTGGTTACCACGAGGCGCAATGCGTCTACCGATCGCAAGGAAAACATGAAGGCATGGTGATTGCAGTGGTGGGACAGATGTGACAGATGTAACCCTTTTTTCAATAAGTCTCGCATAGAAAAAATTAAAGAGAAAGTTACGGAAAAAGACCCAACATCTGTCACATCTGTCCCCGAATCACTAGCCCGTCATGACCACAAGCGGCTCATTCACCAGCTTTATGCCGATATAACATCGCACACGGTTTACCTTGTCACTTTTAATGCCATGGTCTTGCAAACGCATGGTTAGCATTTTGTTGCTCATTGGTCGTAGGCCTTGCTCTTCCGCCCACCACTTATAGTTCCGGTACGCATCGCCTGTTGACGTGTAATCACCCCTGATGGTTTTATCCTCGAGCCATTCGTTTAGCAAATCTGAGTCTTGTCGATAGTCTTTGCCTGCGTCAATGACTGCCTTGGGCGGCGTCAAACGCTTTATGCGATATTTCATTACCCCTTCGAGCATCCAGTTAAAAATGCCAGATCGCTCTTGCCATAGTTTTTCTTCTAGGTGTGGGTCCGCCATGTCTTCGGGCACTGAGTTATTAAAAGGCACGAGTCGCAATTTGCGCCACATTCCGTCGGACGTGTCATGAATGATCGGTTTATGATTGCCCCTGAGAAATAACTTAAATGTCGGCATGTAGGAGAATGACTTGCCGTACAACTCTCGCGCTTCAATTTGCTCGCGCCCCACCAGTTGTTTGACGGCACTATCATCAAATCGCTGCCCTATTTTTGTCTCGTTGAGCATTACTAGGCGAGCCCCACGTAGCGAAGCGTACATAGTTTCTTTGCTCTTTCCTATTGAGACTAGCAGGTCAGGACTTGCTACTTTTACGTAGTCCCCCATGATGCGGCTAAAAATGTTAATTGCCACTGACTTGCCGTTTCGCCCGCCCCCGTACCAGAAGTGCATTAGTTCTTCGCCGACATCGCCGGTAAGCGTGTATCCCATTGAACGTTGCAAGTAATCCAGTAAATCCAGATCGCCAAGGCAGCATTCAGCTATAAATTTTTGCCACAATGGGCAGGTCGCACTGGGATCGAACTCGACGCTACATTGCTTTGATATAAGGTGACTCGGCCGGGCCTCTATAAGCTTGCCAGTCTTTAGATCAATTACCCCGTTGCGCATACCCAGCAAATACGGATCGGCATCAAATACAACCATAGAACTAATTACCATGCCCGGCTCGGACTGCGCCATCGTTAACATGGAATTCAGCTTGTACACGTCTTGTAGCTTGGCAATTTCCGTGATGCGCTTGGTGTCGCCTTTGAACTCACGCGCTGCATTAAGCAATAAAGCGACTGCAACTTTTTTAGCAGCTTCAACGTGCTCGTTTTTGGAGCACAGTGCCCATCGGCCTTGTGCGTCCGACCAGTGAAGCCATACCCCGTCTGTTTGCACGTAGACAAATTTATCTCGCGTTTGCGACGCAAATATTCTTCCGTAAAGTACGTCACCCCGCGATCCCGCCTGTTGCAGGTTCGCACCGTCACCGTCAACGATCTCAAACTGAGGCAATGCGTGTTCGGCAAAGAGTTCACCCTGCGGCTGTTGAGTCGCCATGTCGTTGTTCGTGGTTGTGCCAAACAAATTGCCTAAGCCTTGTGAAATAGTCGAAAAATCAAATGCTGTAAGTGCGGTGGTTGGACTTGTCTTGCTTAATACATCTATGACCTCACCATTAGCCAGTACTAGTTTCGGCATCGCAGCATCTTGCCCGCGCAGGTACATGAGACGTTTGATCGGATAGTTTTCGCCATGTGTTCCGTATTCGCCCTCAGACCAAACCGATTCAAACTCGGCTTCTGAATGATCCCAATCCAAATCCCAACACTCATGATGTTCTGACCATGCCCTGATACTTGCTTTGATCGTTTGGGCGTCAGCACTACCCGCAGGTGCAAATCTCGCGCTCAGCGCCACAATACCCAGCCACTTGATACGCTCAAGTGTTGATACATCATCCTTCGTAAGTTCTGCTATCAACGCGTCACGACTGTCATCATCAAACCGCCAGCACCAGTGCCACTGCGCACCGATTCCAACCAACTCAGTGTGCGCAGCTATTGCATCTGCCGATTGAAAAGAGCCCTCAGAACCAGATTTTGCCCAAGCGCGTAGTTGTGTCTTGAATTGCAAGATGAGCAGTTGTTGATCTTCAATCGACTTTTGTTGCCACACCCCTCGCACTGTTGGTTGACTGACAGACTTTTTAATCGCTGGTGCGTGGGCCAATAGTGCGTCTACGTTTAATAATCTTTCGTCGTACACCTCGTTAATATCATCCTCTTGCAGGTCTTTTTTCGTAATTGCGTTTTCAACTGGGAGGTAAATGGGTTGAGCCAGTTCGTACACACTTTGATCGAATTGAATAATGGCGCTACCACCCAATGCGGATTGCATGGCGGCCTCTATGCGGGCTTGAAATGCAATGCCTACAACTTTGCCCTCAGTTACGTCGATTGCCCGACTCAGCTCGATTAAAACCCGCGCACGGGGTGCGGCTAACGTGCTGCTCGATGTGGTGTACCAGAAGCAGTTCAGATGTTGATCTCGTAACCATTGTCGTAACCATACCCATACTGTCGGTTGACTGAATGAATCAAGGTCGAGTGCAAGGAAGCGGCGGGGCAGGGCATGTGACTTAAGTCGCCAGTGGTTTTCACCTGAGTATTTTGCGGGGCTGTCGTGTGTGCCTAGATCCATAGGTGAGCAGATGTAAGTTTTGTGTTTGGAATCGGATCGGTTATCCCAACAGAACTTAACAAATGATCTGAAATCGCTTAGTTCAATTTGTTGAGGGTTATTATCGAACTTGTTCTTGCCGAATGAAATGTGGATTGTCGTGCTGGTCAAAGATTGACCATTGATTGAGTTTTTCATATAATGCCTTCGATGATGTTGAGTTGTGAGCCGCCCCTGCAAGGGCGGTTTTCTTTTGTGCGATGCCGTTAATTAAGTCCATAGGCCTCCATAATTTCTTTGGCAGTAACGCTATGCTGAACTGCCAACAATTCAATTAACCTAGTGAATAGTTTTTGTGCATTGAGCTTTGACGACCAAGGTGTGCATCCATCATTGAAGAACGTCCCTTCGATTCCAGAACATTTTTGGTGATAAAAAAATGACGGAATTATTAATTTCAGTTCAGTTTCAGTGACGTGCACCTGTGGGTAAAGTCCATAGTCAACCCAATTGCATATGTCTAGTCCCAGCGGCTTATAGTCGCGATTTACTAGGATGTGGACACCAGCTGTCGGTGTGATGTGTATCACGTAGGGCAGGTAGGGGCGTAGTGCTCTGACAGAGATAGCACTGAACTTGCCATATGAGTTTGGCTTTAATCCTGCCGACTGTTGCAAACTTTTAGCTGCACTTGCTATGTGTTGTTGCCAAAGCGGTAATACATCAAATGTAGGTAAGCTGCTCATTTTTCACCCCTGGCGACTGGGCGTGAATCTAAAAAAGATTGAGTTGTACTTAATCGTAAGCCGACCCTTCGTTGAGAAATTCGAACGGGGCGTTCGAGTAGTCCCAGTGCAAACATCCTATACACCGTGGCGCGGCTAAGGTCTGTGATACGCATGAATTCGCGCACACTAATGATGGGGTCGATTCCAGATGTTTTTTCAGTCGTTGGATCGACTGTCTGAGTAGGCATTAGCATTTATAAGTCCTCGCGGTAAGTAACGAGTCAATGCTAATTAGCAACCCTCAAGTGGGTCGAGCAAGTTAATTTCGGGTTGGCGTACACCCCGAAAAAATAGTCATTAAAACCGTTGTTTATACGCCAGTTAAATAATCACGAACGGTGGTCCGGCCGATGTCGTATAACTCAGCGTAGTAGGGATAAGCCTGATCTTTTTTTGTGAACTGCGATTTAATTTTCAGATAGTCTTCAATAATTGCACTCTTACGAGTCGACGTATTTCGACTACGGGTGTCACGCCCCGCTGCACCTAGCTTGTCTTTATTGTCTTGGCGTATTTCATCCCGATACTTAATGTTTGCCTCGGCAAGGTGCGCGCTAGCCCCGTACTGTTCCGTAATTAGCTTTTTGAGCATCTTTAGCGGTATTTGTTGATCTGGGTTATCAGATTCTAGAGTTTGTAGTCCTGTACGCATCTGTGCCAAAGCGTCTTGTTGCTCGCTAGGTGGTGCGTCTGTTAGCCCCTTTTCTTGAAGCCACCATTGCTCAATTGCTGCGAGTAGCGCTGCGTCTTGATCTTCCGCTGTTTCGCCCGCGACTTCACTATCTATAAAGGTTTTATGGCGTGCGTCAGTGATCTCAACGTCTTGAGGGTCAGTCCATTTATTTGCCCGAGAATCACTCATGCTGCACCCCTTAACTGAACAACATTATTCTGGCTACTATCCTCAGTCCTGATCTCGGCAAGCCTGTTGCCAAGTGCATCGAACGCTCGGGCTTGTTCTTGTTCACGGCGATCGTGGATATATACCCGTGCCATTTTGCTCTGCATCTTGTGGTTCAGGCACTCGTCAATGACATCCACTGAAAAGCCGAGCCTAGCCATCAGCGTAGCTCCCGTTCGCCTGAGGTCGTGGGCTGTCCATCGCCCCTCAGGGAGTAGCAGCGAGTCGGTGAGTGTCGTGCGCCCTTTAATTTGCTTGTCCGGTGTACGTTGGCGATCAGCAATCTGTTTACCGAAGCTTTTTATATCAACGTGTCCGGTACGTAGTGCGTTTACAAACACCCACGGCAGCTCGTTTCCGTTGACCTGCCCTGGGATTTTCAGACCAAGCGAAATTAGAGACAATGG
This sequence comes from Bordetella parapertussis, assembly GCA_945865935.1. Classification (GTDB taxonomy): domain Bacteria; phylum Pseudomonadota; class Gammaproteobacteria; order Burkholderiales; family Burkholderiaceae_B; genus Zwartia; species Zwartia parapertussis_E. The sequence goes on along the minus strand of CAMBFI010000016.1, from coordinate 102 downwards.
CTCCTTGACGGCAAGGAGCGGTGATGAAGAAAGCACGATTTACGGACGAACAGATCGTTCGCATATTGCAAGAAGCTGATCGGGACCCAATTGCAGCGGTAG
>CAMBFI010000015.1 GCA_945865935.1 Bordetella parapertussis | reverse complement strand
TCTGAGCACTGGCTAGGGGAGTTGGCGACTAGTCGAATAGCCGACTTGCCTGACCGTGCCCTAAGGGAGTTGGCGGGCCGGATCAAGGGCTGGTCGGTGGTGCCTAACGGGACGCTAGGTTACAAGAAAGCCGAGGTGATGCGTGGGGGCGTCGACACCCGTGAACTAGACCAGCGGACGCTGCAAGCAAAGGCAGTGCCCGGCTTGCATTTCATCGGCGAAGTTGTCGATGTCACGGGTTGGCTGGGTGGATACAACTTCCAGTGGGCGTGGGCGTCTGGGGTCGCCTGCGGCCGAGGGCTCGTTTGACCTTAGTCCTTCTCAGTTGTTACATCCCTCCATTTCGCGGTATGCTGAACCCGTTGTGAACGCATGTTGCGGGAGAGAGTACTGACTGTCTAACCCAGACGGTCTAGATGCCGCCGAAGGCGCAATTCGCCCAGAATCGCTCAGGCCCCCCATACCGTAGCTTGCATTGATGCGCAAAAGACTCACGCGCGTCAGCACATCACTCTGGAGAGACCCGCGACCGCACTTGGTCACCACGGGCGCCGAAGGTGCACACCCGCATTCACGCGGGGCAACTCTCAGGCAAAAGGACAGAGGGGCGTATCGTCGCATTGGTCTGCGCTGCTTGTTGTGGCGCGCGGGCTAGATGTCACGCCCCTTGATCTCTGTTCCGGAGCTTTTTCATGTCTGCTGTCTTAAAACGCACTCCTTTGGCCGCCACGCACGTTGCGGCTGGCGCACGTATGGTTGATTTTGGCGGCTGGGATATGCCCGTGAACTACGGGTCACAAATTGAAGAACATCATGCAGTACGTCGAGATGCTGGGATGTTTGATGTTTCCCATATGCTGAATGTGGATGTCGCCGGAGCGGATGCCACGGGATTTTTGCGACGCTTGATAGCAAATGATGTGGCCAAGCTTACGCAGCCTGGCAAGGCGCTTTACTCCTGTATGCTGAATCCGCAGGGCGGCGTGATCGATGATTTGATCGTCTATTTCTTTACACCGACCGATTGGCGCCTTGTTGTGAACGCAGGAACGGCCGACAAAGATATCGCGTGGATGCAGCGTGTGGCGGCCGCTGAAGGTTTCGCGGTCACGATTACGGCGCGCAAAGATCTGGCAATGGTTGCCGTGCAAGGGCCCAACGCGCGCGCCAAAGTATGGGCTGCCAGACCACAGTGGAAAGCGGCCACCCAAGATTTGGGTGCATTTGTCGGTGCACGTGTGGCACCCGACACGATGGTCGCGCGCACGGGCTACACCGGAGAAGACGGCTTTGAAATTGTCGTGCCGGCCGATCAGGTGGAGTTGCTTTGGAAAGATCTGGTCGCCCAACAAGTGCAACCCTGTGGCTTGGGCGCACGCGACACGTTGCGACTCGAAGCGGGCATGAACCTCTACGGTCAGGATATGGATGAGTTGATTCATCCTAATCAAGCAGGCCTGACGTGGACCGTATCGACCAAGGATGCAGAGCGTCACTTTATTGGAAATAAGGCCATCAAGCAGTTTTCAGATCCCCGTACTTTTATCGGATTGAAGTTGTTGGATCGTGGCGTGATGCGTGCACATATGAGTGTGCGCACAGCCAAGGGGCTTGGTGAGGTCACGAGTGGCACGATGTCTCCAACCCTTGGCTACTCCATTGGCTTCGCGCGATTACCCCAAGGCATTGAAGTGGGCGATGCTGTTGAGATCGATATCCGAGGGAAATGGGTGCCTGCACAAGTGTGCAAGTTGCCGTTCGTAAGAAATGGGCAACCAGTGACTCATTCTTGATTTGCCGCGATTCAATATTCAAAGTTGCTTGTTGCATTCAGTCTTCAGTCTTCAGTATTCATAGTCATATTTTTATATTTCACGAAATTTTCAGGAGATCTTCATGAGCATTCCTAGCGATCGTAAATACGCCAGTACACACGAATGGATTAAGGCAGACGGTGACGTCATGCTGGTAGGTATTACGGGCCCCGCTCAGGAACAGCTCGGTGATTTAGTTTTTGTTGGTGATGTGCGCGTCGGGACCAAGCTTGCCGCTGGTGCGACTGCGGGGGTTGTAGAGTCGGTCAAGGCCGCGTCCGACATCTATGCGCCAGTTGCTGGTGAAGTGGTCGCCTTCAATGACGCCTTGAACGATGCGCCCGAAACAATCAACGCAAGCCCCTACAACACATGGATTTTCAAACTCAAAGCAAATAACGCCGCCGATGTCGACAACCTGCTCGATGCAGCCGGTTATCAGGCCGTCGCTGACGCAAGTTAAGGCACTCATCATGACCAACAACGTATTCAACACTACACACGAATTTATTCCTCGGCATATCGGCCCCGGTGAGCAAGATCAGCAGACCATGCTGGCGGCTGTGGGAGCCTCGAGCCTTGAGTCTTTGATGCAAGAAGTCGTCCCAGCGAATATTCGCATGTCGCGCGAGCTGAATTTGCCGGCACCGCGCTCCGAGGCGGATGTGCTGGGCGAGATGAAAGTAATCGCGCGCCAGAATCAGGTTTTTCGTAATTACATCGGACAGGGCTATTACGGCACACATACGCCTAATGTTGTTTTGCGCAACATCCTCGAGAACCCGGCCTGGTACACGGCATACACGCCCTATCAGCCTGAAATTTCTCAAGGTCGACTAGAGGCAATTCTGAACTATCAGACCATGGTTGCTGACCTCACGGGCCTGGATATTGCCAATGCCTCTTTGCTGGATGAAGGGACTGCTGCCGCTGAAGCCATGACCTTGGCACGTCGTGCGTCACACGTAGAGAGCAAGGTTTTTTTCGTTTCTCATCACTGCCATCCACAGACGATTGAGGTGATCCGTACACGTGCGGATGGTCTGGATATTGAGGTGGTTGTGGGCGATGAAAGCAAAGGTGTTCCAGCTTGTTTTGGTTTGCTCGTGCAATACCCGCACTCTTTGGGAGCGGTATCTGATTATCGCGCCCTGACAGAACAAGTGCATGCGCAAGGTGGCGTGGTGGCGTGTTCAACAGACTTGCTTGCCTTAGCTTTGCTTGAGCCGCCCGGTCATTGGGGTGCTGATATCGCGATTGGATCGGCGCAGCGCTTTGGTGTGCCTTTTGGATTTGGTGGTCCACACGCAGGCTTTATGGCGTGTAAAGATGCGTTCAAACGTAATATGCCCGGCCGTCTGGTTGGTGTATCGAAAGACGCGCAAGGTAATCCCGCATTGCGTTTGGCCTTGCAAACTCGAGAGCAGCACATTCGTCGTGAAAAGGCGACCTCGAACATTTGCACGGCTCAGGTCTTGTTGGCGGTGATGGCGAGCATGTTCGCGCTGTGGCACGGCCCTCGAGGCATCGTGGCCATCGCGACACGCGTCAATCAAGCCACGTCACTTCTGCGCCAAGCGCTTGTCAGTTTAGGGTTTAACGTCGCGAACGACACCTACTTTGATACGTTGTTGTTAGAGACGGGCGTACAGACAAACAAAATATTGGCAGCTGCCCGTCAAGCGCAAATAAATCTGCGGCACGTCAGTGCGACACAGATTGGTGTTTCGCTTGATGAGACGGTGACGAGCGATGATCTGATCCAGCTTGTTGCCTTATTCGCATCGGTAGGCGGTAAGCCAGCGCCTGCTCTGGCGACGTCTGCTATTGGTTTGCCAGGGGTGCCCACCGCCTTACAGCGAAAGAGTGCGATCTTGAGCCATCCTGTGTTCTCAAGCATTCAGTCTGAGACCGACATGCTGAGATACTTACGCAAACTGTCAGACAAGGACTTGGCCTTAGATCGAACCATGATTCCGCTTGGTTCATGCACGATGAAGCTCAATGCAACCGTCGAGATGATCCCGGTCACTTGGCCTGAATTTGCATTGATTCACCCCTTTGCGCCGGCGGATCAAACCAAGGGCTATCAGCAGATGATTGAGCGCTTGTCTAAGGACCTTTGCGAAATTACGGGGTATGACGCAATCAGTTTGCAGCCGAACTCTGGTGCTCAGGGCGAATACGCAGGTCTGCTTGCGATTAGAGCCTACCACCGCGCGAATGGTCAGCACCAGCGTGACGTCTGTTTGATTCCCTCATCTGCTCACGGCACGAACCCTGCCTCCGCGAACATGGTGGGCATGGAAGTTGTGGTGGTAGCGTCGGACTCCAACGGCAACGTCGATCTTGAGGACCTCAAAGCGAAGATCGCCAAAGTAGGCGATCGTCTAGCGGCACTGATGGTGACGTATCCGTCGACACACGGCGTCTTTGAAGAGTCCATCACCAGCATTTGCGACATGATTCACGCAGCGGGTGGCCAGGTTTATATGGACGGTGCCAACATGAACGCCATGGTCGGCGTGGCTCAGCCAGGAAAATTTGGCGCGGATGTGTCGCACTTGAATCTGCATAAGACCTTCTGCATTCCACACGGCGGAGGTGGCCCGGGTGTGGGGCCTGTCGGAGTGCGCAGCCATCTCGCGCCCTTCTTGCCTGGCGTGGTGGGTGAGCAAGGTACGATGCTTCAAGGTGCCGCGGTCGGCCCTGTCTCTGCCGCACCGTTTGGTTCTGCCAGTATCTTGCCTATCCCCTTTGTGTATATATCTTTAATGGGCGCCGAAGGCTTGCGCCGCGCAACGGAGGTCGCAATCTTGAGCGCGAACTATGTCGCGCGCAAGCTCATCGGGCACTTTCCTGTGCTGTACGCTGGCCGCAATGGTCGTGTAGCGCACGAATGCATCTTGGATATACAGGACATCAAGGAGTCCTCGGGCGTGACCGCTGAAGACATCGCTAAGCGTTTGATGGACTACGGCTTTCATGCGCCGACCATGAGCTTTCCTGTCGCGGGTACCTTGATGGTTGAGCCCACGGAGTCAGAGGGGCTCGCGGAGTTAGATCGTTTTGTTGATGCCATGATTGCTATCCGCGCAGAGATCGCACAGATCGAGCGTGGCGAAAGAGATCGTGCCGATAACGTTCTGAAGAATGCACCGCATACGGCCAAGATGCTTTTGGCAGAGGAGTGGCATCATGACTACCCACGACAGCAGGCTGCATATCCTGTAGCGAGTTTGCGAGATGCAAAATACTGGCCGCCAGTGGGTCGCGTGGATAATGCTTGGGGCGATCGTAATTTAGTGTGTGCGTGTTTGCCGATCGAAGCCTATGCCTAAGAGGCCTATGCTTGCTTGGTAAAGAAATAACCCGCCAGATGGCGGGTTATTTCTTTTTGGCGGGCTGAGTGCTTACGGCTATTTCCCTGCTTTCGATATAGTTGTTGCAAACTCGCGCAATAGTTTAAAAAAGTTATCCACCATTGATTCCAGCGCATCGCGTTCAATGCCCCCGTAAGCGCTGATATCCATTTCCAGTACCGCTTGCTCGGCATCGTTCAGTAAGGCGCGTGCCCAGCGATTGCGCTGGTTCCACTCATTGATTGCACTCAACGCAATCTGTGTATTTTTCGGGAAGGTGGCACGCATCAACACATCTTCGCACGTGCGATCGTCACCACAGCCGACGAAGATGAATTCAATTTTTTCGGCACCAGTTTCAGCCGTACCAATTTTTAGCACTCGATCGCCGCTCTTATCGCGACTCTCGTCGTAACTGAAGTCCGAAGCGCTTAATAGGCTGGTCAGCACCGCTGGATCAAGATGTTTGATCACTGCGCTCTCATCCGGTGCTTCTTGCGACGCGGGAGATCGCTCAGTGAACCATCCGGTGGGGAGCGTTGTACGCAGCCATTTGGCAAACGGTTCGCCAGGCATGCGCTGGCCATTTAATCGAAAGTCTCCGTCCTGAATATTAAAATGCGCAACAAGTTTGTTATTTTGTGCGCGACCAAGTTTGAGTTGAAAGGCTTGGTCAAGTACTTTGCGTGTTTCTTGATCTGCTTTGGTTTTTATCTGAGTCGGATTGGCTCCGGGCGTCTGAAGGGCTTGAGCGAACGCTGCGGTCAGCATGGGCGTCGACAGGCTGAGTGTTGCGTCGAGCTCCTTGAGGGGCGCGCCTTGTAAGCCGATACCACCGGGGTTTGTTTCGGAAGGGCTGAGCGTAAACGCTAGTGATAGTTGGCTGCGGCCTTGACTCGTTTTCCAACTAAGCGGACTTAGATTTAGTGTAGGACTCGTTTTACTTAAGGTTGCGATACGCTGCCAAAATTTCTTTGTATCGGCAGTTGCCGCGAACTGATTCTCGCTGCCACCAAGTAGCTTTCGCAGAAAATAATTATCTTGCAAGTCGAGCAGAGACCGTAGCGCGCTCCCGTTCAGTTTTTCATACCCGAGAGATAGGGAGAGTTCTCCCCAAGCCTTATCGTTCAGTCGCAGTGCGCCGATCTCTGCGGTCGTGATGCCCCCTAGCAAGTCGTTTGCTTCACGCAAGTCGCTACGCATTACAAGCCTTTGTAACCCTAGGCTCGAGGAGTCGAGCGAAGCCCAGCTTAGACTGCCTATCCGAACATCACGCGTTCCGATTTGCATTCCGGTTTGTGTGGCGCGGGTGTCCGTCGACCATTGCAAGCCTTTGATCTCTAGCGCTAGCTTTCCATCACTAAGCGTTAGACCGTCGAGGCTGCTATTGCTTTTGAAGAAACTAAAACTTGGCCCAATACGCGCCGAAAATTCTGCTGCGCCTAGTTTTAAGCGCAGAGAGTCTTGGGTGTAGTCAAAGGGCAGGACTGTCCACCGAACGGTGGCGACACCTTCGCGCGTGACGTACGTCGTGCCCGATACAGGAGAGCGTCCGCCCGTGGAGGTAAATAGGGCCTCGGTCGTCGTATTATTCAGCACGGTTGTTTGAATGATTGCGCCCGTACGAGAGAAGTCCCCGCGCTGGATGCGCGACCAAGGCAAGGGTCCGTGTTCGATGTGATTCGACCAAAGAATTTCACGACGATCAGCTTGCTTGTCCTGCTTAGTGAGGGTCAGCGCATAGATGGCACGACTAGAAAATATGCCACGCTCATAGCTGCGCAAGGACAGCTGAGCCTGCTCAGTCCAGCTGCGAGCCAAAGAAACGTTGATTGATTCAGCCGCCGCCTTGGATTGTCCTTCGATATGCACGCCGGCGTACCAACTTAACCCGGCATATACAACCGCTACGGCGGCGACTACGCCCGCTGCACCGATTTGTTTTTTCTTCATGACGATGGCGTCCGTAGTGCGGGTTGTATTAATTGACGGGATTCGTGCGACGATCGTACTGCACAATGTCGTAGGCAAGGCCGTTTTCAGGCGGATGGCTCAGGCGTGAGACTTCTTTCCATTCTTTTGGATCTAGTGCAGTAAAAAATGCATCGCCCTCGACGACTGCCTGAACTTCTGTGGCGACGACATGATCGGCATGTGGGAGTGCCTGCTGGTAGATTTGTGCGCCGCCGATAATATAGGCGTCTTCATTGGGTGCCAAACGCCCCAGCGCTTCATCGAGACTTGCAACGAACTCAGCACCCGCAGCGGCTTTAGTCGTGTCGCGACTAATGACGATGTTGCGACGGCCGGGCAGGGGACGACCCAAGGAGTCCCACGTTTTACGTCCCATGATGATGGGGTGACCGAGCGTGGTGCGCTTAAAGTGGGCGAGGTCGCCTGCGAGCTTCCAGGGCAGTTTATTGTCACGGCCGATCGTGCGGTTCTGCGCGTAGGCGACAATCAGGCTTAGGGACATAGCTTACTCAGTCTCAACGTATTACACCGCTACCGGGGCTTTGATATGCGGATGATGGTTGTAGTTTTCGATCACAAAGTCTTCGTAGCGATAATCGAACAGCGAGTCCGGTTTGCGTTGAATGACCAGCTGTGGGTAAGGGTGGGGTTCGCGTGAAAGCTGTAGCTCGACTTGGTCAAAATGATTGCTGTATATGTGGCAATCACCACCCGTCCATACAAAGTCGCCGACTGCAAGCCCGCACTGTTGCGCCACCATGTGCGTTAGAAGCGCGTAGCTTGCGATATTGAAGGGCACGCCAAGAAAAATATCAGCACTACGCTGGTACAGCTGGCACGAGAGTTTGCCGTCAGCCACATAGAACTGAAAAAATGCATGGCAGGGCGGCAGGGCCATGTTCTTAATCTCACCTACATTCCATGCCGACACGATCAGGCGACGTGAGTCAGGTGTTTTTTTGATTTGATCCAGTACCTGGGTAATTTGATCGATATGCTGGCCGTCTGGCGTAGGCCACGAGCGCCACTGCACGCCGTAGACGGGCCCTAGGTCACCGGTCGGGCTCGCCCATTCGTCCCAGATTGTGCAGCCGTTTTCCTGTAGCCACCGGACGTTTGAATCGCCTCTTAAGAACCACAGCAACTCCACAAAGATACTGCGCGTGTGCAGTTTCTTTGTGGTGACCATAGGGAAGCCCTTGGAAAGATCGAAGCGCATTTGATAGCCAAAGACCGAGCGTGTGCCGGTACCTGTGCGGTCCGTCTTGTTGACGCCCGTGGTGTACACGTGGCGCATAAAGGTTTCGTACTGGTTCATCATCTTGGTCGGGTGTCGCGTTAAGCAGTGGGCTGTGCAGCGGCGCCGGTTTGAACGATTTCGGCTGACCAAGTAATGGCTGCGGTGTGCGCCAACATGGCCGAGGCCGAACAATATTTTTCGTGGGATAAGGCAATTGCGCGCTCTACCGCCGCACGCGGGAGATTATCGCCGGTGACCGTGAATACAAAATGGATCTTGGTGAAAACCTTTGGGTCGACGTCGGCGCGCTCTGCTTGCAGCTTGACTGAGCAACCCGTGATGGCGTGACGCCCGCGTTTTAGAATCAGCACGACATCGTAGGCCGTACAACCGCCAGTTCCCGCGAGCAGCAGTTCCATCGGGCGAGGGGCTAGGTTGTGACCGCCACCCTCTGGTGCGCCGTCCATGGCTGCAATATGCCCAGTCCCTGTTTTTGCGACGAACAGCATGCCTTGCGGCCCGCCCCAGTCAATGTTGACTTCCATATCTGATCCTTAGCGTTGAAGCAAGAATGATAATCCTTTCGGGCCTAGAAAGGATCGAGTCCTCGGACCCATAGGGCGGGCTAAAATGGCTGTAAATCGATTGTGGAGTGAGTCATGCAGGATTCTTTGCCGAAATTGGCTTCAGGCTTTGTGCGCCGCCATGGCCTGTTTGATGCGATGATCGCAGAGGCAGACATGGCCTTGCAGGTGCTTTCGGGAGCCGTCCGGTCTAAGCGCCCGAATCCGGCTGCTTCGCTGGCGCCCGAACCTCAAGAGCTGGATATGGCTCAAAAGAGGCATGCCGCGGGGCTTATGCGTGTGAACCACGTTGGCGAAATCTGTGCGCAGGCGCTTTATCGGGGTCAGTCCGTTGTTTGCAAGGATCCTGCTTGTACCCAGGTTCTGCTCGAGGCGGCTGCAGAAGAGGTGGACCACTTGGCGTGGTGTGAGCAGCGCTTATCCGAGCTTGATGCGCGTCCAAGCCTCTTAAATCCCATCTGGTATTTCGGGTCTTTTGTCCTCGGTTCCCTGGCAGGTCGCTCGGGTGTGGCCCATAACCTTGGGTTCATGGCGGAAACAGAGCGGCAGGTCGAGGCGCACTTGGATAGTCACCTAGAGCGCTTGCCCGCCCAAGACAGTCGTTCTCGCGCCATCGTGCTTCAAATGAAAAAAGATGAGATCAAACATCGGGAAACCGCGGAAAACCACGGGGCATTGCCGCTACCGGCACCGGTGAAAGGGGTCATGCAGGCCATTTCACGCCTGATGACAACGACAGCCTATCGCGTCTAGGCGGAATACATTTGCTTTTTTATGTTGTTGCGGTGCACAAAAACAACGAATTACCAGTTTTTTCATAGGGAAAACCAAATATTCTTGCAACGCACAAAAAAATAGCCTACTATTCATCTATGGAAGTTAAGTACCAAGTTGGTTAGCCGCTCGTCGCCGAAAGCGACGTGACGGTAAAAGCAACTGAGGCGCACCAAACGTGCCCCCTCCTTAACTTGCCAAGGTTGTCTCCTCCACCCTCCTCAATAGGTGGATTTAGCCCAAGACTGCAAAGTCTTGGGCTTTTTTTTATATCGACCTACTCTCCCGTATCATCTCGGTTTGAGCGGGTTACCGATAGACAGCGATTGCGCATCTCACTTGAGCTGCGTTTTGCCGGAGAATATTTTGCACATTCAGGATGTCAAACTTGCGATTGTCGGGCTAGGTTACGTTGGCTTACCCCTGGCGGTTGAGTTTGGTAAGCAACGCAGTGTCTTGGGCTTTGATATCAACACAGCACGCGTTGAGGCCCTCAAGAATGGACATGACCACACGCTAGAGGTGGACGCTGTTGAGCTCGCCACTGCGAAACATTTGCGATATACCGACCAGCGCGGGGACCTCGCGCAGGCGAATGTCTTTATCGTGACGGTGCCCACGCCCATTGATGAGTACAAGCAGCCTGATCTGACGCCCCTAGTTAAGGCCAGTGAAACAATCGCTCAGGCGCTCAAAATCGGGGATATCGTCATCTATGAGTCGACGGTCTACCCAGGCGCAACCGAAGAGGTTTGCGTGCCTGTACTCGAGCGCGTGTCTGGCTTGCGCTATAACGTCGATTTTTTTGCAGGGTACAGCCCGGAACGAATCAATCCTGGCGACAAAGAGCATCGCGTCAGTACGATTAAAAAAGTCACGTCAGGGTCGACACCCGAGGTGGCTGGTTTAGTTGATGCGCTATACCGCCAGATCGTCGTGGCTGGGACGCATTTGGCGCCGAGCATACGCGTAGCGGAAGCAGCCAAGGTCATCGAGAATACGCAGCGCGATGTCAATATCGCGTTGATCAATGAATTAGCGCTGATTTTTAACAAACTCGGTATCGACACCGAGGCGGTGCTGCAAGCTGCTGGAACGAAATGGAATTTTCTTCCGTTTAGGCCAGGCTTGGTGGGTGGGCATTGCATTGGCGTCGACCCTTATTACTTGACACACAAAGCGCAATCTATTGGTTATCACCCAGAGATCATTCTGGCAGGCCGGCGAATCAATGACAGCATGGGTGGCTATGTGGTGTCGCAGCTCGTCAAGGCGATGACGCGTGAACGTATTTACGTAGAGGGCGCGCGCGTGTTGGTGCTGGGACTGGCGTTTAAGGAAAACTGCCCGGACTTACGCAATACACGCGTGGTCGACATCATCAAAGAGCTTGGTGAGTACAACGTGAGTGTTGATGTGTATGATCCTTGGGTCGATCCCAAAGAGGCTGTGCATGAGTATGGCATCCATCCCGTGCAGACTCTTGAAGCTGGACGGTACGACGCAGTGATCATGGCAGTCGCACATCGGCAGTTTGCTGAATTGGGTATCGAGGCGATCCGTGCTTTAGGGAAACCCAAGCACATTCTGTACGACTTGAAATATATATTTACCGCCGAGCAGTCTGACCTACGTCTATGACGTCACACCATAAGCGTATCAATATCTGACATGACTACCAGTCGCTATCATGAAGTTCAGGCGTCGCTGCGCGCCAAGCCAAGGAAGTGGCTTGTGACGGGGTGTGCCGGCTTCATCGGATCTAATCTGGTGGAGACCTTGCTCGCGCTCGATCAGCAGGTCGTGGGGCTCGACAATTTTGCAACGGGACACCGGCATAATCTAGACGAGATTCAGGCATCGATATCTGGGGCACAGTGGTCGCGGTTCGTTTTTCACGAGGGTGATATTCGTGATCCTGCAATGTGTGCCCATGCGGTGTCGGGCATAGATTATGTGCTGCATCAAGCCGCGCTTGGCTCTGTGCCGAGATCACTGAAAGATCCTGCGACGACGAACGATGTGAACATTTCAGGCTACCTAAATATGTTGATCGCCGCTCGTGATGCGGCGGTGTCGGCGTTTGTGTACGCGGCCTCAAGTTCAACCTATGGGGATCATCCAGGATTGCCTAAAGTTGAAGATCGAATTGGAAAGCCGCTATCCCCGTATGCCGTGACGAAGTATGTCAACGAGTTGTATGCCGACGTATTCGCACGGTCGTATGGTTTTGCGAGTGTTGGGCTGCGTTACTTCAATGTGTTTGGCAAGCGGCAAGATCCCGAAGGCGCATACGCGGCGGTGATACCGAAGTGGATTGCAGCAATGATTCGCGGTGATAATGTTCTCGTCAACGGAGACGGAGACACCAGTCGTGATTTTTGTTTTGTTGAGAACGCGGTGCAGGCCAATATTCTTGCTGCGGTTGCCGCACCCGAAGGCAGGAATCAGGTCTATAACGTGGCAGTCAATGCACGCACCAGTCTGAATGAGCTATTTAGTCTATTGACGCATGCTTTGGCTCGACAAGGCGTGCAATACGATAAAGAGGCGGTGTACCAAGACTTCAGGGCGGGTGATGTACGGCATTCGCAGGCTGACATCAGCAAGGCCCGCACGCTCTTAGGTTATGCCCCAACGCATACGATCGCACAGGGCCTCGAGGTCGCGATGCCTTGGTACGTCAAGTTCTTGGGTTAGCAAGGACGCAGCACGTCACTGTATCGCGAATTAACCGCTAGCGAGCTTGCGTACCCAGTGCGCAGTTGATGGATCGTAAGGGCTGACGGCCGGGTCACTGCCCAGGGCATCGAGCCGTCTTTCAATATCGCCGGCTAAGCGTTTGCCAAACTCTACGCCCCATTGATCAAAGGGGTTAATCCCCCAGAGCACGCCTTCGGTAAAGACCTTGTGTTCATACAGCGCAAGCAAAGCGCCAAGCTGCTTGGCATCTAGCTGTGGCAGGACAATCAGTGTCGAAGGCCGACCGCCTGGATGCACGCGATGTTTGGCTAACATCGCAGCGGCCTGCGGATCTTTTTCCTTCACTGAAGCGGCAGCAAGTGCTTGCTCATAAGATTTCCCTTCGAGTAGAGCTGCCCGTTGCGCTAAGCAGTTTGCGATCAGCAGGCGGTGGTGGCGCGTATGCCGATGATCTGGTTTTGCGCAAAGAATGAAGTCGACCGGCGCGCCTTTGCCATCCTGATGCAGCCATTGAAAAAAAGTATGCTGACTATCAGTGCCAGGCATTCCCCACACCGCAGGGCTGCTTGCGACATCTAAAGTCGTGCCGTCGCGCTGCGTTGATTTGCCAAGAGATTCCATTTCGAGCTGTTGCAGCCACGGCACTAAGTGTCGCAGGCGTGCGTCATACGGACATAACGCAAAGGAGGCATAGCCTAAGACACTGCAGTTCGCAACGGCGCTTAGCGCCATTTGCACCGGTGCATTGTGTTCTAGTGGTGCGTTCAGGAAGTGATCGTCGATCGCCGCGGCACCCGCGCGCAAGTCATTGAACGTGTCCATGCCTAGACCGAGTGCGATGGGCAAGCCAATAGAGGACCAAATCGAATAGCGTCCTCCCACCCAATCCCAGAACTCAAAGATGTGCTCATCACGAATACCGAAGTCGCGTGCGGCTTGCACATTTGCTGTGACCGCCACAAAGTGATCAAGCGGTTGCTTGATTCCGCTAGCACTCAACCAATCCATCGCGCAGGCTGCATTGGCGAGAGATTCAATGGTTGTGAAGGACTTGGACGAAATAATGATGAGCGTGTCAGACGGGTCGAGCCCATCCAGTGCGGCGGTGATTGCATGCGCGTCGACGTTTGATGCGAAGCGAATCGTACGCCTGCCCGCGTGTCCGGCCAGCGACTCCACCGCGAGTCGGGGACCCCAGTCGCTTCCACCGATGCCTAGGTGCACGACATTTCGGTATAGATTTTGTGCATTGACCCGTTCGACAAAACCAGCGAGCTTGGCTTGTTCGGCTTGCACCGCTTGCGCCACACTTGCGGGAGGTGTTGGGGCCCGCAATGCCGTGTGCCAAGCAGCACGCTTTTCTGTCCAGTTAATCGGAGCTCCGCTGAACAAATCCTTGCGTGCTTGTTCAAAGCCTTGTTGCGTCAACAGCGTCTGACCGGCTTTAGCCAGCGCGGGGCTATACCGTTGCGTGCTGAGGTCGACCTCGAGTTCGGCTGCGCGAATGATGCGCAGCGCGTCAGGCTTGGTCGGGCTGGCGGATACCGCTTGCGAAAACGATTTCCAGGCGGTGGTTTGCGATAGGGCGCTCATAGGGGCAGGCTTAAAGTCACAATGGAGGGGCGATGATCAGAAGGGCAGTTTGACGTGCGGCGCGAGTGCAAGCAGCTGCTTGCGGAAGGCCTCTTGGATACGGGCAAGCGCTTCAGTCGTGTCGCCCTCAAAACGCAGCACCACAACTGGCGTTGTGTTGGAGGCACGCGCCAAACCGAAACCATCTGGATAGTCGGCACGTAGCCCATCAATTTTTACAATCTCACTCGCGCCGTCAAACACGCCTTCATTTTGCAAACGTTTGATGAGTGCGTGAGGCTCTCCTTCGCGCATTTCGAGCTTCAGTTCTGGCGTTGAAACGCCTTGAGGTAAGGCCTCAAGCACGGTAGAGGGGTTGGCCGAGCGCGAGAGGATCTCAAGCAAGCGTGCGCCTGTGTAGAGCCCGTCATCGAAGCCAAACCAGCGCTCTTTAAAAAATACATGGCCGCTCATTTCGCCGGCCAGTGGCGCGCCGGTTTCGGCAAGTTTTGCTTTGATGAGTGAATGCCCGGTTTGCCACATCAAGGGCTTGCCACCCGCCGCGCGGATTTCCACGGCGACATGCCGGCTGCACTTCACGTCGTAAATGATCGTCTCGCCAGGGCAGCGCTCCAGCACGTCGCGGGCATACAAGATGAGCTGACGATCAGGCCAGATAATTTGTCCGGATTTTGTCACCACGCCTAGGCGATCGCCATCCCCGTCAAACGCCAGGCCGATTTCACAATCGGTCGTTTTGACGCAGTGAATGAGATCTTCAAGGTTATGCGGGTCTGCGGGATCCGGATGGTGATTCGGAAATGTGCCATCCACTTCGCAAAAAAGCTCAGTGACTTCGCAGCCTAACCCTCTAAACAGTTGCGGCGCTACTGCGCCAGCAACGCCATTGCCGGAGTCGATCGCGATTTTCATCGGACGTGTGAGCTTGATATCGCCGAGCACCCTTGCCAAATACGGGGTGAGGATATCAACACTGGTTGCCTTGCCTGGTGTAGCGGCATGCTTAGGGTTGGCAGCGACTTCGTCGCGTAGCGCTAGGATCGCGTCGCCGTGTAGCGTGCTACCACCCATCATCATTTTGAAGCCGTTGTACTCGGGAGGGTTATGGCTGCCTGTGACGGCAACGCCCGAGCCGGTTTTGAGTGTGTAAGCGGCGAAATAGACCAGCGGTGTGGGCACTTGACCCACGTCGATGGTGTCAATGCCACCCTGACGCATGCCTTCTTGTAGCGCGCCAGCCAGTTCGGGGCTGCTTAAGCGACCATCGCGCCCCACGACCATTGTGCTCACGCCCGCAGCGTGGGCGCGTGCGGCCAGGCCGCGTCCGAGCTCCCGTGCGAAGTCGGGATTCAGTGCGGTCGGGACAACACCGCGAATATCGTAGGCTTTAAAGCAGGAATAGGGAAAGGGATGTGATGCAGACACGAGTACGGCTCCGGGTTCGGTGGGTACGCCCGAATGAGGGCAGGCCCAAGACGGAAAATCAATCCCGTATTATCGCCCATTTGACGAGCGACGAGCGGGATAGGGGCCTCTTAATGGGTGACGGTTGCCTGTGAACTACCCTACAATTTGCTAAATATTTGCTAGAAAATTGCCCGTTGGGTGCAACGTTAAAAAGAGAATCGAATGAGCGTGTTGAAACAGCTGCAAGACATCGTTGGCGCCGAGCAAGTGTTGACAGGCGACGCGATGACCCCCTACCTCGTGGACTGGCGGGGGCGCTACCGCGGTCAGGCGCTGGCTGTTTTGCGACCCGCATCCACACAGGAAGTGGCCGCCGTTGTCAAAGTGTGTGTGTCGACCAAAACTCCAATTGTTCCTTCTGGCGGCAATACCAGTATGTGCGGCGGCGCCACGCCTGACGAGACCGGACACGCAGTGGTGATCTGTCTGGCACGCTTGAACAAAGTGCGATCGATTGACACAGACAACGATACGATGACGGTCGAAGCTGGATGCATCTTGCAGTCCGTCCAAGAAGCGGCGCGGGCGGCCGACAGATTGTTTCCCTTGAGTTTGGCGGCCGAGGGCAGTTGTACGATTGGCGGTAATTTGGCGACGAACGCCGGTGGCACGCAGGTGCTTCGCTACGGCAATACGCGGGATCTCGCCTTAGGCTTGGAAGTCGTGACGGCCGAGGGGGAAATTTGGAACGGCTTACGTGGCTTGCGTAAGGACAACACTGGCTACGATTTGCGGGATCTCTTCATCGGAAGCGAAGGTACGCTTGGCATCATCACGGCAGCTACGCTGAAGCTATATCCGTTGCCCGTTGCCCAACGCACGGCGATGTTGGCCTTGAACTCCTTAGAGGATGCGATCACCGTACTGTCGCGCGCGCGCGCGGGCTTTGGCGCCTCCTTGACGGGGTTTGAAGTAATGATGGGACCAGTACTGCAGGCGGTAGTAAAACTATTCCCGCAGCAACGCTTGCCGTTTGAGGGTCCTTCCGCGCAGTCTCCCTGGTTTGCTTTGCTTGAACTTTCGGACAGCGAAAGCGCTGAGCATGCGCAGGGGCGCTTTGAAGCGGTTCTCGGCGCAGCGATTGAGGATGGGCTGGTCACTGACGCAGCGATTGCTGAAAACATCGCCCAGAGCAAAGCTATGTGGCATCTGCGGGAGAGCATTCCTTTGGCGGAGGCCGAGTTAGGCAAGAGCATCAAGCATGACGTGTCGATCCCGATTTCTTCAATCGGGACCTTCGTCAACGTGACCAACGCGGCGTTGCAGCAGCGCTTTCCGGGGATTCAGCATATCGTGTTCGGGCACCTCGGCGATGGCAACTTACACTACAACGTTGCGCGGGCGCCGAATCAAACAGAACAAGAGCTCTTGGCATCGCAATACGATGTTTATCAATTGGTGCATGACAGCGTGCATGCGCACGCGGGCTCGATCAGTGCTGAGCACGGAGTGGGGCAACTCAAACGTGACGAACTGACTCGGTATAAAAGCGCGCTAGAGCTTAAGCTGATGAAGCAGATCAAAACAGCGCTTGACCCTCATGGACTGATGAACCCGGGCAAAGTTTTGCAGGCCTGAGCGCTCGTTTGGGTGGGGGGGGTGGGCCTTAGCGTTTCTGGCAGCGTGGGCAGTAATAGGTGGCTCGCTGTCCTTGCACGATACGTTTAATCAGACCAGAGCATGCTTTGCAAGGCTTGCCGTCTTGTTCATAGACAGCCGCATGCGTCGTAAAGTAGGCGCCCGCCTCACCCGTGGCATTGACGTAGTCCCGCAAGGTGCTGCCGCCGGACTCAAGGGCATCTTTGAGCGTGTTGCGTAAGCTCTCGACGAGTCGTGCGCAGCGCTCAAGCGACAGACGTGCGGCAGGAGTAGCTGGGTGGATTTTGGCGCGAAATAGGCACTCTGAGGCATAAATATTTCCAGCGCCCACGACAACATCGCCCGCCAATAAAGCTTGTTTGATCGCCATTTGGCGGCCCTTGAAGCCTTTGCGCAAGTGCTCCGCGTCGAACGCTGGATCAAATGGCTCGATGCCGAGCTTTTGAAGCAAGGGGTGCCGCTCGACGGCGCCGTCTTCGGCTGGATGCCAAAGCACAGCCCCAAAGCGTCTTGGGTCGTGTAGTCGCAGAGTAAGGTGCTCAAAATGCCATTCAACATGGTCGTGTTTGCGCAGTATTTCGCCCGTTTGGACGCTGCGTAGCGAGCCGGACATCCCCAAGTGGATCAGTTGCGTGCCCCGATCGAACTCCAACAACAAGTATTTCCCTCTGCGGCGGCAGGCCTTCACCTGTTGTCCTCTCACCCATTCTGGTAGCCCGGACGGGATGGGCCAACGCATACGAGAGTCGTGCACCACCATACGCTGGAGCACCCGCCCTGTTGCAACGGCGTCAATTCCCTTACGAGTTGTCTCAACTTCTGGCAGTTCTGGCATGGGTGAGTGCTAACATCTTGTCACTGAGTCCGTTGATTGTGCCACCAACTAGGCGGTTCGCGTGAAGTCGTCGTTTAAATTTCGTTTTTCTCATTGGCTTGCCACAGTGCCCGTGGCGGTCTCGATGTCGCTTTTTGTCGCGCAGACGTGGGCGCAGGTGGGCCAAAGTAAAGAAACCTCTCAACATTCACCCATCGAGGTGCGGCCGCGCGTGCCTGAGTCCGCAGAGATTCGCTTGCGCGCCGGGCAGCTGCCAGAAATCACACTCACATCCTCGCTCATGTATCGAATCCTGGCTGCGGAGATCGCGGCTCAACGCGGCTCGTTTCTCTCCGCGGGTAAAACGATGCTTGAGCTGGCACGTGAGGTGGGTGACTATCGTCTAGCGCGCAGAGCGCTTGAGTTTTACCTTGGGGGCGGTAACTTGCCGGGTGCGTTGGAGTCTGCACGCACTTGGTTAAGGATTACTCCTGATGATGCGGAGGCCGCCACGACCGAAATGGCTCTGGCGGCTGCGTCAGGACAGACTAGCGGTCTGGCCACGGCGTTGCGTAAGCAAATTGATGCGGCCAAAGACAAGAACGCCGGCATTGCACAAGCGGTGCATGTCTTGAGCCGTATGCCTGACAAGCGCAATGCACTAAGCATTCTATCGACGGCAATCGCTGAAAGCACGGTTAGCAACACGCTGGCTGCACATTTGGCGCTCGCCGATATGGCCACTGCCGCGGCGGATCGTGAGCGTGCGCTTCAAGAGGCGCGCCGTGCACTTGGCGTGGCGCCACGTTCTGAAGATGCAGCGATGCGCGTCTTTGAGTATGGCTTGGGCGTGGACCCTGCGGCAGCACTGCGTGATGCCGTAGGTTTTGCCGCTGCGCAGCCCCAGGCGCGTCGTTTGCGCTTAATGATGGTGAGCCATATGACGGATTTGCGGCAGTACGACGCCGCGATGAATGAATTGCAGTCGATGGTGAAACGAGCGCCGGAAGATTTTGATTTGTTGTTTATTCAGGCTCAGGTGGCCTATCGTGCCAAGAACTTGGATCAGGCGCGCGCTTTTCTTGAGCAGTTCATCACTGTGCAGACGCAGCGTCAACGTGGTTCGGCAGCTGGCGCGACCGACGCGCCCTCTGCACTGGCCGAAGCCTATCAGCTCTTTGCGCAGATAGCAGACGAGCAAGGCAAGCTTGATGAGGCGGTGAGCCTACTCGCGAAAATCGAAGATCCCTCGGCGCGTTACTCGGCCCGGATTAAGCAGGCGATGATTCGTGCGCGCCAAAACCGTGTGGATGAAGCAATAGCACTGATCGATTCTGGAAGCCCGCAGAGCGATGATGAGAGGATTCTCGGCTTTTCCGCAGGGGCACAGATTTTGCGCGACGCTGATCGGCTGGGTGATGCGATTAAGCGCTTGAGTGCTGCAGATAAGGCGTTTCCCGACACGATAGAGATTAAATACGAGCTTGCGATGCTCTACGAACGCGACAATAAAATGCGCGATGCGGAGCGGCTTCTGCGGGAGGTCATCGCGATTGATCCCGGACACGCGCATGCGCACAATGCGTTGGGCTACTCCCTGGCGGATCGAAATCAACGTTTGCCAGAGGCGCTCGAACTCATTACGCGAGCGCTGTCGCTCGCGCCGAAGGACCCGTTCATTCTCGACAGCATGGGCTGGGTGAAATTTCGTATGGGCGATAACCAAGCGGCGCTTGAGTATCTGGAACAAGCCTACGCCAAACGTCCCGAGGCCGACATCGCTGCCCATCTTGCTGAGGTTCTCTGGCGCCTTGGGCGTCGTGATGAGGCTCAAAAATATCTCAAAGAGGGCGCGCAACGCGAACCTAAAAATTCAACCTTAATCGACACGGCTAAGCGTCTTGGGGTTAGCCTTTGAAGGTCATGCGTTTGTGGGCTTGTGCAAGAGTTGTGTGTGGCTTGGCCTTGCTGTTGCTTGCTGGTTGTACGACACAGCAAAGCGTTCCGCCCGTGCAAACCTCTGAGGCGTTTGCACGGGCAGGACGCTTTGCTGTGCGAGTGGAGGAGCCTCTTGCGCCTGCACAAGCGGTGCAGGGCGGCTTTACCTGGCGCGATGCGCAAGGCCGGCTTGAGCTAGACCTGACGAATCCCTTCGGTAACATTTTGGCCCGCCTTGAGGTGACGGGTAAAAGTGCGGTCCTCACCCAAAGTAATGGCGGCAAGTTAGAGGCCGCTACACCCGAGGAGCTTGTGAAAATCGCTGTTGGTGAGGCGATCCCCGTCCAGGACTTGCGGACTTGGTTGCGCAGTCAAACGGTGGCTGAACCCGCGATGGCGCGTGTGAGCCGTGACGATCAGAGGCGGGTCACGGGTTTTGAGCAGGCAGGCTGGAGGGTCGAACTGTCGCGGTTTGATGGCATGGGCCCGAGGTTGTTGATTTTGTCGCGACAGGATGGCTCAAAAAAAATTGTGATTCGCTTGGTGATTGACGGCACGTAAACTGCTGTGAAGGCCTGACCGACTATGCTTTATGACCTTGCCGCGCCCGCTAAGCTGAATCTTTTTCTGCATGTGATTGGCCGTCGCCCAGACGGTTACCACCAGCTGCAAACTGTGTTTCGGTTGATCGATGTGTGTGATCTGCTGGATATTGACACGCGTAGCGATGGGCAAATTGTTCGCGAAACCGATATGGCGGGGGTTGCCCACGACGATGATCTGGTGGTTCGGGCAGCAAAAGCCTTGCAACAGCACACGGGCACCAAGCTTGGCGCGCAGATGCGTGTGCGCAAGCGCATTCCTTCAGGCGCTGGCCTGGGGGGCGGGTCCAGTGATGCCGCCACCGTGCTGATTGCCTTGAATCGCCTATGGCAGACACGTCTGACTCGGCAGGCGTTGATGCAGGTAGGGCTCGGCTTGGGGGCCGATGTGCCCTTTTTTATTTTTGGACAAAGTGCCTTTGCCGAAGGAATTGGCGAGAAGCTCACCGCGCTGGAATTGCCGCAGCAGGCCTATTTGGTGGTTCAGCCCGCGCAACATGTGCCTACGCAAGGGATTTTTCAGGATCCGGA
The DNA here is from genome assembly GCA_945865935.1 of Bordetella parapertussis. GTDB lineage: Bacteria > Pseudomonadota > Gammaproteobacteria > Burkholderiales > Burkholderiaceae_B > Zwartia > Zwartia parapertussis_E. The sequence continues at coordinate 47,877 of CAMBFI010000015.1, read as the reverse complement.
TTTGACAAGAAACACCGATCCGGTCAAAATAATGGACTTTTCTGGGCGCCAAATTGTGACTAGTTTGGGGTTCGGGCGCAATGATTTGCAGCCTGTGGTGTTAAAGCGTTACCCAGTTGTGCGGCAAGCACTGGATTGGCTAGATAAAGCCGAACTTAGTGCGAATGGTTTTAAGGCGCGCATGACAGGGTCTGGGGCATGTCTATTTTTGAGTTTCCCTGACGCCATGCTCGCTGAAAACGCTCGCCAGAGATTGCTCGCTAAAATAAGTACGGATTTTTCCGATACTGCTACGGCGGACACGCCAAGTCCCATACAGTCTGTTTTAGTCTGTAACGGTTTGGATGTGCACCCTCTGCAGGATTGGGTTGATAGTTAGTTGGGGAGTCGCCAAGCTGGTTAAGGCACCGGATTTTGATTCCGGCATGCGAAGGTTCGAATCCTTCCTCCCCAGCCCAAATGCAAAGCTGTTGAACTAGTCAGCGTTTGATGCGCCTTTGTTCAGCAGCTTTTTTGTTCCGCATCTAAATTCTTACTGTCTGTGACTGCCTCGACCATGGCCAACGATAGTTTTATGATTTTTACCGGCACCGCCAATACACGGCTGGCCGTTGATGTGGTGAATCACCTAGATATGTCCTTGGGTCGCATGACCGTAGGTCGTTTCTCGGATGGTGAAGTCATGGTTGAAATTAACGAAAACGTTCGCGGTAAAGATGTTTTCGTGTTGCAGCCGACCTGTGTGCCCACCAATGACAATCTGATGGAAGTGATGGTGATGGTAGATGCGTTGCGCCGTGCCTCGGCCGGCCGTATCACCGCTGCCATCCCATATTTTGGGTATGCACGCCAGGACCGCCGCCCGCGTTCTGCACGCGTGGCGATTACGGCCAAGGTTGTTGCGAATATGCTGCAGGTGGCAGGCGTTGATCGCGTGCTCACAATGGATTTACACGCAGATCAAATCCAGGGTTTTTTTGATATTCCTGTCGACAATATTTACGCAGGTCCGATTCTGTTGGGTGATATCTGGCGCCGCAATTTGACTAATCTCGTGGTCGTGTCGCCTGATATCGGTGGTGTGGTGCGTGCCCGGGCGTTGGCGAAACAGCTTGAGGCGGACTTGGCGATTATCGATAAACGTCGTCCACGCGCCAACGTCTCAGAAGTCATGAATATTATTGGTGAGGTCGATGGCCGCACTTGTTTGATTATGGATGATATGGTCGATACGGCTGGCACGCTCTGTAAGGCAGCGCAAGCGCTCAAAGAGCGTGGCGCAGGAGCAGTCTATGCCTACTGTACGCATGCGGTGTTGTCGGGTGGTGCGATCGAGCGCATTAATGGTTCTGAGCTCACCGAGCTTGTCGTGACAGATACCATTCCTTTGTCTGAGGAAGGACGCGCTTGCGGCAAGATCAGGCAATTATCCTGCGCAGCATTGCTGGGCGAGACGATTTTACGAATTTCCAACGCAGAGTCAGTGAGCTCATTGTTCGTTGACTAGAGCGTAAAGAATTTGCCAGCCACTGGTCGCGGTGGTCGGCAAACCCGTTGACTGATATTCAGGCAACGTTTTAACCGGGTGATATCCACCCTTTTTGGAGTTTTTCATGCAATTTAATGCAACCCCACGCAGCGTACAGGGAACGAGTGCGAGCCGCCGCCTGCGCCGTGCGAGCCGTGTCCCAGCCATCGTTTATGGTGGCAAAGAGCAGCCCGTTAATATCGAACTCGATCACAACGAAATTTTTCACGCCCTGCGCAAAGAGAAATTTCATGCATCGATTCTTGACATGCAACTCGAAGGCAAGAGCCAGCAAGTGCTGTTGCGTTCGGTTCAGTGGCATCCCTTCAAGCAAATCGTGATGCACCTTGATTTCCAGCGTGTTTCTGCAGATCAAGTCTTGCACACCAAGGTGCCACTGCACTTCATCAACGCTGAGATCTCGCCGGCTGTCAAAATCAGCGCTGCGATCATTTCGCACGTGTTGACTGACCTCGACATTTCTTGCTTGCCAGCCAATCTGCCAGAATTCATCGAAGTCGATCTGAGCAACTTGGTGGGTGGTGGTTCGATCCACTTGGCGGACATCACGTTGCCAAGCGGCGTGACCCACGTTCCCCATCGCGGCGACACCAACCCTGTGTTGGTGACTGCAATCGTGAAGGGTGGCGCAAGCGATGATGCTGACGCCAAGCCAGAAGGCGCAGCTCCTGCTGCACCAGCCGCTTAAGGTTCGTATGGTTCTGAACCGTTAGGGTTCAGTGACTGCACGTTCTGATCGCCCCGCTCGCGTTTTGCGCAAGCGGGGCTTTTGCTTTCTAATGCAGGCATGGCTAAACCAATCAAACTTATCGTGGGCCTTGGTAATCCCGGGGCGGATTATGAGCGCACGCGTCATAACGCAGGCTTTTGGTTGGCTGATGCGGTTGCAGAGGATTTGCGTGCGAGTTTCACTAGCGAGAAGTCTTTTTCGGGGCTAGTGGCCAAGGCGCGAGTGCAGGCCGAGCAGGTCTTTCTTGCAAAGCCTCAAACATATATGAACCGTTCAGGCCAATGTGTCGGCGCCTTAGCGCATTTTTATAAACTGGAAGCACAAGAAATCCTGGTCCTGCACGACGAGCTTGATCTCTTTCCGGGTCAGGTTAAAGTCAAGCAAGGGGGCGGCCACGCCGGTCATAACGGGTTGCGAGATATCCAGTCGGTGCTGGGGAGTGCAGACTTTTGGCGTTTGCGTTTGGGGATTGGTCACCCGCGAACCCTTAACCTAACCCAAGAGGTCGCAGATTTCGTTTTGCATCCGCCCCGCCGAGAAGACCAGATGGCGATTGACGATTGCCTGACACGTTGTCGCGCTGTGATGCCACTTTTTTTGGCGGGTGACTTTGTGCGCGCAACAGCACAGTTGCATCGCGATAACCCTGCATGAGTCAACAAGAGCGCGCGACAGGCCTGTTGCCGTTTCGTGAGGAGTTGACGCAGTGTCTTCGCTTTATTAGACGCCCAAACCTAAGAAGAACGTTCGCTAACCGTCCCGCCACGGCGCGCGCGTTTGGAGCCTGGCACGCGGATTGGTGGCCAGGCATAGCACCCAAGCGATTACTGGCGTGGGCGGCGACGCTTTGGTTCGTCAATATCGTTTTATTGGGTCCGCTCGTGTTGACCGTGTTCGAGTTGAGTGGTGCGACGCATCGGCTCGATGTGCGCAATCTCCCCTGGTTTCTGGCGTTAATTTGGGCACCTATCGTGGAAGAGCTGTTGTTTCGCTTTGGCCTCAGGCGTCCGATCCATGCGCTCTGGTTGGTGCCGGTGCTTGTCCTGGTTTTTTTAAATGGGATGCAGTGGTGGGCCGGCAGTTTGCTCGGGATGTCCGTATTGATCTTATGGTGGTTGGGGCGCTGGAACGTGATGCCACGTGTCTGGGCGTGGCCATGGCTGAGAGCCTATTGCCGGTATTTCCCTTGGGTCATGCACGCGTCGGTTCTGGCCTTTGCTGCCTTGCATCTGCACAACTTCCAGTTTGAGCAGATGGCGTGGTGGATGATGATGGTCTTGGTGCTCCCCCAGTGGGTGACAGGCCAGGTATTAGCCTGGATGCGTGTTGAGCGCGGTATCGGTGCGGCGATGTTGTTACATGCCCTCTTCAATGCGGGGCCACTTGCTGTCGTGTTGATAGGACTCCAATTCGCAAATGGAGCCACTTAATTTCGAGTGGAGTATTCCTCGCGTAGCTGTCGCTTCAAGACTTTGCCGATTTCGCTGCGGGGGAGGCTCTTAACTAACAGCAAATCAGCTAAACGTTGGGTTTTGCCTACTCTTGCATTGACCCAACCAAGTAAGACTTCAGCGGTGTCCGTTGCGTGCGGTCGCAGCACCACATAGGCGACGGGCGTTTCTCCCCATTGTCTTGACGGCACACCCACGACGGCGGACTCACGCACTGAGGGGTGTTGATTGAGTTCGGCTTCGAGATCGCTGGGATAAATATTGAAGCCGCCAGAGATCACCATATCTTTTTTTCGGTCAGACAAAATCAGAAAGCCGTCTTCGTCATAACGTCCGATATCCCCGGTGCGAATAAAGCGCTTGCCTTTGGCGTCAAACCATTCGACCTCGCGCGTTTTTTCGGGCATGCCGAAATACCCCTCCATCATGGCTGCAGAGCTCCCTACAATTTCACCGGTTTCACCCGGTGAGACTTCACGACCCTGCTCGTCGATCAGCCGGATATCGTGTCCGCTGGCCGGTCTTCCGATGGTGTGGAGTTTGTGAGGATAGTTGTGGGCTTCGAGCTCACAGCGGCCCCCGCCTTCGGTCATGCCATAGATCTCAGTCAAACGGCCTGGCCAGCGGCGCAATACCTCGGCCTTGAGTGCCGCACCGAACGGCGCACTCGTCGAAAACTTTGCCTCAAAAGACGAGAGATCGAACGTATCAAAATGGGGATCATCCATGAGTCGTTGATATTGCACAGGGACGAGCATCGTGTGCGTGACGCGATGCTGCTGGGCGAGCTCTAAATAGCGACCGGTATCGAACTTCGACATCAAGATCACGGTGCCACCCAAGGCCAGAGTGGGCAAGAGTGCAACGAGAGTCGTATTGGAATACAGCGGGGTGGACGCCAGCATGATCGTATCTGGACCATAGCCATTAGTCGCGGCCCGTTGCACGTGCGCCCAACGCATCGAGCACGGCTGCACGATCCCTTTTGGTGTCCCGGTCGTGCCGGACGAATAGATCAAATTAAAAGGCCAGTGCGGCTCGGGCGCGACGGGGGTCGGGGCAGCGTCTGTGGCGACCCAGTTTGACCAGTCTGTTGCGCCGCCTGAGGAGTTGTCGAGCCACACCCTCTTGAGCCCCGCTGCGGCTTGGTCGTCGGTTGACCATTGGCGCGCGCAAGCCTGATCCAGAAACAAGATCGTGGCGCCAGAGTTGGCCAGCATGGCGGAAAGGTTTTGCGGGGTGGCGGAGGGCGGCAAGGGGGTCATGAGTCCGCCCGCCCGCAGAACACCTAAAAATAGCGCAACGTATGCAAAGGAGGTGCTCGCACAGGCGGCGACGGCCTGGCCTTGCCTCAGTCCCTCCCGTTGCAGGCTGCTGGCTACCTGTCCAATCAGCTGATCCAGCTCAGCGTAGGTGAGGGTGTGCCCGTCCAGTATTAAGGCTGGTTGAGTCGGGCGCTCTGCGGCCGTGACATGGACCAGTTCCGGGATGGATCCGAACGGACGAGTGAGGTGGTCATCGAGATACATGGCGGGACCCAAAGCGTTAAACTCAATCTTCATATTCTATACAGCTGTTCCACCCTTCAGAAATTCAGGATTCTTATGGCTCTGCAATGTGGCATCGTTGGTTTGCCCAACGTCGGTAAATCAACCCTTTTTAATGCCCTCACGAAGGCGGGTATTGCTGCCGAAAACTATCCTTTTTGTACGATCGAGCCAAACGTAGGCGTGGTCGAGGTACCTGACGCCCGCTTAGGCAAGCTCGCTGAAATCGTCAACCCCGAGCGCATCTTGCATGCCACGGTTGAATTTGTGGATATCGCAGGCTTGGTGGCTGGCGCCAGTCAAGGCGAAGGCTTGGGCAATCAGTTCTTGTCACACATCCGCGAAACTAACGCCATCATCAACGTGGTGCGCTGCTTTGAAGACGACAACGTCATTCATGTCGCCGGCCGTGTCGATCCGATTTCTGACATTCAAGTGATTGAAACTGAGCTTGCCTTGGCCGATATGCAAACCGCTGAAAAAGCCTTGCATCGCTATCAAAAAACTGCACGCTCGGGCGATAAGGACGCACAAAAAGTTGTCGCGATTCTTGAGGTGGTCATCAAACAGTTAAACGATGCGCAGCCGATTCGTGCGCTCGGTTTGTCAGACGAAGACATGGCCTTGATTGCACCGCTATGTTTCATCACTGCCAAGCCCGCCATGTACGTAGGCAACGTCAGTGATCACGGCTTTAAAGACAACCCGTTGCTTGATCGCCTGACAGAATACGCTACCGCACGCAAAGCACCCGTCGTGGCGATCTGCGCCGCGATTGAATCCGAAATTGCAGAACTGCCTGACGACGATAAGGCCGTGTTTCTTGAAGACATGGGCATGCAAGAGCCAGGCTTAAACCGCCTGATTCGCGGCGCCTTCACTTTGTTAGGGTTGCAAACCTATTTCACCGCGGGTGTAAAAGAAGTACGCGCCTGGACAGTACCGATCGGCGCAACAGGCCCACAAGCGGCCGGCGTGATCCATACCGATTTTGAACGCGGCTTTATTCGCGCACAAACCATCGCCTATGAGGATTTCATTACCTTTAAAGGTGAGCAAGGTGCCAAGGAAGCAGGCAAGATGCGTGCTGAGGGCAAGGAATACATCGTGCAGGATGGCGATGTGATGAACTTCTTGTTTAACGTGTAAATAGGACGCTCGCCGTGGCAGACATGCACATTATCCCTATTGAGCCTTTGCGCGCTGCGGTGCGCTACCTCGTTTCCGGTTTTGGCAGCGACGCTCGCGAAATCGAACTCGTCACTGAAAATTTAATTCAAGCGAACCTGACAGGACATGATTCACATGGTGTCGGTATGTTGCCGCGCTATGCCGAAGCCTATCTTGAAGGGAGTTTGAAGCCTAACGCCAAGATCCAGACGCGGATGGATAGCGGCACGATGATTGGCCTAGACGGCGAGTGTGGTTTTGGTCAGGCGATTGGGCATCAAGCGATGGAGTTAGCGATCGCTCGTGCAAAAGAGCATGGCAGCTGCATTGTGGCGCTGGGCAATTCTCATCACCTCTGCCGGATTGGCGCTTGGGCCGAAATGACAGTCGCCCAAGGCTTGATTTCGATTCATTTCGTCAATGTTATTTCGCGCCCCATCGTTGCACCCTTTGGCGGTGGAGATGCGCGGTTTGGTACGAACCCCTTTACGGTGGGTATCCCCGTGGCGGGCCAAGATCCGATCTTGCTCGATTTTGCGACCAGCATCATTGCGCAGGGTAAAGCCCGTGTCGCTTTCAATAAGGGTGAGCAACTACCTGAAGGCTATCTGATCGATAGTGACGGTAAACCTACGACCGATCCCGTCTACGCAGTCAAGCCTCCGCTTGGTGCCTTGTGCACGTTCGGCGACCATAAAGGGTTTGGTCTTGCACTCATCTGCGAATTGCTTGGCGGTGCGCTGGCGGGTGGAATGACCACGCACGCTCCGGCCGATGGCAAGCGTCGTGTCGTCAATGGCATGCTGTCTATCGTCTTTGATCCCGCCAAGCTGGCGGATGGCTCCGTGTTTGAACACGAGATGAAGGCGTTTATTGAGTGGGTGAAGGCCTCACCGCCTTTGCCCGGTCATGAAGGCGTACGTGTTGCGGGTGAGCCCGAACGTGAGTCACGCGCCAAGCGCATGGCGCATGGCATCCCGGTCGATTCCACCACGTGGTCCGATATGTTGGACGCCGCTAAAAAATTAGGACTGGATCCTGTACGGATGCAAACGCTTGCGGGTCTGTAGAATTGGCAAGCATCAAGACATAAAAATAATCTAGGGAGAACAAAATGGCTGTTCAAAAAATGACGGGTCGTCAGGCGTTTATCAAGCTGTTGCTGGATGAGGGCGTGACACATATGTTTGGTAATCCCGGTACGACTGAGCTTGCCATTATGGAAGCGGTGCCGCAGTTCCCTGAGCTGACCTATGTGCTGGGTTTACAAGAGTCGATCGTGGTTGGGATGGCCGATGGCTTTGCCCGCGCCACGAATAAATTGGTTGCTTGTAACTTGCACTGTGCGCCGGGACTTGGCCATGCGATGGGGGCGATTTATAGCGCCAAGTTTTCTGGTTCGCCTTTATTGATCACGGCGGGTCAGTACGAAGTGGGCTATGGACTGCAAGAGCCACTCCTGTATGAGCCGCTCGTGCCGATGGCCGCACCACTCGTCAAATGGGCGTTTGAGGTCACACGCTTAGAAGACCTGCCACGCATTATTCGACGTGCCGCAAAGATTGCCCGCACTCCACCTATGGGGCCAGTGTTTATTAGTTTGCCAGGCTCTGTACTCGACGAAGAAGCAGAAATCGAATTTGGTTTCCCCACTGTCGTGGACGCCGCTGTGCGCCCGAGCGATGCTGCACTGAAACAGATCGCACAAACCTTGCTTGCGGCGAAAAAGCCCGTGATTGTTGCCGGTCGCGAGATCGCCAACGCCGGTATGTTTGCGCAAGCGTGCGAGCTTGCCGAGCTGCTAGGTGCCGCGGTCTATCAAGAGTCTGTTCCGTACAACGCGCGCTACCCCTCGTCACACCCGACTTGCATGGGTGATCTGACACGCAATCAAAAGAAAGTCCGGCAGACACTTGAACAATACGATCACCTCTTGTGCCTCGGTGCGGATCTGTTGCGCATGTCGCCCATGAGCACCGTCGAACCGCTGCCCCCAGAGTTGCCCGTCACCCACATCACTGAACGAGATTGGGAACTCGGCAAAAATTACTCGACCGCGACCGCAGTGCGTGCGGATGTGAAGGAGACGCTCCTAGCGTTGCTGCCGATCTTGCGAGCAGCGCGTACGACAGAACAAGCACAACAAGCTCAAGCGCGGGTAAAAGAGCTTGCGACACGCAACTGGTCTGCAGCGCGTGCAAAGACGCGTCAAGATGTTGCGGCGAGCGCGAACGCCAAGCCGATTGATCAGCGTTATCTGGTCGGCCAGTTAGTGGATGTCTTACCAAAAGACGTGATCGTTGTAGACGAAACACTCACGGCTGCACCCGCAATTTCTGCAATGCTACCGATGGACGACCCGCACGCTTACTATGGCTTAGCAAGTGGTGGCCTGGGCTTTGGGATGGCCGGCGCAGTGGGTGTGAGCCTGGCGCATCCGAAGCGACAAGTGGTAGCGACCATTGGCGATGGCAGTGCGATGTATAGTATTCAGTCGTTGTGGACTGCTGCGCACCTGAAGCTGCCGATCACCTATGTGATCATCAATAACCGCAGCTACCGCATCATCAAAGAGCGTTTGCTTGCGATGCGTGGCACGGATCAGTTTGTGGCGATGGATATGGATAATCCTGCCATCGATTTTGCGGGTGTTGCCAAGAGTATGGGCATGCCTTCGCGTTTAGTGACCGAGCCAAGCCAAATCGCGACAGTGCTGAAAGAAGCGTTAGCAAGTGGCGGACCGAATTTGGTCGAGATCATTGTGGCGCGTGGTTTTGGCGAAGCTACCTAGCAGCCCCCTGCGCGAGCCCTGCGGGCGCATGGCTCAGCGCATCAAGGTGCCGCCATTGACATCCATGATGGCACCTGACACAAAGCTAGCGGCGGGTGAACAGAGATAGGTCAGCATGCCTGCGATCTCTTCGGGCTCGCCTAGACGCTTCATCGGATAGATATTCGGTTCATAGCCGCCCGTTTCTGTCATGCCCGTGGCAATGGGACCGGGGGCGACTCCGTTGACGTTGACGTGGTGTGGGGCCGCGCGCCCGGCAAACCACCGCACAAGCGCGTGGACACTCCCCTTGGAGGCCGTGTAATGCGGGCCTGCCCTTAAGCCGCCCGTCCAGCCTGCGATGGAACCACACAAAGCAATGCGACCATGTTTACGCTCCATCATGCCGGGCAAGATTGCACGGACCAAATTGATCGGGCCTAGTACGTTTACTTTCATCACGCGCATGAACTCGACTTCATTCCAGTTGGGATCCATCCAGTCGTCATGAAAGGGGCAAATACCCGCTGTGTCGGCCAGTGCAGTCAAGGGCCCGTGACGTTGGATCATCGCTTCGACTGCGGCGCGGTCCGTCACATCACAAGATTCGACTGCGGTCACACCTTTTAGCTCGTGTGCGAGTGCATCTAGCTTTTCCCGCTGCCCAAAGTCGCTCAGTACCAAGGTGGCGCCGAGCTGATTACACAAGCGCGCGGTGGCTGAACCGATGCCACCTGCTGCACCGGTAATGAGCATGCGGGTGCCCGTCAGATCAAACGCTTGCGCAGCGGTGTGGTGAGAGATGTGCATCGTTGAGTTTTAGAAAGAGTTAGACCGACAGATAGCGTTGTTTGATTTCTGCGTTGGCGTTGAGCTCTGAAATCGTCCCGCAGAACACGTCTTTACCTTTATCAATCACGACAGCGCGATCGGCTAGGCCTAAACAGAAGTGCAGGTTTTGCTCCGCTAGCACGATGGTCTTACCCATTTTGCGTAAAGATTGAATCAGCTCGCCAATTTTTTGAATCATGATTGGGGCGAGACCTTCGCTGGGTTCGTCGAGCAATAGAACGTCTGGGTTGCCCATCAGGGAGCGACCGACCGTCAGCATTTGCTGTTCACCGCCAGAAAGTTGCCCGCCAAGACGTTCGCGTAGAGGCTTGAGCAGCGGCAGCATGTCATAGACGCGCTCAACACTCCAGTCGTCTTCACCGTTGGCGCCTTTCTTGACCGCGATGGTGAGATTGTCCTCAACAGTCAGATCAGGAAAAATCTGACGATCTTCGGGCACATAGCCCACGCCAGCCCGTGCGATTAAGTGGGCGGCCTTGCCTGTCACAACTTGGTTGTGCAAAGTAACGGTCCCTTTGCGTGCTGGGATAACGCCTGCGACCGATTTCATGGTTGTGCTCTTACCTGCACCGTTGCGCCCGAGTAAGGCTAAGGTTTCACCTTGTTGTACATCGAAGGACAAACCAAAGAGCGCTTGGCTCGTTCCGTAAAAAACATCGATGCCGTCGACTTTCAATACTTGCTTGCTCATGCGTGCACCTCCGCTGGCTTTCCTAGATAGGCTTCGATCACCGCTGGATTGTTGCGGATCTGCTCTGCGTTACCTTCGGCGAGAACTTTGCCGTAGGAAAGTACGTGAATGTGTTGTGAAATCCGGAATACGATTTCCATATCGTGCTCGATGAGCACCACAGTCAACCCACCTTTCTTCCAAAGTGCGTAGACCGTTTGAATCATCTGCTCACGTTCTTCGGGGCCCATGCCTGCGACAGGCTCGTCGAGCAATAACACTTTGGGTTTGAGCACGAGCGCTAACGCCATATCCAAAAGTTTTTGATCCCCATGCGAGAGATTGCCACTAATAACATCTGCCTTGGTGTGCAAACCAAGTTGTTCCATCACCTCGTAAGCGCGGTCACGCGTTTGCGCTAAGGGAAAGCGACCATGCATTTGCGAGGACTTCCCGAGAGGCGACATCAAGGCACCCCGCAAGGACTCTTCTACCGTTAAGGTTTTGAATAGTTTGGCTACCTGGAATGCACGTCCAATCCCTTTGTGCACAATTTCGCTGCTGGGCAGGCCGACGATATCCTCGCCATCTAGCAAAATACGACCTGAGTCAGGTCGTAACGCGCCAGAGATCAAGTTAAAGAAGGTGGTCTTGCCGGCACCATTGGGACCAATGACAGCGCTTAGCGATTCTGTTTTGAAATGAATCGAGACATCCGAGGTCGCAACCACACCACCAAAGGACTTATTAAGGTGTTCGATCTTGAGCATTACTTACGACCCTCGCTTTGTACGTTGCGTGCGGGCGGAACACCGCCGTATGTTTGCCAAGTTGATCCAGCCAGCCAACCTGCATCAACAGGAAGATTGATGCCCGTAATGGCTTTTGCAGCGGGTGATAACAAGAAGCCTACTGAGTCTGCGATTTCATCAGGTGTGACAAAGCGACCCATCGCCGCTTGTGAGGTGAGGTCCTCGGGATTGCGATCTTTGCGATCAATCGCGGCCTGCAGTGCCTCAGTCAACACATAGCCTGGGGAGATAGCATTGATGCGTACACCTGAGCGCCCCCATTCTGCTGCGAGGCAGGCTGTCATTGAGGCGACCGCAGCCTTGGCAGGCCCATAGGCGTGAAGCGGAGAGGAGCGAAGTGATGTGATGGAGGCAATGTTCACGATCGCGCCTCCGCCGAGCTCCACCATGCGTGAGCCGTAAATGGCACACGCAAGATACGTGCCGCGTAGATCGATATCGACGACGCGATCCCATTCCGTCATGGTGAGGCGATCTGGTGGCAGGCGATGCTGCAAAATCCCGGCGCAATTGACTAAAGCCGTGACAGGACCGTGCGTGTCTTCAATCATCTTTGCGACTTGATGCATGCCATCGTCGTCCGTCACATTGCACGCATAGGCGTGTACGCCCATCGCCTTCATTTTCTCGTCGGACCACGTGCCCGGTAAATCTAGCGATACAACCTTGTCGCCTCGTTTAGCGAGGTGTCGTACGCAGGCCGCACCGATGCCGCTTGAGCCGCCCGTGACAACAGTAATGGCAGGCTTGCTCATGAACGTGCTCCTTTACGGCTAAGTAACTGATAAATTTGTACGATGAAATCTGTCATGCCACGTTTGAGACCCAAGGCAAAAAACAGAACAATGATGCCAAGTGCTAAGCCATGGTATTCGGTTGTGCGCGTGATGATGTCGTTAAAGACCATTAACAGTCCTGCGCCGACGACTGGACCGATAAAGGCATGTAGACCACCCATCATGATCATGAACACAGCCTCGCCTGACATCGTCCAGTAGCTGAACTCTGGGTAGGCGCCCGACACAAATAACGCCATGATCACGCCACCAATGCCTGCAAAGCAGCTGGCCAAGATAAACGCATACAGACGGACTCGCCACACGTTGATGCCTAAGAACTGTGCACGATCTGCGTTGTCGCGCACCATCCGCAAGGTGTAGCCGAACGGTGACTGAAGGATGTAGCGCATGAGAAAGAGGCAAACCACCCCAAGCACGCAAGAAAACCAATACAAAGTCTGTACGTCAGCGAGGTTCAAGCTACCCCAGACGCGAGGAATGCCTCCCATCAGTCCCTGATCGCCACCGGTGAGTGATGTCCAGGTGATGATGATGCTGTGAATCAACATTTGGAAGGCGAGCGTTAGGAAAGAAAAATAGATTTCCTTTAGCCTGACGCAGATCGCGCCAATGACAAAGCCCAAGAGGGCGCAAAACAGGATAGCGCCGAGTATTGCTACAGGGATGGAAGCGCCACCTTTCTGCATCAGCAGGCCAAAGGCGTAGGCCCCGCCGCCAAAAAACATGGCATGCCCGAACGACACCATGCCGCCATAGCCCACCAAAATATTGAGCGAGGTCGCAAAAAGACCAAAGGCCGCTAATCGGATGACAAAATCTAGCGCCACGCGCCCGGGTGAGAAAAATGGAATCGCCACTAAGATCGCGAGTCCTGCCAACGCGATAAGTAGGTCCTTATTGAAGCTTGAATGCGCGTTCATCAGCGTTGCTCCTTGCCAAGAAGACCGCTCGGCTTGAGCACGAGAATTAAGGCCATCGCAATAAACATGATGCCTTCGACAAACAGAGGAAATCCGATCGAACCAAAAGAGCGCACGAGGCCGATCAGCAAGGCGCCAACTAACGCTCCGCTCACCGAGCCCATGCCACCAATCACCGTGACGATGAAGGATTCAATCAGGATTGAGAAGCCCATTCCAGCAGACATCGAGCGAACCGGCGCAGCAAGCGCCCCAGCGAGTCCAGCGAGGGCGCCACCAAACACGAAAACGCCCGCGTAAATCCAAGTGGTATTTAGACCAAGTACGGACGTCATGGTGGGATTGTGGGCGGCTGCACGCACGATCTTCCCGATGCGCGTACGTGTCAGAACGTACCACATGATTGCGCCGATAACGGCAGCAGCGCCCATCATGAACACGTAGAAGACCGGCACGATGCCTCCGCCAATAAAGAGCGGTGGTGTTTGAAAGGCGGCTGGCATGCCCATTGACTGAAATTCATGGCCCCAAATAATTTTGACAGCATCATCAAGAATCAAAATGAAGGCATAGCAGACCAGTAGTTGCAGCAGAACATCGGCGTTGTAGACGCGACGCATGAAAAAGCGTTCGAAGATCAGACTAAAGAGGCCCACTCCAATTCCGGCAATCAGCGCAGCAAGTAGATAGCTGTCGGTCAGGCGGTATGCAGACAGCGCGATGTAGGCGCCCAGCATGTAAAACGAGCCATGCGAAAAGTTAATGACGCCCAATACGCCGAAGATGAGCGTGAGACCTGCGGCAACTAGAAAGAGTAGTGCGCCCACGATCAGACCGGTGCTGGTCTGCGTGACGATGCAAGAAATGGACGAGAGGCATTCGAATAGTGCGGTGGGATCCAAAGATGTCTCCGAGTAATACCAAAGTGTTACCAAATGGGGGCGAGTGTTATCAAGACTTGCGCTCGATACGAAAGGGGCCCCTGCCAATCAACATGGCAGAGACCCCGTCGACTTCAGTGTGAAGCGCAGCGGGGCTTATGCCCAGCCTTTACGCTTCTTCCATTCGGCTTCGAGTTCATAGATCTGAGCCCAGTTGCCGTTGACCTGGTTGGTCATGTAGGGCTCTTTGTTGGTAAGAGAGCCGTAGCCAATTGCGTAGTTCACCAGCGTGTGGTCTTCAGCCCGCATAGTGAGCGTACCGTCGGCGCCGAAAGGCGAGTCAATTTTCAAGCCGCGCATCACTTCAGCAATTTTTTTGCCGTCGGAACTATTGGCTTTTTTCATTGCGGTCATGATGAGGTTAATGCCAGCGGAGTTTTCCCAAGACCAGTTCAGTGCGAGCTCTTTGAACTTTGCTTGATAGGCATCGGCCCACGCGTTGTTCGCAGGAGTGTTTGGAAAGCTACGCAGGTAACGGTTACCTGAGTGCATGTTTGGTGGAACACTCTTGACCGCTGTCAGCACAGCGTATTCGGCTAAGTTTGGCGAAAAGAATTGCTTGTCTTTAAACAGAGCGTAGATGCCTGCCTGATCGATAAAGGAAGTCATGTCGCCACCCCAAAGCGCAGAGTAAAGCGCCTGCGGTTTGCCTTGAACGAGGCGTGTAATGTTTTCGCTATAGTCCGCCTGAAAGAGCTTGGGCCAAACTTGACCGACGACTTCAATGTCTTTGTTGAAGTGTTTGAGGTATTCAAAGTATTCCGCCGTGGTGTCGCGACCATAGGCGTAGTCAGGCGAGATACTCATCCAGCGGTTGAGCTTGAGACGTTTGGCAACCTCGGCGCCATAGGACCCACCAACGATTGCATCGTGTATGCCTTGTCGCGCGGAACGGAACGCCGTTGGGAAGCGCAATTTTGGATCTGCAGTCAGTGACGACGTCTCTGAGCAGGTGTGCACGACAAGCACACCCAAATCTTTTGCTACTTCATGTACAGCAAAGGCGCCTGAAGACGCTTCCGCATCCAAAATCATTTCACAGCCGTCGCCGGTAATCAGTTCGCGGGCAACGCGTGCTGCTTCTTGCGGCTGGCCTTTGGAATCGCGCACGACCATTTCGATCCTGCGACCGCCTAAGCCACCCGCAGCGTTAAATTTCTCAACTTCAAGCGCGACGGCGTTGCGCGAGGAGATACCAAGCATGGCCACGCGACCCGATAGAATCGTGGGCATACCGATACGGATGGTCTTGTTCTGCGCGAGAGAGATTGCTGGGGAACCCA
This sequence comes from Bordetella parapertussis, assembly GCA_945865935.1. Classification (GTDB taxonomy): domain Bacteria; phylum Pseudomonadota; class Gammaproteobacteria; order Burkholderiales; family Burkholderiaceae_B; genus Zwartia; species Zwartia parapertussis_E. Next base: position 32,382 of record CAMBFI010000015.1, on the reverse strand, counting down.
AGACTGCCATTCCAGCAGTTGCGGCTGCGCCTTTTAGCAATTTGCGGCGCAGGGCCGTTTTTGAACTCGATGTTGAAGCTGCACTCATCTTTTGTCTCCCGTAGTGTTCAGATGATAGTTATGTGTTTTGAACTACCCTCTATAGGACGTTTTTACTTAGTTTTTGTCAAGAAAAGACATCTCAGGAAAACCCTAGGCTTGTTGTTTCTGGGCGAGTGCCGCGAGTGCGCTTTCGCTCGGGCCGCCTCAACTATTTTTTGTATGGTGGGATGCGCTAAAGTGTCGGCAGAGTGAAATCTTTGGAACTGAGCGATATGACACAAGCGACATTTTTTCCAGTAGCCGGTTGTACTGGCACAGACCATAGGCTAGCGGGCGATTATCACCATCGCTGGATGGTGATCGATGCGCAGAGCGAGTGGTTAACGGCCGAGGCCTGCCCAAAGTTGTCAGAGGTGACGGTCGATTTAAAAATGGGTGCTTTGGTGCTGCGTGCGCCGGGGATGCTGCGCATGGACATCCCCTTAGATGTGATCGAGGACGATGACAGCGTCAATCGTCAAGCAACGATTGCCAAGCAGCCTGTTGTGGTCATCGATGAGGGCGAGGTGGCCGCCGTTTGGTTCAGCAAAGCGCTCGGACAATCATGCCGCTTTGTCAAAATTCATCCCGACAGGAAACAACCCGTTTGGCCGAAAGGCTCAGCTGAACGGCGGATTTAAATTTTTTCTGTGTTTGCTGCGGTCAGGACGCGATACTTAGCCATCAGGGCGTCCTGGCCTTCTTTCCATTGCGGATGGATTTCAATGCATTCGACAGGACACACAACCTTGCACTGAGGTTCGCCGTGATGACCGACACATTCCGTGCAAGCGGCAGGATCAATGATGTAGATCTCTTCGCCCATCGAGATGGCATCATTGGGACATTGTGGCTCGCACACGTCGCAATTGATACATTCGTCGGTGATGCGTAAGGCCATAAAGGTCCTAAAAGAGGTCCGATGTCATCCCGCTGAGGATTACGCTTTGGGTGCGGCGGCGTTTTGCTCGCGACGCTCTTTCGCTTTGGCTTGCAGCCAGCGATCGACCGACGGAAATACAAATTTGCTGACATCCCCGCCTAACTCGGCGATTTCACGCACGATGGTACCGGAAATAAACTGGTACTGATCCGACGGTGTCATGAACAAGGTTTCCACTTCCGGAAGCAAATGGCGATTCATGCCGGCCATTTGAAACTCGTATTCAAAGTCGGACACCGCGCGCAGGCCGCGAACAATCACACGTCCGTCTTGCTCCCGCACGAAATCTTTGAGTAGGCCAGCAAAGCTCGCCACTTTAACGTTGGGATAGTGGCCCAATACTTCGCGGGCAATTTCAACGCGCTCTTCGATGGCAAAGAACGGTTTCTTGTTGCGACTGTGTGCGACGCCGACCACAACGCGGTCAAACAGGCTGGCTGCTCGGCGCACTAAGTCTTCGTGACCGCGTGTCATTGGGTCGAACGTACCGGGGTAGATAGCAGTGATCATTTTTGCAATGCAGCAATTTGAAGGAGATGATAGTGTACGGCCCCTGCACGGTCTTGGCGCAATAAGTCGTACTGCTCGGGTACAACAATCGGTTTTTCGGCCTCAATATAAACAAGACCGTTGGGTTCTAACAAATTTGGAAGAAGGGGCCAGAGTTCGTCTAGCCAGTTTTTTCCAAACGGCGGATCTAAAAAAATAAGGTCAAACCGCGCAGCCTCTAGTCTTTCGACCACATGCTTTGCGTCACCGGCGTGAATTCTAACTGCTTGCGCACCCAACTTGTCGCGTAAAGCCTTCAAGGCGGCGACTACTTTGGGGTGTTGTTCCACCATCTGGACGTGTGTGACCCCGCGCGAGGCTGCTTCAAACCCTAGCGCGCCACTTCCGGCAAAGAGGTCCAGCACGCGTTTGCTTTGAAAGTCACCTTGCCAAAAAAAATTTAGCCAATTAAACAAAGTCTCGCGCACTCGGTCTGGCGTGGGACGCAAACCGTCTGCCTCGATCACCTCAATTGGTGTGCGACGAAACTGTCCACCAACGATCCGAATATACTTCTTCACTATGTTTCGCTTCTTCAAGAAAAAAACCACCCCCGATGAGCCTCTGCCAGAGGATCACGCCACGACGCCTGCGCCGGAGCTGAGCTCCCCGCAGGATACCAGTACCATGCCGCCTCCGGTCGGTGGGCCCACCCCTGAGACCGACAATGGCCCGCCTGTGCAAGGCCGTCGTTTCATGTTGTCCCAGGCGTTGTCCGGCGCACCGCTGGGCCGTCAGACTGCGCTGCCAATCCTGACAGCGGAAACCAGCCAGGCGAGCCTTTTAGCGACAGCGCACCCAGCCGACCCGATCGAGCAACCCTTGGGGCAGGCTCAAGAACTGGTGCAAGAACGAAGTGAGCAGCCACTCGAGGAGCCGCTTGAGGAACAAACGGAAGAGCAACTTGCAGAGCAAAAAACGTCCTGGCTTGCCAAGTTAAAAGGCGGGTTAGCGAAAACCGGACAAAGCCTTGGAAGTTTGTTCGTGGGCGTACGTGTCGATGAAGAGCTGTTTGAAGAGCTTGAGACCGCCTTAATCATGGCCGACGCTGGTGTTGAGGCGACCACGCAACTGATGTCAGCATTGCGTGCCCGAGTCAAGCGAGACCGCATCGAAGAGGCCGACGCGGTACGTCAAGCATTGAAAGATGTCCTGGCAGAGCATTTAAAAGTTCTTGAAAAGCCGTTTGATGTTGGCCAGGTCAAACCGCTTGTCGTGATGATTACCGGGGTGAATGGTGCGGGCAAAACCACATCAATCGGAAAGCTGGCTAATGCTTTACAGCAGCGGGGTGCCAAGGTGTTGCTTGCCGCAGGCGATACGTTTCGCGCTGCGGCCCGCGAGCAACTGGTGGAGTGGGGTAATCGCAACAATGTTTCTGTCATTGCCCAAGAGGGTGCCGACCCGGCTGCGGTGGCGTTTGACTCTGTTCACGCAGGTCGTGCCCGCGGCATGGACGTCGTGCTTGTTGACACAGCTGGTCGGCTACCCACCCAGTTGAACTTGATGGATGAGTTAAAAAAAATTCGTCGTGTGATCGCCAAGGCCGATCCAACCGCTCCGCATGAAGTGCTGCTCGTTGTCGATGGCAATTCAGGACAGAACGTTCTCTCACAAATCCGAAGTTTCGATGCTGCGGTGGGGTTGACCGGACTGATCGTCACAAAGCTGGATGGAACGGCGAAAGGCGGAACATTAGCTGCTGTCGCCGCTGGTTCGCAAGGCACGCGTCCCGTCCCAGTCTATTGGATCGGCGTCGGTGAAAAAATGGAAGACTTGCAGCCGTTTGTTGCCGCCGATTTTGCGGCCGCCCTGGTGGGTTAGCGCCAGGGCCTGTGCGTGTGCGATACCTCTTTGAAGGCTTGCGTGGCCTCGATCGTTAATGCGTCAAGTCTAGATGTAATCCAGCCACAGGCAAACCAAGCGCTTGGTTGGGTATCACGCAAACCCACGAAGCGTTCGTGCGCGACGATCAAGTCGTTCATCTCGCCCAAAATATTTTGTACCCGCGCGAGTGATTTCTTATAAACACCAAGCCGACGCTGGGGCAAGACCGATTCACAAAACTGGAGCGCGTAGCGCAGTTTCTTGCCGCGCTTGCGCAATTCGTGTCTGGCTTCCATGTCCAAGGCGGGTAGGTTGGTTCCCTCTGCGACGACACGGCGATCCCATTTTTTGAGCCTCTTGCTGAGTGTTTGCACTAGGGGTTGTTCCAACGCTTGCACAGGCGCTTCGCGTGAGGGTTGCAGAACCGAGTCGGTTGTTGCGACGGCGGCGCCTACAGCGGTTGTGGCGGTGCTTTGGGGTGTGAAAGGCAGCACCACACTCGCCAGCATGTCGAGCAGCCAGGACTGATATCCGACGCTGCGAACGGTCGCGGCTGCGTCGGTCACCTCAACGGCCTGGCCAAGTACTAAAGGAGGCTGACCTGCTTTGCGCAACATCGGCAAAACGAGTTCGCGCAAGACATCGTCATCGCGGGCACCACCGAGTTGAGCAAAATAAGCTTTGATCTCGATTCGCTTATCTAGGGCAGGCAGTTCGGCCAACCCATTAAAAAAAGACCAGGCAGAGCGTAATCGACGGATGCCTACTCGAAGCTGGTGCACATGCTCGGAGCGCGCGTCCGCATAGCGATCCTCCGTATCAACGCCAGCGATGATTGCGCTGTTTCGAATGATCTGATCGAGGCACTCGGCCGATACGGCGCGCAACGCTTGCTGGGCATTGTCTTTAGGATCGAGACTGATCGCGCTGACCGGTTGGGGTGCCCAAAAGGAAGCGATCGCAGTGATGCGCTTTGCTTCGGACTCGCTCGCGTCGAGCGCATCAAGTGCCGTCAAGGTTTTGTCTAACTGGGCCAGGCGGTCACCACGCTCGGCCTTACTGCGCGCATCAAGTAACAGGCCAAATTTTTGCTGCCAGCGTCTGCCGAGCGTAAAGATGGTTTCCAGTGGTCCAGCGATCAGTTCAAACTCAATTTCGCAGATAGGCAGTTCAAGCGCGCCTGCGCGGATAACGCCTTTGTCGTACGCAACTTCAACGCGCCCGGCCTTATCGCGGAGAATCCGTGACAGGCGCACGACATTCGTCTCATAGCAAACGTCTAAGCTCTCATCCAAAGCGGTGAGTACCTCGCCCGCGGGCAGGCCGGCATACATGCTGAGGTCAAGGACTGGCCCTGGGCGAATCTGATTAAGCTCAATGCGCGAGAGGCTGTCTTGTCCGGGCATCTTGAGTGTCTGCACCCAACGACGACCTTCCAGACGAAGGCGCAAAGAAATTTTGGCGCGCGCCAAGGCCCGTGTCGGTGTATCAAAATAGAGTGCGCGTAAGCGGGTGCGTGTCAGTACACCGCGAGCGAGCTCGCGCTCAACGCCAGAGCAGGCGGCGCCAGGCACATGCAATTTAAGTTCTTGTTCTAGCATTCAGGTGCTTAATGGACATACAAGGGGCTATAGTGTATCGGGCACGCCGTAAAATTGTGATGACAAACCAGAAAAGCTAAGAATTCTGTATCTTTTTTGCTGCGAGGATCCAGTTGGCTAACTCGACAAAGCCCGCTCCCCCTTTTGAAGGCGTCACATATTTTGGCTGATGCGTCAGGCGGTGCAGCTGTGTCTGAATATTGGCCACCCCCACCGAGTAGTCGAAAAAGCCAAACATCGGTTCGTCGTTGGGAGAGTCCCCCGCGAACGCGCATACCGGCTGGAGATCCTCGAGCTTGCTTGAAAACTCGCGTGCGAACAACGTGCGTGTCATGGAAAGCTTGTCATATTGACCAAACCAGCCGTTAACGTGGATGGAACTGACCTTCGCTTGAGCGCCTTCCTGCTCGAGGAGCGAAACGATTTGTTTGATGACGCTCTCTGACAAAGGCTCGACATCCTCGCAAAAATCAATGGCCAAGTCTGCTTCGCGATAGTTTTGGTCGCTTGCCAGTGCGCAACCTGGAACCGTGGTCAAAATTTTGACAGACAGTGCATCGAGCTTTGCGCGATTGGCTCGACGCTCCGTAGCCCCCGCGAAGTGATGGGTCAGCATGCGTCGTCTGTTGTGGTCGTAACGCATGTAAAACGCCCCGTTTTCACCCACGATGGCAAAAACAGGCCACATCCGGGCGATGTGGTCGCACCATCCCGCCGGACGTCCGGTGATGGGGATGACAGTGATGCCCGCGGCTGACAGGCGTTCAAGCGCGGCGTAAGCGTCTGCGGTCAGGTGCCCGTCGGTCGTCAAGGTGTCATCGATATCGGTCAGCAGAAACCGGATTTTGGCGGCTTGGTCGGGGGCGAAGGTGCTCAGTGCGCGCATAGGGGTTCCGGGAAGGTGTTGGGGCCCATTTGAGCCTGTACCGTATGGATTATCTTAACGATTCTATAATAGGCGTTTAGTTTCGCCTGATTGTCCGATCACCATGCCCGCTAAAATTTCCCTCGCTTCAAGCACAGCCTCCGTGTCGCCTTCGGCGATTTCCCCTGTTTCAGAGATCATTGACGAGCTCCGCATGGGGCGGATGGTGATTTTGGTCGATGAAGAGGATCGCGAAAACGAAGGCGACCTCGTCATGGCCGCAGAGTTTGTGACGCCCGAAGCGATTAACTTCATGGTCACCCACGGCCGTGGCCTGGTTTGCCTCACACTTACGGAAGAGCGTTGTCGGCAACTTGAATTGCCCTTGATGTCAAATAAAAACGGCACACCCTATGGGACAAATTTCACAGTCTCCATTGAGGCCGCAGAAGGGGTTGAAACCGGAATTTCAGTGGCGGACCGCGCGCGCACCGTGCGCGTGGCCGTTGCGCGCGATGCGAAAGCCACTGACTTAGTCCAGCCAGGGCATATTTTTCCGTTACGTGCGGTACCAGGCGGTGTATTGGTGCGCGCTGGGCATACCGAGGCGGGTTGCGACCTGACCGCAATGGCTGGTTTGACGCCTGCTGCGGTGATTTGCGAAATCTTGAAGCCTGATGGCACGATGGCGCGACTGCCCGATCTGATCGAATACGGCCGCACCCATAACTTGAAGCTCGGCACGATTGCTGATCTCATTCAGTATCGCAGTGAGCACGAGTCTGTGATTGAGCGCGTGGGGCAGCGCAACGTTCAAACCCCGTGGGGTGAGTTCCAGATGGTCGCCTATCGGGATACCGTAGCGGGTCACCCGCATCTTGCGCTGGTATCGGGGCAAATCGATCCGGGTCGCGAAACGCTCGTGCGTGTGCATGAGCCCACGTCGGTACTCGATGTGATTGATGTACAAAGCCCAGGGCATAGCTGGGGCGTAGCCGAAGCACTCCAGGCAATCCGCGAGGCCTCTGCTGGCGTGATGGTCTTCCTTAATTGCCAAGGCTCAGGAGATCACTTGTTTGGTCAAATTGCGCGCTGGAAGGGCGCGCCGAGCGCACCACCAGTCAAGCGTGAATCCGGACGGATGGATCTACGCACCTACGGCATGGGCGCACAAATTCTACGAGACCTGAATGTTGGACAAATGCGCCTGTTGGCGCGCCCGCGCAAGATGCCAAGCATCATGCCAGGCTTTGGTCTAGACGTCACAGGTTACGAACACCAACCTCCCACCCGCAACAAATAGGAAGCAGACCATGAGCCCATATACCCTGACCCCGGACATGAACGGCGAGGGCCTGCATATTGGCATCGTCCGCGCCCGCTTTAACGAAGACATCGGGCTGATTGAGCTGGACGCTTGCTTGCAAGAGCTTGAGAGCTTGGGCGTTGATGAGCGTGACATTATGGTTGTCACCGTTCCAGGCGCGCTCGAACTTGGCGTGACACTGGCCCGGATGGCCGAAACCTTTGAGTTCGATGCGCTGATTGCGCTCGGTGCTGTGATTCGTGGTGAAACCTATCATTTTGAAATTGTCAGTAACGAAAGTGCCTCAGCAATTTCTCGTATTTCGCTTGAGACGGGAATCCCCGTCGCAAACGGTGTGTTGACAACCGAAACAGACGAGCAAGCCGAAGTGCGGGCGGCTGATAAAGGTCGTGACTGCGCGCAATGTGCGGTTGAAATGGCAAACTTGGTGGCTGCGCTTGAGCCTGAAGCCGACGAAGACGAAGAGGACGAAGATCTTGAACAATCCGACGCACGGCGCTGAAGCAAGCCCCGCCACTGCGCCGCGCAGTGCGCGCAGACGCGCCCGCGAACTTGCGTTGCAAGGTTTGTATGCCTGGCTAGTGCGTGATACGGATAGCTTGCAGGATGCCGGCGAGATCGAAGCCCACTTGCGCGACGAAGATGAGTTTGATCAGGCCGATGTGGTGTGGTTTCAAACGCTGTTGCACGGCGCGATGAAGGATGCTGCTTCCTTGCGTGACAAGTTCGCACCGTTCATTGATCGGCCGCTTGCCGAGCTATCCCCGATCGAGCATGGCATTTTGCTGATTGGTAGCTATGAGCTCGTGCATCATGTTGAAGTGCCTTATCGCGTTGCCATCAACGAGGCCGTCGAACTCGCCAAGTCGTTTGGCGGGACCGATGGCTTTAAGTTTGTCAACGGCGTGCTCGACAAGCTTGCCGCCCAAGTGCGCGCGCCTGAAACTCGGGCGACGCCCCGTCGTTGATCGTCCCCGGGGCAACCATACTCGTGCCATCCGAATTCGAACTCATCACTCGCTTTTTTAGTCGCCCAGTTCCTGGCGACATGGTGGGTGCAGGTGATGACTGTGCGTTGTTCACCGTCAAGCCTGGCATGCAACTGGCAACGAGCACCGACTTATTGCTCGAGGGCCGCCATTTTTTCTCGGGAACGGACCCGCGGCGCCTTGGTCACAAAGCGCTCGCAGTCAATCTGTCAGATCTCGCTGCTGTGGGTGCGAAACCTATCGCTTGTTTGTTGGGGCTCGGCCTGCCGAGTATCGATGAACAGTGGGTGTCCCAATTTGCCGAGGGGTTTTACGCACTGGCCGATGAGCATGGCTGCGCGCTAGTGGGTGGTGACACCACGCGCAGTGAGCAGGGCCTCACGCTTAGTGTGACCGTCTTTGGTGAGGTGTTACCTGAGTTGGCGATGCGCCGCAGTGCTGCGATGTGTGGGGATGATATTTGGGTATCAGGCACACTGGGTGCAGCAGATATTGCTTGCCGAATGCTTGCGGGTGAGCTGCCTACGGATGTGAAAATCTTGGCGCAAACTCGTCTCGCCCTGGAGCGTCCGACCCCGCGCGTTGCGCTGGGTCGCAGAGTGGCGGCACACGCGCATGCCGCGATTGACGTGTCGGACGGTCTTCTACAAGACCTCGGACATATTCTGCAGGCGAGTAGCCTTGCCGCTGAGATCGATGAAGCGGCGTTGCCCATCCACGAGGCATTAAGGGGTTACGACCCCTTGCAAGTGCGCCGCGCGATTCTTGCTGGCGGCGACCTGTATGAGCTTTGCTTGACTGCAGCACCCACGCAGAGAGACAGTATTGAACGTATCTCCATTGAAACAGCCGTTCCGTTAACCCGCATTGGTCGCATCGCAAGTGGGTCGGGTGTTGTGCTGCGGGATGTGTCTGGACGCATCGTGTCCGACATCCCTCGCGGGTTCGATCACTTCAGGAGCTCCGGTGACGCGCGTCTCTGAAAGGCACCATACAAAGTGGCCGACTTTGTCTTGGGTGTTTTCCGACCCGGGGCGAATGATGATGTTTGGTTTTGGCTCTGGGCTGTTGCGACCGGGTTCTGGCACCTGGGGCACGTTGCTGGCTTGGTTGCTGTGGAGTTTTTCTGCCCCGGGCGTGAGCGACACCGCGATCGCTTTGTTTTTACTGGCCTGTTTTGGTTACGGTTGGTGGGCGGCCGAGCGGGTCACGACGCAGTTGGGCGTCGCGGATCACGTAGGCATCGTCTGGGACGAGTTCGTTGCGTTTTGGTTGGTGTTGTGGCTGGTGCCGGGTTCTTTGACGGCCCAAGCCGTAGCCTTTGTATTGTTCCGCTTCTTTGATACGGTCAAGCCCCCACCGATTCGCCAGGCGGATAGGCACTTTAAGGGCGGGTTTGGCGTGATGTTCGACGATCTGCTTGCGGCGGGCTACACCTTGTTGGTCATGGCTGTGTTGGTGCGAGTCGGAATTCCTTTCTAACTGCCGGATGCGTCTCTTGAGGGAGTTTTTGAGTGCAAACTGAAATTGATACGTTATCGGTACGGTTAGGACAACTCTTGGTGGCGCGACAGGGCTGGCTTGCCACGGCGGAGTCGTGCACCGGCGGCCTGCTGGCCGGTGCGGCGACGGCGATTGCTGGGTCCAGTGCTTGGTTTGAGCAGGGCTGGGTCACGTATAGCAATGGCGCAAAACATGCTCAGCTGGGTGTGTCTAAAGAAACACTGAAACAGTTTGGCGCGGTGAGCAAAGAAGTGGCGCAGGAAATGGCGGCTGGGGTGTTGGCCAAGTCACCGCCCGCTACGCTCGCGCTGACAACGACTGGGATCGCGGGGCCTGGTGGTGGCTCGGCGGACAAACCTGTGGGCTTGGTGTGGTTTGGGTTCGCTCAGCGCTTGCCTTCAGGGATCATTGTGCACGCATCATCCCAAATTTTTGAAGGCGACCGCACGGCTGTGCGCCACGCGTCAGTAGCGTTTGCACTGCGCTCGGCCTGCGAGTTGTTGGCACCCTAGCGGTGAGCGTTGATGTCGTCGCGTGTTTGTTTGGCGGCAGCAGCAGCCGCTTCAGTCCAGTGACCCGAACCCTTCGCATAAAGAATCGCGCGTGAGGAGTTAATCATCATTCCGGTCTTTTTGGCGTTACAGCCGGCAGCACAAGTTGCGGCAATATCGCCGCCTTGTGCACCGATGCCCGGGACGAGTAAGGGAATGTCATTTCCCACCGCATGGCGCACCGCCGCTAACTCTTTGGGAAATGTGGCGCCGACAACCAGACCACACTGACCTGTTTTGTTCCATTTGTTCGCAACTAAATCGGCTACGCGCAGATAAAGCGGCACGCCGTCTGTCATCAAAAACTGAAGGTCTGAGCCACCTGGGTTGGAGGTGCGGCACAGGACGATCACACCGCGATCTTCCCACTCGAGATAGGGCTCAACCGAGTCTGCGCCCAGGTAGGGGCTAACCGTGACGGCATGGGCGTTGTAGCGACCGAATACCTCTTTCGCATATTGAGTGGCCGTCGCGCCGATATCGCCTCGCTTGGCATCGAGTACCAATGGCAACTGTGGATAAGTCTCACGAATGTAGGCACACAGGTCTTCGAGCTGACCTTCGGCGCGTTCCGCCGCGAAATACGCGATCTGGGGTTTAAATCCACACACAAAGGGTGCGGTGGCATCGACAATTTGTTTGCAGAACTGAAAAATCGAATCGGGCCTGCCGGCTAGTTCGGCAGGCATCTTTGTGACGTCCGGGTCTAGCCCAACCATCAGCAGGGAATTTGACTGGGTCCAGGCGGCGTTCAGCGTATTGATAAATGACATAGATAAGGAAACTTGGTTTATAAAGACCGTCCGCCTGTACGATTCAGGCTTCTCATTTTACCTCGGGAAGGTAGCACGCCATGCCAATGCTTAACGTCCAAATCCTGCACGGCCACAGTCCAGCCAGCAAGACCGATCTCTTGAAAAAGTTAACACAGTCCGTTGTAGACAGTATCGCCGCCCCGCTGGCGTCCGTGCGTGTTGTGTTGCAAGAGATTCCTGCCGAACACGTCATCGTGGCCGGTGAGTTGGGTAAAGAAATGGTGATGATCACCGTAGGCTTGATCCGCGGGCGTACTGAGGAACAAAAAGCGGCGTTGATTGCTGCGATGGCGGACGCCACCGAGCGTGCCATTGGGGTCTCCAAGCAAAACATCCGCGTCATCTTGTTTGACCGTCCCGCAACGGACTTTGGGGTAGCGGGTGGCATCACGGCAAAGGCCTCGGGCCGCTAATTCAACATAATTGAAGGTTAAAAAATGACAACCGTTTTGCAGTATGAACAAGATGATCTGGGCGTGGTGACACTCACGCTAAATCACCCCGAGACCCGTAATGCACTGACCGGCACCGGCATCGTCGAGGCGATGCTTGATGCCTGCCATCGTATTGAGCATGACCCAAGCGTGCGTGCCGTCATCATCACAGCCTCTGGACCGGTGTTTTCCTCTGGCGGCAAGATCGACGAGATGCAGAGGCAGATTGGGTCGGGCTTTGGCAGCGATGTGCTGCGGCAGGAGTACCGGCAAGGGATTCAGCGTCTGCCGTTAGCGATTCATCAAATTGAGGTGCCAACAATTGCAGCGGTAAATGGCCCGGCGATTGGCGCTGGATGTGACTTGGCGTGCATGTGTGACCTAAGGATTGCGTCCGAGCAAGCGACGTTTGCGGAGAGCTTTGTGAAAGTCGGGATTGTGGCGGGTGACGGCGGCGCCTGGTTCTTGCCGCGCGTCATTGGTATGGCTCGGGCCGCCGAAATGTCCTTCACAGGCGAGCCGATCGATGCAAAGACGGCACTGGATTGGGGAATGGTGTCACGTGTTGTGCCCGCCGCGGATCTGCTGACGACAGCCCAGACGCTTGCGCGCAAGATGGCCGTAAATTCACCGCCTGCCGTACGCATGACCAAGCGTTTGTTGCGCGAAGGACAGACGGCCTCGTTGGCGAATTTGCTTGAGTTATCAGCGGCTTACCAAGCGATTGCCCATAAAACACCCGAGCACGCCAAGATCGTGAACGACTTCATGGAAGCCAAGGCCGCCCGACAAGCGGCTCGTAAGTAGGCAATTCCCTAAGTTTTCTCAAGCTGGACTTGAAATCTGGCAAAGAGGCCTTATAATTAGCACTCGACTTCAATGAGTGCTAACAATATCGTTTGCTACTGAGAGAAGTGTTTTCCACAACCATTATTTTTTGTAACAGGAGTTCTACATGGCCCTGCGTCCCCTGCACGATCGCGTGATCGTCAAACGCCTGGACAACGAGCGCACAACTGCCTCGGGCATCGTTATCCCTGAAAGCGCCGCTGAAAAGCCGGATCAGGGTGAGGTGCTAGCCGTTGGTCCCGGTAAACAAACCGAAGACGGCAAAGTGTTGAAGATGGATGTCAAAGTCGGCGACAAAGTTCTGTTCGGCAAGTATGCCGGCCAGACCGTTAAAGTCGATGGCGAAGAAGTCCTCGTCATTCGCGAGGAAGAAATCCTCGCTGTGGTCCAGTAATTCACAGAATACAGAAGGAATCTAAATGGCTGCCAAACAAGTCCTATTCGGCGATGACGCACGTGTGCGTATCGTCCGCGGCGTGAACATCCTCGCCAACGCAGTAAAAACAACTCTTGGTCCTAAGGGCCGCAACGTCGTGCTCGAGCGTTCTTTCGGCGCACCAACCGTCACCAAAGACGGCGTGTCGGTTGCTAAAGAAATCGAACTCAAAGACAAATTCGAAAACATCGGCGCTCAGCTGGTCAAGGAAGTTGCTTCTAAGACGTCTGATAACGCAGGTGACGGCACCACCACGGCAACCGTGTTGGCTCAGTCGATCGTTGTCGAAGGCCTGAAGTACGTGGCTGCCGGCATCAATCCAATGGATCTCAAGCGCGGCATCGACAAAGCTGTCGCCGTTGCGGTTGAAGAGCTCAAAAAGCTCTCCAAGCCATGCACCACCACCAAAGAAATCGCTCAGGTCGGTTCGATCTCGGCTAACAGCGATTTCTCGATCGGCCAGATCATTGCTGACGCAATGGACAAAGTTGGCAAAGAAGGCGTCATCACCGTTGAAGACGGTAAGTCGCTTGAAAACGAGCTCGATGTGGTCGAGGGTATGCAATTTGACCGCGGCTATTTGTCGCCTTACTTTATCAACAACCCAGACAAGCAAGTTTCAGCGCTGGAAGATCCTTACGTTCTGATCTATGACAAGAAAGTCAGCAACATCCGTGATCTGCTGCCCATACTTGAGCAAGTTGCTAAGTCGAGCCGTCCACTGCTGATCGTGGCAGAAGACGTCGAAGGCGAGGCCTTGGCAACTCTGGTTGTGAACAACATCCGCGGCATCCTCAAGACCACCGCTGTGAAAGCGCCTGGTTTTGGTGACCGTCGTAAAGCAATGCTTGAAGACATCGCCATCCTCACCGGTGGTACCGTTATTTCCGAAGAAACCGGCATGTCGCTTGAAAAAGCCACACTGGCCGAACTCGGTCAAGCAAAGCGTATCGAAGTCGGTAAAGAAAACACCATCATCATCGACGGTCATGGCGATGCCAAGTCGATCGAGGCACGCGTCAAACAGATCCGTGTTCAGATCGAAGAAGCAACCTCTGACTACGATCGCGAAAAACTGCAAGAGCGCGTGGCCAAGTTGGCCGGCGGTGTTGCTGTGATCCGCGTGGGTGCTGCAACCGAAGTCGAAATGAAAGAAAAGAAGGCACGTGTCGAAGACGCATTGCACGCAACCCGTGCAGCTGTGGAAGAAGGCATTGTTCCTGGCGGTGGCGTTGCACTGATCCGCACGCGCGCTGTGGTCTCCAAGGTCAAGGGCGACAACCCAGACCAAGACGCTGGTATCAAGCTTGTCTTGCGTGCTATCGAAGAGCCTCTGCGCACCATCGTTGCAAACGCTGGCAGTGAGCCAAGCGTTGTGGTCAATAACGTTGCAAACGGCAAAGGTAACTACGGCTTTAACGCCGCCACCGGCGAGTACGGTGACCTAGTCGAGCAAGGCGTTTTGGATCCAACTAAAGTCACACGTACAGCGCTGCAAAACGCAGCTTCTGTTGCCAGCCTGTTGCTGACGACCGAAGTCGCAGTTTGCGAACTCGCCGAAGACAAACCAGCCGGCGGCGGCGGTATGCCTGGTGGCGATATGGGCGGCATGGGTGGTATGGGCGGCATGGGCTTCTAAGCTCAGGTCTTTCAGACACCAGCCCCGATTTTTCGGGGTATGCACGAAACCCCCGGGTTATTTACCGGGGGTTTTTTTATGTGTAGCGTCTTTGCGTACAATCTCCGCCCATGACGGCAAGCTCGCTCACGGGTATGCTTGGATCCACATATGTAATAAGGCGGTTGTAGATGACTCAAGATGCGCAGGTGAAAACGGTATGGTCAGAGGCTGAACTCTCTGTTTTAGCGGTCAAGGCGTTTCAAGGGCTAGGCTTGACGCAAGCAGACGCAAAAGATGTTGTGCAGGTGCTGGTGATGGCCGATCTGTTTGGTTTGAGCACACATGGTCTGTCGCGCGTTGAGTCCTACGGCGACCGGTTACTTGTTGAGGGCATTCGTGCCCAGCCCAAGATCACCGTGCAGACGCCAGCGCCCGCACTGCGCCTCGTAGACGGTGATAACGGCGTCGGGCCACTGGTCGGTATGCACGCACTGCGTGCGGCGATGGACGCCGCCAAGCAATGTGGAATCGGAATGGCGTTTGCGCGTGGCAGTAATCATTTTGGACCAATCTCTCCCTACTCACTGATTGCGGCGCAGCAAGGTTTTGCAAGCATCATCGGCAGCAACGCGACGACCACTATCGCTCCTTGGGGCGGCAGTGATGCGCGCCTCGGCAATAGTCCCCTCGGTTTTGGCGTGCCAAACCCAGGCGGCGATCCTTTTCTGCTGGATATGGCCATGAGCGTCGTGGCACGCGCCAAAATCCGTAACGCATTCAAGCGTGGCGAGGCAATCCCAGATAGCTGGGCAACCGATGACAAAGGCCGGGCAACAACGGACCCCAAGGCGGCACTCGACGGGTTTTTGCAGCCGATTGGGGGTCACAAGGGTTATGGACTGGCCCTGCTGGTTGATTTGTTTGCGGGGCTGCTCTCCAACGCAGCCTATTTAACCCACGTGAAATCTTGGGTTGATGCGCCTGATGAGCCACAGAATTTGGGCCACTTTTTTATTTTGATCAACACACAGCTGCTTGGATCGACGCAGTGGCTCACCGAACGCATGACCGATTTTGCGTCGATCTTGCACGACAGTCCCGCCGCCGTTGAGGGGCGCCCTGTTATTGTGCCGGGCGAAATCGAGTTGCAGAAAATGAAGCAACAGCGTGCACAGGGCATCACGCTTGATGCCACCACGGTTACTTTGTTGCATCAGCATGCAGCGCGCGCAAAATAATTACACCTAATTTAATCGAGCTGTTTCTTTTCTAGACAGGTAGCCCAAGATGACAGAGCATGAGTGGACGTGGTTATGGATACCCGCTTCAATTTTTGCAGCGGCTGCGCAGGCAGGCCGCAATGCGATACAACGCAGCCTCACTGAGCAGCTCGGTACCCTAGGTGCGACACAGGTTCGTTTTTTGTACGGATTCCCGTTCGCATTGTTGTTCACACTCATCGCCATTTTTGTAACGGGGTCTGTAATGCCCTCGATGAATTTGAACTTCGCCTTATTTGTGCTGGCTGGGGCATTGTCGCAAATCGCCGCGACGGCTTTGATGCTAGCGGCCATGCGACAACGCGCATTCGTTGTGGTGACGGCATGGACAAAGACTGAGCCTGTTCAGGTCGCGCTGTTTGGTCTCATTGTGTTGGGCGATCAAATTTCTTTATTGACGATGGGGGCGATCATTGTCGCGACGGTGGGCGTCACCATCATGGCGTCTAAGCCAGCGGCTGGGGGCGAGGCAGGACCTTCCTGGCAGCCTGTCGTGTTGGGGTTGTTGGCCGCCGCATGCTTTGCGATTGCTGCGGTGTCTTTTCGAGGCGGTATCTTGGCCTTGGGTGAGGCGCATTTTTTCGTACGCGCCTCATGGACCTTGACCTGCGGGCTGGGTTTACAGACCGTCTTGCTGGCAGCCTGGATGATGACGTTTCATTACGAGGCGTGGGTGCGCTGTTTGAAAGCGTGGCGTATTTCAATCTGGGGTGGTTTGCTTGGCGCTTCGGCGTCACAAGGGTGGTTTCTTGGTTTTGCCCTGACAGCGGCAGCGAATGTCCGCACACTCGGTTTGGTGGAGGTGTTGTTTGCACAGCTGCTCTCCTGGCGCGTATTCTTGAGCAAGAGCACGCGACGGGAAACGCTCGGCATCGTGCTGATCGTTGCCGGCGTCGCCTGTCTCTTATTGACGATGCCTTGATTCAGGCGGCGCGCAAGCCCATGCTTGCGCGCCGAACAACAAGGGCTACTGTAGAAGCGGTAGACGCTTCGCTGCGGTGTCCGCGGCGGGTGTGCCCTTGTAGTCTTTGACAATACGCTGCAGCGTCACCTTGGCGCCGGGACGATTATTAAGTTCGATCTGGCAGGCGGCAACCATCAACAAGGCGTCGGGCGCGCGCTGCTGTGTTGGGAATTTTTGAACCATTGCTTGCAAAGTCGCCATCGCACCTTTGAAGTCTTTGAGCGCGTAGCGGCTGCTGCCGAGATAAAACTGCGCAGTGGGCGTGAGCTTACTGTCAGGGTATAGCGTCATGAACGCTGTGAGATTTTGAATCGTTTCTTTGTACTGGCCTTTGCGAAACGTTTCCATCGACTGATCGAAGGCAGACTGCTCTCTCGGGTCTTGCGATTGCGCGGCTGGCGCACGTCCGCCGCCTGCCGCACTTGAGGCACCACCTGCGCCACCTGGCCGAGTCAATTGTTCCATATCACCGCGTAGACGCGTCACCTCTTGCTCCAAGGCTTCGATTTGGTCTGCAAGCTGTATGCGTGCGCGTTGATTTGCTTCTGTCAGCGTTCGAATTTGTTGACGTAAGTCTACGATGGCTTTGCGTGCGTCGTCGTCAGCGAAGGCAAATGCGGCATGGCTAAAAAGAACGCCACCGGAAATCGTGAGCCCAAGCACAACTTGGCGAATAATCGATGATTTAAAAATCATAGGTGATTCCTTTCGAAAGTAACAGGGCGGCCTATCAGCCGCCCCGCACAGGTCTAACTTAAGCGTGATGAATTAACGCTTGTAGTTGAAGTCCGCACGACGGTTTTCAGCGTAGTCTGCATCACTATCACCCAGTGCTTTTGGCTTTTCTTTACCGAAGCTGATAGTTTCAACTTGGGTATCAGAAACACCGATCAAGGTCAGCATGCGGCGAACGGCTTCTGCACGACGTTGGCCGAGCGCCAGGTTGTATTCCGAGCCGCCACGTGCGTCGGTGTTACCTTCAATCACCACACGCTGCTGGGGCTTGCTTGCCAGGTATTTACCGTGGGTTTCAACGAGGCTACGGTACTGTTCGCTGACCGTGTAGCCATTGAAGTCAAAGTAAACAGAGCGCTGCTTAGCCAAAATACTTTGCGGGTTAAATGGATCAAGAATTCCCGAGCCGTCCGCACCGGCGCCAGCGCCTGCCTGGTCATCCAGAGACACTGAACTACACGCAGCAAGACTCGCGGCAACTGCCGCAATAGTTAACGCTTTGGCGATACGAGCTTTCATTACATTTCCTTTGCTAGGAGATTCGACTATTTGGAAAACGGGCCCCAGGTGGGTTCGCGTATTTCACCGTTCAAGATTGATAGTGTTTGGCGCACGCGGCCATCGCTGGACACACCTGCCAAGACACTCCGACCGCCTTGCACGGAGGCATACAACACTTGCATGCCATTGGGCGCGAAACTGGGCGACTGATCATCTCGTCCAGCCGTGAGGAAGGACTCGGTGTTGTTCGTCAGATTCAACGAAACGATACGGTACGCCCCGTCTCGGCGCGTTACGGTTAGCAACGTTTTGCCATCTGGAGAAATTCTAGGTGAGATATTGTAACCGCCGTTGAAGGTTATGCGGCGAGGCTCTCCGCCATCAAGTCCAGCCTGATAGATCTGGGGGCTGCCACTGCGGTCGCTCGTGAAGTAGATGGAGCGTCCGTCCGGGCTGAAGACAGGTTCGGTGTCGATGAGTGGCGAGCGCGTGATGCGCCGCAAGTTCGAGCCATCGGCAGCGCTGACGGTGTAAATCTGCGATAAACCATCACGCGTGAGTACGACCGCTAGCTGGCTACCATCTGGCGACCAGGCTGGCGCGGAGTTATTGCCCTTGAAGTTTGCGACCGGAAAGCGCTTGCTGGTGGCGAGTTGATGCACGTAGACCACTGGTTTGCCGGATTCAAAGCTGACGTAGGCCAAGCGCGAACCATCTGGTGACCAGGCGGGTGAAATAACGGGTTCGCGCGAGCGCAGGGCAACCTGGGGGTTTTGACCGTCTGCATCCGCAATTTGCAATTCGTAAGTGTTGCCCTGCTTCAGAACGTAAGCGATGCGGGTGGCAAACACGCCTCGGATGCCCGTGATTTTTTCGTAGATACGATCCGAGATTTGATGTGCCACGCGCCGAAGCTCTTTTTCGGTACCAGAGAAAGCCACGCCATCGAGGGGGCCGCGTTTGACGGTGTCGCCCAAGCGATACTTGACCTCAAAGCGTCCATCGGGCGTACGCACGACTGTGCCGTGTGCGATGAAGTCTGCACCCCGTGTGCGCCACTCATCGAACGCAATCGGGGTGTCGACCGTCAGATTGGATCCGGAGGTCGAAATAAGGCGGAATTGTCCCGAACGTGTGAGGTCGGCACGAATAATTTCAGCAATTTGCGCGCCAGCGGCATCGCCACTGAAGTCAGCAATCGCGACGGGATACTGTTGGGCGCCCGTGCCTGAGATGTCGACCCGCAGCTGTGCGTGCGCGGGTAGACCGGCGAGCAGGCTGAGCATTGCGAGACACAGGGCAAGCCAAATGCGGGCGCTCGGTAAAAAGCTGCGGGCAGAGTGTCGGTTGCCAGACGAGTGGGGGGACATCATATCGTTACGAGCTCCTATCAGTCATACATATTGTAATGGACGTCGATGTAACCTGGGTAGCTGCCCGAAGGAGGTTTTGGGAAGGGCGTGCAACGCCTGATTCCAGTTTCGACGTCCCGATCAAAGATCTGATTACCTGAGCCCCGTGTCAGCTTGACATCAGCAATCGTGCCATCTGGGCGTAGTTGGACGCGATAAATGGCGGTAGGATTTGCGGCGCCGCTACGTGAGGGTGTTAGGAATGCCACGCCAGGCCGCACACAGGCCCGCACTTGGGCAACATAGCCATCATTACGCCCACCCCCCGCCTGGTTGCGGTCTGCCGTCCCGCCAGGAATTCCGGCAGCGCCCATAGCGTCGTTACGGAACGCATCGCGCAGCGCCTGCTCACGCTTGGCGGCGGCAGCCGCAGCTTCCTTGGCTTTTTGATCTGCTAGAGCCTTCTCTTTTGCTTTTTGATCAGCTAGAGCCTTCTCTTTTGCTTTTTGATCAGCTTCGGCTTTTTCTTTGGCTTTCTTGTCGGCCTCTTCTTTTTTCTTCTTTTCTAGCGCAGCTTTGGCTGCCGCTTCTTCCTTGGCACGCTTCTCGGCTTCAAGACGTTCCGCTTTTTCGCGCTGTTGCTCTAGGCGTTCGCGTTCTCTCTTGGCAGCGAGCTCGCGCTCGCGCTTAATGCGTTCTTCTTCTTTTTTGACTTCCTCTCGCTCCAATCGCTCTTGCTCAGCGCGCTTCTTGCGCTCTTCATCGAGCGCGATCTCTGGGTCGACCTCAGCCTTCGGAGGAGGAACCGACACGGAGGGTGTGGGTGGCGGAGGCGGGGGAGGTGGCGCCGGTGCCGGCTCAGGCTCTGGGGTGGGCTCTGGCTTTGGTTCCGCTTTTGCTGGCGGTTGGGGTGGCGGGCTCACTGGACTATTGCCGTCTGCCCACAGCTGAATTTGCAAGGGACCTTCAGCCTCGGTCTTCCAGTTCAGGCCAACCACAAGAAGTAAAACGAGAACGAGGTGTGCAAGTAAAGCCCAGCCAAACGCCCGCATATCCAGCGTTTGTTTGGGCGGCAACATGGGCCCGCTCACAGGAGTTGCTTTACTTTGCGTCATGGAATGGTGCAACAGGCGCTTGGCGTGGTTGCGAAAGTCCTTATCATCGTCGATTGGTTGGTTTGCCTGTCGGTTTGGCATTAGGCGCCGGCGCATCACTTTTTTGATCGACAAGCAATCCAAGCTTTGTCACCCCGTTCTTACGCAAATCATCCATGACTTTCATGACAGACTCGTAGGGTACTTTGCCGTCGGCCGCGATCACGACTGGTTGGTCTGGTTTGAGCTCAGAGAGGATGGTTTGCGCGAGCGCGCTACGCTCGACAGGGACGTTGACCGCGCCAGGTTCACGTTTACGCCAAGAAAGCTTTCCGTCCTCGGTGATTTGGATCTCAACCGGCTTCAGCGGCACGTTGGCCGCTTGCCCGACTGAGGGAAGCTCAATGACGCCTGGGGTAATGAGAGGCGCTGTCACCATAAAAATCACGAGCAGCACCAGCATCACGTCGATGTAGGGCACCACGTTGATTTCGTTTTTCAGACGTCGGCCTGGACGCCCAGAGCTCGAGCGAACGGAGGACATCAGCGCACCTGTCGTTGCAAGATGTTCAGGAATTCGTCGACAAAGGTCTCAAAACGGATCGACAAACGATCGATGTCATGGGTATAGCGGTTATAGGCAACGACGGCAGGAATCGCCGCGAAGAGGCCGATGGCCGTGGCGATCAAGGCCTCGGCAATGCCAGGGGCGACCGAGGCGAGCGTGGCTTGCTGTACGTTCGCGAGCCCGACAAAGGCGTGCATGATGCCCCATACCGTGCCCAGCAGCCCGATATAGGGGCTCACGGAGCCAGCGGAGGCCAAGAAGTTCAGGTGTGACTCGAGCTCGTCCATTTCACGCTGAAAGGCCGCACGCATCGCACGACGCGCGCCGTCAAGGCTGGCGGTGCTTTCAGCGGAGGCTCCGGCGCGTCGCCCTTTCAGGAATTCGGTCATACCGGAGTCGAAAATCCGGGCGAGCGCGCCTTGTTCTGCGCGGCGAGTAGAAATAGATTGGTGTAGCAACGCTAGGTCGCCACCGGACCAGAAGTCGTCTTCGAAGCGGCGGGTTTGAGTCAAGGATTTTTTGATTGCGGAGCGCTTGGCGAAAATAAATGTCCAAGAGGCGATCGAGATGACAATGAGCAACAGCATGATGAACTGAACGGGAATACTCGCGTTCAGTACCAGCGAGAGCATTGACATATCTGAAGTAGTTGGCATCACTTAGTCCCGAGTAATTGCAGCAAATTTTGTATGAATCGATTCCGGAATCGCAGTGACTCGCATGTTAACTGTTTCTACACAGCAAACTTGGATATTCCCTTGCGCCAAGAGTTCCCCTTGGCGACGAATCGACTGCCTGAAGTGTAACGAAGCGCGGCCGAGTCGTGTCACTTCGCTTTCAATTTGTAGCAAATCGTCGAGTTTGGCCGGCAAAAGATACTTGATATCTAGTTTAGCGACCATGAACATTCGGTGTGCGGTCTGCGCTAAGTCAAACTGATTCACATCCATGGCGCGCAGCCATTCTGTGCGACCTCGCTCCATGAACTTCAGGTAGTTCGCGTAAAACACCACGCCACCCATGTCGGTGTCTTCGTAGTACACCCGCACATCGAAACGGTGCTGCATCAATATGTCTCAAGTAATGCAAGCGTTTGGGCGCAGCTGTCCGCCAACGGCACGCGGGCAGCCTCAGTTTGTTTGCGACCAAGCAGTTCGATTACGCCGTCGTTGAGCCCGCGTTCGCCCACGGTGATGCGCACAGGTGGGCCAATCAGCTCCCACTCGGCGAACATAATGCCTGGACGTAGATCGCGATCATCTAGGATGACATCTACACCTTTTGCTTTGAGCTCGGTATAGAGCGCTTCGGCTGCCTCACGTACCGCCGGGCTCTTGCCCCACCCGACCGCGCAGATCGCGACTTCAAAAGGCGCGATGGCACGCGGCCAGACGATACCTTTCGCGTCGTGATTTTGTTCGATAGCGGCGCCGACAATGCGTGTCACACCAATCCCGTAGCAGCCCATTTCCATCAGCGCCGGCTTACCAGTCTCATCGAGGAACGTCGCTTTTAAGGCCTCTGAGTATTTGGTACCGAGGTAAAAAACATGGCCGACTTCAATCCCGCGCTGTATCGCTAGCGTACCTTTGCCGTCCGGCGCCTGGTCTCCTTCAATCACGTTGCGCAGGTCGGTCACGAGGTCAGGCTCGGGTAGGTCACGCAGCCAATTGACACCTGTCAGATGAAAGTCTTCTTGGTTTGCGCCACAAATAAAGTCGTGCATGTGCGCCACGGTCAGGTCGGCAATGACTTTGACGGGCTTGGCAGTTTTGACGGGGCCGAGATAACCCGGCTTGCAGCCAAAGTGCTCGATGATTTCTGTTTCGGTGGCAAAGCGAAAGCCTTTGTTCAGGCCGGGGAGTTTGCCGGCTTTGATTTCATTGAGCTCATGGTCGCCACGGAGTAATAAGAGCCAGACTTGCGCCGGACTTTTTTCGGGGTCGGTCGCGAGTACGATGGATTTCACTGTGTGGGTAAGATCAACCTCCAAGAGCTCGGCGACGGCTTCGCATTTGGATGCGCCCGGAGTTGCTGTGAGCGTGAGGGGCTTGGACGCGGCCTGACGCTGACCCAGCAGACAGGGTGCCGGCGCCAGCTCCATGTTAGCGGCGTAACTCGAGGCCGGATCGTAGACGATCAAGTCTTCGCCAATATCGGCAATCACCTGAAATTCGTGGCTTTGTGAGCCACCAATCGAGCCCGTGTCCGCTGAAACCGCCCTGAAGGTCAATCCCATCCGTGAAAAAATCTTCATGTAGGCATCGAACATCGTCTGATAACTTTTTTGTGCGCTGGCCACATCACGATCGAAGGAGTAGGCGTCCTTCATCGTAAATTCCCGGCCGCGCATGACGCCGAAGCGTGGCCGTCTTTCGTCACGGAACTTGGTTTGGATGTGATAGAAGTTGACTGGAAGCTGGCGCCAGCTCTGGATCTCATTGCGGGCAATGTCCGTGATGACTTCTTCAGAGGTCGGCTGCAGGACAAAATCGCGTCCATGGCGATCTTTCATGCGCAAGAGTTCGGGCCCGTATTGCTCCCAGCGGCCCGACTCCATCCATAGTTCTGCTGGCTGTACGACGGGCATGAGCAATTCAAGCGCGCCTGCAGCGTCCATCTCCTGACGGATGATGTGTTCAACTTTGCGGATCACTCTTAGACCGAGCGGCATGTAGTTATAGATACCGCCGGCGAGCTTGCGGATCATGCCCGAGCGCATCATCAAGCGGTGGCTCGTGATTTCTGCATCGTTCGGGGCTTCTTTGAGGGTGCTGATATGAAAGGCTGAGGCGCGCATGGAGAACCGATAAATTTTATTGGGGCAAAAGTGCCGACAGATACGTATAATCAAACGCAATTGTATTGAATTCGTTGGGAGTGGCCATGCTTGATCGCGAAGGCTACCGTCCTAATGTTGGAATCATCCTTGTTAATCAAAAAAACGAGGTCTTTTGGGGTAAGCGGATTCGGGAACATGCTTGGCAGTTCCCCCAAGGTGGCATTAAGCAGGGTGAGAGCCCCGTTCAAGCCATGTTTCGCGAACTTCACGAAGAGGTCGGCTTAAAACCTGATCATGTTCGAATTTTAGGACGCACACGTGAGTGGTTGCGCTATGACGTGCCGGATACCTTTATCCGACGCGAGTCGCGGGGGCATTATCGAGGGCAAAAACAGATCTGGTTTTTGTTGCGAATGCTTGGGCGCGACCATGATGTTCAGTTGCGCGCCACCGCGCACCCTGAGTTTGACGCTTGGCGCTGGAGCCACTACTGGGTTTCGTTGGACGACGTGATCGACTTTAAGCGGGATGTCTATACCCTTGCATTGAATGAGTTGGCTACTTTGATTTTCAAACGCGGGCAGGATGTGCGCCCGGAGGTTGAGGCGGTGGACCTAGAAACAAAAACGGCGCCTTAGAGCGCCGTTTTTTTCATGCCGACCTTGCAAATCACCGGAGTCGCTTGAGTAAGCTCGAGGTATCCCAGCGGTTACCACCCATCTTTTGAACATCTGCGTAGAACTGGTCCACTAAGGCGGTGACAGGCAGGCGCGCACCATTGCGTCGCGCTTCGTCCATCGCCAAATTTAGGTCCTTACGCATCCAGTCAACCGCAAAACCAAAGTCAAACTTGTCGTCGACCATGGTGTTGCCGCGGTTTTCCATTTGCCAGCTTTGGGCTGCCCCTTTGCTGATGACGTCTAACACTTGCTTCATGTCTAAGCCAGCCGCTTCGCCGAAGGCGACGCCCTCAGACAAGCCTTGCACCACACCTGCGATGCAAATCTGGTTCACCATTTTGGCGAGCTGACCCGCGCCAACTGGCCCGACTAGCGTGACGGCGCGCGCCATGACAGCGATCACCTCACGCACAGCATTGAACTCAGTTCCATCCCCACCACACATAACGGTCAGCATGCCGTTGACTGCGCCAGCTTGCCCGCCCGAAACGGGTGCGTCGATAAAACGCAGCCCTTTCTGTTTGGCCATGGCATGTAGTTCGCGAGCAACCGAAGCGGAAGCCGTTGTGTGGTCGACGTACGTTGCACCTGCGTGCATCCCTGCAAAGGCACCCTGATCACCCAGTACGACGCTGCGCAGATCATCGTCATTGCCAACGCATGAGAAAACAATCTCTGCGCCAGTCGCGGCCTCTTTGGGCGTCGCGCATGCGCGACCACCGAATTCATTTACCCAGGCTTGCGCCTTTTGGGCATTTCGGTTGTAAACAGTGACTTGGTGCCCCGCCATGGCCAGATGTCCAGCCATGGGCAGGCCCATCACCCCTAAGCCCAGAAAAGCGACTTTGCGGGGGGATGAGGCTTCATACGTTTTGCTGTTGATACTTGGCATGCTTACTCTTCAACAAAGGCTTCTTCGCGCTTCTTCTTGATTGATGGCAGAGCCACAATCACAACCAGCAAGGCGGCTACGCCCAGCAGTGAAGCGGATAGCGGACGATCTAGGAAGGTCATGAAGTTGCCGCGTGACAAGAGCAAGGCGCGACGGAAGTTTTCTTCCATCAGTGGTCCAAGGACCAAGCCAAGCAGCAGCGGTGCACCTTCGCACTTTATTTTGGACCAAATGTAACCAATGATGCCGAAGATAACTGTTACGACAATATCAAAGGTGTTGTAGCTCAGCGAGTACACGCCGATCGTACAAAATACCAAAATAGCCGGGAATAAAATGCGATAAGGTACTTTCAGCAGCTTCACCCAGATCCCGATTAGGGGAAGGTTCAGCACGATAAGCATCAAGTTACCAATCCACATCGAGGCAATCAGACCCCAGAACAGCTGTGGGTGGCTTGTCATCACCTGAGGGCCAGGCTGAATGTTGTGAATGGTCATTGCGCCGACCATCAGTGCCATCACAGCGTTGCTTGGAATGCCCAGGGTCAGCAAAGGAATAAACGAAGTCTGCGCACCGGCATTGTTTGCAGCTTCTGGACCAGCCAAGCCAGCTGGGTGACCTTTGCCGAAACGTTCAGGGTTCTTCGAGAGTTTTTTCTCGACCGTGTAGGACGCAAACGAGGACAACACGGCACCACCGCCAGGCAAGATTCCTAGTAATGAGCCGATCGCCGTGCCACGTACCACGGCAGGCCAGGACTCCATGAATTCTTGCTTGTTGGGGTAGAGTGATCCGATTTTTGAATCAAGCTCGACGCGATTTTCTTTGAGCTCGAGGTTGGTCATAATTTCGGCAAAACCGAACACGCCCATCGCTACGATCGCAAAGCCAATGCCGTCTTGTAGTTCAGGGATGCCGAAATCATAGCGTGCGACGCCCGAGTTCACGTCCGTACCAACCATGCCCAACAGCAAGCCGAGCAAGATCATGCAGATCGCTTTGATCAGTGAGCCTGACGCCAATACAACCGCCCCAACCAAACCTAGAACCATCAGCGAGAAATACTCTGCAGGCCCGAACTTGAAGGCAAGCTCTGCCAACGGTGGCGCGAAGGCTGCGATCAGCATGGTGGCAACGCTGCCGGCAAAGAACGAGCCCATACCGGCGATTGCTAGTGCAGCACCCGCGCGACCGTTTTTCGCCATCGCATGGCCGTCAAGAACGGTCACAACAGAGGATGTTTCGCCCGGCAAGTTGACCAGAATCGCAGTGGTTGAGCCGCCATATTGTGTGCCGTAGTAAATGCCGGCCAACATGATCAGACCAGCGATCGGTGGCAACACGTACGTGATCGGCAGCAACATTGCGATCGTTGGCACGGGACCCAAGCCTGGGAGCACGCCCACGAGCGTGCCGAGCAAACAGCCCACCAGCGCGTAGGTGAGGTTTTCAGGCGTGAATGCCACGCCGAAACCAATCATTAGATTATTGAGTAATTCCATGAACAGGTGCTCCTTAGTTCATACCGAGAAAGGCGGGCCAAATGGGGAATACCAGTTTGAGCCCTTTAACGAACGCAGCCCAACACATCACCGTTAAACATACGGCGTTGATGATGGTGGTCTTCCAGTTATGGTCGTGGCCCGCAGTGCTGCTGATCAGCACGACCGCCATGATTGAGAGCAATAAACCAAGAGGACGAAGCATCACAGCAAAGGCCAAAACAGAGACGCAAATAATCGCTAAGATTTTGAAGTCTAGTTTCGCGATTTCAGTCTTTTCGGCTTTTTTACGCATGGAGTTGAACAATATCAGCGCGCCTAACGCTGCCATCATGATGCCTAGCCAATACGGGAAATAACCCGGGCCCATTCTGGCGGCCGTACCCATCGAGTAACTGGTCGCCTTCCAGGCGAATGCCAAGCCGAGGACGATGAACATCACCCCTGACCAAAAATCCTGTTTATTCCTAAGCTGCATGGTAAGTAGCTCCTTGACTGCGCTGCTAATAATTATTTTGTTGAAACGAGGGGCGCAATGTTGCAACCCCAATTCACTGACTGGCCGAAAAACCTCAGACGGTCGGTACGGTGTGCATGGTAATGGACTGCCGAGGCAATGCAAACAACAAACCGTCTTTTTGGCGATGGGGTTTTCCCTAGAAAGCCTCAATAAGATGCTCCCTTGTCGGTAAAAGGAGTCGGATTTGCTTGGATTAGGCTTTACACACCAAATTGATTGGTTTTTTTAAATCTTTAGCATAGTTTTCTGAACGCTAGCTTACATTCTTGGTCGGTTTTGTCAGCTTCTGATTTTGGTATTTGCAATTTTGCTTTACGATAGCGATATGCTTGACGATCTCGATCACCTCTCCACGCGCATAGCGAAGCTTGTTGCCCTCACGCAGCAGCTCGCGGCCGACCAAAAATCCCTTCAGTCTCAACTGATACAAGCTCAGACTGAGCGTGATGCCTTGAAAGCGAAGTTAGACCTCGAGGGCAGCGAAACGAAGGTACTCCACAAAAAAGTGGACACGTTTGCAAGCGAGAAAGCTTCTCTACAAGGCTCGCTCGATCTATTTAAGCAAGAACAGACATCGTTGCAGGCGCAATTGCAATCGCGCGACCAAGAGGTCAATACCCTGCGTGAGGCCACCGTACAGGCTCGCCAGCGGATTGAGGCGGTGCTTGAGCGCTTACCCGGCGCCCCGCAACCTGAGGAGCCTCGTTAATGGAACGCGTCGACATCTCTATTCTTGGGCGAGAGTACTCTTTGGCCTGCCCCGCTGAAGAGAAAGCCGCACTGACCTCTGCTGCGCAACATGTCAGTCAGCTCGCGGGCCGAATACAGGGAACGGGTAAAGTTTCGGGTAACGAGCGCATTGCGGTGATGGCTGCCATACAAATTGCTGTGGAGCTCTTGTCTGTGCGTGCGCCGGACGGTCCCTTGGGCGGTTTGGCTGTCGGCGACTTCAAGCGTAGAATAGATGACATGAATGCAATGCTCGATGCAGCGTTAGCTGCCACAAGTCCTAGCAAGACAAGGTAATTTAAAGTTTGTCCCTGCTGTGTTCGTGACCAGGTCATATATTCTCTGAACCAATGCTTTGGCATACATAGGTTGTGGGATAGCCCGACAGGCGTGCACGTCTCTAGTCAGATGCGCTCAAAGTCAGGCAGATCGCGGCCAACTTGAACCCTAGGTTCGAGATGCCGACCTGAACGGCACGAGCGGGGCATCTATAGCGAAGGGTCTGCCTAGTTGGGCAGACCCTTTTGTTTATCAGAACATGCGCGGCTTACTTTTTGGTCGTGGGCGGCAGTGTGCGCCGCGCCCAAGCAAATAAAACAACTCCGGCTCCCACCATCGGCAGGCAGAGCCATTGCCCCATGCTGAGTCCCAGGCCGAGCAGCCCTAAAAAACTGTCCGGCTCACGCGCAAACTCAGCTGCAAATCGCAATATTCCGTAGCCCATTAAAAATACAGCGCTCACTTGCCCTGTCGGGCGAGGTTTATGTGCAAACCACCACACCAAGCCAAACAGAACCAAGCCTTCCAGACCAAATTGATAAAGCTGCGAGGGGTGCCTCGCCAAGCCGTCGCCGCTCTGTGGAAACACCATCGCCCAAGGAACGCTGCTCGGCCTTCCCCATAGCTCGCCGTTAATGAAGTTTCCGAGTCTGCCCACGGCCAGACCGAGTGGAATCAGCGTGGCGACGAAGTCAGCCACCATAAAAAACGAGTAGCCGCGCGTGCGGGCGAGTAGGAACATCATGGCAATCACGCCAATGAGCCCTCCATGAAACGACATCCCACCTTCCCAGACGTAGAGGATCTCGAGCGGATGGGTAAGGTAGTGGCCGGGCTTGTAAAACAAGGCATACCCTAGGCGACCACCTAGCACGACGGCCAATATCCCATAAAAAATAATGTCTTCAAGGTCCCGAGCGGTCAGGTCGGTTTTATGATGCGAGATGCGCCAGCGCCCCAACAGCCAGGCCGATCCAAACGCGACCAGATACATCAAGCCGTACCAGTGTATGGCGAGCGGTCCGAGGCGAATGGCCACGGGGTCGATAGTCGGGAATTGCAACATGGCGCCCCAGCAAGTAAAAGATGTCCGATAATAACCGCTGAAATCTTCACTAACAGGTAATCCTCATGGCAAATAACGAACGTTCCAAACACATTACTGAAGGCGTGACACGTGCGCCCAACCGCTCGATGTACTACGGCATGGGCTACAAAGAAACTGACTTCGCGAACCCCATGATTGGTGTGGCGAATGGTCATTCCACCATCACTCCGTGTAATAGTGGTTTGCAGCCTCTCGTTGATGCCGCGATTGCCGCGGTGCGTGAGGCCAAAGCGAATCCGCAGGTGTTTGGTACCCCCACCATTTCTGATGGGATGTCCATGGGAACCGAGGGCATGAAGTACTCGCTGGTTTCGCGCGAAGTGATCGCTGACTGTATCGAGACTGCTGTGCAAGGGCAGTGGATGGACGGTGTGGTGGTGGTCGGCGGTTGCGATAAAAACATGCCGGGTGGCATGATCGGCATCGCGCGAATGAATGTACCGGGTATTTATGTTTACGGCGGCACCATCAAGCCGGGCTCACATAAGGGACGCGACCTCAATATTGTGTCCGTATTCGAGGCCGTGGGTGAGTTCACAATGGGCCGCATGAGTAACGAAGATTTCAAGGCGATTGAGCAAAAGGCAATTCCAGGCTCAGGCTCCTGCGGCGGTATGTATACCGCCAATACGATGAGCTCGTCATTCGAGGCGATGGGCATGGCGCTGCCGTACTCAAGCACCTTGGCCAACGAGGACAAAGAGGCGATTACTCACGCCGCTGAGGCCGCACGCGTGTTGGTTGACGCGGTACGTAAAGGGCGTAAGCCGCGCGACATTATTACGCGCAAGTCGCTAGAGAATGCGGTGTCGGTCATCATGGCGATCGGTGGCTCCACGAACGCAGTCTTGCATTTTTTAGCAATCGCACATGCTGCGGAAGTGCCATGGACGATTGATGATTTTGAGACCATCCGAAAGCGAGTGCCCGTTTTATGTGATCTGAAGCCCTCTGGCCAGTTCCTGACGGTTGACCTGCATCGCGCAGGTGGAATCCCGCAGGTCATGAAGATTCTATTGAGCGCGGGCTTGCTGCATGGCGACTGTATGACGATTTCGGGCAAGACCATTGCCGAAGTGCTCAAAGACGTGCCAAGTGAGCCGCCAGCCGATCAGCAAGTGATCCGTACCATTAAAAATGCGATGTATGAGCAAGGCCACCTCGCGATCCTTAAAGGTAATCTGTCGCCAGAAGGCGCTGTTGCCAAAATCACCGGCCTGAAGAATCCTGTCATTACGGGCCCCGCACGTGTTTTTGATTCGGAAGATGATGCGATGGCCGCCATTATGGATCGCAAAATCACGCACGGCGATATCGTTGTAATCCGCTACGAGGGCCCCAAGGGCGGCCCAGGGATGCGCGAGATGCTCGCACCAACTTCTGCCTTGGTAGGCCAGGGGTTGGGCGAGAGCGTTGGCTTGATTACAGATGGCCGCTTCTCTGGTGGTACCTGGGGAATGGTGGTAGGTCACGTCGCACCCGAGGCCTATGTGGGTGGTCTGATCGGTCTGATCAAAGAGGGTGACTCGGTCACGATCGATGCACACAAGCTGCTGTTGCAGCTGAACGTGCCGGACGCCGAAATTGAGCAGCGCCGTAAGCTCTGGAAACAGCCGACCCCGCGCTATACGCGTGGCGTACTCGCTAAGTTTGGACATTTGGCGAGTACGGCGAGCCGTGGCGCCGTGACGGACGCATTTGATAAGTGATGCGTGCTGTTTTGTCGGGAAGACGCTGGCGTGCAGCGTGCGCCAGTCTTGGTTTGTGCCTAATTTATGCGGGGGTTGTCTCTGCGCAAGCTGTGCCGGATGGGCTCGCGCTGGCTAAAGCCAAGACTTGCCTCGGCTGTCATCAGGTGGATGCCAAGCGCGTGGGGCCCGCCTTCACGGCGATTGCGCAGCGTTACGCCGGACAGGCGGATGCTGAGCAGTACCTCAGCAAAGCAATTAGGCAGGGGGCGCGAGGGCGCTGGGGCGCAGTCCCCATGCCTGCCCAGTCTCAGGTCAATGAGCAGGATGCGCAGCGTTTGGCGCAGTGGATCATTTCTTTGCGACCATAGTCGCACACAATATTTTTATTAAAGGTGAATCAGATGAGTGCAGCTTCTGTTGGAGTGCAAAGTGCAGTGTTTGGCGGGGGCTGTTTCTGGTGCATCGAAGCGGTGTTCGCTTCGCTTGAGGGCGTGCATAGCGCACAGTCGGGTTATTGCGGCGGCTCCGTTGATCAGCCAACTTATGAGCAGGTTTGCTCCAAACAGACGGGTCATATCGAGGTGGTGAAGATAGATTTTGATCCCTCGAAGATTGGTTACAAGGATTTGCTTGAAGTGCTGTTTGCAATCCATGATCCCACAACGCCAGGCCGCCAAGGCAATGACGTTGGTCCCCAGTATCAATCCGCTATTTTTTGGCAGGACGCGGCACAGCGGGATGCGGCGCAAGCAGCGATTGTCGCGCTAGACGCGGCCGGGGAGTTTGCTGCGCCAGTCTGTACTGAACTCAGGCCAGCCGCAAGGTTTTGGCCTGCCGAGGCCTATCACGACAACTACTTTGCGTTGCATCCAGAGCAAGGCTATTGTCAGATGGTTGTGGCACCTAAAGTACAAAAATTTCGGAAACTGTTCGCATCCCGACTCAAATCCTCGGCACGCTAGTTGCTAATTCGTATGCCCAACTTGACAGGGTAAAAAAATCCGTTCATACTCTTTCTTCTTTGCTTCTACCAAAGCATAGAAAACGATGTAAAGCAGTCAGTAGTAGCCGTGGTGATCTGGTCTATTAAGGCCATTTAATTCCCGAATACCTACAACAGATTTGCCGCATTTGGCTGATTTTCAGTCAAATGCTAGTGGTGCCTTGTTCTTTAAAAATTTGACAACCGATAAGTGTGGGCGCTTGATACGCGTAGCGCAGGTCACGTAGCTGTAACAGGCTGCTGTGATTGCAAACGAAATCAAGTGCTCACTTGAAGTGAAATAGTAAGCCTCTGGGTGTTAAAGCCTA
>CAMBFI010000014.1 GCA_945865935.1 Bordetella parapertussis | reverse complement strand
AACTATTATGAATACTCCCTAAAGCGTCCATTCGGCCAGGGCCAGGAAGAGAGGGCACCACAAAAGAGTGCTTGACTTGCGCCTGAACGATTTGCGTATCTTGGAGCAGCCGCTTTTTTAAATCTGCCTCACTGATGACAGGATTAGATTTTTGAATGGTTTTTAACATCGTCTCAAAGCGCGCGGGATCAATCACCGTTTCATTGAGCGAAGCTGTTAAAGATCTCATCCAGGAAACCAAATCAAGGCGATTGCCGGCGCCTCCATCGATACGGATCTGCTTACCCTTGTACTGAATTTGCCCTGTATGACAGGCTGCGCACGTCATCCCCATGTACACACCAATATATTGCCCAGTCGTGACCGTAGTCTTGGTGATCCCGATCGGCAAGCCGTCAGGATTATTTTTTAAATCCGGCGGGTCAATGAGCAACCCAACTTTATCGGCATGCGCCGGACTGTTGAACAGTGTCTTCGACCCAGGCAACTGCAGCGCAAGATAAATATCGTAGGATATCAAAGCTGAGCCTTGGGAACCCCAGTAATAATCGGCGCGTTGTTGTGATGTCCACGCCTGATTGAGAAAAATAGTCGAGTCTTTGTCTGCAGCCTGAGACTGACCCAAACCCGCACCGATCAAAACCGTACAGGCGGTCAGAAACCCTTTTAAGCTGGCAAGCTTATTTCTTTTCATATTTATACTCATTCATTTAGAGTTAACTAGACTTAATAGCTGTAACAATAATAAATCGATTGGCTTACAAATACTAACCAATTTTTATTTATCTCCAACTGTCAGCCCAAGTTGAGAGATAGAGATCGTTGTGGAACACGGCTGAGGATCACCTCCTGACCACATCGGATACGCAACAAAACCAGCGAGGAATGGATGTCGGGTTCAAAGGTCAATTTGTCCGAGCTGGACTGTATGGCACAGCCAAGATGTCTGAGAACACGTTTGCTTATGCGGGCACCTCGGGCGAGGTACGCAGCGGCCAAACACTCGGCACAATCAACGTGGGACTGAAGCTGCAGTTTTAATAATCAGTAGTTTTAGCCATCAACTGAGTAACAATAAAGCAGCCTTCGAGCTGCTTTATTGTTTACGGCGTGTGTTCGACCCGCTGAAACCTGTTGATCAAGCGTCCAGTTACGGGACGATTGGCCTTCCATTTCGTTACCTCTTGAAACAGACTTTAAGCCAAAAAACATTCAGAATTGAAGGCCTATTCAGGAGTTTAAAAGACATGCCACCGCACCTACCCTACACCCAAAATACCTTATCAGAACCAAAGCCTTACAACCGTGATGCTAGCGATGAGAACAATCACGACTCAAATAGCTTGCAAGTTCCACAAGATCGAACGTGGCTACGCGAGCAATTACTAGCTGGCAAAAATTCACCGCTGTGCGATCCTATCACCCCCGAATACTTCCAAAGGTTGCGAGCCCTAGCAAGAGGTGAGCTTTAAAATGACTGTTAGGACAATTGCTCCACACCACCACGCAATTGCAGATGTCCACGACATCATTTGTTACTACCGCGAACAGGCCGGTACAGCGGTCGCAGAAAATTTCGCTATTGAAATTGATGAAGCATACGCTCGCTTAAGACAACACCCCAACATTGGCTCACCACGTCTAGCACTCGAATTAGACATTGAGGGCATAAAATCTTGGGTGTTGAAACGTTTTCCACATCAGATCTTCTATGAGATCCAAAATGATCACGTAGAACTTTGGCGAATCCTACATCCAAGACGTGATATCACCCAAGCAACGCTGTATCGTCAAAGGTTTCAATAAGGATCGACATCCTCAGCCCCTAGTCGATTCCGCCCCGGGCCACCAAGAAAGACCAAAACCACCATTCGGGTGGTTTTTTCATTTATGCTCAAATAAGTCATCGCATACGTTTTGGAGGTTCTATGAATTTACTAATTTGGCGTCACGCAGATTCAGCTCCCGGTAATCCAGATGAATCACACCCACTAACAGCGTTGTGAGTACAGCAAGCCAAATACATTAGCGCCTGGATAAAAGATAATGTGCCAAGTCCTTATAGAGTATTTGATAGCCCCGCACTGAGAGCTCGCCAGACCGCGGCTGAGCTGGTCGACCACTATGAGGCGGTAGATGATTTCCAATACCACTCTGAATTGGCCTCTGGAATTGCTGTGTTGAATCACGCTGATTGGCCCAATGCTGACTTAACAACCGTCTTTGTTGGTCATCAACCCAATGTGGGTCGAGTAAATAGTCTTTTACATAGCGGCGTGGAGAAAAATACCAATATTGAGGGCGGGAGCTTGTGGTGGTTTAGCTCGAACCATGACAAAAAAAATAAATTGGCGTTACTAAAACTGGTGGTGTCCGCCAATGCGGATAAAAACCATGCCACCAGCTTTTGTAAGGTTTAAATAGTTAATTTGTGATGTCGTTTAAAACGACATTTGTTGTAAGGGTTAACTTTTTCAGCAATTCAAAAGAATCAGTGCGTATTCCGCTCAAACTGGACAGTCATTCCACGGCAAACTGATCAGCGATTCCACAACAAACTGGACAGTTATTCCAGCCTAACCTGATCACTTCGGAGCGCAGCGACGCGGGGTATTTACGTTTTACGCCGAAACTTTCAACCCGCTGAAACCTGTTGATCAAAAGTTCAGTTACGGGACGCTTGAATCACAAGCGGGATATGGCCAATTACTTAAATATTTAGAAAATAAGGATGAAACACCTTCGGGGCCTCAGTCGATTCCGCCTCCTGCCACCACTGAAACTTTAGAAACCCTAGCGTTCGCGCTGGGGTTTTTGCTTTTGTGGGCTTGTAACTGGATGTTTTTAAATGATTGATAGTGCTTTAAATAGTGTGATTGACTATACTGTCAGTAATGCTAAACAGGAATTCATCATGAGCACAATCTCAGCCAATGACCTTAAAACTAAAGGTGTGAAAGCAATCGAGGAAGCACTCGCCACGCAACCTGAAGTTGCTGTTTCCGTTCGCGGTCAAATTAAGTACATCGTGATGAGCGAAGAACAATACCAATATCTTCGCGAATGCGAACTTGAAGCCGCGCTTGCCGAATCTAAGGCTGATCTCGACGCTGGTCGCTATGTAAAAGAAACGGTTGCCCAACACATTCGTCGCATCAACAAGCTGAATGCAACGTTGGCAGCATGACCTGGCAGTTAATTTTTACAGAGCAATACAACCGCAAGGCTGCCAAATTCGTTAAGCAACACCCAAAAGCACTGACTCAGTACACCAAGACTCTTGAACTGCTAACGGTAAACCCTCATCACCCTTCCCTTCGACTACATAGCCTCAAAGGAAAGCTCGCCGGTCTGCATGGTGTCTCAATCAATCTGAAGTACAGGATTACGCTTGAACTTATCATTACTGAGAATGAAATCATTCCAATCAACGTTGGGGATCATGACGAAGTTTACTAATTGATGGCGACCAGGATCAGACATCCTCAGGCCCTGATCGATTCCGCCTCGGGCCACCATCGGAAACTGAAAAAACCCCTGCGTTCGCGCTGGGGTTTTTGCTTTTTGGATGATTTTTTAATGCACAGACCTATTTATTCTTGCTATTTACTTTAATTGCGATTAGAAAGCGTTAAAGCCAACTTTTCTAACCCTTTAAAAAATTGTATATATGAAAAAAATTGGGTTGACACTAATCTTATTGCTAACAGTGATTGGTGCAAAGGCTCAATCTTGCAGTGGTGGAACAACAACCATTTCTTCGGTAGAAGACTTGCAATATGTACGAATAAGTAACTTTTGTTTAGACATTACCCCGACAGGCTCCATTAGCCCACCTATTGATGCGAGTTTTCTTGTGCGCGTTAGTGGCATGGGCGATGCTATCAGTGGAATTTACATTACAAATAACGGAACTCTTTCATATTCTCGGACCGTGGATTACACCGTTTCAAACGGCATTGATATTGATTATGACGTCACCATTTCTTCTTTGACAAATGGAGGAGTGATTAATGTGTTGTTATCCGGTATGAATTCGTATGCATATGGTGTTAACAATGCTGGTACCGTTGATTCACTCACAAATACGGGCTCAATAGAAGCAACAGCGACTGGGATGGGTACTTTTGTTGCATACGGAGTTCACAATACAGGCCTAATTTCAACATTCAATAACGCACAAGGTGGTAATGGTACATCCCCCTCTACTAGGGCATTGACCTATAACGGTAATCTGCCCACCAACTACAACATCATTATTAACAGCTCAAATCATTATGGGCAGTTGGCGGTTAGTAGCGGCACCGGCACTACAACTTTTGGTATTTCCTCGCTCTCGACTACCAATAGTTTGATTTTGAACAGCACACTTGATTCAGTGCTAAGCGGTGTTGCTTCATCCTTGCTACTGAATACGAGTGGTACTTCAAATGGCTATACCTTTGTCTTAACCGAAACAGCTTCTGGGTCCGGTATTTGGAATCTGCTCATCACGGCGTGTAGTGTGTGTACGAGTTCGGGTGGTGGATCCAATTCGGGCGGTGTTTCCAACATCACCAGCGGTACGAGCGTTGGTTTAGCCTCTGTTGGAGCGAGCCCTGTCTTGTCTGGTGGCACACTAGTACTGTTGAGCGGCGATAGCTCGAGCACTGCTTTTAGCGTCACAAGCGGCAGTACGATTCAGAGCGCACCTTCAGGGAGTGCCACGCTCTCGGGTGTGTTCTCTGGTGTGGGTGGTCTAACCTTTACCGGTACCGGAAGTACGATCATGAGTGGTGCCAATACCTACACAGGCGGCACGACAGTTTCGTCGGGCACCTTGTCTGTTTCAGGCCCCTCCCCCACAGGGTTTGGTAATGTTTGGGTGTCTTCAGGTGCGACGCTGATGGGCACGGGCACGATCAATGGCCAGCTCACCGTGGCGGGCATTCTCAAACCTGGTAACTCACCGGGCTACCTCGCAGCGACCAACACCGTGACCATGAATGCCGGTTCGACCTACGTTCAAGATGTCGCGGGCACGGTGCAAGCGAGCAGCGCATCTGCTGTGGGTGCATCTGGTTACTACTCTTTCTTGAACGTGAGTAGCGGTCAGTTTGTGATCCAGCCCGGGGCGAGCTTGGTGCCCCGTCTGTCGAATCTGTTTAGCGCCAATCAGTCTGGCTACGGGAGCGCGATATACGTACCGGGCTTGGGTGATCGCCTGCGGATCGTCACCGCCGCAGGAGGAATCACGGGTAGGTTCTCCGCGCTGACGCAACCTCCAGAGCTTGCCGCGGGCACGCAGTTCCTACCTTTTTACAACATGGCGGGTAGCAATAGTATCGATCTGGCAGTAATTCCGACCTCCTATCAAACTACGATCGCCTCAGCCTCGGGTAACGCCAACGCGCAGTCCGTGGGTGGCGTGTTGACGCAACTCGCACAGGCGAGCGTCTCGGGGACAGCAACCGCCGCCCAAGACCAGTTGCTGTACGCGATCTCAGGTCAAACCACAGCACAGGGCATCTCTAACTTCGCTCAAAGTCTTTCGGGTGAGGTGTACGCAGCAACGGTGGCTGTGCTTGCGCAAACGACGCAGCGTACACAGCAAGCAGTGCTCAACCGTCTGGGCGATACGGCTGGACTCACTATGACCACACCGATGGCCAGCGCGAGTACCTCGACGCAAGTTCGCGGCGCACCGAGTGCAGCGGTGAGCTCAAACCCGAGCGTCGACCCCAGTGCCGAGGCCAAGGCCTTCTCCAAGGGCAACGTCTGGGGCGAGCTCGCCTACCAGCGCGGCAGTCGCTCGAGCGACAGCCAGTCTGGAGGCTGGAGTAGCAACCTGTATCAGCTGACGTTTGGCTCGGATTTTTACTCAGCCAACGGTACGACGCTTGGTGGCGGCTTGGCGCTCTCGAGCACCACGGTCAACCCGGCCTATGGCTCGGCAACTATTCAACAGGGCTCGTTGTTTGCCTACGGCAAGATGCCTGTGGAGAGCTTTGTGCTCGATGCCATGGCCAGCGTGGGCTTGAGCTCAAGCGACATCAAGCGTGGAGATGTGACGGGACTGAGCACAGGGTTTAGAAACAACGCGGTCTCGGGCAATGATGTCATGCTCAGCTTGGGCGTGAGCCGTCCGATGGATCTGGAGAGCCTGCGCATCACGCCCTTTGCGCGGGTGACGTGGCAGATGGTCTCCCAGTCTGGCGTCAATGAGAGTGGTGTGGCCTCGGCGTTGAGTGTGAATCGCTACACCGGCAATGGCGTGCGTGGGGTGATTGGCTTGGCTGCGGGTTCAAAGGCCAACAATCCGATGACGGCCAAGTACACCTACCGTGCCTACGTCGGGATTGGTGCGGACTCCTCGGGACTGTTGAACCCAACGCTTTACGCCTCGCTTGCGGGGATTGGCACTAATATCACCACACCGAATGCAGGCACAACATTTGTGCAGACGGGTTTATACGGCACGGCCAAGATGTCAGAGAACACGTTTGCTTATGCGGGCGTCTCGGGCGAGGCACGTAGTGGACAAACTCTGGGTACGATCAACTTGGGATTGAAACTGCAGTTTTAATAATCAGTAGATTCATTCATTATCTCGGGACCTACAAAGCAGCTCTCTAGCTGCTTTGTTGTTTACGGCGTGTGTGCGACCAGCTGAAACCTGTTGATCAAGCGTTCAGTTACGGGACGCTTGAAGCACAACTCTCATTTCAAAGAGTACTGCGGTATGAATCGCTGCGTTTGGACGACCTGAATAAGGTGCCATCGACCGTGTGAAAGTATTACTGTGATCTAAAATTAACGCTGTGGGCCGTACTTGTTTTGTCCGGGATTGGGAGGAATAAACACCAATGCAATTGCTATGGCGAATCCAACGTAGGGAATAAGATACAAAAATACCCAGCATCCGCTTTGACCAAAGTCACGAATTCGCTGTGCCGAAACAATCATCCCCAAAACATACAGTGCAATAAATGCTGGGAACATGAAAACGAGACTAAGTCCGTAAGACAAAAATGCAAAAACAGTACCTATAATTGCTACTGCAATCGCCAATGCGATCAATGCCACATTAGCAAATACAAAGCTCTTTCGACCTCGACGTCCTTCAAATTTAAACATACTGCCAAAAAAAGATGGTACTTGAGTGGTGTCCACTGTGGGATCTCCTAATTAAGTTAGTTCATCAGTATGCTTTACGCTAGAGCTGTGGATCAACAAGAACAAGATTCGCATAATAAATATTAATCTTGTATTTATGGCACTTTTCAATATTACCCCTCTCCAGTTGAAAATAGACTAGCTTTTTAGGGTTCGTAGACTTCCCTTATTAAGCTGGAGGCTGAAGTGATCACCATTAAATGTTTAGCAAGATTAGGCGCATGAAGATGGTCTGCTGTCGCTGGTCATTAAACTTTTGTTAAGGAGGATCATGAAGATGAAAATGGTTTCAGTGGTGGCATATATTTTCTTTTCCTTATGCTCATCGACGGTCTACGCGGCATCTAATGCCGAAACGATTGCGTCATGTAGTTCTATTTATACAATCCTGAGCGCAAAATCATTGAATGCTAATTGGCCAGCAAACGCTAAACAAGCCCTTGAAAGAGCTAGAAACAGATACGACCAATTTGCCATCAGAGAGTTCGGGAGTATGGAAGCGTTTGCCCAATACAACAGGACCTTTTCAAAAAATTTTTACCAATGGTACAAACAACAGCCAGATCAAGGAAAAATCGATAACAAGTATATTGATTTATGCTCGGCATGGTCTCCTAAATAGCTAGGGGACCGAATTGAAAATGCTGGTGTCGGGCACTACAACAGCTCCGTTCCGACCATACGGTCGACAGGTTGTTAACGTCCTTTTAAGCGGACGAAACCCTTAGGTTGTAGCTTCGGTCGCGTTGATTCAAAAAGCAGGATGGTTACAAATTGAAACAGGCCTTCAGCTAAAAAACGAGGCTTACGCTTGCCTTAGTCAACATCCAAACATTGGATCGCCGCGTACAGCACTTGATTTGGACATCGAGGGCATCAAAGCTTGGTCTTTGAGACGCTTCCCACATCAGATCTACTACAGAGTATTCTCTGATCGCATAGAGCTTTGTCGAGTCCTCCACCCCAAGCGAGACATCACCCAAGCAATGCTGTCTCGACAGCGGTTTCAATAAGGTTAAACATCCTCTAACCCCGGACGATGCCGCCCCGGGTCACCAAGAATTCTCCAAACCACCTTCGGGTAGTTTTTCATTTGCGTGGCCCAACTGTAGAATTGTCTCTTGTGACCTTTTATAGGATTTGCTGAGATGACGATTCTGCGGGTATGTAAATCCATTATTTGTTTGCTACTTGCTGTTTTTGCTCTTTTAGTCTGCTTGAATAATCTGATCGACTACGACTCTAATTACGCTTTTGTTCAGCACACTCTTTCCATGGACACAGTGTTTCCAAGCAATACTTTGAAGTACCGAGCCATTCTTGACCCCTTCGTTTGGAGTCTTGCCTATGGACTAATCATATTTGCCGAATTTTTAACAGGCGTCTTGTTGCTCATCGGCGCCATTGGGCTGCTCAAAAATATTCATTCCCCGTTGGCATTTAATAGGGCTAAGAATTGGGCATATCTTGGCTGTTTGATTGGTTTTTTGCTGTGGTTCTTTGGTTTTATTGTTATTGGTGGCGAATGGTTTTGTATGTG
Organism: Bordetella parapertussis; assembly: GCA_945865935.1. Lineage (GTDB taxonomy): Bacteria > Pseudomonadota > Gammaproteobacteria > Burkholderiales > Burkholderiaceae_B > Zwartia > Zwartia parapertussis_E. The sequence continues at coordinate 65,056 of CAMBFI010000014.1, read as the reverse complement.
GCAATCCGAGCAGTGGAATGGTATCGAGGCAGCCTTTCGTTTCGTTGTGATCATCATGTTTACATTGCTATTTACCGCAATGCCTGAGCGAGAGGGCGACAATAAATAGAGCCAGGCATCCTCGGCCCAGGTCGATTCCGCCCCAGGCCACCACACTCAAATAATGCCCTGCTTCGTGCGGGACATTTTCTATTGGTCGGGCGGATGAGATAGCCACTTGACAAAGCGTACGCTTTTACGTACTATATTGAAAAGGAGTGAAATCATGACCACGTTAACTGCAAGCGAAGCTCGAACGAGCCTCTATCGTTTGATTGATCAGGCGGCTGAAACACATAAACCAGTAGTTATCACTGGTAAGCGGGCAAATGCTGTTTTAGTTTCTGAAGAAGATTGGAGCGCCATTCAGGAGACGCTTTATCTATTGGCAATTCCAGGGATGCGTGAGTCGATTAAAGAGTCAATGGCTGAGCCTTTGGCTAAGAGCAAAAGGACATTGAAGTGGTAACTTGGAATTTAGCCTATTCCAAATTTGCCCTCAAGGATGCTAAAAAACTGTCTGCCGCAGGTCTGAAAGATAAAGCACAGACTTTATTGAGTATATTAGAAATAGACCCACTCCAAAATCCGCCGCCTTACGAGAAGCTGGTTGGCGACTTAAAAGGGGCTTACTCACGCAGAATTAATATTCAACATCGCTTGGTTTACGAAATCGTTCGCAAAGAAAAGACGGTCCGTGTTTTAAGGATGTGGACTCACTACGAATAAAGTAGGCATTAGTCCAAAAGCTGATGTAGATTTCCTCTGGCCCTGATCGATTCCACCCGGGGCCACCATCTGAAACTGAAAAAACCCCCGCATCCGCGCTGGGGTTTTTGCTTTTGCAGACTTGTAACTGGCGGCTTAGTATCGAACACATGGTCGACAGGTTGAAGACGTCCTTTTGGACGGACGAAACCTCGAGCATCTGGTTACGTGACGGTTGATTTACGGGTGTCGTGTTGATCGACAGTTCAACTCGGTGGAAGATATTTCAAGACAGTGTACGGATGTAATGCATTGAAGATCATCATGGCTCTGCGTGGCGCCCCAGCCCTCGTCGATTTCGGCTAACTTATCCTGAAGCGCTATGCTCGAGCAAAATAAACACCGGAGATACGCACATGAACATAACAAGTTTCGACAACATCGTTGTATCGATCCCATTAAATCAGCCTGTCAAAATTTCACACAACACATACACCACGCGTGAGTTCAATATTCTGCTAATTCATACTAATGAAGGCGTTACAGGAATCAGTTACGCCAGAGGTGGCGCGATTGTGCATGCGGCAATTGAAGAACTAGGCCAATTACTCATTGGTGAAGATCCAATGATGAAGGAAAGTTTATGGCAAAAAATGTATCACTCCCACCTCTTACAAGGTCGCAAAGGAGCTGTTCTGCGCGCTATCAGCGCAATCGATATCGCATTATGGGATATAACGGGCAAGCTACTTCAGCAGCCTGTCGGACGGCTCTTAGGTGGATATCGTACAGAAATTCCATGCTACGTTAGTTTTTCAGGATACTACCCAGATCATGAGCTCAAGAGACTCGCGGAGGAAACTGAAGAACTACTCAAAAGAGGTTTCAATGCATTTAAACTGCGTGTAGGCGCTAGAAGTATTTCCGAAGATGTCGAGCGTGTAAAACTTGTTCGCTCAATCGTTGGTGACAACCACTCCATAATGGTAGATGCCAACAATAGCTACAACGACCCGACACTTGCGATACGCGCTGGAAGGCAATTCGAAGCTCTTAATGTCTTGTTTATGGAAGAGCCCACTATGCCAGACAATATGGACGGATCTGCACAAATTGCCCAAGCGCTTGACATGGCGATTGCGACAGGTGAGCAAGAATGCACACGTTGGGGTTTCAAAGAAATCATTGATAAAAAATCAGCTGACATCCTGCAACCGGATGTAACAGTCGTAGGAGGGATATCGGAGTGGATGAAAATAAGTTCCATGGCAAGCGCCTGGCACTTGCCTATCATGCCTCATTATTTTTTCGATATTTCAATTCACTGTGCTGCCGCATCCGTTGCGACAACATGCATGGAATACTTTCCTAGCGACTCCCCGGTTATTTCTTTTGATCGTATGCTTGAACAGCCGCTCAAAGCAATAAACAGCACACTTAAAATGCCAGAAGAACCAGGCATAGGACTTAGATTAAATATGCGTGAAGTTGCAGCGCTGCGGGTCAAATGATGGTTTCACTAGAACGCGGCCGGTTCCGTCTGGGGCCACCCTTTGAGTTTGAAAAACCTCTGCCATCGCGCTGGGGTTTTTACTTTTGTAGGCTTTTAACTGGATATAAACGCAGCTCGAGTTTTTTGCTTAATGAAGTTTTCGGAAAATGTCATTACAACTACCCAGCGCCAAAAATACCTTATCAGAACTAACGCCTTATCGCAGTGATGCCGGCGGTGAAGGCGGCATCGGATCGAATGGCTCCCAGGTTCAGCAATTGACTTAGACATTGACGGGGTCAAATCTTGGGCGTTGAAACGCTTTCCACATCAGATCTTCTACGAGATCCAAAATGCAAGATAAAATCGGCTGAGCCCAACTCGCTCCTTAGCAGTGGAAGTTAGCAGTACTGTGTTATGTAGCCGAGAAATTGAGGGTTTTACATTGAGGGCGTCATGAATACATCCATCCTTGTTTTAGGCGCAGGCATGGTTGGCACCTGCACCGCCTTGCATCTACAGCAGCGCGGTTTCGATGTCACGTTAGTAGATCGGCAGTCACCCGGCCAAGAAACCTCCATGGGTAACGCGGGCCTCATCCAGCGCGAAGCCGTCGAACCCTATGCCTTCCCCCGCGAGCTTGGTTTTTTGTGGGACGTGGCGAGGGGAAACGGTGCTCAAGTGAATTGGCACGCTCGGGGCCTATGGCAAATGGCAGGGTCACTGCTAAGCTATCTGCAGCATTCACACCCTATTCGTCACGAACTAGCCACGCAGGCCTACAGCCGCCTCATTGCCCTATCCACCGTCGAGCACGAGCCGCTCATACTCGCTGCGCGTGCGCAGGACTTGGTTGCACGAGAAGGTTTTCGTTTTGTGTTTCGTACGACACAATCCTTTGACAAGGCGGTGCAGCGAGCCGAGGACTTACATGCGCGCTTTGGTGTGCGCGCCCACAATGAAAACTCCGACCAGTTGGCCCAGGCCGAGCCAGCGCTGCGTAAACGCATGGCCGGCGCGGTGCATTGGCTTGACTCATGGTCTGTCAACGATCCCGGCGCTTTGGTGGCGCGTTATGCACAGCTCTTTATGGCGCGAAATGGGCGCGTGATGACAGGTGACGCCTCAAGCTTACGAGCGCAAGGTAAGGGCTGGTTAGTGCACACGACCGACGGTCCCGTGCAAGCTCAGCAAGCGGTGCTGGCTCTGGGCCCCTGGGCGGATGGTTTGATTCGGACCTTGGGCTATCGCTTTCCGCTATTCATCAAACGCGGCTATCACCAGCATTACACAGTGCCGGCACGGGTACGGCTGCCCTTGCTAGATGCCGAACGCGGCTACGCTTTGGCCCCCATGCAACGTGGCCTGCGTCTGACGACAGGCGCAGAGTTTGCGTGCATCGACGCGTCCCCCACCCCAGTACAATTGACAAAGGCAGAGGCGATGGCGCGCGAATTGATCGACCTCGGCCAGCCCTCGACTGAGCCGCCGTGGCTAGGCGCACGTCCTTGCACTGCTGACATGCTGCCAGTAATGGGTCCCGCGCCCCGCCATCCTGGGCTGTGGTTCAACTTTGGCCACGCACACCAAGGCTTCACATTAGGACCCGTGGCGGGTCGTTTGCTTGCTGAGATGCTAAACGGTGAACCGCCTTGCGTGGATCCAAGTCCTTACGCACCACAACGGTTTAAACATTAACGCAACACCGCGCATCACACTTGAAAATATTCACGAAGGGGTTCAGTCATTAGAATGGCGACGGCACAAACATTTACTATTAAGCGGCCTATCCATTTTTAAGTTGTGGCATCGGGTAGAACAAGGTCGCTAAGCCCGCAATAATCAAGGCGGCTCTCATCGTGATTTATAAACACAAATAGTGCGCGACATTTTTGTTGGGTGGCACAGCCGCTTGAAATCTATCGTCGAAGCGGTGCGGCAGGATAATTGAAAATCCTTGTGTCAGACACTACAAGAAACCCTCGCGTTCGCGCTGGGGGTGCGACCAAAGACTAGCAATGATAAGGAGTAACATTCTTTGAATGAAGGTCGTTCATTGCAAGCGAAGACGCTTTAGTACTACTATCAAAAATTAGAAAATTAAAAAATTAATGAATGGAGTAGACAATGCCTCCAACTGCTCTAAACGGCATACGTGTATTGGATCTATCACGGATCCTTGCTGGTCCCTCAGCAGCACAACTTCTCGGTGACCTTGGTGCCGATGTTGTTAAAGTTGAAAAGCCTGGCGAAGGTGATGACACTCGCAAGTGGGGTCCTCCGTTCGTTGAAGATGCTAACGGCCAGCCTACGTCTGAAAGCGCTTATTACTTGTGTGCCAACAGAAACAAACGATCAATCGAAATCGATATTTCCAGCGTGGAAGGCCAAAATCTCATCATGCGCCTGCTTGAAAATACCGATATTTTGGTTGAAAACTACAAAGTAGGTGGACTGAGCAGTTATGGTCTGGCCTATGATCAAATCAAAGAACGGTTTCCCCGATTGGTGTATTGCTCAATCACGGGATTTGGACAGACAGGTCCTTACGCCACGCGCGCTGGTTACGACTTCTTGATTCAAGGCATGGGCGGAATCATGAGCTTGACTGGAGAGCCAGACGGTCAGCCTATGAAGGTGGGCGTAGGGATTGCTGACGTCATGACAGGCATGTATGCAACTGTCGGCATCCTAGCAGCCTTGCGACACAGGGATCAAACTGGAACAGGCCAACAAATTGATATATCGCTGCTCGATACACAAGTGTCATGGCTCATCAATGCGGGCACGAGTTATCTCAATTCCAAAGAGAATCCGGTCAGACTTGGCAACGGACACCCAAACATCGTGCCTTATCAGGTCTTTCCGACTGCCGATGACCCGATCATTATCGCTGCAGGCAATGACAGCCAATTTAGGAAACTCTGTCACATAGCCGATATTGCTGCCGTTGCCCAAGACCCTCAATACGCGACTAACGTTTCTCGAGTGATGAATCGACAGGCCGTAGTAGATATCGTTACTGCTGCCCTGCAAAAAAAATCACGCGCTTACTGGCTTGCTGCCTGCGAAAAAGTAGGTGTCCCCTGCGGACCCGTCAATAACCTCGAACAAGTTTTTAATGACCCGCATCTTCAACACCGTGGCGTCGAGGTTCGGATGCCCCACCCTCTTGCAGGTTCGGGGGAAGTGAGCCTGATCGCCAACCCCTTACAACTCTCTGAAACACCAGTACGATATAGGCATGCACCTCCCATTCGCAACCAGCACGAACAAGAGATTTTGCGTGACTGGCTCGGACAACATTGAACCCTTAGACAAACAATAAAAATGACTATTTTGACGCACGATCAACTCGTAATTCAGGCTCAAGCACGTGAGTTAGCAGAAACTGTTTTCAAAACAACAGCAGCTCAGACCGATGCCACGGAGGCTTACCCTTGGGATAACATTGCCAAGCTCAATGCAGCAGGGTTTATGGGAATGACTGTTCCAAAGGCATACGGCGGTCGAGGCCTTGGCTACCTTGAAACGACGCTCGTGATCGAAGAAATGGCCAAGGCCTGTGCAACCATGGGTCGCATCACGGTTGAGGCCAACATGGGCGCAATCGGTGCCATCATGGCCTATGGCACCGAAGAACAAAAGAAGATTGCCGCTGAGTGCGTATTATCTGGCGATAAACCGGCTATCTGTATCTCTGAACCCAATGCGGGAAGTGCCGCGAGCGAAATGACCACACGCGCCGATAAAAAGGGCGATCGATACATTATCAATGGTCAAAAATACTGGATTACGGGTGGCGGCGTGTCGCGATTGCACCTGATTTTTGCGCGCGTGTTTGAAGATGGCGTGGAACAAGGCATAGGCGGCTTTATCGTTGTTCGTAACGGCACCGAACCCAAAGAGCTCGTCATCGCTAAACGCACACCCGCCATGGGTGTGCGTGGCATCCCTGAAACCTACGTAGACTTTACCAACCTTGAGGTACATGAATCGATGGCGTTAAAGCCGCTCGGTGATTTACGCAAAGGCTTTGCTGCGCTCATGAACGCCTACAACGCGCAACGAGTGGGCGCGGGGACGGTGGCGCTTGGTATCGCTGTTGGTGCTTTTGAAGAAGCTGTTCAATACAGTAAAGAGCGCAAACAATTCGGCCGATCGATTGCTGAGTTTCAAGGATTACAGTGGATGATCGCAGATATGTCTATCGCTCTGGATGCCGCGCGGCTCATGCTTCATCGCGCAGCCAATGTGCCAGTGGGTAGCTTCCCAGATTTAAAATTAGCTGCCCAAGCCAAGATCATTGCCGCAGAGACCGCCATTAAAGTCACCAATGATTCACTGCAACTCTTTGGATCTAGTGGTTACTCACGTGAATTTGCTGCAGAACGCCACGTGCGAGATGCTCGAATGTTTACGATTGCTGGGGGTACGGCTCAGATACTGCGGACACAAGTCGCAAGTGCTGTCCTAGGTGCAAAACTTCCACAAACGCGTGAGGGCTATGTGAAACACCCCCTTTTTGATAGGAGTCAGCAGTAGGGCTACGTGGGTTTAATTTCTAGCAAGATTTTCTAGCTCTTTAGCCCTAATTGCAGTAGATCTCATCATGCAATTATTTGCAGATAGCCTTGCCATGCTGCCACCGTCTGGGTCGTAGTAAAAACTACAGTTAGCATCTCTATATTTAATCCAAAGCGTTTGAGCCTCCAATAACTGCTTTTTCCTATCTACAGATAGATTTTGTTGGAGTAATTTGTAGGCATTATTTAATCTTGCATCCTGAGTCTTATATTCAGAGGCAATGCACTCAACCATGTCTTGTGTTGAGACTGAATTATTCATGCACGATGAATACTTTTTACTGAGCCCTTCATCTGCTGAGTATGCTGTTGACCCACAGGTTAGAACCAGGCCAACTAAAGTACATTTAAAAATTTTCATGATGAGCCCTCACTCGAGTTGCATTAATTTGCTTGATGATTCCATCGCTTTAACCGACTGAGCTAAAGAGCTTACATAGGTTAAGCGTGCTCTCGGCTTGACCTTGGTTATCTGGTGCCGTTTTACACGACAGATGATCGTCCTAGTGTTGTCTTGATGCGGTCAATTCAGTGGAGACATTTCAACTTTATTGAAGCAATCAATCCAAATATCATCGATTAGTCGAAGTTTTGCTGGATCAAAGTTGTTAATTTTTTCCCAGTAGCGCCCTGAAGGAACTAGATAACCTAATGCCTCTTCAGTAGCTAATGCCAAGTTGACTTTTTGCAGATCTATGAAATGCTTTTGGCTATTAAAGAATTCCTCATGATTACGCATCTGCTGAAAATCAGAGAACGATAGCCGAGGGAATGTCAACCTAGAATTTGGCATCGACGACAAGTTCAACACTGCGCAATTGAGCTTGTTAGCAAGAGCCATCAGCCTATTTGATTTGGCTTCTAAAGATTGCAGCGTGATGTCATTTCTTAAAGGGTCAGCACATCCATGCCCGTAAAAATGGCTCGACTTTCCGCGCTCAACTGAATAAACCATGTCGCAGCCTATAAATGCAATGATGTCTGGCTTTAAAGCGCCAAGTGCCCAATACCCAGCTGTGAAGGCCATCGTTCCACCTGCATAAATAAAACCACCAAAATTATTTTGATGACTCACGAATTCATCTGCAGTAATAAATTTCTTATCTGACCCAACAGGCAACTCAGGACGACGCTCGTTCGGAAAATCTTCAGGAAAGATAAGATAGTTCCAATTGGGTATGACTTGCCATGCATTATTGATGGCAACAGTACTTGTGAAAAAGGAGAGATTCCATTGCGCAATCTCAGTGACATCAGGTGCACTTCCAAAGATCAAAACAATGTTTGAGTTATGCATTTTTAGCTTATAAATTGATCTAAAGACATACAAGTCTGAGATAAAAGGTTTAGTTTATAAATCCTATATGCTTTTTTTGTGACACCAATGGGAAGCCTATCAAAATGACTGCTTACGCAATCATTTTTCATTTGCACCTTGATGGCAATGTCTGGGGTGATCTGGCGTGTCAGAAAGGTAATCGTTCAAGCGATGGCTACTCGGGTGGCTGGAGCAGCAATCTTTACCAATTAGTGTTTGGTTCAGACTTCTACACCTCAAATGACATGAGGATCGGTGGCGGCTTGGCTCTGTCTAATACCAATTTGAACCCAACTTATGGCTCGGGCACCATCCAATAAGGATCGATTTTTGCCTACGGTAAGATGTCTGTTCAAGACTATACCGTAGATGCCATGGCAAGTGTTGGCCTGAACTCGAGCGATTTGTCGCGTGGTGATGTCTCTGGCTTGAGCAATGGGTTCAAGAGCAAGTCGATCTCTGGCAATGATGCCATGCTCAGTCTTGGCGTGAGTCGCCCTATCGATATGGACCAGTTCAGAATCACACCTTTTGCCCGTGTTACCTGGCAGATGGTGACGCAATCGGGCGTCAATGAAGGCGATGCGGCATCAGCACTGAGCGTCAAGGGCTTCACGGGCAATGGTGTACGAGGCATGTTGGGTCTAGCTGCTGGCTCTAAAGAAATCAATCCGATGACAGCCAAGTACACCTATCGCGCTTATGTGGGTGTCGGAGCCGATTCTTCTGGCCTACTGAACCCCACCCTGAATGCATCCATCGCAGGCATCGGCACAACGATCACCACGCCGAATGCAGGCACAACTTTTGTGCAGGCGGGTTTATACGGCACGGCCAAAATGTCAGAGAACACGTTTGCTTACGCGGGCATCTCGGGCGAGGCGCGCAGCGGCCAGACACTCGGCGCTGTCAATGTAGGTTTGAGAATACGGTTTTAAACATCTATCTTATTATCGAAAAAACAACCTACGGTCAGCCACTGGCTGCAGATATGTGCACACTTGCCCGACGGGCATTCAGATCATCAGAGCTCAAATCCTAGGAAAGTATCCACACGCTCGGCATACAGAAACTTGCCGCCTACGCATTCGACGCATGCAATAAAAGGCTGCGGTGCGCGAATGCATTGCTGGATCAGCGTGGTGCCGTCGACAGAGGGTTCAAACTGCACGCTGTGTACATAGCCCTGCAGGGCATCAATATGATGGTAAAGTTTTACGCCCAGCCCCTTGCCTGCACGATTATGTTTGGTGATGAATGAGCCTTTGATCTGACGGGCAGCTTCGATAATGTGCTGTCAGCAATCACCATTAGAACCGCTTTTTTTGGGGCACCCCTACAAATGCAGGGTGTCTAAAATCAGTCGATCTATGCAAAATCAGAAATTGAAAAGCTAAGATAACAAATAGATACGACTCTCCATAAAATTTAATTTATGAACGCAAGCGTTTTCTTACGGCACCTCCTCGCTACATCGATAATATTTGGCACTCTAACTGCCTGCACAACAGTTGAGATAAAAGAAACGAACTTCTTTATGCCTCGGCAAATAATGTCTTCTGGTGAACGGTTAGAGGTCCGAAGTCACGATGGCGTTCTCTTGGTCGGTCGTTTGTTGCGGTCTGATCGTCCTCGAGGGACGATTATTTTTTTTAACGGAAATGCAGATTTGACGCTTCTATCTGGCAGACGCTTGTCGAGACTCGCGGATTTTGGCTTTAATGTCGTCGCAGTCGACTATCGCGGCTTTGGGGAAAGTGGCGGCACATTGACGCTCAACAATTTGCAATCAGACAGTCTGGCAATCTACCAAACCGTTGCAAATCGCAATGATTTGGGAACAAAACGGATCATGGCCTATGGCTGGTCGTTGGGTAGTTTTGCAGCGACATATATGGCGACTCACGAGACTGTCGCCGGGCTTGTTTTGGAGGGTGCGCAGACTAATGTGCAAGAGGTGCTAGGCGCTTGGACACCTTGGTATGTAAAACCCTTTGTGCGCTTCAATATTGATCCAGGCCTCGCCGCAGCAGACAATCCTGCGGCATTAAAAAAGTACTCAGGACCACTACTAATCATTTCAGGGCAACAGGACAAAATTGCACCACCCGCATTTTCCGAACATCTTTACACAGCATCAGCGTCATCAACAAAAAAATGGGTCAACATTAATGCTGATCATAAACATATTTATGATGGCCATGAATTCAATCTTGTATTCGAAGAATTTAGTGCGCTTGTTTTCGGAGAAAGACAACACTGATTTGAAAATATGTTTAGGCTGCTGAGACAGGTTCGTAGGGTGGCGCCCGAATAAATTGCACAATCACTTTGTATGACATCAAATGAAAAACTTAAATCCTCTGATATTGAGCGTCTTGTTATTACTTCCATTCTCGGCAAGCGCCCAACTACTTGATGCAATCCGTGGCCACTTTCAGGATCTGAAGGTGCGCTTTGAAGAACATCAAAAAATTGAAGGTGATGTGATTAAACGAGGAACAATCGACAAAAATGCAAAAGGTCAGGATTTGATACACAACTCCTCTGGCGAGTGGTTGCTAATAAAGGTTGGCAATCAATTGTATTTGCAGTCAAACGAGGACTTTAGATCTAGCCCCGGCCCTGACTATCATGTCTATATCAGCAAGAAGCCTGCCATCAAAGACAATGATGAGTTTGGCGCACAACAAGTTGAAGTCAGTCGCATTAAAAAACCAAATGGCGCTGCCTTCTATCTTTTAAAGACACAAGATCCAGACGATGTAAGCAGTGTATTGATTTGGTGTAAACAGTTCAAAGAGTACATTGGATCTGCCGACTTACGCTCTGCAAAGTAGGCGTACCTATGTTGTAGTTTGAATCGCCACTGGTTCTATAGACCCTTCTTAGTCCCACTTTTAGTCAAGCTAAGCGCGGGTTGCAGAGACTGGAAAATCGAAAAGAAACAATCTACGGTCAGGCTATAACCGCAGACGCGTGAACACTCGCCCGACCGGCATTCAGATCATGCAACTGCTGCCCAAGATGTCGGGCAATCGCACGCATCCCGTACAACCCAGCTGCAGCCTCAGCGTCGCTGTTGTAATTGGTATTAGTATTGACATCGTAGGTGTAGATCTCACCTCTCTCATCAACAATAAACTCAATTCCGGCAATCCCTATCCCGTTTTCGGCGATGAAGCGCTGATAACGCTGGATGATGGGGTTATCAAAACCCTTGATGATCTGAAAGCGCGGCGCAGGTGCTTCGGGTGCAGTTTCGCCCACCGGACAAAAAGCGTCACCGATCTGGCAGACGTCAGCCGGGCAGAGCTCAAATCCCAGGGAAGTATCCACGCGCACGGCATACAGAAACTTGCCGCCTACAAATTCGACGCGCGTAATAAAAGGCTGCGGTGCGCGAATGTATTGCTGGATCAGCGTGATACCGTCGACGGAGGGTTCAAACTGCACGCTGTTCACATAGTCCTGCAGGGCATCAATATGATGGAAAAGTTTTACGCCTAGCCCTTTACCTGCACGATTATGTTTGGTGATGAATGAGCCATTCATCTGGCGGGCAGCTTCGATGATGTGCGGCTTGCCGACTGCGGCGATGGTCAAGGGGGACTTAACCCCATAAGTCTGCAAAGCAACATACTGCGCGACCTTGCTAATTTCAAGCTGCAGGGCGCGGCTATTATTCACAACACGTCGACCGTGAGCCTCAAGCCAGGAGAGCACTGCCGCCGTGTATTCGGGCGCGAAGCGGTGGTCGCGAGTGTGCGACGAAGCACTCATTCGGTTATAGAAAACTCCCTCAGGCGGAGGCACGGACAAATCCAGTTTGCCTTCGTCCAGAAACCACTCCTCGTACGGTAGCTCTAATTCGCGAAAAGCTGCTTGCAACGGCTCCACCCAGGCGGAGTTCTCATGAATCACATAGATTTTCGACATATCTCATCTTTACGATACCGTCTATACAAACGCTATCCGGAACGGCATAACCGGATAATCGAACAGCATAATAAAAACCAATTCAAACTAAAACGACATACTTATCATTTCTATATAACTATTTAGTCTGACAAAGCACATACTAAACTTATCAATGCATACCGAACACATGGTTTACAAGTTGGCGAGGGCCTTTTGAACGGATGAAACCTCGAACCCCTACCTCCAAGTCGTCCAAGCTTTCCGCCGCACTCCCTAAGAAGTACTATTGACTACTCTAATCAACCAGCCATGGAGCCCGTATGTTGAAAAAAATAAACTACCTCATTTGCCCTCTGATATCGTGTCTTATTGGGTTGTCTCAGGCTCAGGCCTGCACCTCGATGGTCTTGACGGGTAACGATGACGGTCGCGTCTATGGCAGAACCATGGAATTTGGGATTCCGCTCAAATCTGCAATATTGAAAACCCCACGTGGTTACGCCTTTCAAGGGGTGGGCATTGATGGCACACCTGGTTCGGGAAAAAATTGGGTCGCCAAGTACGCGGTCGTTGGTACGAATGCCTTTGGATTGCCCCTTTATGTAGATGGAATGAATGAAGCGGGTCTTGTAGGTGGCTTATTAAATGCCCCCAATACGGCGCAGTATCAAACTCCCACTCAAGCGCAGTCATCTAATAGCATCGGACCCCAGCAACTACTGTTGTATGCATTAACCAATTTTGCAACTGTTCAAGAGGTTAAAGAGGCGCTGCCAAAGATGTTTGTGAACAGTGCGCCGCTCAAGGAATGGGGCGGTGTCGCTAAAGCGAGAATGACCTTGCATGATTCGCAGGGAAAAAGTTTGGTGGTTGAATATCTTGACGGCAAGCTAGTCATGACCGACAACACGATTGGCACGATGACCAATGATCCAGCTTTTTCTTGGCATCTTCAAAATATTGGTAACTACGTCAATTTATCCGGTACAGATAAGGCTCCCCTCACAGTTAATGGACAAAAGTTTCTGGCCGCCAGCTCTGGAAATGGTATGCGTGGGTTACCCGGTAGTTTCTTGAGCCCTGATCGCTTTGTTCGGGTATCTCAGTTTGTCGTCAACACACCTGCTGCCAGCACTGCTATTCAAGAAAGTAGAGCCTGGCACATCATGAATAATTTTGACATACCGTATGGAGCAATACACTTGGACAGCTCTAGTGGTTATGGTGGCGGCGTCAATTCGTATGAGTTTACAGAGTGGGTGATCGTCGCCAATTTAAAATCGAAAACCTATAGCGTCCGTTCCTTTGAAAACCCGGGAATCCAAAAGATCAGCTTTTCAGATTGGGATCTGAATGGAAAGTCTCTGCAATCAATCCCGCTGCTAAAGTAAGTATCTTCAATTCAGGACTCAGGCCTTGGTCGATTACGCCCCGGGCCTCCCTCTGAAACTGAAAAACCCCTACGTTCGCGCTGGGGTTTTTCTTTTTTGGCGTGTCACTGGAAGTTTTTATTGGGACACCTCGACTGACTCTTGCCAAGTTCAGTTCAGGCGCCTAGCATTAGGGGCATGCCAAAAAACCATCTCGTTGCGCACAGCATCGATAATCAAGAAAAAAATCGCTGTATTGATATCATTCAAGAGCTGAATGGCACGTTTCGTTTTCAAGAGTGGCGCCGCGAACCTGAAGATATCTATGGCTGGTTTCTGGTGCTGGATAGTTTGCCCAAGACCTACCCTACCGCAATAGAAGCCCTCGCCGCTGCGAAGCAAACTATTGCTTGGTTCCATACACTGAATCAGTCACCGAGCAGCTTTTAAGGGACCAGACTTAAAAAGAGATACGCAGCGAATACCACTAAATGCACTGCACCTTGAAGTATCGTTGCACGACCGACTGCGATAGTTAGGATACTGAGTAAAAACGTCAGTCCTAAAAAGGTCATACCTAGGGCATCGATACCCAAGCTTAGGGGCAAATCAAACACGATCGAAACGAAAGCTACGGCTGGAATAGTGAGTCCAATACTTGCTAACGCCGAGCCAAGAGAAAGATTTAAACTGGTTTGTAGACGATTATTGAATCCAGCGCGTGTAGCGGCGACGCCCTCGGGCAACAACACCAGCAAGGCGATTGCAATTCCCACGACTGCGCGTGGCGCACCCATTTCATAGATTGCTAGTTCAATAGATGGGCTTAAGGCCTTTGCAAGGAGAACCACTAAAATTAACGAAATCAGTAATAGAACGCCGCTGACCATTGTTTTTGCGTTCGAGGGGGAAGAAGCATGGCTGATGGGATTCGCAGACTCAACTTCCCGTTGTTGCAGAAAATAGTCACGATGCCGAATTGTTTGAACGAAAACATAGGTAACGTAGAGCACTAAAGACATAACGCCAGCAAATATCAATTGACTATCTGAAAAGGTGGGGCCCAGTGTTGTCGTTGTAAAGTTAGGCATCACTAGGGTCAGAACTGCCAGCGCAATCAAGACGGTCAAGCTCGAGTTGCTGCCCTCAATGCGAAACGATAAAACGCGGTGCCGTAAGCCGCCTAAAAATATCGATATACCAATAATGCCATTCATGACAATCATGACAGTGGCAAAGACAGTGTCACGAGCGATTACGGCGCCTTCCTCATCTGCCGACAACATAATTGAAACAATTAAAGCAACCTCAATAATTGTGACGCATAACGCTAAAACAAGCGTACCAAATGGTTCGCCTGTTTTATGTGCAATCACTTCGGCTTGATGGACAGCAAAGATCACTGCGGCGATCAATAGGACTGCCATTAAGATGATTTGCCACAGCGCTTCTGGATATGGGAGCATTGTTCAGTGTCGCATGTTGGTTAAACTAGTTTTTTAGTTTAACAAAGTACGCTCAGCGCGCGAAAAATGCTGGACGTAAATCGCCGTTCAAACCCATATTGAACCAACTTGTCCAGTGCAGATGGAAGTAATCCGCCCTTGGGATCTGGTCAAATTAGCGAATAAAGCCTAAAGTTTTAGCTTTACTGGATACTTGGCAATAAATCCAGTTGATCACTTTTAGTTCGTGGTCATGGAGCTCATCTGTCACGGTAGCGCAAACATCGCGGCAAACGACAACGTCAAAACCCTCCTCCGCCAGAACCATAGAAACCACCTTCGAGTAGTTTCTTCATTTAATCAAAATGGATGATTGAGATGGCCAGTTTTTACATAGATGAGTGCGCCCTCTGATTTCGTGAAGGGTGCGTGCTTGCTATATCGAGGGCTTCTTATCCACGTGCCGGCAGGATATGAGCCGTGCTCATCATGAAATACCCCTTTGAGGACAAATATTTCTTCTCCGCCCGGATGAACATGAGGATTAAAAATTGTATTAGGTGCCCAGTGAACTAAAGCTGTTCCAACGCCATCAAATTCATGAAGGGGCATAACGGCTAGACCCGGAACTAACCCAGGATGCCATGTGGCTGTCGTTGTATCGATTCTAACTACGGAATCATCTTGGGCATTAAATTGCCTTAGCTTTATAAATAAAACACAACCGTCCTTCGATTGTGGAGCATGTTTACTATTGGGTGGGTTGCGAATATAGGTACCCACCGAGTAGTCGCCATTCTCATCAGAAAATGTACCCTCAAGGACCAGTATTTCTTCGCCACCACCATGGATATGTTCAGTGAAAGATGAGTTGGGGCTGTACTTAACCAAGGAGCTGGCTCGCGCAACTTCATCGCCGATTCGATCCAGATATTTTCTTTCAATGCCCGGTATAGGTGACGAATTCCAGTCTAAATCCGGTGTGTTGATTACTGCCTTTTGGGTAAAATCGGAATTAATATTCATTTAGACATTCGCATGCAAAGCGTTCAGCTTACTCGAAATAGTCATGCTTTTTTAAACAATATTCGGTGGAGCCGCCATGTTCAACTTTTCTAAGTTCAGCATCCCTGTTATTCAGGCGCCCATGGCAGGCGGTATCAATAATCCAAAGCTTGCTTCGGAAGTTTCTAATGCTGGTGGTGTGGGTAGCTTTGGTTTCTCTTACAGCACGCCACAAAAAATCAGCGAGGATTTAGCAGCGACAAGAGCTTTAACAAATGGCCCCGTTAACGCCAATTTTTTTGTCTTCAGTCCTGTTGATTTACCAACGCAAGCGATTCAAGAGAAAGCCCTCGAAGCATTGAAAAATTTTCCCATTGAAGGTGAATTTTCATTATCCATACCGCAGGATCCGTTTTATCCAGATATTGAAGAGCAACTTAAGCCTGTCTGGGAACACTGCCCAGAAATTTTAACTTTCCATTTTGGCATTCCGCCGCTGAGCATCATAGCGAGAGCGCACTCGTTAGGAATTGCTGTTGGAATGACGGCGACAAGTCTCAACGAGGCCAAGGCAGTTGAAAAGGCCGGGGCTGATTTTATTGTGGCACAAGGCATTGAAGCAGGCGGGCATCGGGGAATATTTAATCCCGATGAAGTGGATGAAAAATTAACCGCGCTCGCATTGACGAAGCAGTTAGTGAAGGGATGTTCAATTCCCATTGTTGCAGCAGGTGCAATCATGGATGGGGCGGATATCGCGAATGCGCTGAGGTCCGGCGCTGTAGCCGCTCAATTGGGGACAGCCTTTTTATGTTGTGACGAGTCAGGCGCCACGCCCGCTCATAAGGAGTATTTGCTCACACACCATAGCAGAGGCTCCGTATTTACAGCTAGCTTTTCAGGTAGGCCTGCTCGAGGGATCAATAACGAATTTATTCGATTGATGGAAAGCAAAATGGTTTTGCCTTTTCCAATCCAAAACACCCTGACAGCATCGCTTAGACAATTGGGGGTAAAAACGAACAATGGTGAATATCAGAGTTTATGGGCCGGACAAGACTACGCTAGAACTAGAAGACTCAGCACTAAAAATCTCATGCTAGCTTTAAAAGAGGAGCTTTTGATTGCTCTTAGCTGATGTTGAGGACGTACGCTCTCGCCCCAGGTCATCCTCTGAAATATCAAAAATATATTCGGGTGATTTTGTCATCTAGATCGACATTGATAGGATTTACTCCTCCAACAGGCTTCTCAGCATCCAAGCAGTTTTCTCGTGGATGTCTTGTCGTTGGGTAAGCAGATCAGCAGAAGGTTGGTCATTTGCCTTTTCAACCAAAGGAAAAAGTTTGCGAGCAGTTTTTGCTGTTGCTTCTTGTGCTTTTACAAGATGCTTAATCATATCCACTGCCTTGGGCGTCCCCTCAACCTCCTTAATTGAGGTTAGTTTTGAGAACTCTTTATAAGTGCCTGGTGCTGGCTCCCCGAGCGCTCTTATGCGTTCTGCTATTAGATCAAGCGCCGCCCATTGCTCTGTATATTGCCCCATGAACATAGTATGGAGGGTGTTAAACATCGGACCCTTGACATTCCAATGGAAATTGTGGGTCATCAAATACAAGGAGTAGCTGTCGGCCAAAAGCTCTGACAATCCTCTCGCGATAGCCTTTCTATCCCTTTCACTAATGCCAATATCTATTTTTGTGCTCATTTGATGCTCCTGTTTTGATACAAGAATTTTAGTCTGAACCTAACTACCAGCTTATCATGCGCCATTATGAGCCGAAAAGATATGATATGAGTGGCTGCAAGTATGAGAACGGTGACGTTTGATGTCGTTTAAGACGAAAAATATTCCCATTATCTGTACTATTCAATTATGGAATTAGCTAATCAAATCTTTTTTGTTGTTTTTGCTCTAATTACCTTTGCGATTGTGCTTAGCGCGATTCCGCAATTTCAGGTTCAACGAGCAGACTGGCCGAATATTTATTGGCCCTTAAGCACCAGCTTTTTCGCTCTTAGCTGCTTGAGCTTTGGTCTTGCCTTATGGGTCAATAAGTTTCTCCTGACGATCGCGAATACTTCACTATTAATGTCGTCTTTAGCTCTTATCTGTTTATATCGCGCATGGAACCAAAAACCGTTTAATAGAATACAAACGCTATTGATTTGGCTGATCCCCCTCGTGGTCGCCATTCTTTATGAGCCGCTGAGAACCACCCCACATACATTTCATCAACGTGTTGCACTGATCACGATCACGCAAGAGATTTTGGTGGCGTGGCAATTAGTGGAATTAATAAAGTTTTATAAGAAAGGGCGCTCAAGGATTGCGATCTGGATTATTTTACTCACCGCATTAACGCTGTTAGGTAATGTCGTTAGAACCTATCAAATCTTAACGGGCGATGGTCCAACAAATATTTTCCTTTACACCGAAGATGCTTTTGCGTTGGCCTTGCGCTGGATTACTTACGCAACTAACCTCATTGTCTTTGTCGCGCTAGGCGTGTTCTATTTACAAAAGCAAATTATTAAAGAGAATAAAATTGCTAATGATTTAGAAAGATCCAAAGAGGAAAACGAAAAAATTACTACCCTCTTAAAGGAAAAAGAGCATTTGATATTTGGGCTGCTGAAGGCCAACAAAACTGCGGCGACTGGTGCGCTGTCCGCCTCTATCGCGCACGAACTCAATCAGCCGCTTGGCGCCTCTACTCTGAACATTCAATTTCTCAAAATGAAACTTGAAGGCGGAGTGCTTAATCCAGAGTTAGGTAAAGAGATTTTGGATGCCTTGGAAGAGGACAACAAGAGAGCGGCTACTATTGTGAAGTCACTCAGGTCAATATTTACAGACGGCATGTCCCATACTCAAGTAGTCCAATTGAGTGATTTGATTTCAAATGTTCTAGATATTGCCAAGCCAGAGCTCAAGAGCAAGGACATTCAAATTGAACTTCGAGTTGAAGTCGGCTTAATGATTCGGGTAAATTCCACTGACGTCGAACAAGTGATCTTAAATTTGCTTAATAACACTGCACAGGCTTTCGTTAACTTGGAGGCGCGTCCGCGTCAAATTGCCATAGAGGCTATTAAAACTGGTGATTCAGTTCAGCTAAGCGTTTCTGACAATGGAGCTGGCGTGTCGCCAGAGTTCAGGCCTCAGCTGTTTGAGTTATTGAGTACGACTAAGCAGGCCGGAATGGGTCTTGGCCTTTGGCTTTGTAAGCACATTGTCACTAGATATGATGGCTCAATCCATTATGAGGATGCGCTTGACGGCGGTGCGAAGTTTGTGGTGAAGCTGCCCTCTGCCGCCTAGAAAGCATGCTGCTCTATTTAATCCCTAAAATCATGAAAAATTTCATCATTCGAACGCTGAGTATTCTGCTTTTCAGTGTGAGCACTACGCATGCCGCAGACCCTTTACCCTCTTGGCATGATGGTCCGGCAAAACAATCTATCATCAGTTTTATAAATAAGACAACTCAAACTGGCTCACCTGATTTTGTTCCGATTGAGGATAGGATCGCCGTGTTTGATAATGACGGCACGCTTTGGAGCGAGCAGCCAAACTATGTTCAATTGGTTTTTGCGATGGATCGAGTCAAAGAGTTGGCACCAAGGCATCCTGAATGGCGTGTGACGCAACCTTTTCAGTCCGTACTGGAAGGCGATCTCCAGACACTGCGACAACAAGGCGAAATCGGGCTGCTTAAACTAATCACCGCAACGCACGCCGGGATGAGTACGACTGACTTTTCACAGATCGTATCCGACTGGTTGTCTAAAGCGCGGCATCCAATCCATAAGCGACCTTACACAGAGTTGGTGTATCTGCCGATGCTTGAAGTACTTAGCTATTTTAAGAAGCATGGATTTAAAAACTATATTGTTTCAGGCGGTGGCGTTGAATTCATGCGACCATGGTCTAACCGTGTCTATGGTATCCCGCCTGAGCAAGTGATAGGTAGCTCCGTCAAGACGAAACTCATCACGCGAGATGGGACCCCTGAATTAATGCGACTAGCTGAAATAAACTTCATCGACGATAAAGCAGAAAAGCCTGTTGCGATTCATCAGTTTATCGGCCGTCGTCCAATCGCTGCGTTTGGCAATTCGGACGGCGATCTAGAAATGCTCCAGTGGGTAACTTCTGGCTCAGGTGCAAGACTTGGCGCCATCATTCATCACACAGACAATGAGCGCGAAGTTGCGTACGATCGCAAGTCACCGGTTGGTCATCTCGATAAAGCGTTAGACGAGGCCGCTTTACGAAACTGGCTTGTAGTCAACATGAAATCAGACTGGTCTCTGATTTTTAAAAAATGGTAACGTATACCTTGGACATACAAGCTCAAGGATCTGGCACGCAGGCGCCTATCGCGTCTAGTATCACTCACAGCGAAGGTCCTTCGCCATTTTTCAAAGTCATGCCCATGAAGATGGTGCTAGGCCTGACTGTGATGCCGCTCATGCAACAGGGCACTGGATCGACTTTAGTTCGGTGGACACCAACCATTCAGCAAAGAGGGCTGGCAACGGCGAGACGAATTTCTATTGTCACAACATCTCAAGGCTAAAGGGCTAACCAGCCGTTTTCCATAGGTAATATGGCACCATTCATCTGCCCACCGGCAGCTGTGCACAAAAATAGGGCAAGCTCTGCGAGGTGTTTGGCCGGAATCAACTTTCCGCCAGGCTGCTTACCGTGCAAAAACTCTGCTGTCGCAAGATCCCAATCAATATTTTTTTCATGCATTAAGGCACGGATTCTGCTCTCTATATTTGGAGTGAGTACAGACCCAGGACACAGGGCATTACAGGTAATATTTTGGCCCACTACCTCAGCGGCAATCGCACGCGTCAGACCGATTAGGGCGCTTTTTGTCGTGACATAGTCAATGCGATTGGGGGTACCTCGCTGACCATACACGGAAGTCATGTTGATCACACGTCCCCAGCCAGACTTGCGCATACCCGGCAAAAAGGCTTTCACGAAATGAAATGGTGCACTGAGATTGACTGCGAGAGCCTGATCCCAACGATCCGTAGGAAACGTCTCAATCGCTGAAAAATGTCGAGTCACTGCGTTATTGACCAAGATGTCAATACAGCCGAACTGCTCAAGAGCTGTCGCAGCAATCTGCTCAATCTCTTTGGGATTTTGCAAATCCTTTTGAAGATACAGCGCAGTCACACCGAACGAGCGCATAGCAGCGAGGTGCTCAGCAACGACACTCGGGTCTTCGAGTCCATGCAGCACAACATGACAGCCCGCTGACGCGAGCTCCTGTGCAATGGCCAAACCAATACCACCACTCGAACCCGTGATGAGTGCCGCTTTACCTCTGAGCATGCCCAACTCCTAAAAAACAATACAACGAATACTTACTGTGCAGTCATGCCCGATTTTTTAACAAGATCCTTGGAGGCTGTCAGATCTCGCTGGATTTGGTCTGCAAACTCCTTAGGTGTGCTTGGAGACGCGTTGAGTCCCAGCCCATCTAACCGCGCTTTGACTGCAGGATCATTTAAAGCTGTGACCAGATCTTTGTTGAGTTGCTCGACAATTTTTGCGGGAGTGCCGGCAGGTACTGCATACCCATACCACTCAGGCATTTTTCCTAGATCAGGAAAGCCCGCTTGCGAGGCGGTGGGCGTATCAGGCAGTACCGACACGCCATCGGGTCCGAACATCACTAGGCCCACGAGCTTACCCGCACGCACATGAGGTGCGACTGACGTCGGATTTGCGACAAACAGACCAATGTGCCCCGCCAACACATCCACAATACCAGGGCCAGCGCCCTTGTAGGCAACATGCATCATATCGACGCCAGTCACCGCTTTAAACATCTCGCCAGTCAGCTGAGGACCAGAAGCACTTGAGCCATAGGACAACTTACCAGGCTGCGTTTTTGCTAAAGCGATAAATTCCTTTAGATTTTTAACATTCAAGTTAGGATTCGCCACCAACACAAACGGTTGCTGAGTCCCGCGTGTAATCGGGATGAAGTCCTTGATGGGATCAAACCCAGTCTCTTTATAAATATGTGGATTGACAGTAAACGCACCTTGATGCGCAAGCACAATCGTATAGCCATCAGGTGGAGCTTTGGCCGCATATGCAGTTCCAATGTTTCCTTGGGCACCTGCACGGTTTTCAACGATTACTTGCTGTTTCCAGAGTTGCGTTAACTTTTCGGCAAGAATCCGTGACACGGCATCGGTGCCACCACCGGGTGGAAACGGCACAACGATCTTGACTGGCTTCGTAGGATTAAAAGCCGAATCTGCCCAAGCAGGCACAGAAACACCCAAGCACATCACAAGCAAAGCTAATATTTTTTTCATTATTGTCTCCTTAGGGACGCGTTTTTTATATTGATAATCAACAAATAAAGCCTATGGTTTCCTCCGTGCTAGCTACCTGGCAATAAATCCAGTTGATAGCCTTCAGTTCATTGTCATGAATCTCATCTGTCGCGGCGGCGCAGGCATCGTGGCAAACTGTAACGTCAAAACTCTCATCAGCCAGACTTCGTACCGTGCTTGATACACATTGGTCGGTAAAGATCCCCACGCAAATGACATGCTCAATGCCTAGATTATGTAGCATGAGACGAAGGTTTGTCCCAGTGAGCGCACTATCAGTCGTCTTTATTACGACGATTTCCTCAGGTTTCGGTCTCAGTACATCAATGATCTGACTTGCCCAGTCGTCTTTAGGCAACAAAAGATTATTGAATCCCGGTTTACGCTGTGAAAGCGAGCGATCGCGTCCATCTGGCGTTTGACAAGCGATACGAGCGAACAGGACATTGATCGCTCGGGCCCGCGCGGCTTCAATCAAGCGTTGTGTATTGGGAATGACTTGAGTACGCATGCGCGTCATAAACGGCGCCCAGCGTGCGCGCTCAATCGGGTCCGAGGACTCAGTTAGATAAGCGTTTTGAATATCTATGATGAGCAAAGCCGTGCTTTTGGGATCTAGGGTCAGATCTTGCGGAATGGGTGCATTCTCGTAATAAAACGAGCGGTAAGCGGTTTTCCAGCTTTCTTGGGTCATGAATGACTCTCCAGCACGCTACTTAAATTACTGTAAAGTATAGACAAATCAAACGCGTCGAAGCAATTAGTCTTAGACAATATAAACGGAGTGCGCATGACCGAATCCTCTCGCCGTAGTTTTCTGAAAACCTCTGCTGTCGGGGCTGCAACGATTGCTGGCACGTCTGGTGTAGCCATGAACACTGTCCAAGCCCAAACAAGCAACGCCCAGACAACGATGGCTCTGAAGGCAAATGAGATCTCCAAAAAGTTGTTTGTAGCTGATGGGTTGGCGATAGAGATTGCTGAGAAGCCTACTATTTCAAAACTAGCGACAGGCTTAGACCGCACAATGGTGTTAGGTGGTGGGGGTGAATATTACATAGCTTGGTACTGTGGTTTCTTTCACGGTCTTTACGAAGCCGGTTTGGATATGGCCAAAATCCCTGAGATGGTTGTGGGCACT
Organism: Bordetella parapertussis; assembly: GCA_945865935.1. GTDB lineage: Bacteria > Pseudomonadota > Gammaproteobacteria > Burkholderiales > Burkholderiaceae_B > Zwartia > Zwartia parapertussis_E. The sequence continues at coordinate 41,650 of CAMBFI010000014.1, read as the reverse complement.
TCTGCCGGATCTTATATGGGTTCGTCGCTCCTTTCGGGGGAGTTCGCTCGTCTGCGGACCGAGTTTGAATTTTTTGGTAAGTTTCCGGAAATCTTTGCCAGAATTGCACCCGTCACTAAGCCAAATATCAGCCAGCAAAGAGCTGATCAACTCAATATGAGTGCGGCCGATGGCAGCATTGAGACGCGCAAGATAATTGGACACGCCGCGTTAGCCGCCAACAACAAATTAAACAGTGATCATATTGAGAAGGTTGCTGCGTTGTTAACGGGTGACAGTAAGACAGACTGGCCCACAAGTCGAATGTATACAACTGGCGTTGATTGCTACACAGGCGAACGAATTGTGGTCGGTCAACAAACCGCTAGAAAAAACAACATCCCCTTAGCGCATGGTGCGGCGGCAAGCAGTTCGTTGCCCGGTGTTGCTGGACCAACCTTGCTGGGTCAGCGCTATGTGATGGATGGCGGCATTTGCTCAAATCCTGCACACGTAGACTTAGTTGCGGGCTCTAAAAGAGCGCTCGTCATCACTTTGACGGATGGTGTCACAGGAGCAATACTGACCACTATTCCTCATCCGGTGGCTCAGAATATTAAGGACATTGAAGCGACAGGGACAAAGGTAAAGTGGATCGTTGCTGGCACGCCCCCGGGACTAGACCTCCTAGACCCAAAGCAAATCGCTGGTGCGTTGCGTACTGGGTACGATCGAGCAAAGATTGAAGCTGGAAAAATTCGCGAATTTTGGGCTTAGGATCAAAGTTTCATCTAAGCGCATTTTCTAATATTTCATACACTGACAACCGTTGGAGGGATAAATGAAATCGTTTGTTCAAAAGCTAGCCGTAGCAAGTTTTTACTTTTCTTTTTCTACCGCGTTCGCGGCCCCTCCTGTCGCGCCTTTTTATGAATCAGTCATGCAAATATCGCCGACTGGCAAATTAGGTCAAGTAATTAAGACAGAACAGATTAAGACTTCATTAAAAGGCGCACAAGCCTGGAAGATTGCGTACATTTCTTCCGATGTACGTGAGCGTAAGACGATTTCTACCGCATTGGTGATTGCTCCCGTTGGCCCGGCTCCTAAAGAAGGCAGACCCATTTTGGCCTGGGCACATGGCACAACTGGCTCCGCTCAGAACTGCGGCCCTTCCCAAGTGATTGATCCAACACGCGCACTCAATCAGTATTTTCTAATGAATGGAAACGGTTCGACTGACTTCGGAATCCCGAACGGTCAAGAGTTCATTAATGAAGGCTATATCGTCGTTGCGACGGATTATCAAGGTCTTGGCGGTGGTGGCAAGCATCAATATGCTGTCGCGGGAACCAACGCCAGAGACGTGATTAACTCTGCAAGAGCCGCCAGCTCCATGACTGAAGTCGGTGCAGGCAAAAAGACTGTTGTTTATGGATGGTCACAAGGTGGAGGTGCAGTGATTGCGGCCGCAAGTCTGCCAGACTACCTGGCCCAACAGGGCACTGCTGCAGATAACCTGCAGTACCTTGGATTTGTCGCCATGGCGCCAGAAGATTTGGCAGCACTGCTTCCAAAAGTTCCGCTCGATGAAACTGGTGCGGCAAAAGTCATGAAGGATTTTACTGAGGCGAATGTCTCGAACGTATTCTTATTTACTCACTTTATGATGGGGCTCTGGGGTACTCAGGCCGCCTATCCCGATCTTAAGCTCACTGATTTACTGAATGAAGAGGGTGCGAAGGTTGCAGATCAATTATCAAGTAACAAATGTGTTCATGTGATGGCTGATTCGTTTAACTATGCCTATGGAGACACATATAAATCTCTATTAAATCCCCAAGCTAGCAACTCCTCCGCTTGGATTAAGGCGTTTGTTGATGGCAGCGTCAAACCTGTAAAACCCGTCGCGCCAGTCGCGATTTATTGGGGCACAAAAGATACGGTCGTGCCTCCCGTTATGCATGAACTCTATCAAAAGCAGATGTGCGCGATGGGGGCAAATGTAGCAAGAGCTCAGCTGCCGGGTGAGCAAACGCACTTTTCAACCCCCGGCGTTTCTGCGCCAATGTATCTTGAGTGGGTAAAGGATCGCATTGCTGGCAAACCGTTACCAAACGGTTGTCCGAAAGGCTAGGTATCGATTCGCATAGTATTAGTCATACACGTGACAGTAACTTTCAAGTCATCTCTATCGATCCTAGCATCAGAAGAAAGGGGCTGGCGTACCCTCCTTAGGACTAGGTCGTGGCTAGGCGCGTGTGAGCGCTTCAATGATTTGAATACTTTTAGCTGAGATTCCAAACTCTGCCACTAAATCTTCACGCCTTCCAATTTCAAAATCATCAAATTCAAAACCTGGTGCTACGGCACAACTAACTAGGCAGAAGTCATTTTCATGTATTGGTTTGGCAGCAAACCACGTGTTAGCAGGTACGGTGGCTTGTAAATTCATTGCCGCACTCCCGAGCTGTATCTTTTGCAATAGTTTATCTTCATCGAAAAAATAAATGAGCGCATCACACCCTAGGTGAAAATACCAGGTTTCGTCCGATTTAATACGGTGCCACGCGGAAAAATCCTTTCCGGAAAGCAGGTAATAAATACTGGTGTACGCGCTTTTGTCGCCGGAACCTTTCGAGTCCGCAACGATGCTTTCCGATCGATGCACTTCCCGATAGAAGCCACCCTCTGGATGGGGCTCAAGCTTAAGGGCGTCGACGAGTTTATGGATGTCCTGCATCACGGCGGTCTACCTTATGAGATATCAGCTAGCTTATATTGTGCTCGGTTGAGTCTATTCTGCAATGTTTTAAACAATAAAGTGCGCATTCAACTCCCTGATACGCTCATCAAGGTAGTAGCCACCATATTCGGTGTAATGCAAAAACTTTTTCTTACAACCGCCACACTCAAGAACGTCTGATCGATTGTAGGGATGATGTTGGATCGAGATAGGGGCATCTTCGGACCAAAAACTCGTTCCATCTGGGTGATACTCATCCCAGCATTCCTGAGCACCTTCCATACGGAGCGTTCCCAAAATACGAAGTTTGCTAAGATCGAAATAACCTGGTTTCGATATCCAGCCTGGGCAAGAGAGCAAAGAACACTCTGTGCAACCCTCAGCGGCGTTGGGTGACTTGGCGATGTCTAATAACTGCTCTCTACTTAATTCTTTAATCACTTAAGCAGGCTCTCAAATCAATCGTTTCATTTTCTGATTAACATCTAAGAAATTCAGTTGGAGTTCTCAATGCTTTTAGTTACCTCTATCATTACTACCATTTTAACTGCCATCTTTATTAAGCTGTCATTTGCGGTGATCGGCTTGAGAAGAAAAAATAAAGTTGGTCTTGGTAGCGGTGGTCACGATGACTTAGAGAGAGCCATCCGTGCACAAGGTAATTTTGCAGAGTATGTTCCCTTCGGAATTTTATTAATTGCTTGTTTAGAGCTAAACGGCGCACCCTGGTTACTGACCACTATTCCCGGTATCACTTTAATTGTTGGACGTTTGATTCATGCTCAGGGCATTAATGTGCCACCACCCGATTTCAGCAAGCGTGTGCTCGGCATGAAGTTCACTCTTATAACGCTCATGACATTGGTTAGTTTAAATCTCGGCTGGGCGATATATAAACTGGTGGGATAGAGACGCTCATAGAAATAGGCCCCACATTCTGGCGAGGATTTCCCTCCCTAGTATTCATGCAGTATTTTTGGAATTATTCGTATGGAAATCAAGGTTAACTTTCTCGATAAGCTACGTCTTGAAGCAAAGTTCGATGATTTCACGGTGATCGCGGATCAACCCATTCGATACAAAGGGGATGGCTCAGCTCCGGGTCCCTTCGATTATTTTCTGGCTTCCTCAGCGTTATGTGCAGCGTATTTTGTAAAGCTATATTGCGACACCCGCAAAATCTCCACTGAGAACATTCGCCTGTCACAGAATAATATTGTGAGTCCCGAGAATCGTTATCAACAGATTTTCAAAATTCAAGTTGAACTGCCTGAAGATATCTCTGCCCATGATCGCCAAGGAATATTGCGCTCGATTGAACGTTGCACTGTAAAGAAGGTGGTACAGGCCGGCCCGGAATTTATCATTGAAGAGGTCAAGGACCTTGACGCTGATGCGCAAGCTCTACTAGCGTTAGGATCTGTCTCTGGTGCGAGTACTTATATTGCTGGCAAGGATCTGCCGCTTGAGCAAACGATTGCACAGATGTCCGGTTTACTAGCAAATCTCGGTATCAAAATCGAAATCGCTTCGTGGCGCAATCTGGTTCCTAATGTGTGGTCCCTGCATATCCGTGATGCCCACTCACCGATGTGTTTTACCAACGGGAAAGGCTCCACCAAAGAAAGTGCGTTGGCATCCGCTTTGGGCGAATATATCGAACGACTGAGTAATAACCATTTTTATGTTGGTGTATTTTGGGGTGAAGATATTGCCAATGAGACCTTCGTTCATTATCCCAATGAGCGCTGGTTCAAGCCGGGAAAAGGCGATTCGCTGCCAAAAGAGATTCTGGATGACTATTGCCTAGAGATCTTCAACCCCGACGGTGAATTGCGTGGCTCGCATTTGGTGGATACCAATTCCGGGAATGTGCAACGCGGTATCTGTTCACTCCCTTACGTGCGGCAGTCGGATGGCAAGACTATTTACTTTCCTTCCAACCTAATTGAGAACCTATACGTCAGCAACGGCATGAGTGCCGGCAACACGTTGGTGGAAGCCCAGGTGCAATGCCTATCCGAGATTTTTGAGCGCGCAGTCAAACGAGAGATTTTAGAAGGCGAGCTTGCTTTGCCCGATGTGCCAGAGGAAGTACTGGAAAAGTATCCCAATATTCTTGCTGGCATTCGCGAGTTAGAAAATCAAGGCTTTCCGATTTTGGTAAAGGATGCTTCGCTAGGCGGAGTGTATCCCGTGATGTGCGTAACGCTGATGAACCCACGAACAGGTAGCGTATTTGCCTCCTTCGGCGCACACCCAAGCCTTGAGGTAGCTTTGGAAAGAAGCCTAACCGAGCTTCTGCAGGGGCGCAGCCTAGAGGGCTTGAACGACTTGCCGCCACCTACATTTTCAAGCGAAGCCGTGACGGAGCCAAATAATTTTGTTGAGCACTTTATTGACTCCAGCGGAATTGTGTCATGGCGTTTCTTTAGTGCAAAATCCGATTACGACTTTGTTGAATGGGATTTCTCTGGTCATGGCAAGCGCTCTAATGCCGAAGAAGCCGAAGCGTTGCTTGGCATTCTCCAAAAGATGGGTAAAGAAACCTATATGGCGGTGTATGACCAGTTGGGTGCGATGGCGTGTCGCATCCTAGTGCCCGGCTATTCTGAAATCTATCCAATAGAAGATTTGATTTGGGACAACACCAATACAGCTTTGCAATTCCGTTCGGATGTTTTGAATCTGAACCGCCTCGATGATGCACAGCTAGGTGCGCTACTTGAGCGCCTAGAGAATAGTGAACTCGATGAGTATGGCGATATCGCTACCTTGATCGGCATTGAGTTTGATGAGAACACACCCTCAGGTCAGCTCACAGTTCTGGAGTTGAAGCTGTTAATTCAACTCGCCTTACAGCGTTTTGAAGAAGCGCTTGTTTTGGTGGGTGCCTTTCTACAATACAACGACAATACGATCGCGCGCAGATTGTTTTATCAGGCGGTCAGCGCGGTATTAGAAATACGGCTTGATAGCGAACTTGACCTTAATGATTACATCGTTAACTTCAGAAAGATGTTTGGCGATCAAACAATGGATGCCGTATTAGGGTCAGTAGATGGGAGCGTGAAATTTTACGGACTCACTCCGACCAGCTCAAAGCTTGAGGGACTCGATAGACACCACCGTTTAATCGATAGCTACAGAAAGCTGCATGCGGCTCGGGCTAAAGCTGTGACTTAGTACGGTCTTACTTCATAGCTATCTACAACATACAACTAAAAGATTTTTCATGAAGAATGAAACTAAAGGAATGTTGATCGGCTTTATTGGGGTGGCAATATTTAGCCTCACTTTGCCGTTCACTCGCATCGCCGTTCAGGAGATGAGTCCTTTTTTTATATCGTTTGGTAGAGGTGTGCTCGCTGGTGTATGCGGCGCTCTATTATTGTTGGTAACCAAGTCGCCATTCCCTACAAGATCTCAGTTTAAAAAATTGCTGGTCACTGCATTTGGCGTGGTGTATGGATTCCCAATCTTCACCTCCTTAGCAATGCAAACCTTGCCTTCGGCACATAGCGGAATCGTTCTTGGAATTTTGCCTTTAGCAATGTCGGCAATGGGGGCTCTGCGATTCCGCGAAAGGCCCTCCTTTGCCTACTGGATCACGGCCGTATGTGGAACGCTACTCGTTTTAGTCTACTCAATGATTGATGGCGGCGGCGGTCTCGCCTTTGGCGATATTTGGTTATTGCTCGCCATCATTACAGCTGCGATTGGTTATAGCGAGGGCGGCAAGCTGGCAAAAGAAATGGGGGCAACGAAAGTAATTAGTTGGGCGGTGGCACTTACTTTACCCATCAATATTCCTGCCACCTATTTTTTTGCGAATACAGCTTTGACGGATTTATCAGCAAGTGTTTTTATCTCATTTTTGTATACGGGCTTGTTTTCCGCTTTCATCGGTTTCTTCTTCTGGTACCGAGGTATTGCCATGGGTGGGGTAGCGCGGGTTGGACAAGTTCAGCTATTACAGCCATTTCTGACTTTAATAGGTGCCTATTTTTTACTCGGCGAACCCATCACTCTGTTGAATGTGGTTTTTGCTATTGCAGTGTTGGTTGTCGTTCTTATCGGCAGAAAAACCAACATTCAAGCTAAATAGAGGAACATAGCTCTAGCTCCGATTAGCATTGTTCGTCGCAGCAATCGCAATGTTCTTTTCAATCCTCTGGATGCGTTCCGCTTGTAAGCGGAGCACCTTCTCGACGATCTCAGGTCCCGCCTTAGTGGGCGTGCCACAATTAAAGGGAGGCTGCGGATCATATTCAAGAGCAAGTTGAATTCTTTTCGCGACCTCTTCCCCGGCAATTTCTGCGGCAAGTGTCAATGCAAAATCAATTCCAGCCGTGACGCCTCCACCGGAGAAATGATTACGATCTCTGACGACTCGCGCATCAACCGCTTGCGCGCCGAACCTTTCAAGATAGCTACTCCACATCCAATGGCAGGCAGTCTTGTAGCCGTCCAGTAAACCTGCTGCGGCGAGGATTAAAGATCCATTACAAACTGACGTGATGTATTTGGCGTGTTCACTTTGTTGACGCAGGAAATTCAATGTCTCTGGATCTACCATTTGCTCGTTAATGCCGGAGCCCCCTGGAACACACAGTACGTCGAGCTGCGGACAGTCAGCGAACGTAGTCGTGGGGTTTATCGTAAAACCAACATCCGTTAAAACCGGCTCGTTTGATTTCCATATCAAATGGACTTTGGCGTCCGGGATTCGACTCAAAACTTGAGCAGGCCCTGTCAAGTCGAGCTGCGTGAGATTCGGGAATAGTAAAAAACCGATATGGATTGACATATGCTTTTGATGATCCTTTCTTTATATGGATGGCAGGATTTTCCCGGTTGCTTGACCGAAGTTTAATCTTGGATACCCTTGTTTGATGCACTCGGCTTGCAAGATAATCTCGTCACCGTCTTCCAAAAACGTACGCTCTTGTCCCCATGGTAGTGTGACCGCCCGAGTAGCGCCAGCGCTTAGTTCATTAAAGGATAAGGCCTGATCAGGGTTAGGACCAGACATCGTTCCGGTACCAATCAAATCACCAGCCTGTAAGTTACAACCATTCACGGTGTGATGGGTGATGAGCTGAGATAACGTCCAGTATGCATGGCATAAATTACTATGCGCCAACAACGCCGGTGGGTGTTTAGCTGCACGTGATTGTTCTGTTGACATCAATGCGCGCAGACTAATGTCATACACCCCACCTTGTTTGGTAGCTTCGTTCATCAGATAAGGTAAGGGCTGCGGATCCGTCGCGGGGCGATTAAAGGGGAGCCGAAAGGGCTCGAGCGCCTCGCGGGTGACGATCCATGGCGAGATCGTCGTGGCAAAACTTTTGGCTAAGAAAGGTCCTAGTGGCTGAACTTCCCAGGCCTGAATATCGCGCGCTGACCAATCATTCAGAATACAAATACCAAAAATATGCTCTTCTGCCTGGTCGATCGAAATGCGTGTGCCTTGCGCGTTACCTGCCCCCACAAACATGCCCATTTCCAGCTCAAAATCCAGCCTCTTACTCGGACCGAAGCTCGGTGCTTCGTCCGCATGCGCGGGGCGCGACTGGCCAACAGGACGCACTACCTCGTGACCTGATATCACCACACTCGATGCACGACCGTGGTAGCCGATAGGGAGCCACTTAAAGTTCGGCAACAACGGTGCATCGGGGCGCGAAATCTTGCCTCCGGCCGTGGCGTGATAAATCGAAATATAGAAATCTGTGTAGTCGCGGATGTGTGCAGGCAAGCTGTATTCCGCCTGCGCTTGGGGGATCAACACGCGCGTGATTTCAGCTTGTAAGCTACTGCCAACACGAACGGCACGCGACAGGGCCAACCTCAACTCCGTCCAGTGCGCATTGCCGAGCGCCATCAGCGCATTGAGCGTGGGTCCTGTGCATGCATTGAGCGCTTCAGCGGCTAAACCAGAGAAAGGGTTGATTGCAGCCAGTTGCGCTAAGTCAATGATCTGATCACCTAATGCTACGCCTGGTCGATCGGCCTCGAGGCGGCCGGCTCGGCGAAACACAGCGAAGGGCAAATGCTGGACCGGAAACCCGATAGCGGTGTCGTTAGCACTCTCGAGCCAACTCGTTAGGCTAGGATCGTGTGTTTCATTCAGCATATTTATCTTGTGTTTTAGTATCAAAATCGCTCGCATCGTGACGCTCGCGCAACTGCTCTGAAGGGTCCCCTGTCATACGGTTCACCATCCGTCCGCGCTTGACCGCAGGACGACTATATATATTGTCTGCCCAGCGCTGCACATGCTTATAGTCTTGCACGCTCAAAAACTCTGCCGCCCCATACAGCCAGCCCTTCACTAACCCTCCATACCAAGGAAACACAGCAATATCAGCAATGGTATAGCGTTCACCGGCAAGATATTCATTCGTCGCCAAACGGCGTTCAAGTACATCTAGCTGCCGCTTGGTCTCCATCGCAAAGCGATCGATTGCGTATTCGAACTTTGCGGGCGCATACGCATAAAAATGACCGAACCCACCGCCTAAATAGGGAGCGCTACCCATCTGCCAAAACAACCAGTTGAGGGTCCCGGTACGTCCCGCAATATCGGGGGGCAGAAACGCTTGAAATTTTTCTGCGAGATAAAGCAAGATGGCGCCAGATTCAAATACATGTAGGGGCTGAGCACCACTGCGATCAAGCAGGGCTGGGATCTTGGAGTTGGGGTTGATCTCGACAAAGCCTGAGCCAAACTGATCGCCCTTCCGAATGTTAATCAGCCAGGCATCGTATTCCGCACCCGTGTGACCAAGCGCGAGCAACTCTTCAAGCAAGATCGTAACCTTAACGCCGTTCGGTGTCCCCAGCGAATAAAGTTGTAAGGGGTGCTTGCCCACTGGCAATATTTTTTCGTGGGTGGGACCGGCAATCGGGCGGTTAATGCTTTCAAACGCACCGCCACTGGGTTGATCCCATGCCCAGACCTTTGGGGGTGTGTATTCTTTAGAGTTCGCCATCTTGATTTTGCGCTCCTTAGGTTTTATTGCATGATACGTTACCTGACTTTTATACGTTCGGACGTTGTTTCAGATAGCGAAGATCAAATATTGCAACAAAGAAAAATTTTCACCTTAGAATAGCTCATAGATTATTATTTTAGACTTCATATGATCAGACGCTTTCGCTGCACCCTACTAGCTATCGCAGGCTTGATCACCTGCGCTCTTTCAAGGCCATAACGGATGCGAATCGCTTGCTTACATACAGCCGACAGTAACGTCGCCGTCTTTCACGAAGCTGCGAATAGTCTGCGTTGCGATTCGCTGCAATTAACTCATGTTGTCAGATCAGATCTTTTAGCAGCAGCAGAAGATAGTGGCGGTCTAACAAAAACAATTATTGCGGACACGCAGGCCGCATTACGAAATCTGTGTGCCAATCACGATGCTGTGCTCCTGACTTGTTCAACGCTGGGGCCAGCCGTTGATGGGCTATCAACCGAAACGTCGACACGCATCATTAGAGTGGACGAGGCTTTAGCCAAGCAAGCCGTCTCGCAAGGCGGTCGAATCCTTGTTCTTTGCGCGGCAGACACAACGGTAAAGCCGACTTCGGAACTATTTCATGGCGTCCCTCGCAGCGCAACCTCGACCATCGAAATTCGGCTCATCCCAAACATATGGGGTCTTTTTAAAACTGGGGATCTGAGCGGATATTTTTCAGCGATCGCTACCGCGGCGGATAACGCATATCTAAACGGGGCTAACGTTGTGGCTTTGGCTCAAGCATCGATGGCTAATGCCGCGGTATTAGTCAAGAAAGGCCCGCCACCGTTAACAAGCCCAATGTGTGGCCTAAGCGCTGCGATTCAACCACAACACATTTGACAATTAGTAAGTGACCGATAATGTTGAATAACTCCTCTCAGTATGTCTTTAATGCTGACGCTTTGCTGTTCGGTGGCGCCATGCTCTTTCTCATTCTTGTTCTGCACGCGACCTATATGTTTCTGGTCACGCGTCAGTATGAGAAGATCACCGACGCACTGATTGCCGCAAAGCGGTATGGCTGGATTCAACCTGTTTTTTACGTCATGGCATTTATCTTAGCGCTATCCCACTTACTGGAAATATACATTTGGGGACTAGCACTTAACCTCTCTGGGTTGATCCCGAATGCCCATCAGGCAATGCTGTTTGCAGGCAGTGTATACACGACCCTCGGCTTTACCAATAATCCCTTGCCTCTTAGTTGGGATCTCGTGATGGTTGTGATCGCGCTAAGTGGCATGATCTCCTTCGGATGGTCGATTTCCGTGCTTTTCGGCATGACACAGATCATACACACTGCACGTATACAGCGAAAAGTTTGAAGTAACCGACCGCCTAGGCTCTGATGACTTTTGTTGAAGGGCTTCGCCTGACCATTTAATATTTTACGGATGAATGGGTCGCCGCTTCGACTTCACCGCCACAGGTGCCGCAGAACTTATCGTAGATATCTAAATTTTTTCGCGCACAATGGGGACACGTCTTGATCTTCTGTGCCTGACGCGCATGAACTGACATCTGGGCTGTGACGATTCCCGTTGGCACAGCCAGTGTGCCCCACCCTATCAGCATCATGACTGATGACAAGAACCGACCCAAATCGGTTTTGGGTGTGATGTCACCGAAACCGACTGTCGTCATCGTTGTGATTGCCCAATAGACGCCCGTCGGGATGCTGGTGTAGCCATGTTCCGGGCCCTCGATTGCATACATCAATGTGCCCATCACCAATACAACCATTAAAACGATAGAAAGAAATACGAGAATCTTTCGTTTGCTCGCTGCAAGCGCCCGTGCGAGGTGTGCGTATTCGGACGAATAGGCCGTTAACTTAAATACACGGAATATTCGGACTAAACGCAACACTCTCACATCAATCAGCGAATGTAACTCTGGGAAGATTAAAGCTAAGTATGTTGGCACGATCGCAAGCAGATCGATAATCCCAAAAAAACTAAATATGTAGTTGAGTCTTTGCTTAGAACAATACACTCTGACTAAATACTCCAAGGTAAACGCGATCGTAAATATCCACTCCAGGATATTAAGTGTGACCGCATGTTTACTTGCAATAGACTCCACGCTTGCCAGCACAACAACCATGATGGACAAGATAATTGCGGCAAATAGCGCTTTATCAAAACGTCGCCCGGCTACCGTATCGGACTCAAAAACGATTTTTGATATGCGCTGTCTGATTGGCTCGGTCTTCGTGCTTGGGGATGTCATAAAAAATTAACGAATAAATAGATACGGTAACGCCTTTTCGGCGCTAAACATACAGCGTGCATCATGGCCGCACGCGGGTACCATGATCGCAGAATGCTTGCTTTTAAGCGTTTCATTCACAAAGCTTGCATAGGCAAAGCCTCGGGCGAGTCGGGTTGGCCCCTGGGCCATTGCAGCGCACGAACTATCAAACCCGTACAACGGAAGAATATCTAGCTCACCCAACAAAAATGTGGTGGGGCGCGTCGCCAAACGCTCTTTAAGTTGGTCATTCGGTATGTTACGTACTGCACCCACTTTATTTTCCATGCCATAGGGCCAGCTATTAAAGTTTGTACACCCTGCCGCATCCGCGTAGGGTGCAAAAGGGGTTTGTGGCTTGACCGATGGTACAGGCATATATCCAGGAGCAGCCGCGCTGATATTTGCGGGGATGGCGGAGCGGGTTGGACGCAATGCGTCTGGGTAAGTATAGGAGGAGGGATTGCCGATCACGTAAGTAATCTGAATATTTTTTTCTGTTCGAAGGTTCTCGTGAAGGCGATTCGCCATCTGATAGCGGCCAACATACTGCCCGCCTGCAGAGTGTCCCGCAATCACGATCGTCCGCAGGTTGGGGAATACGTTACGGTTCGCTAGACGCGCAACAATCGCATCCATGAAATCGAAAGAATTTATTTTCTTCGCGGCTGGTGTGGCCTGCTCACCGCCACTTCGCCAGCTTGCCGGGCCAAGACATATCCAGCCAACTTCATTTGAATCCAATTTATCGCGGCAACTTCCACCTTCGTTCGACGCGAACCGAGGAGATACCACTAAGGTATTTTGTAATACGTCTGCCAGAAAGGCCCCTGCCAACGCATGCCGAAAATAACCATCCGCATTACGGCCCTGACCGTGGATGACGACTGTGGCGTGCTCGATGCCTTCGTTACGCTGGTTTAGGGCAAATGTGCGATAAATCAGACCTCTCTGATCGTTGCCTAGAGGGACCCATTCGGTACATCTCTCGTCCGCATACCGGCAGAGCGGGGTGACTTGGCTATGTGCCAACGCGGAAAACATGCTGGCCAACAAGCCAATTAGCAAACGAAACCGGATAAACATGGCGTGGATTACCTAGGTTTTTAGTGTCGGCTAATAATAACCGTATGCGTCATTCCTCTAAATATTTTCACTGGCCCAGTGACGTAGTTTTTCAGTTAAATTCAACGACTGGTCAATTAACAACTGATCAATAATGACTAAGCCACGTGGAGGTATGCATGTTACTGACGGACGAAGAGACACTGATGTTCAATGGCGACCGAGGGCCCGCGGTCCAAAAGGCCATGGAAATCCTTGTAGCGCTAGGAGAAAGTTTCGGCGCTGAGCGACTCTTACCGGTCAACAATGTGCACATGGCGGGCTCTTCTGTACTTGTGGCAGAAGAGGCCGGGACACGGTTTGTCGAAGATATCCGCAAACAGGGTGGAAAGTTCGTCACGCGCGTCACGACGAATCCCACTGCAGTCGATCCGAGCCAATGGCAAGAAATTGGAATTCCGGAGTCGGACACCACGCTACAAGTGCGCCTGACCGGCGCCTACGCTGGGATGGGTGCCAACACCTGCAATACCTGCATCCCTTATTTAGTTGGCAATATGCCTCGTTTTGGTGAACATATGGCCTGGGGTGAATCCTCTGCCGTCGTCTTCGCGAACTCAGTGTGTGGCGCGAGAACCAACCGCGAAGGGGGTCCAAGCGCCTTGGCCACTGCACTAACGGGTCGCACCCCTGAGTATGGATTTCATCTCACAGAGAATCGCTACGGAAGTTTCTTGATTAATGTCGAAACGCCTATGCGTGATATGACGGACTACGGCACATTAGGCTATTTCGCGGGAAAAATTGCGGGTCAGGACACGCCTGTTTTTGTTGGACTTCCAAACAATCCTACCCTTGAAGATCTTAAGGCACTTAGCGCAGCACTTGCTGCCTCCGGCGCTGTCAGCATGTTTCACGCCGTGGGTGTCACTCCTGAAGCGCCGACCGTCGAAGCGGCCTTCGGGGGACGCGCGCCCGCAAAGACCCTGGTCTACGGAGCAGAAGAAAGAACGCAATGTGAAAACGCCTTAAACAAAGAGCCCTCCGATCACGTTGATTGGATTCTGGTCGGCTGTCCGAACGCCTCGGTACAAGAGCTGCGCGAAGTTGCAGAGGCACTCGAAGGTAAAAAAGTACATAAGGATGTGTCGCTGTGGGTGACTACGGCCGGCGCGATGTACGCCATGGCAGAACAAATGGGATATGTCGACACGATCAAAAAAGCTGGCGGAGTCGTCGTGCGCGAGACCTGCCCTTTTCTTGCGCGCAGTCGTGTGATTGCCCCCAATAAGGGTTATAAAACCTTAACCACCAACTCCGCCAAAATGGCTTTTTATGCTCCGGGACAATTTGGCTTACCTGCGCACTACGGCAACCTATCGCGCGTCATGCAGGCCGCAATCAACGGCGTATGGAGGTAAGCACCATGGCTACAGAAAAAATAACACTGCAAGGTCGAAAAATTGTTAAAGGCAAAGCAAGCGGAGAAGCGGTCGTGACGTGTGAAGCGATCAGTTTCAACGGCGGTGTCGACAACATGACAGGAATCGTCACCGAACCCGGTCACGAACTCGAGGGCATCAACATCGCGGGCAAAGTGCTTGTGTTTTTGACGGGAAAAGGCTCCACAGGTGGGTCCTACAAAATATATGACATGGTTTCACGCGGCACGGCACCCGTCGCCTTTATTCAAGTTAACCCAGAGCCCATTACGACAGTTGGTGCAATTATCGGAAACATTCCCGTTGTCGCAGGTTTGAATGAAAACCCGACAACGGCGATTGCGAATGGTGACTTTGTCGAAGTAGATGCAGATGCAGGAAAAGTAGAAATCACAAAAAGGAGATGACCATGATGCGTTCAACAATAATCAAAGCTGTTCTTTCTGTTTCAACACTCGTTCTTGGTACCTGCGGATTCGCTCAGGCGCAAACCTGGCCCGCGCGGCCTATCACGATGGTGGTGCCTTTTGCCGCAGGTGGCAGCACTGACATCACGGCGCGCATGTTGGCCGAGAAGCTTGGCGGCATCCTAGGCCAAAATATTGTGGTCGAAAACAGAACAGGCGCTGGGGGCAATATCGGTGCCGCTGCGGTTGCACGTGCCACACCTGATGGCTACACGATTTTGCTTCACACCAGCACGTTGACTGCAAACGTATCCTTGTACAAGAACATGGGGCTCAATGTACAAAAGGACCTTATTCCCGTCTCGCAAGTTGCGTTGATTCCAAACGTACTGATGGTGAACAATGACTTTCAAGCTAAAACACTGAAAGACTTTGTCGAGGTCGTGAAGCAAAAAAAGATAGCGATTAACTACGGCTCTTCGGGCAGCGGCGCGTCAAATCACCTTGCGGGAGTCTTGTTTAACAACATGGTCGGTGGCGACATGGTTCATGTGCCCTACAAAGGTGGCTCGCTTGCTAATAATGATCTGCTGGCCGGTCAGATACAAGCTGTCTTCTCGCCACTTGTAGAAGTGCTAGGTTTTGTTGATAGCGGCAAACTCAGGCCGCTCGGCGTCACGACCAAGTCCCGCATCGCTAAGTTTCCAAATATGCCTGCCATTGCCGAGGTCTTGCCGGGATTTGAAATCGTGCTGTGGAATGGCATCTTTGTCCCGACCGGAACGCCGAAAGAAGTTGTTCAAAAACTCAGCAATGCGGTGCAGTCTGTTTTGCAAGATCCCAGCGTACTAGCAAAACTTGCGGAGCAAGGGTCCACACCAATCAAGAGCAACCCTGACGACTTCAAGAAAGTGATTGGCGCTGAGATCGTGAAGTGGGGCGATTTGATTAAGATGGCCGGGGCTCGAGTTGATTAACTTTTGCCTGAAAATGCACCAAGGAATAAAGAATGAATGCTGCTGACTTTGACTCCCAATTCCGCACTCGACTCAACGCGCTCGCAACCTCGAACCTAAGCGATGCGCTGGATCGAGTAGGGATTGCGCGCTGCGCAGTGCATGGGATCATCCCGCAATGGGGACGCACCAAAATAGTCGGACGTGCAACGACAATTCGCATGATTGCAGCGGGTGCAGTCCCGGCGGTCGCACATCTCGGGGTCGATGCAATTTTTAATAGCGAGGTCGGTGACATCATCGTTATCGATAACCGCGGAGACCTACACCACAATTGCTGGGGCGAAATCTTGGCAATGGGCGCCAAGCAAAAGGGTGTTTCTGGCGTTGTTGTTGATGGTGCGGTACGCGATGTCGACGCATGCGAAGTCTTCGGTTTTCCCGTTCATGCGCGTGCGACCGTACCCAGCACTGCGCGTGGGCGTATTGTGCAAGAGGCCTGGAATATTCCCGTTCGCTTGGGCGATGCCCCGGTGCGCCCAGGCGATGTCATCGTAGCGGATGTAAATGGTGTGGTCGTCATTCCCATTGAACGACTCAAAGAAGTGGTGGACGCAGCGGAAGAAATCATGGCTAAAGAGCTAGCAATGATCGAAGCTCTCCAGGCCGGCGAATCGATTCTTGAGGTGGACAAACGCTTTAATTATGAACAAATGTTGCGCAAACCTACTTAGTATTTATCCCGAACGTTAGTCCCTCTTTTTTGCGGCATCCTTAAAACCGCCCTATGATTCAAGCTAGTCATTCAATTTAACCTTTCCGAAATCAACTAAAGTCGACACCATGAGCGAAGAACAACCGCAATCCCCTTGGCAGGAGGACATTTTTAATGTCCTCAAACAAGGCAACATTCGCCAAGTTGCTTACGTCCCCGACGCGGGCCACGCCCACGTTATCCGACGCGTGCACGCAGAGCCCAGTATGCGTGGCATTGTTCTCACGACCGAAGAAGAAGGCGTGGCGATTGCCTCTGGCGCCTGGCTCGGCGGAGAGCGTGCTGCATTGCTCATGCAAAGCAGCGGCGTAGGCAACTGCATCAACATGATGTCCTTACTCCAAAGCTGCCGCTTTCCCTTTCTGAGCTTAGTCACTATGCGGGGTGAATACGCAGAATTCAACCCCTGGCAGGTCCCCATGAGCAAAGCCACGCAAGGCTCGATGGAACTGATGGGGATTACGGTGCTGCGCGCCGAACGCGCCGATGAAGTCGCAGACATTGTGAGCGCTGCGCTTGATGCGGCCTTTGAAGGTGGTGAACAAGTTGCCGTGCTGCTGTCTCAAAGTTTGATCGGCCGCAAAAAGTGGCTTCGTAACTAAGGAATGAACATGACTGTACGAAACACAGCAACAGCAACAATCGATCGACGCGTCTTTGTGAAAGATCTACTCGCGAAATGTCCAGATGCCCTGGTGGTAACTGGACTGGGATCACCTACGTATGACGTCTTCGCTGCCGGCGATCGCGACAAAAACTTTTACTTATGGGGTGCAATGGGCGGTGCCGCCCTCGTTGGTTTGGGCCTCGCGCTCGCGCAACCCGAGAAGTCCGTCATCGTAGTGACGGGCGATGGCGAACAACTGATGGGGATTGGTGGCATTGCCACGATGAATGCGCAAAAACCTAAAAACTTGACGGTTGTCGTGCTGGATAATGGCCACTTCGGCGAAACCGGCATGCAACATAGTCACACTAGCCTTGGCACTAGCCTCGCGGCCGTGGCGCGGGCTTGCGGTATCGAAAGTGCGTATGAAGTCCACGACGCAAACGATCTCGCAAAAGTAGTTGATGGGGTGCACAAACGCAACGGGATCAACTTCGCGCAGGTATTCATTAAGGCGGATGACTTGCCACGCGCTCTACCCTCGCGCGATGGCGTGTACATCAAAAACCGGTTTCGTGAGACGCTTGGTTTCGCGCCGCTATAGCAGACCAATCCTTGCACATAACAACAGACCGAGTGACGCGCATCGCGAAGGTGCACCTCTCACTCCGGTCAGACTGTTATCGACGCATGACTGAGAGCAGGTAGACGGACTGTGAAGCGCGCACCTGTGTCACCTGTGTTCTTAGCAAAAATTTCGCCTTGGTAGCGCTTGATAATATCTTTCGTCAGCCACAAGCCAACCCCGCTACCTGATTCCTTATTCGTGACCAGCAGTTCAAATATTTTTTCCTCCTGCCCCACTGGTATGCCTACGCCATTATCTTGAATAGTCAATTCAATAAAATCAGCTTCCTGGCGTAACGTGATAACAATCTGCTTTGGGGTTTTACGAGAAACTTGCAAGGACTCAATCGCGTTATTCAACAGATTGATAAGCACCTGTTGCCATTCGGTTGGATTGACTCGTGCATAACAACTATCTAGGGAGTTGATCTCAACCACGACATCCTCATCGTGCAGCCTTGTACGAGAGACCTCCACGACTTCTTTTGTCGCAGCAACAAGCTCTAACACTACAGGCTGATTGATCTTTCTATTCGCCAGATTGACCAGAGACCTCACGATCGCTGAAGCGCGGTCAATGTCTTCGATGGCTTCTTTATTGATTTTTTCTAGAAGTGCTATGTCTGTTGCACCCGATGCGATTTTTTTTCCAGCAAGTTCGGCATTGATGCGCAACGCACCCAGCGGCTGATTGATCTCATGCGCGATTGTCGATGCCAAGGCATTGATAGAGGCCGTACGATTAAAATTCTCAAGTGAAAAGATAAGTCTGTTTCTTTCGTCGAGAATATTCGTCAGCCTTAAGTTCATATTATTCAACAGGTTGTGCTCCGAAAATCCTAAATGCAACCTCAGAACTATATAAGTCAAATTGCGAATAGAGCACAATAAAGCAGTCAGAAACCAAATCAATATGTTGTAAGAATTTAGATCAAAAGCGAATGCGCTATAGCCACTCAAGACATTCAGGCCGCGAAGCATCGACATGAAACTAACGGCAAGGGCAGCGAGTCCGATGAAATTCAAAAATAGTCGATTAGAAAACTGCTTTCCGATTTGTTGCGTAAAGTAGAAACAATACAAATTAGCAAAGCCAAAGGTGAAGGCCGCCGCCGCTGTCATGAAAGGTGTGACCACCCATCCCGACCGATAGCTATCGATTGCCGTCAAAACAAATAGTGCCGATGGAACAAGCCAGGTCAATTTGCTGTAGCTAACAACTTTGACAGACACTGACAGCCGCTTCAATGACTCGCTTAGAAAAAATAGTGACAGCGCCTCGAACGAAACCATCAGGCTAAAACTTATGATTGAAGGGATGCTGCCCCGATTGACCGTGACAGCCGTCGCTATAGCCGTGAGCACACAACTAGCTATCCATAAGTTTGCTGAACGATCATTTTTTTTCCAAAATAACGCAGCAATGACGATCGCCGCCAAGAAACTTAGCGCACTATAGAAAAGAAAGAATGTTTGTATACTGAGGTTAGCCATACGCTTGTATACAGAGACTGAACATAATGTAATGTACAACTAATTTCTGTAGTGGTCCCGCTCTATAAAAACTTAGCGGATAACTGCCCGAGCTAAAATAACCTCATATGCCACCGAGCTACAAAGGACCTTGACCGTGCTTCGCGACAACCCAACTATCGCTGTTTTAGGCGCTGGCGCCGTTGGTTGCTATTTTGGAGGAATGCTCGCTCGTGCTGGCAATGCGGTCACACTCATCGCGCGAGCAAACCATGTCGCTGCCATTAATAAGAATGGTCTGTATTTGGACTGCCTAAGCTTCAAAGAACATGTACGCCTGAATGCGACAACAGCTGTATCCGGCGTTAGCGGTGCTGACTTGATTTTATGTTGCGTGAAGTCTAGCGATACCGAAGATGCGATTCGCCTGATCGCACCGCACATTAAAAAAGATGCTGTGATCCTCAGCCTACAAAATGGGGTCGATAACTACGAGCGCATTCGTGCAACGATTGCAAACCCAACATTTCCCGCAGTGGTGTATGTCGCCACACGTATGGCTGGTGACGGTCATGTCGAGCACGTTGGACGCGGTGAGCTCGCAATTGGTGCAGCGGAGCTCCCAGGCGACTGGACTGACACTCTTGGATCGATCGCCGCACTCCTTATTCAGTCCGCAGTACCCTGCACCGTCTCGCAAGACGTCAAGCGCGACTTATGGGGAAAATTTTTAGTGAATTGTGCCTACAACGGAATATCCGCCATTGGTGCAATTGACTATGGCCAGATGGTTGAGTCAGAAGAAATTAAAACCCTCATCGATATGTTAGTGGCTGAATTTCTGCTGGTCGCAAAAAGCGAAGGCGTTCACATCTCTGCCGAAGATGCAGAGAAAGTGATCGCTCAAATTCCCTACACTATGCCGCGTCAGAAGTCCTCAACTGCGCAAGATTTAATGCGCGGCAAACAAAGTGAAATTGATTACCTAAACGGCTTGATCGTTCGTAAAGGACTGAAGCACAACATTCCAACCCCTGCTAACCAAGCAATACTCGCGTTGGTTAAAATGCTTGAACGCAAAACTCTTACCGCCACGCCATGATTGATCACCTAGACCATCTCGTTTTGACTACTGCACACGAAACGGCGTGCATAGACTTCTACACTCGCGTACTGGGTATGCGTATCGAGTCGTTTATCGGTGGCACTCCGCCGGTTGAGCGCAAGGCCTTCAAGTTCGGTAATCAAAAAATCAACTTGCATATCAAGGGCAAAGAGTTCGAGCCGAAGGCGGATCTTCCAACACCGGGTTCGCTCGATCTTTGCTTTATCGCGGATCGACCTCTCAACGAGGTCATCGCTCATCTCAAAGCAGTTAACTGGCCTATCATCGAGGGCCCTGGAATGCGCACCGGGGCGACTTCAAAAATCAATTCAATTTATGTGCGCGACCCAGATCAAAATCTGATCGAAATCAGCGAGATTTGGCGCTAAGGCACCTGGCGCACTAGACGAGTTACACCATAAGGCTTTACGTTATGACTCCTGTACGCTTACTGATTTGGGCCGCACTAGCTGGCGCCTTCATCCCCGTGATGGCAATCCTGAGTGGACGGCTGGGTAAATCAATGGGAGAGGCACTACATGCGTCAGTCATCCTGTTTGGCGTTGGTTTTTTGTTTTGTTTGACCGTTGCACTCGTCCTAACCAAATCTCTACCCAATGCCGCAGACCTAGCAAATGCCAAGCCTATTGAGTATCTCGGCGGATTTATTGTCGGTTTTTATGTCATTAGTGCGACCTTGCTCGCACCTCGGATTGGACTAGCGAATTTTATTGTTTGTGCTGTATCGGCCCAAATTATCATTTCGGTCGTGATTGATCACTTTGGTTTACTCGGAGCGATGGTGCGACCAGTCAGCATGACGCGATTAGTCGGGATTGGCCTGTTGATTGCTGGAATTATCGTTACACAAATATCCGATAATTCCACGCCAGCGCGTTAAGCCTAGCTCACCCTGACCCGGGCTAGAGTAAACCCTAATAAAGCGATTAGGTATTTGCTAATTCTTTTGCATAAAAATTTCATAGAGTCTCCCGATTCTTCTTAGTTCTCGAATATCATGGCGCATCGATTGTGGCGCACACGGCCCGGTGCATTCAAATCACTGGGCGAATCAAGTTGATATGATGGGCGTTGCATCATTGATTTCAGTATTTAAAGAAAATCGGAGACTCAACGACTATGAAAAAAATATCAAATAATGATTCGACGCCTTCAGCAGCGACTACACCTAATACTACCCGTCGTTCTATCTTAGGTGCGAGCGGTTTTGCTTTGGCTGGCGGACTGTCTTTGCCGTCGGTCGGTCTGGCTCAAGCCAAGTATCCGAATAAACCAATCAAACTAGTAATTCCATGGCCTCCGGGACAAGCAACAGATCTCGTCGGCCGTGCGCTGGCACAGGGTCTATCCCAAGTGCTTGGTCAAAACGTCGTGCCGGATAACAAAGCTGGCGCAGGCGGCGTGATTGGTACGGACTACGTTGCGAAAGCCGCCCCGGATGGCTACACACTCTTGGCTGGTTCGTCCGGTCCGATTTCAATTAGCCCACTACTCCAGCCAGTACCCTACGACCCAGTCAAAGACTTGACGCCTATTGGCATGTGTGGACTTTCGTCCTACATCCTAGTGACTGAGCCAAACTTCCCCGCGAAGACGGCGGGTGAATTCATTAAGTTGCTCAAAGCAAATCCAGACAAGTACTCATTTTCGTCATCCGGCACAGGCGCGACCGCGCACTTGGTTGCCGAAGCGTTCAATGCTGCCGCTGGTATCAAAGCGATACATGTGCCCTACAAAGGCTCATCGCCTGCACTGACTGACGTCATCGCTGGCCGCGTCTCGTACTGTATTGAAACCGCTGCGGCGACAATGCCTTTCATCCGCACCGGACGTCTGAAGGCGCTCGGTGTGTCTATCGAAAAAGGAGCTCCGTCCGCACCTGGCATTCCACCACTCGCCACAGTCGCTAATATTCCCGGCTTCAACCTAGGGGCTTGGATTGGCTTGGTCGCTCCCGGAAAATTACCACTCGAGCTTGTCGAAACATTAAGCAAGGCGGTTCGACAGGTGATGCAAAATCCAAATATGGTTGAAGTATTTAGCCGTATTTCGGTAGACATCGACTTCCGCTCACAAGCAGAGACGGTCAAATATTTGGCCTCTAGTCGCGCTCAGTTTGCCGAAGTGATCAAAAAGAACAACATCAAGATCTAAATTGGTGCAATGACCGCACTAATCACCGTGTGTAACCGGCCCTAAAACGCAAGTTTCGGGGCCGGTTTTTTTGTGCGTGATCGATATGACAGATACTCATTTCAAATGCCACTAAAGCGTAAGCTTGCCATCAATCAGGATATGAACTTGCCCACCAATCCAAGCGGTACCGTTCATATCTGAGCGCACGCTTACACGACCCACGCGGCCAATTGAAGTGCCTTGTGCTGCAAGGTAGGAGGCAGATAGCCGGCCCTGAGTTTGTAGCCATTTTGCGATCGCTGCGTTGAGCGACCCCGTAATGGGATCCTCGCTCATCCCACTGGATGGTGCCAGCATACGTACTTCGTAGTCGCATTCGCTACCCGGTACATGAGGAGCAATAAACCCTATTCCCAAAAAATTTGGCCATCTGACCTTTGAAGCGTCGAGCGCTAGGACTTGCTCAGCCGTTGTGAGCTCAAAGAATTGCCACGTCGGGCCATTACAGAGCTCTGCTGTGTGGCGAATCGCATCAGGCGGAATAGCCAGGGCAGTAATAATTGCTTCTCGCTTTGCTGGAGACATTTCCTTGATCGTTGTGGGTGGTGCAGCAAATGCGAGGACATCCACTTGAGAGATATCCACGTCGACAATACCGATCCCACACTCTTGGCGCACAAGACCCGCTTTCTTCGGCACACCACCGCAATGCAACCACGTCGCGCAGCTACCAAGTGTGGGATGACCCGCAAATAACATTTCACGAATAGGCGTAAAAATTCTGACTCGATAATCTGCAGTCGGATCTGCAGGAGGCAGCAAAAATGTTGTCTCTGCAAGGTTCGTCCAAGCCGCAAACTTTTGCATCTGCTCATCGCTGAGCCCATCAGCATCGACCACAACCGCCAGTCCGTTTCCTTGAGTAGGAATAGGACTAAAAACATCACACTGTACAAATCGACGTACTTTCAATGTCATTCTCCTTGCCAGTCATGAGACTGCAATAGGCGCTCGCCATAACTCCAGTTCTTGCGCAGTAGGGTCGACTACTTCGTTGGAGCATCCTTGAGGAGTGCAGCAAGCTGATCTTTCCACCACTTTGCCTGCGCCGTGGTCCCATGCCCAGACGTTTGCGGACTCGCTGGGATGAGATAAAGCTTCGCGTCTGGAATACGAGGTAGGATTTTGTTCATTAACCCTAGCGACGGCGGGTTGCGCTCATCGTCCTCTGCATTAATAGCGAGTACGCGAGCCTTGATTTTTTCTACATGTGGTGCGGGATCGAAGTCGCCAGAGGATTCCCATTGGTAGAGGTTGTCGTTCGCATCAGCTTTGAATTCAGCCGTCAGCCGTCTATCTAGGAGCTCGTCCGCCTGTTTGCGCGTGGGTGCTAAGCGGTACAAAGCCTGATCGCCTCCACTCGTGCCTACGTTAAAAAACACGGTGGCAAATTGAAGACTTTTAGGCTGCGTGGTGTAGTTGCCATCCATCCATTCTGGGTCGCGCCGAATCAGGTCGATAATGAGTCGACGCATCATCCAGTTACGACCAGACATTGCGGAAGGCGTAGCGGCCATAGGAACCAATGTGTCCATGAAGTCTGGATACTTAATACCCCAAAGCCAAGTTTGCATCCCACCCATAGAGTTTCCAATGACGAGACGCAGATGCTTGACGCCGAGGCCCTCGGTCACCAGTCGGTGCTGCGCAGTCACCATATCGTCATAGTTGTACTTAGGGAATTTAGCGCGCAACCCGTCTGACGGTTTACTGGATCGTCCCATTCCAAGCGCGTCTGGCAAAATGATGTAGTACTTGTTTGCATCCAAGGGCTGTCCAGGGCCAAACAACTCGCCCGAGAAATTCTTATTCGTGATCATGCCGGTACCAGTGCCCGCAGTGCCGTGTAAGACCAACACGGGTATGCCCGTCGGCTTACCAATGGTGGTGTAACCGAGCTTAAGTTCTGGAAATACTTCGCCCGTGTGAAACTGAAAATTTTTGGCGATCCATACACCCTGCTGTTGCTCTGGATAGGCTTGAGCGCTTGCCGTGTCGGCGCCAAGCACAAACGCAGACACACAGAACAAACTGCGAAACATACGGCCGTTGAAAATTGTCATTCTGTTTCCTATCAAGCTATTGGTTTGAACTAAAAACTCTGCTACAAGTAATCCAATCTGTTGACTAAGATTACGCGATAAATCTCACTCGGAACCACTGCTCGATATGAAATTCATTCAATCCCCGAAAGTCCCAACCCCTGCGGGTCACTATAGCCAGGCAGTCGAGGCCGCCGGACTCGTGTTCGTTTCTGGAGTGCTACCCGGCAAACCACCAGAGGGTGAGGCGGACTCCTTTGAACGGCAAGTACGCGCAAGCTTTGCGCAGTGCACCAATATTCTTAACTCCGCAGGGTGCGAGTTGAATGACGTGGTTCAATGCACCGCCTATCTGGTAGGGGTAGATCGCTGGCCGGAGTTCAATGCAATCTATGCTGAAATCATGGGTGATCACAAACCAGCTCGAGCGGTCGTTCCGGTGCCGGAGTTGCATTACGGTTTTCTGATAGAAATCCAGCTGATTGCCGAAAAAAAATCTAATCGATAAATAGGAGACAACAATGAAGCTACGTTCAGCAGGTTCTTTGCCCATTTCTGCTCAGTTGATTGCTGCCCTCACAGCAGGCGTCATCACTGCGGTGACGGCCGCATTCAATATTGTGCATGCCTCTGATGCCTTTCCAAATAAACCCATTAAATTCATTGTCCCGTACGCTGCGGGTGGCGCAACCGACACAACCGCGCGACTCGTGTCTAAAGAACTCACCGCAATCCTCGGGCAGCCAGTTATTGTTGAGAACAAAGCAGGCGCAGGCGGTAACATCGGAACAGACTATGTTGCGAAGTCTGCGCCGGATGGCTACACGATGCTGCTGGCCTATACCGGTCCCATGGCGATCAATCCATCGCTATACGACTCACTTCCCTTTAAGCCGCAACAAGATTTCGCGCCAGTCACGTTGCTTGCACAAGCTCCTCAGATCTTAGGCGTACACCCGTCTATTCCAGTCACCACAGTCGATGAACTGGTAGCCTACGCCAAGGCGAATCCAACGGCTCTGTTTTTTGGTTCTTCGGGAAACGGTGGCGCAGACCATCTGGCTGGGGAACTTTTCAAAATGCGTACCGGCGCGCAAATTACCCACGTGCCCTACAAGGGTGGCGCGCCAGCGTTAGCAGATTTAGTGGCGGGACGTACGCAGATGCAATTCATGACGATACCCGCCAGCATCGGGCATATTCAATCTGGTCGTATCCGGCCTCTGGCGATCTTGGCTAAGCAGCGCTACCCTCTCTTCCCCAATATTCCAACCATCAGCGAGGCTGGCGTCAAAAATTATGACGTGAATAATTGGTACGGTGTGGTAGTCGCGGCTGGCACGCCCGCGGCCATCGTCAATAAGTTAAATGCCGCTCTAATCAAAGCACTACGTTCCGATGAAATTCAAGGACGCTTTAGCGGACTGGGCTTGGTGCCAGTCTCTAATAGCCCGAAAGAGTTTCAGACTTTCATTGCGGCCGAGTCAACGAGATGGGCTGAGATCATTCGCGTCTCTGGCGCTTCGCTAAAATAGAACAACACGACATTGCACGACACACAGTAAATATTCGCCGTCACCGGAGTCAACTTATCATGCCGTTCTACACCAAAGGTAACGTCCGCATTCACTACGAAGAGCGCGGCTCAGGCTTCCCACTTCTGATCCTCCCAGGTGGCGGTTTGAACTCGACCATCAAATTCTTCACAACCAACTCGCCTTTCGACGCGATGGAAGAATTCAAAAATGAGTATAGGTGCATCACGCTGGACTGCAGAAACGCCAACACAGGACAATCGACGGGACCTTTAGAAGTTGATCGCCCCTGGGACGCTTACACCGACGATCACCTAGGGTTGATGGATCATCTGGGCATTGATAAATTTTTAGTCGTGGGGTTTTGTATTGGCGGTCCCTTCATCTGGAATATGCTCAAGCGAGCACCCAACCGCATTGTCGCTGCCGTGCATGCGCAGCCCAGTGGGTTTCGCACGTCGATCCCTGACTGGTTTCATAGCAATAACATGGCGAACTGGGGGCCTAAACTGGTGGAGAGTCGTCCCGAATTAACGATGGATATGGTTGATGCATTTTTAACAAAAATGTATCGCGCCAATCCAGATTTTGTCTTCTCCGTATCGCGAGACTTTGTTAAAAACTGTCAGACTCCAACTCTCGTGATGCCCGACGATTCGGACCCTCATCCTTATGCTGTGGCCATGGAAGTCGTGAACTTGGCACCTAACTCCGAAGTCAGTATTTATCCCTGGAAAGATCCAAAAGATCGCGTGCCAATCGCGGTCGAGCATGCGCGGGCCTTTCTACGCAAATACACTCCACAATGAAAAAACTATTTCTCGGCCTGCTCCTGATTCTGAGCAACACTGCGTTCGCTCAAAACAGTAGTCAGTGTGGCTTCATCAATAATAGTGATCAAGCAGCAATGTGCCGGGCCATCGCCCAACGCAGCACAAGCCAGTGCGGCTTCATCAACAACAGCGATCAGGCAGCGATGTGCCGAGCGGTGGCGGGCGGCGGAGTGAGTCAATGTGGCTTTATTAACAATAGTGACCAACAGGCCTTATGCCGCGCCATTGCAGGCTCGCAGCCAAGCCAGTGCGGCTTCATCAATAACAATGATTTACAGGCAATGTGTCGTGGTATCGCGGGGCGCCAGCCTAGTCAGTGTGGCTTCATCAACAACAGCGATCAGGCCGCGATGTGCCGCGCCATTGCCGGCGGCGAGTCCTCCCAATGTGGCTTTATAGGCAGCGGTGATCAAAGTGCCTTCTGTCGGGGCGTCACGGGCAGATAGGGTTTCACTAGCTTGACATATTTGTGGCGGTCACCTACCGTATGACACGCATGTCTAGTGGCCCAAGCCACTCTGATACAAAAATAAAATCGGAGAACGTAATGAACGTCTTAAATCGCTTAGTTAAGTCAGCTCTTGTCGTCGCCATGTCTTTGGCGGTTCTGCCGCTGACAGCCACGGCTCAAAATTTCCCAGACAAGCCTATCAAAATTCTCTGCCCCTTTCCTCCTGGCGGTGGTACAGACTTCGTCTCAAGGATTGTCGGTGCAAAGCTCGCAGAGCTAACCGGTTGGCAAGTGATCGTCGAAAACAAACCAGGTGCAGGCGGTAACCTAGCGATTGAATTTGCATCAAAGACACCGGCTGACGGATACACACTTGTGATGGGCCAAACAGACAATATGATGCTTGGTCCATTTCTGTATAACAACCTCACCTATGATAGCGTCAAGAGTTTTTCACCAGTCATTCAAGTTTCCGTTACGCCCGCAGGCATTGGCACCTCTCCAAAGTCAGACCTCAAGACACCCCAAGATCTCGTCAGAAAGGGGAAGTCTGCTGAAGGTTTACGCTGGGGCACTGCAGGCCTAGGCACGCTTGGTCACGTCGTTGGCGAAGATTTCAAGAAACGTGCGAATATCAATCTGCTTCAAGTGCCCTACAAGGGAGCTGGCCCAGCCATCACAGACGTCATGGGTGGCCAAGTCGATGTGTACATAGGCACTCTTGCTTCCTTGGCTCCCCATGCTAAGAGCGGCAAGCTTCTCGCCGTCGCAGTCACCAGTAGTCAGAGGTCACCGGAATTCCCAGACGTCCCAACCTTGAATGAAACCGTAGCAAAGGGTATGGACTTCAATATCTGGACTGGTTTGTTTGCCCCCGCAGGCACACCACCTGCAGTCGTTGCAACCCTCAATACAGCACTTAATCGCGTACTGGCCGACCCCGATGTCATCGCGCGATTCAAAGCTGCAGGCGTAGCTACTGGTGGTGGAACAGTGCAAAATTTCGACGCCTTCGTCAAAAAGGACTACGCCAACTGGGGTCGCATTATTAAAGAGTCCGGCATCAAGCTGAATTAATCCGGCTGCTTAGTCAGCCCTGATGCCCAGATCCTTGATTACCGGCGCCCAGCGCGCTAGTTCTTGACGGATATGGGCATCAAGCTTTTGGGGCGAAGCGATCAAATATATGACGCACCATCCCCTTTGCTAATTCATCTTCGCCGAAAAATATTTTCCCAAACCCGTCTGCTGCGAGCAACTCCGATTCGTCTTCACTGTGCGTGCGCACGATGACCTCGATCGAAGGATTCAATAATCTTGCTGTCTCGACCATTTGTCGAACATGTACAGTATCGGGAGTCGCGATAACAAGCATGGATGCCTTGGCGATGTGCGCTTGAATCAATACGCTGGGGTCACCAAGGTCGCCTGAGACCGCAGCTAAACCTTCCTCTCGTAGTGCTTCAACGCGCTCTCGACTTTGCTCAACAATTACATAGGGAATTGAGCGCTCGACCAGTGCTTGACCGATTCGCTTACCTACTCGCCCATACCCCACCAGAACAAG
The DNA here is from genome assembly GCA_945865935.1 of Bordetella parapertussis. Lineage (GTDB taxonomy): Bacteria > Pseudomonadota > Gammaproteobacteria > Burkholderiales > Burkholderiaceae_B > Zwartia > Zwartia parapertussis_E. The sequence continues at coordinate 12,539 of CAMBFI010000014.1, read as the reverse complement.
CTGCCCCTCTAAATACTTACGGTCTGTACTCATGGGTAACGCAGCCGTCGGGTCCTGGCGTTGATCAAGTCTTCGAGCAACCGCTGAGCGACTCAGCACCCAGCGCCGAGCGGGCTCGACCGCCTTGAATAACAAGGTGTTGAATGCGATCGATAATAAGACTGCGGCCAGCACAAGATTCATGACCTCGGATTGAATAATGCCTAGTCCCAGCGCAAGCCCGGCCAGAATGATCGAGAACTCACCGATCTGCCCGAGACTGGCTCCGATCGAGAGTGCCGTGCTTAACGGATAACGATTGGCGATCACGATTGCGACGGCGCTCGCAAAGTTTACAAACATCACCACCATCACCACGACGAGTATGCGCCCCGGTTGCTCAATAAAAATAGCCGGGTCGACCATCATGCCAATCGACACAAAAAACAATACTGAAAACGCATCCCGCAGAGGCAGTGTCTCTTCGGCCGCTCGATGACTAAACTCTGACTCGCGCATGACCGTGCCAGCCACAAAGGCACCGAGCGCAAACGAAACATTGAAAAACGCCGTCGCCCCGAGGGCAATACCGATTGCTGTGGTCACAACAGCCAACGTAAATAATTCGCGAGAGCCTGTTTTGGCAACCTGCCACAACAACCACGGCAAGACGCGCTTACCCACGATAAACATCAGTGCGACGAAAGCGCCAACAAGCAATAGGGTGTGACCGACAGTTAGCCACAGCGAAGTTGAGCCTGTGCTTACCGCAACAGTCGTCGCTTTTGTTCCTCCGATAATCGCTGCAAACGGAGGTAACAGCACTAAGGCCAGTACGGTGACCAAGTCTTGCACGACGAGCCAGCCCACAGCGATGCGACCACCCATGCTGTCAAGTTCGCCGCGCACCTCAAGGGATTTAAGCAAAACAACCGTACTAGCGCAGGCCAAACAAAGGCCAAAAATCAAGCTTGGGGCAAGCCCCCAGCCCCAGAACCAAGCAATCCCCGCCCCCACCGAAGTGGTCACTGCCATTTGTATCAAGGCGCCTGGCACGGCGACACGTTTCACAGACAACAACTCGCTAGGAGAAAAATGTAAGCCAACGCCAAACATCAGCAGCATGATGCCAATATCTGACAACTGTGCAGCGATGTCCGTGTCTGCGCTAAACCCTAGATTCGCTGGACCAATGACAATGCCTGCCACCAAATACCCAACCAACGCAGGAACTTTAATTTTCTCTGCGAGGAATCCAAGGCACAAAGCTGCAATAAAAGCCGCAGCAATGGTCGTGATGACGGTGATGTTATGGTCCAACAGCTTCTCGCTTTGCAACTAAATAGTCGATGACTAATCCGCTTTGATACCGTTGTCGCGGATAAGTTTTCCGTAGAGTTCGTACTGCTTTTTAGTTGCCGCCCCAAATTCTTCAGCACCTGTGCCGCGGATGGTGACACCTAAATCGACAATCTTTTTTCGTGTCTCGGGATCAGACAAGGCCTTTTGAATTTCAACATTCAGTTTTGCAACGATATCTTTAGGTGTACCGGCCGGTGCGACGATTGCAAACCAAGAGTTAAATAGAAAGTCTTTCGTGCCTGCCTGCGCGACAGTGGGGGTATTGGGGTATTGCGGCAGACGCTCTGGTGTCGATACGGCCAGCAGACGTAACTTACCGCCCGCAATTAAACCTGTGACCGTGCCAAGCCCTTGATAGGACACCTCAACTTGCCCTGCCGCCGCAGCCACTGCCGCCGGTGTCGCACCCTTATAAGGAACATGGGTCATCGTCACTCCGACGCGCTGTGTCAACAACGCCATTGCAATATGCTGGGGACTGCCGTTACCTCCGGAGCCATAATTGATTTTCCCCGGGTTAGCTTTCGCGGCAGCCAAGAGGTCTGCGAGTGTCTGATACGGTGAATTCGGAGGGACAACAATTCCCCATTCGATTGTTCCAACCAGCGAAACCGGATCAAAATCTTTCAATGCATTCCATGGCATGTTGGGATAGATGTGCGGAATCATCGTCAATACACTGTCATTGACTCCACCGAGCGTATAACCATCGGGCGCCGACTTAGCGAGTCGATCTGCACCAATCAAACCGGATGATCCGGCAATATTTTCGATCACGATTGCTTGGCCCATATTCTGTCCCATCTTCGCGGTCAGAATGCGTGCAGCATTGTCGACGGCACTCCCCGCGGCTAACGGCACAATCATGCGAATCGCCTTGTTTGGATAGTCTTGCGCGTACGTGGCGGCGGACGCAGCAGAGAGTGCTGATGCGATCAATAGCGTCTTAAACATTTTTTTCATGTTGTCTTCCTCAGGTAATACGTTAACGATGCAAATAGGAAATTCTTTACTCTACTTTCAACGGCTTCACGCCAAGGTCTTTCGCAAGCGCTTCAAGCTCGGTGACGAGTGCATTTGCGACAGGAATACCGTGCTCACCATAAGCTTGACGACGCGCGTGGCTCTGCTCACCCGGCAACCAAACTCGGTCTACGCCGGGAAGGCGTTCACTTGCCCGGATGTCTTGCACGAGAGTATCCACTGCGGACTTGAACACACTGACTTCGCCAAACGCCTCTAGATTGATCGCGAGTATCGCCTGCCCAGTATTCGTGGGGGTCACACTGTCTTTATTGAAATCGACAACATCTTTACCCATCGCCGCACCTTGTAGCGTTCCCGCTAATAGACCGACAATCAGGGCTAAGCCGTAGCCTTTATAGCCGCCAATCGGCAACAAGAATCCCTCTTCTGATCGTTTAGGATCCAGCAAGGGCTTGCCCTGGCGATCGATCATCCACCCCTCGGGCATCATCTCGCCACGCTTCGCTTTTGCTTTGACTTTTCCATAAGCGGCGACCGTTGTCGCCATATCCAACACAATCTCTGGTTCGACACCTGCAGGGATGGCAGCGGCAATCGGATTGGTGGATAGGAGCATATCCATCGCGCCCCAGGCCGGCAAATGGTTTGCATTACCCACCGCAAAATACAGACCGATCATATTGTGTGCTACGGGCATCCGGGCGTATAGCGATGCAGGGCCTGCGTGATTACTATTCCGCGTACCGACCCAGGCCACGCCCGCTTCGCGCGCTTTTTCAATTGCCAAATCCACCGCTCGTGACACCGCTAGGTGTCCCATCGCATTATCTCCATCCACAATCGCCATTGCTACGCGCTCTTGGACAACGCGAATATTCGGCCGTGTGTTGATCCCGCCGGCGCGAATCCGCTTGACGTACTGGGGCAAGCGAATAACCCCATGGCCGTCTGAGCCTTGCAAATCGGCTTGCGCCATGAGCTTTGCGACAACCTCTGCATCCTGCAGAGGCAGGTCAACGCAGACTAAAGCACGGCTAATAAACGCTCTTAACGCGTCGAATTGGACGATAGGGTTGGGGCTAGGGTCTGTCATGGTCTTACGCTCGATGTAGGGACCCTCACGATACCCCACTCTAAATTCGATCCCAAGATGTTCTTTGGCGATAGACGAAGTTATAATGATAATGTATTATCACTATCAATAAGAACAGCACCTGGCTCTTCGCCGTGCCATCAAGGACATAAAAAATGCAAAAACTCACTATGCTGAACCGTACTTTGCTCGCACTTGGCCTGGTTGCGGCCCTCGCTGTGCCTAGCGCAAGCTTTAGCCAACCTGCCTCTGCAGCAGATATTGCGAAGCTGCAAGAAAGCTTGCAGGCAATGCGGGATGCTTATGAGCAGCGCATCAACGCACTCGAGCAAAAAATAACGACGCTGCAACAACAGAATGTACAAGCTGCTACCCCGAGAGCAACTGCAACCCCCGCCAATAGCGCCAAGCCCAGCACGGCGACCCTGCCCCCGGCGGTTATTACCCACGCGCCCCAAACACCTGCTGCGGCGTCAACAGCGTCTGCAGCAATCCCAGCTGTCCCCCCCGCCCCCACGATGGCGCGCGGGGTAGTCTTGCCGAAAGTCGGCGCGTTTACGCCAGAAATCTCTCTGATTTTGGATGGCAAGTACTCGGCGCAAAGTCAGAATCCGGACTCTCTGCGACGGGGTTTTATTCCCTCGGGCGGAGAAAGTGTGCCGCGCGGATTCTCGCTCGGAGAGTCAGAGTTCGCCTTTGCAGGCACCGTGGACAATCTATTTCGTGCCGAAGCACGCTTGGTCTTGGGCCAGGATGGAACCGACTTCAGTGTCGCGCTCGAAGAAGCATTTTTCGAAACGATAAACCTTCCTGCAGGCCTAAAAGTAAAAGCAGGAAAGTTCTTTTCAAACGTTGGCTATCTCAACAATAAACATCCTCACGAATGGGACTTTGTGGACCTACCTCTTGCCTATAAAGCGTTTTTCGGCGGACAGCTCAACAACACCGGGGGCCAGCTTTCTTGGGTCGCACCGCTCGACAACATGTATCTGCGTTTCGGCGCAGAGATCGGCCAAGGCATGCACTACCCTAACAGCAACAACTTCAACGAAAACAAGCCCAGACTTGGCACACTCTTCGCTAAGCTTGGAGGCGACGTCGGCACGACCGCCTCTTGGCAAGGTGGGCTGTCGTATGTTGGCGCTTCGACGGGGGGACGTCCCAGTATCTCTTCATTGAACGACACCGACACCTTTGATTTCTCGGGTAATACAAACATTCTGATTGCAGATTTTGTCTACAAATGGGTTCCAAAAGCAGGCCAAAGCGTCAAGCTACAAGGCGAAGCATTTTGGAATACGCAAAAGGGCACCGCAACAATTAATACAGCAGTTCCCTATGGAGCTTGTGAATCGGGCACTTGCACTGGGAACCCCTACAACAATACGCAAAGCGGCTTCTACGTTCAGGGTATTTATCAGTTCATGCCTAACTGGCGTGTGGGCTACCGGTTTGATCAACTGTACGGGGGAAATTCAAACTACGGCTTTGGCTCAGGCACCTTTGCTGGAAGTGCGCTGGAATCGTGGAACCCTACTCGTAACACCGTCATGTTTGACTGGGCAAACTCTGAAAACTCGATGTTCAGACTTCAACTCGCCACAGATACCTCGTACGGCCCTGGAAAAACAAACAATCAAATCTTTCTGCAATACATCATGAGCCTTGGTGCACACGGTGCGCATAAATTCTAGGGCGGTGGCGATGCATACGTCTCTCTTGACTCACTTAACCACCTTTTCACGCAAGGTTCGGTGGTGCTCCGCCGGTCTAGTGTTTCTGTTGAGTCTGAGCGGCGTTGCACAGGCTCAACTGAAGATATTCGCGACCGTGCCTGAATGGGGCACACTCGCACAGGAATTGGGTGGAAATAAAGTTTCTGTCTTTACTGCAACCAATGCATTACAAGACCCACACCTCATTCAGGCTCGACCTGGATTGCTCGCGCGCGCGCGCACCACAAACTTATTGATTGCAACAGGGGTAGAGCTAGAGGCGGGATGGCTACCCGTCTTGCAGCGCGATGCAGGCAACCCGAGCATCATGCCCGGACGAGTCGGTATGTTCGAAGCGGCACAATATGTGCAGGTTCTTGACATACCTCTCTCGGTAGACCGTAGTCAAGGCCACGTTCATGCAGCGGGCAATCCACACATCCAACTCGATGCGCGTAACTTCATCCCCATTGCACGAGCGCTCACAGAGCGTTTGATACTTTTGGATCCCGCAAACAGCATCCATTACCAAGCGAAATTAAGCGCCTTCTTAACAGATTGGTCAGCCCACATCGCACGCTGGGAAAAGCAAGCGCATGTGTTGCGTGACATGAAAGTATGGGTGCAGCACGACGGGTTCACTTACCTAAACCATTGGCTTGGCCTAAAGCAGATCGGGATACTTGAAGCGAATCCAGGCGCTAACCCTTCCCTTACACACTTAACAGCTATCCTAGAAAAGCAAGCGACCTTAAAGGGGCGCCTCGTGATGAGTTCCACCTACTTAAACAGTAAGCCCGCATTATGGTTTAGTGAAAAGGCGAAGATACCTGTTGTGATTCTGCCATTCACCGTCGGTGGTAACCCCGAAGCTAAAACGCTAGAGACTTTATTCGAGGACACCATTCGGCGTCTCGTGCAAGCTCCATAAGATTGCATGGCTCAGCTCACACTACCTGGTGACGTACCGCTGAGTCTGTTGTGGCCCGCGCTCTGGGCGAGCGTCTTAGTCATCGCCACCCATATTCCACTTGGCGCGCAAGTCCTAGCCCGCGGAATCATCTTTATCGATCTCGCGATTGCACAAGTCGCGGGCCTTGGCGCCTATCTGATTCTGGTGATTGCAGGCGAGCAAGCGCCAGCCTACTGGCTGCAAATTGGTGCCGTATCGCTCTCGCTGTGCGCGGCATGGGGGCTTATGGCCTTAGAGCGCCTGAGTGGTCGATTGCAAGAACCCATCATTGGCGTGGTGTTTATATTGGCGGCGACAGCGATCCTGCTGTTAGCCCATGGCGACCCCCACGGAGGACAACATCTTTCCGATTTGCTAGCGGGCCAAATCTTATGGGTTTCCTCTGAGCTACTCAACTATGCCAGTGTCGGCACAGTGGCTGTCCTTCTTGGTTTGTACACGCTAAGAGCACGTCGTTGGGCCTTCTATAGTTTCTTTGCGATCGCCATCACGATCTCGGTACAACTCGTAGGGGTCTACCTCGTGTTCGCAACACTCATCATTCCTGCGCTTGCGTGCACAACATTGCACGGACGACAAAGATGGTTGGTTACATACCTCGTGGCTCTCTCTGGCTATATCGCTGGTATATTTTTCTCAGCCTGGCTAGATCTGCCCACAGGTCCTCTCATTGTCTGGGCGCTTGCCGCAGCGGGTATCCTCGCACGACTTTGCTTAGGCAAACAACTAGTGCGAGTGGCTCGGTAGATGCCGATTCGGCGACAGATAAGATCCAACCAACATTCCGCATAAGCTGGCGACGGCGCCAAAGACTTGCGGTTGCACCGGTTCATCGATGCCAGTCACTTCCAGAATGATCCATGTGGAGAGCCCAAACAAGATTGCTAACGCCGCGCCTAGATTACTTGCTCGCTTCCAGAACAATCCAGCCGCTAAGGGAACGAACGCGCCAGCTAACGTGATGCGATACGCGTTTTCAACCATCGAATGAATCGATGCTTCTGTTCCGATTGCATACAACGTGACCAAACCACTAAACACCAGCACCGTTACTTGCGTCGCGATCAACAAAGTGCGATCAGACATGTGTGGCACGAACCCTTTCAGAATATTTTCTGTGAAGGTAATGGAGGGAGCAAGGAGTGTTCCAGATGCTGTGCTCATGATCACAGAGATCAAGGCGCCAAAAAATATCACCTGCATATAGAACGGCATATGCTCCATAATCAGTGTCGGTAAGATAAGTTGAGCGTCGGTGTGCAACAGCTTAGACACCATCTCTGGATCGATAATATTGGCGGTATAGGCGAGAAACAAAGGGACTGCTGCAAAAAAGAAATACGCTACGCCACCAATAGTTGTCGCCCAGATCGCGATATTCTCAGTTTTAGCTGAGTTGACGCGCTGAAAGACATCTTGCTGTGGAATCGAGCCGAGCGCCATCGTACAGAGCGTCGCAACCCAAGCGATCATGTCTAGCCACTGTAGCTTGGGCAAGAACTCAAACTTGCCCTCAGCCGCCGCCTTAGCGATGACATTCGAGACACCACCCGCCTGATCCGCTGCGTAATTGGTCACCAGCAGTAAACCAATGATGATCACGATCATTTGCACAAAGGTGGTCAAGGCGACCGACCATAAGCCACCAAAGATCGTATACAGCACGACGACACCTGCACCGATCAGCATGCCTTGTGTCATGCTGATGACGTCCCCCGACAACACGTTAAAGACGAGACCGAGCGCCGTAATTTGTGCTGACACCCATCCCAGGTAAGAAATCACGATACAGATTGAGAGCAACAATTCGGTTTGGCGGTTATAGCGAATGCGAAAGAAGTCGCCCAGCGTCAACAGATTCATTCGGTAAAGCGGACGCGCGAAAATCAACCCGAATAGCACTAAGCAAATTGAAGCGCCCAGCGGGTCAGAGATGAGCCCGCTAAACCCCTCCTTGAGAAAGGTCGCTGAAATACCCAGAACGGTCTCGGCCCCAAACCATGTTGCAAACACCATCGCAAGCACGATGGCGAAGGGCAGATTACGCCCTGCGGTGACATAGTCTTTTGCGTTGTGCACCTTAGAGGCGCCATACAAACCAATAGCAATCGACACAGCGAGATAAGCGATCACGAGCCAAAGCAGCATGGGGGACATCCTTTGATCGTTAGAGTTTTAAGGATAGGAATAGTAAAAAATATTATAGACAGCATCATTACAATTTCGGTAGAGTAGGTTTTTCTTTCGAAGGTGCTCAAATGCGAACCACCTCAAAATATCCCTTAAGCTTGCGCCTTGTGCACTGGATCACAGTCCTCTTGCTGCTGGCTTTAGTCGTACTCGGTTTTTGGATGACCGACCGTTCCGCAGCGAATATCTGGGACGCACTCACGAACACCCTCTATGCCTGGCATAAAGCCCTAGGTTTTGCTGCCCTCATAATTGTTGGTGTGCGCTTAGCGATTCGGGCTCGAACACAACCGGTTTCCGGTAACGCCGCACTCCCTCCACTGCAACGCACGCTCATAAAGCTTGTACACGTCAGTCTGTACCTACTATTGATCTCAGTACCCTTACTGGGGTGGGCCGGGGTCACTGCTTTCCCCGCGCTGATCACCCTGGGTGGGTACAACTTACCGGCTATGCCAGGTGTCCCGATAGACCAAGCCCTGGCAAAACAATTGCTTGGGCTGCATGGCACTCTTGTGATGGTGTTGATTGTTTTAGCGATCGGCCACATACTGGCCGCACTTAAACATTTGTTGATCGACAAAGACGGCATCTTCAACAGGATCTGGTTCGGAAAGTCTCCGTAACCAGATCTGCAAGAGGACGCTTAGTCGAGTTTTGCACCAGACTTCTTGACAATATCATTCCATTTTTTTGCTTCACTTTCCACGTAGGCGGCAAACTGTGCGGGCGTCGAGCCGACAGGCTCCGCCCCCATTGCTTCGTATTTGGCAATGACCTCAGGATTTTTCAATGCCTGGGCCGCTGATGCCGCCAGTTTCTCTACGACATCTGCAGGCGTGCCTTTGGGTGCCCAATAGGCATACCACGTGCTGATATCAAAGCCAGGAAAGCCGGACTCTGCAATGGTTGGCAAGTCTGGGCGCGCCTTCGCACGGGTCGTTGTGGTCACTGCAATCGCGCGTAATTTTCCCGAGTTGATCATGGGGGTAGCTGAAGGCATGGAATCAAACATCAGTTGCAACTGCCCGCCCGCCAAGTCTGTCAATGCTGGCGCACTCCCTTTGTATGGGATGTGTTGCATCTGAATACCCGCCGCAATCTTGAAGGACTCGCCGGCCAGATGTTGTGCTGAAGCGCTCCCCGCAGAGCCAAAGTTCACCTTGCCGGGATTGGCCTTCGCATACGCCACTAAGTCCTTCACACTTTTGATCGGAGAATTTGCAGGCACCACTAACACCAATGGCACTTGAGCAAGTTGAGTAATCGGCACGAAGTCTTTGATCGCATCAAAGCGCATGTCCGGATAGACACTAGGATTGATCACATGAATCGAAGCATTGGCCAATACGGTGTAGCCATCGGGTGTCGACTTTGTCACCATCTCAGAGCCGATCATGCCGCTGGCACCTGGACGGTTATCGATCACGATGTTTTGACCAATCGTTTTGGACATCTCAGCGGCCACCACACGCGCCGTAATATCGGTTGGTCCACCCGGAGGGTAAGGCACAACCATACGAATCGGTTGATTGGGGAAGGAGCTTGCTGTTTGTGCAACGCTTATTGCTTGAGCACACAACATGACCGCAACCAGTCCTCCAAGAACCACCGTGCGCGATAAGCCACCTAGACGACCCACCATTATTTGATATTTCATTTTTTTATATCTCCAAGAATTTTGAGTGCGAGCTTGCCTGTTACCTGACGATGATGCAAATCAGCCAGCGCATCGGTCAGGCCAGTAAGCGGATAGGTTTTGGTCACGTCTGGCTGAATGCGACCTTTAAGTGCCCAGCGTTGTAGCGTATTCATCATTTTTTGCATGGCAGGCAAATGCTTTTGGGTCTCGTTCTCAGGCGTCCAGCCCGTGTACAGACCGAAAAAGAAACCTAACAAAGACAGATTTTTTACCAATGCGATATTCATGGGGAGCGAGGGGATTTGGCCGCTCGCAAAACCGATCGTCAGTACCCTTGCGCCCTGTGCGGTTGCCCTAAAAGCACGCTCCATTACAGCGCCACCAATCGGGTCAAAAACCACGTCAACGCCGCGCCCGCCCGTCAATGCCTTGACCTGTTGAGCCAGAGCATCCCCAGGCTCAACGGCATAATCAGCGCCTCGGCTAAGCGCAAGTTCCCGCTTACCCACAGTACTGGCACACGCGATCACCTTGATGCCCAGCGCCGCAGCAATTTCGACACACGCCAGCCCGGTTCCAGAACCCGCACCGAGCACCAACAGGGTCTCACTGGGCTCGATCTTGGCCCGCCACAATAAAGCGGTGTACGCCGTTCCGTAGGAGATAGGTAAGGGAAGCGCCTGTAGCCAATCCATCCCTTCCAACATTGGGTACACCGTATGCGCGGCAATTGTGATGCGCTCGGCAAAACAGCCCCAACGCGACAACGCCATGACGCGGTCGCCGGGCTTCACATGTTTAACCTGGGTGCCGCAGGCAACAACCGTACCAACCGCCTCTGTTCCAGGAATGAACGGGAGCGGCGGCGTCGTTTGATACTTGCCCTCGATCAGTAGCCCAGATGAATGACTGACGCTTGCATACGCCACGTCGATCGTGACCTCATGGTCTTTCGGGGTGTCTGGCTCAGGCCAGGCTTTTACATGCGCGACCTCTGAAGGGGGTCCAAACTCCTCACATACCAACGCTCGCACAACGGCTCCTATCGAATAGTCTGAGTCAGAGGAATGTAGCGCAGATCGCTTTCGGCGAGCAGAAGAACGCTTAAATCTTAAACGGACAATTAACCCACTTTGCTATCATGGTCAATGTAATGTTTTGTAATTATTTTGTTTACCTGCCGTAATATTCTTGTTAAATTGCAGGTTCGATAGGGAGTAGCTCAAGCTGTACGTGCCATCGTCATCGACATAGGCGCCTACATCTTCAACCAGTCGTCAATACGACGGGACACCGTCCGGCTGGTTGGGCCAAGCCACAGGCTTCTGTGCTGAGCAAGACTGTCGATCCGATGACCATGCTCTAGCTCGCATGGCGCGGTTCGATCAGAGACTCTCCAATCCCTGAAACCACCGCTGCCGATACGGTCTTTTGACTGATTTTGTATTGACTTTTACTTGAGGTTTTAACAGATGGAACTCTTCTCAACAGCATGGTGGTCGGCGCTTCTGGCGATCGTCCTTATTGACCTTGTTCTTGCTGGCGACAACGCGATTGTGATCGCCTTGGCAGCCCGTAAACTTCCCCCTGTGCTGCAAAGAAAGGCGATTATTTGGGGAACGGTAGGCGCGATTGTGGTTCGAACGGCCATGACCCTGGTCGTTGTCTGGCTCCTCAAAATTCCAGGCTTGATGCTTGTGGGTGGGCTTGGACTACTTTGGATTGCTTATAAGTTATTGGTCGATACCGACGATGGCGCTGAGCACGACCTTCAAGTCAACTCTTTCTGGGGTGCGATGAAAACAATCGTCGTCGCTGACGCGCTGATGGGGATCGACAACGTCCTCGGCGTAGCGGGAGCCGCCCAAGGTGCCTTTGACTTGGTGGTACTCGGGCTGCTGATCAGCATACCGATCGTCGTCTTCGGAAGTACGCTTGTGCTCAAGCTCGTTGAGCGCTTCCCTATCGTGATCAAGTTAGGCGCAGCCGTTCTTGCTTACACCGCAGCGATGATGGTCATTAACGAACAGTTACTCAAGCCGTTTTTCTATAGCGAAGGCGCCACTGCGACCGCGATACGCTGGGGTGTCATCGTATTAGCGATTGTGGGTGTGCTGGCCGCGGGTCAATTCAAAAATACGCGCAACAAGGGCGTCACAACCGGCTAAGTCTTGCTTTAATGCCCTAAAGAGACCCCCGAGTCGGTATGATTTCGGGGGTTTTTCTATTTTGAAGCGCGATGCGCGAGGAATTTGGCATGCAAATAGATCTGACGGGCAAACGTGCTCTTGTGGCAGGTGGCAGCAGAGGTATTGGCCTTGCGATTGCGCACTGTCTCGCCTCCGCTGGTGCTGACGTATCAATCTGTGCGCGCACCCAGGGTCCTCTAGACCAAGCTGCCCATGATCTCAAGCAGTACGGCCGCAAAGTCCTCGCGACAACTTGTGACCTCGCGGATGCTGCTGCCATCAAAAGCTGGGTTGAACACACAGCACAACAACTTGGTGGCATCGATATCTTGGTCAATAACGCCTCTGGCTTCGGCCGAACGGATGACGAAGCAGGCTGGGCCGCGAGTGTGCAGATCGATCTGATGGC
>CAMBFI010000013.1 GCA_945865935.1 Bordetella parapertussis | reverse complement strand
TTACACACTTGGCCACGTATCCTGAGTCAAGCCCACAATTCTACAGGGAATGAAGAAGTTTTGCAAAGCGATAATGCTATTCTTGCATTGGGCGATCGGTAAAAAATGTCTTTTTAAACAAAGCCTTGGGAGAATGTGTTGCCTGTCAGACATGAAATCCCCACTATTTCTGAAAGTGGCGGTGTCCGATACCTGCACTTCGGTACAGAGTGGGTGCAAGGCGCAATGTGGGTAGATCGTCCGGCGGAGCTTGTGCTGGAGTACACCGCGCAAATGATGGCTTGGTTGGTCTTCCTTGAGCCGGCACGCCAGCAGGCTTTAGGACTCTTTGGGCTTGGGGCGGGCTCTCTGGTTCGCTTTTGTCTCAAGCACACCGCTCACCCACTGCGGGTAGTCGAGCACAATCCACTGGTGACTTCGGCGTGCGAGCTGTATTTCAAGCTTCCCCGCCCAGCCCGTCTGAGCGTTCAGCATCAAGATGCCGGGATGTGGGTTCAGCAAAGCGAAAACTGGGGGCTGTGCGGTGCACTGATGGTCGATGTGTACGACGGTCAGGCACAGGGACCCGTCAGGGATTCCTTGGCGTTCTATCAGGGTTGCCGCGCGTCGTTGGCCGACATTGGCGTACTCAGTGTGAACTTGTTCGGCGCCCATGCAAGTTTCGCACGTAATATTCGCAACATTAGTCAGGCCTTTGAGGGTCGTATTTTGACGCTGCCGCAAATTGATGCAGGTAACCAAGTCGTGCTGGCATTTAAAGGCCCTCCGATCGCGGTAGGTGTTGACCAGCTTTTGGCGCGCGCGGAGTATGTGGAGTCCAAGTTTGGCTTGCCTGCAAAGAAGTGGGTCCGCTCGACGATGGGTCGGTTGCAAGACGGCGTTCTGGCGATTTGAATGAATAGGCCTCTCAGATTTCTCACAGGATGGATGACAAGCGTGTTGTTGTGCCTTGTGATGGGTTTTTTGTCTGTTGCGGCAATGGCTCAGACGAAATCCTTGGTGATCTTGACGCTTGAAGACAGCGAGACTACGGATGAAATGCGTGCAGGCATCCGGGATGTGCTCAAGGCGGCGGGTCTGCAAGAGGGACGTCAGTACAAAGTGCAGAATGCAAACGCGCAAGGCAGCCCGGAGCTGGCAGCGAAACAGGCTCTCGAGCTGATACGCGGTAAGCCTGATGTGATTCTGGCCCTCTCTCAGCCTAGCGCGCAGGCTGCTGCCGCGCACACCACAACGATGCCGATCATTTTTGTTGGAGTGACGGACCCCGTTGAAGCGGGTTTGGTCTCGGGGTGGGGAGCATCTGGTACAAATATCACAGGGGTATCAGACGCGCTGACACTTAGCCGACGTGTGCCACTGATTCGACAAATTGTTCCTTCGGCAAAACGAGTGGGTGTCATCTACAACGTGACGGATACGGCCTCTGTCGCTCAGGTGCGAGAGTTTCAAACCCTTCTAGGTGAAGCGGGTTTGGTGATGGTCGAGGCGACGGCGACTCGGTCGGTGGAGGTCGCCTCGGCTGCGCGTAGCATGGTGGGTAAGGTCGACTTAATTTATACGCTCGGAGATAGCACGGTGCTCAAGGCGTATGCGCAGCTGGTGGCTACTGCGAATCAAACGCGTATTCCCCTACTCGCCTCGGACGTTGCTCAAGTTAAGGAGGGCGCAGTCGCAGCAGTAGACATTACAGGACGAGACCTGGGTCTAGCAGCTGGTCGATTGACGCTGCGAGTGTTGCGCGGTGTCAAACCTGGCACGATCCCGACCGAGGTCATGCTCAAGCCGCCTGTTCACTTAAATGCACAGGCAGCGCAACGTCAGGGTGTTGTGTTGTCTGACGCGCTCGTCAAGAGCGCGAGCCAAGTGCTTAAGTAGTGCTGAGCGTGATAATCTGCAAACAAGATAACTGGTCGAGCCCATTTGGCCGACCGCAGCGTAAGGAACATAAGAAACCATGATTGATCTAGGCGTCAATATTGATCACGTCGCGACTTTGCGTCAGCAGAGACACACCCCCTATCCTGATCCGATTGCGGCTGCCTTGCGAGCCGAGGATGCAGGTGCCGATCTCATCACCTTGCATTTGCGCGAAGACCGCCGTCATATTCAAGATGCGGATGTATTTGCGTTAAGGCCTTTGTTGCGCACCCGAATGAATCTCGAATGTGCGATCACCTCAGAGATGTTGGCGATCGCTTGTAAAGTCGTGCCACAGGATGTGTGCCTTGTCCCCGAAAAACGAACCGAGCTCACTACCGAGGGTGGCCTCGATGTGGTGTCGGGGCATGGCGCAGTGAAAGCGGCGGTTGATCAATTACAGTCTCACGGCATTCGGGTTTCGCTCTTTATCGATCCTGATCCTGTTCAAATTCAGGCGGCAGTAGATGTTGGGGCGAGCGTCATTGAACTGCATACCGGTGCGTATGCGGAAGCGCCCAACGCAGTGGCCGTTGAACATGAGTTGTCTCGCCTGAAAGCTGCGATTGCAGTGGCCGCAAAGCTTGGATTACGTGTCAACGCAGGGCATGGGCTGCATCTTGGAAACGTTGACGCGATCGCAGCGTTGCCAGGACTTGCAGAGCTCAATATTGGTCATGCGATTGTTGCGCAAGCAGTTTTCGATGGTTGGGAGCCGACCATACGTAACTTTAAGGCGCGTATGGTGCAAGCGTATCTTCAGGCGCAGCGCGCCGGTGCGACGTCAACCGCTGCGCGTTAATCCAGGAGCCCTCGTGTCTGCGATTGCCGGGATTGGTACGGATTTGATCAAGATGTCGCGTATTGAGCAGGCATGGTCTCGCCATCCTGAGCGGTTTCCAATAAAAATTCTGGGTGTCGATGAGTTACGTGTGTTCAAAGCCCGTGCAGCGCGCGATCGCTTGCGTGGCGTGCGCTATCTCGCGACGCGGTTCGCAGCCAAAGAGGCTTTCTCCAAAGCGGTGGGTTTGGGAATGCGTCGCCCGATGTGGTGGACACGGATGCAGACACTCAATGCGCCAGGTGGACGGCCGGTCGTGGTGTTGGCCGAGCCCTTGGCGACTTGGTATGCTGAGCGGTTTGGCGCAGCCCATGTCTCTTTAACGGACGAAGCTGAATATGGTGCCGCTTATGTTGTCGTTGAATCACGCAGCAACGCGGATAAGTCGTTAGCATCCTCTTAATACTGATTTTTTGAAAGGCTAATTTTTCGATGAACTCTACACCGATCCAGCGTGCACAAACGACGAGTCTTGGCCCTCTTATGGTCGATGTCCACGGCTATGTGCTGACGGCACCCGAGAAAAAGCGTTTACAAAACCCCTTGGTCGGGGGAGTGATCCTTTTTGCCCGCAACTATAAAGATCGCGCTCAGCTCACCGCTTTGACGCGCAGTATCCATGCGTTGCGTAGCCCAGCCTTACTGATCGCGGTCGATCATGAAGGTGGACGCGTGCAGCGCTTTCGGTCGGACGGTTTCACGACGCTCCCAACGATGCGTAAGCTGGGTGAACTCTGGATGACGCAGCCTCTCGTCGCAATGCGTCGCGCGACTGATGTGGGCTATGTGCTGGCTTCGGAGTTACGCGCTTGTGGGGTCGACTTAAGTTTCACCCCGGTACTTGATCTGGACTACGGCGAAAGTAATGTGATCGGTGATCGTTCGTTTCATCGTGATCCACGTGTCGTGGCCATGCTGGCGAGGGCGCTCGCACAAGGTTTGTCGTTTGCGGGAATGTCGTCCTGCGGTAAGCACTTCCCAGGGCATGGTGCGGTCAGAGCAGATTCGCACCATGAAATCCCGCTCGATCACCGTTCGCTCAAGCAGATTATGGACGAGGACGCAGCACCCTACGATTGGCTGGGTGATCAAGTCATTAACTCAGTGATGCCAGCGCACGTGATCTACACCAAGGTTGATTCCAAGCCGGCGGGTTTTTCTGCGAAATGGATTCAAGAAATTTTACGCACCAAACTGAAATACGATGGCGTGGTCTTTTCCGATGATCTCACCATGGAAGGGGCTGCTGTCGCGGGGGATATTCTTGCGCGCGCCGAGGCAGCTTTGCAGGCCGGATGCGATATGGCCTTGGTGTGTAATCGTCCTGATCTGGCCGATGAGTTGCTCGGTCGATTGCGCTGGAAATCAAAAGCGCTTTCTGTTGCACGTATTCAACGCTTGATGTCAGCGGCCGCTGCACCCGACTGGAAGGCACTACAGCGTTTGCCCGCCTACCAGCAGGCGCTTGCTTCAGTACGTATGCTCAATGAGCGAAGCTGAGTCCAGCGCGTTCGATATCAAGGCCTATTTGGCGAAACTGCCGCATTTGCCTGGCGTGTATCGCCACATCGATGCATCCGACGAAGTGCTTTATGTAGGGAAGGCCCGCGACCTCAAAAAACGGGTTGCATCGTATTTTCAGAAGACACCATCGAGTCCCCGTATCGGCCACATGGTGGCACGCGTCGTGCGCATTGAAGTGACCGTCACGCGTTCAGAGGCCGAGGCCTTGATTCTTGAAAACAATCTGATCAAGACGCTGCGTCCACGCTACAACATTTTATTTCGCGACGACAAGTCCTACCCGTACTTAATGCTTTCAGGGCATGCCTCTCCCCGCGTTGCGTACTACCGGGGCTCGACACAAAAGAAGGGGCAATTTTTCGGTCCCTATCCCAACGCCTGGGCCGTACGCGAGACGATCCAAATCCTACAAAAAGTTTTTCGTTTGCGTACGTGTGAAGATACCGTCTTTGCCAATCGTTCACGGCCTTGTTTATTGCATCAAATTGGTCGTTGTTCGGCGCCATGCGTCAAGGAAATCACCCCCGAGCGCTACAGCCAAGATGCCGAGCGCGCGGCTCGATTCTTAGGGGGCGAAACTCAGGAGATCATGGGTGACATTGAGCAGCGCATGCAAGCCGCGTCGGTGGCGCTCGAGTTTGAGCAAGCGGCCATGTTGCGCGATCAAATGGGTGCACTGGCTAAAGTCTTGCACCAACAAACCATGGAAGACACCGATCATGGGGATACTGATATCGTTGCGATTGCTGCCTCGGGCGGACGCGTATGCGTGAATCTCGCGATGGTGCGTGGTGGTCGACACTTGGGCGATCGGGCTTTTTTCCCAACCCACACCGACGGAGACTCTCTGTCCGATGTGCTGGAGGTATTCATTGCGCAACACTATATTGATCATCCTTTGCCGGCTGTAGTGGTTGGCTCTCATGTGTTGCCTGACCCAGCACTGATCGATTTACTTGCGGATTCACGTGCGACAAAATCCCGCTTTCTAAGTCGTCCGCAAGGCATGCGTCGTGCTTGGCTTGAGCAGGCCTTGCGCAATGCCGAAATGGCCTTGGCCAATGCACTTTCTGAATCCGGTGCACGCAGCGCACGCACGCTGGCGTTGGCCGAGGCGTTGGATTTGGATACGGACCCCATGGCACTTGAGGCCTTGCATATTGAATGCTTCGATATCAGTCATACGGCGGGGGAGGCCACGCAGGCCTCGTGTGTGATTTACGCCCATCATGCGATGCAGCCGTCGATGTATCGGCGCTATAACATTGCTGGCATTACCCCCGGCGACGATTACGCGGCGATGCGGCAAGTGCTATCGCGTCGCTTTGGTAAGGTAGCCGATGGTGAAGCCGTGATGCCCGGTCTGGTATTGATTGACGGTGGAAAAGGGCAGGTCGAAATCGCCCGCCAGGTGTTTGTCGAGCTTGGTCTGTCTATTGAAGTGTTGGTGGGCGTGGCAAAAGGGGATCATCGCAAGGTCGGTCTGGAGACGCTAGTATTTGCGAATGAGCGGGACCCACTCGTGTTGGGCGAAACATCGGCTGCGCTCATGTTGATCGCCCAAATTCGCGATGAGGCGCATCGCTTTGCGATCACGGGTATGCGAGCCAAACGCGCAAAAGCTCGCAATGTTTCGCGCTTAGAGGATATCGATGGGATTGGCGCGAAGCGGCGCCAAAGGCTGTTGGCACGTTTTGGCGGGTTTAGTGGGGTCGCCAATGCCAGTATTGAAGACCTCGGCTCGGTGGAAGGGATTTCGCCGGAGTTGGCCGAACGCATCTACTTCGCCTTGCGCTAGTTGGGTTAGCATAGCGATATGCCTTTTAATCTACCTATTTTCCTGACATGGTTGCGTATCGCAATGATCCCACTGATCGTGGGGTTGTTCTATTTGCCTGAGTCCTGGTTAAGTGTGCCTGCACGCGATACATGGGCGTGTGTCGCTTTTGTTGTGGCGGCGCTCACTGATTGGTTTGATGGTTGGTTAGCCCGACGTTGGAATCAGACTTCCGCCTTTGGTGCGTTTCTGGATCCGGTCGCCGATAAGCTAATGGTTTCTGCGGCACTTTTGGCGTTGCTCAATCTTGATCGTGTTGATGTGATGATTGCCCTTGTGATCATTGGGCGAGAAATCACCATCTCCGCGCTGCGCGAGTGGATGGCCCAGCTAGGGGCGAGTGCAAGTGTTGCGGTGCATTGGTTGGGGAAATTTAAAACGGCCGCGCAGATGATTGCGATCCCGTGTTTACTCTACCAACGCGATTTCTTGGGACTTCCGATCGCACGGATCGGCTCCGTCTTAATATTTATAGCCGCAATATTGACTGTCTGGTCAATGCTCTATTACTTGCGGCGCGCCTGGCCCGTCATCCGCGAGAAAACCAACTAATTGGGTTTTCCGCGCTCTCCATCCGCCTTACTGTCGCGCGCTACGCTGTTGTTCGGGCGCAGCCATACCTGGGGTCGCCCTCCAGGGGTTAATGTCTAAGCCACCTCGACGCGTGTAACGTGCATAAACCGATAACTTACTCGCCTTGCAGCGATGCATGATGTCGGTGAATATTTTTTCTACACAGTGCTCATGAAAGCCACCGTGATCCCGAAATGAGACGATGTATTTCAGGAGGCCGCCTAGGTCAATTTGGCGCCCGGTATAGTCGATCTGCATACAGGCCCAGTCTGGCTGGTTAGTGATCGGACAGTTGGATTTCAGTAGGCGCGAGTAAACCGACTGCGTCACCACATCTGACGATGGCACGTTACACAGCAGGCTATCGTCTGGTGTGTAACGGTCGATCACTAAGTCTTGATCGTCCAGACATATTCCTGAAGGTTCAGTGATGCGTTGCTGCGCAAACTCAGCGCTTTCAATCAGGGACAGCTTGACTGGGCTATCGCACACCGCGCAGAGATCTCTGCTCAAGGTATCTAGCAACGCTTGGCTCGATACGAACTGTGTCTGATTGATGCTGTTCAGGTAGAGCTTGAATGATTTAGATTCAACGATGCTCGGGCTCAACGCATCGACTTGGACGCGCAGCAAGGCCACACGAGGCATGCCCGTCGGGGTTAGCCACGAGACTTCGTAGGCATTCCATAGGTCCCAGCCCACAAAGGGCAAGCGGTCTGCCTCTAGACTCAAATCGGTGCGACCAATTTGTCGGGAAATAGGAAACAACAGTCCCGGATCATAGGCGGACGGATAGGCGGTCACTTGCCCTAACGTAAGCGAATTGCTTGGCTTGATCATGAATAAAGTCAGGTAAATAAAATCAATTTTACTCACTTGATCTACATCAAGGCGTGTGTTGCTCAATAGCCCTACGATGGCTACACCATGCCGAGATCCATTTTTTCAATCAATCGACCTTTAACGGCTGCCGAATTGATCGCCCGCAGACGAGATTTGGTCCGGTTGGGCCTGGCGTGGCTCGCCATGATGCAGGTGATGATGTTCGCTTTGCCTGGCTATCTGCGTATCGACGCCGGGCCCAACGACAGTATTGAGGTGCTGGATTGGGCCATCTTGTTGATGAACTGGGCAAGTTTGACCCTCGCCATCCCTGTGGTGCTTTATTCCGCCTGGCCGATATGGCGCGGGCTGTCTCACGCAATTCAGCATCATCGCGTGACGATGGATGTGCCCGTTTCGATCAGTATCGTCGCCGCTTTTATTCCCAGTGCAGTCGCCACTGTGCGCGGTGAAGGCGAGGTGTATTTTGATTCGGTCACGATGTTTGTGGCGTTTCTCCTAACGGCTCGATATTTTGAACAACGCGCTAGGCGGTCGCTCGATGTGGGTGTGTTTGGTCAGGCCTTAGCCGAACTGAGCGAGCCCCTGCGGGCTCAGTCTGATCGGGTAGCGACTGTGTTTGTACTGGCACAAATGGGTTTTGCGTTGGTGATTGCTGCAGTGTGGTGGGCGACACACCCAGAGCATGCGTTAGAGGTATTGGTTGCGTTGCTCGTGATGAGTTGCCCGTGTGCCTTGTCGCTCGCCAACCCAATTTCCCTGGCCGCCACACACGCGAGCTTGGCGACCGATCCCGACATGTCGCAGACAGAGCGGGAAACACTCTTTGCTCGCACTCGGACGATTGCAAAACAAAACCTCTTTGGGTCGCTGGGATGGCATGTGTTGACGATGCCCTTGGCGGCGGCTGGCTTGGTCACGCCGTGGTTAGCGGCGCTATTGATGTTCGTGTCCTCGCTGGCTGTCATTTTTAACGCTTGGCGCCTCTTTCGCTACCCGCAGCGATTTATCCACGCACGGCGAGGCGCACCACCTGCTTCGCAAGCCACGGCATAGCGCGCGAGAAAAGAACATGGAAATTCTTTACTTACTCCTGCCTTTGTCGTTGTGTGTGGTTGCCTTGATAGGAGGGGTGTTGTGGTGGGCAGTTTTTTCTGGCCAATACGATGACCCCGATACCGCAAGCTTGTCGATTTTGCGCGACAACGATTCAACTTCGACACCGACGGGACACTTATCCCGATGAGGTTTGATCCAAATCAAAGCTTCTTTTGTGTCCGTTGGGCATGATTCAGTGGCGAAGAAAGATTTTTCAAGGAACGCAGAATATGGTTAGCTTGAGTGCGACGAAGGCAGAGACCTTCAATTATGGTGTGGTGCGACAGTTTGCGATCATGACCGTTGTGTGGGGCATCGTCGGCATGCTGGTGGGTGTGATCATCGCCGCACAACTGCTCTGGCCTCAGCTTAATTTCGATATCCCTTGGTTAACGTACGGACGTCTGAGGCCTCTGCATACCAATGCCGTGATCTTTGCATTTGGGGGGAGCGCTCTCTTTGCAGCGTCTTACTACGTTGTGCAACGCACATGCCAAGCCCGTCTATTTTGTGGCTCCTTGGCTGCGTTTACCTTCTGGGGTTGGCAGTTAATTATTGTGGGGGCAGCGATTACGCTGCCTTTGGGCATTACTACTTCAAAAGAGTATGCCGAGCTTGAGTGGCCAATCGATATTCTCATTACGCTCGTTTGGGTCGCCTATGCGATTGTGTTTTTCGGCACGATCGTCAAACGTAAAGCAAAACACATTTATGTCGCAAACTGGTTTTTTGGTTCATACATCCTGACCATTGCGGTGTTGCATATCGTTAACAATATTGAACTCCCCGTGTCGATGTGGAAGTCGTACTCGGCCTATGCCGGCGTGCAAGATGCCATGGTGCAGTGGTGGTACGGTCACAATGCGGTGGGTTTTTTCTTGACCACCAGCTTTCTTGGGATGATGTATTACTTCATCCCAAAGCAAGCGCAACGTCCTATCTACTCATATCGTCTTTCGATTGTGCACTTTTGGGCCTTAGCGTTTACCTACATGTGGGCGGGCCCTCATCATTTGCTCTACACCTCTTTGCCAGATTGGACGCAATCGTTGGGGATGGTGTTCTCTCTTATCCTGTTGGCACCTTCTTGGGGTGGCATGATCAACGGCATTATGACGTTGTCGGGCGCTTGGTATAAGTTGCGTACGGATCCGATCTTGAAGTTCATGGTTGTTTCCTTATCGTTTTATGGCATGTCGACATTTGAAGGTTCGATGATGTCGATTCGTACTGTCAATGCGCTGTCGCATTACACCGACTGGACAATCGGGCACGTTCACTCCGGTGCACTGGGTTGGGTGGCCATGATTACTTTTGGCATGCTGTACTACCTGATCCCCCGTCTCTGGGGTCGCGAAAAGATGTACAGCACAAAGCTGATCGAGGTTCATTTCTGGATCGCGACGATTGGTGTCGTGCTCTATATCGCTTCCATGTGGATTGCCGGCGTCATGCAAGGCTTGATGTGGCGTGCAACAGAGCCCGATGGCTCTTTGACTTACAGCTTCGTTGAGTCCGTTAAGTCAACCTTTCCGTTCTACGCAATTCGTTTAGCGGGTGGTTTGTTGTATCTGTCTGGCATGTGCGTGATGGCCTACAACGTCTTTAAAACGGTGGTCGGCGAAAAAGCAGTGAATCCAGAAATCCCGTCTGATCGCGCTGTCGTGCCTCCGACGCCGGCAACCGCGTCCGCTGGCGCCTAAGGAGAATCACATGGCTCAAGAAAATCATGGCTTTTTTTCACACCAGACACTGGAAAAGAACATTGGCTGGATGATTGTTTGCAGTATTTTGGTCGTGCTGTTCGCTGGTTTGGTGCAAATTGTTCCCCTGTTCTTCCAGCACTCAACGACCAAACCCGCTGCGGGGGTTGAACCCTACGATGCCTTGCGTTTGATGGGACGAGATCTCTATATCCGCGAGGGATGCGTAGGTTGTCATTCCCAGCAGATCCGTATGTTGCGTGCCGAGGTACAGCGCTACGGCCCGTACTCGTTAGCGAGTGAGTCCGTCTACGAGCGCCCCTTTCTCTGGGGCTCAAAGCGCACCGGACCCGACTTAACGCGTGTGGGAGAGCGCTATTCTGATGAATGGCATCGTATTCACTTGCGCAATCCTCGCGCTGTTGTACCTGAATCAAACATGCCTGGTTATCCCTGGTTGGCACAACAGCCCGTCAAGAGCGACGACATCGGCGATCGCATGCGCGCGCTGCGTACGCTCGGCGTGCCCTATACCGACGCGCAAATCGCAGCGGCGGCCCAAGCCTTACAGGGCAAGACCGAAGAGGATGCGGTCGTAGCGTATTTACAAGGCTTGGGAACCGGGGCGCGTAAGGCTGCACAGGCTGCACAGGCTGCAACCAAACCAGTTCAAGGAGCGAAATGATGGTTGCCGTGCTTAACGCAATTTCAACAGTGCTTGCCATGGCGACATTCTTCGGAATCATTATTTGGGCATTTTCCAAAGGGCGTCGGCAAGCGAACCATGAGGCGGCCATGTTGCCTTTCGCCTTGCCCGACGAAGGTAGCAAGTCAGCTACTGAGGACGTACGGTCATGAGCGATTTTGTTAGTGGTTTTTGGGGATACTACATAGCCGGCATTGTGTTGCTCGGAATTGTTTGGTGTTTGTGGTTGATATTTTCACAACGCAAATGGTTAGGCGCTCGTACCGTGACGGTGCAAGACACCGGACATGTGTGGGATGGCGATTTGCGGGAACTAAACAATCCAGTGCCGCGCTGGTGGACGGTGATGTACGTTGTGATGTGCATCTTCGGACTGGGTTATTTAGTTTTGTATCCTGGACTTGGGACGTTTACCGGAAGCTTGGGCTACACCTCTGCACAAGAGGTGCGTCAGGATCAAACGCAACAGGATGCGTTGGTCAAGCCCCTATACGATAAGTTCGCTAAGTTAGATATCCCAGCGATTGCTGTGGATATGGAAGCGCGCGTGATCGGGCAACGTCTGTTTTTAAATAATTGTGCGCAGTGTCACGGCTCGGATGCCAAAGGCAGCACCAGTTTTCCAAACTTAGTCGAAGGTGATTCCCTCTACGGTCGAACGCCAGAAGCTTTGCAGGCGTCAATTACCAACGGTCGTAACGGTGTGATGCCTGCTTTGCAAGCGGTCGTGGATGCGCGTACCGCTGGCGATATTGCCCATTATGTGCGCTCGTTGTCAGGACTTGCGTATGATCAGATTCGAGTCATACGCGGTAAACGTGAATACTTAAATAACTGCGTGGCGTGTCACGGAGCCGATGGCAAAGGTAATAAAATCTTAGGGGCACCTAACCTCACCGACGATGTCTGGCTCTATGGCAGTTCAGAAGCAACGATTGTGCACAGCATTCTGAATGGCCGCAACAATCGCATGCCTGCGCAAGAGCATTTGCTGACCGCTGATCAAATTCGCTTACTGACTGCTTGGGTGTGGGGGTTATCAGGCGGTCGAGACGTAACGGGTATCGCCGCTGCAACGACGAAATGAGGGTAGTGCGTGCCAGATGAGCCTAAAACCCGTAGCGCCCAAGCCGCCGCCTTAGAGCCGTTGGCTTGGCGACCCTTGGGGGCTGCAGATCGCATCGACGCAGGCGATTCAGTCGAAGAAACGCTCATTGATGTACGTCAGAAAATCTATGCGCGCTCTGTCGTGGGTTGGTTTGCACGTTGGCGTATCGCGTTAGTCGTTCTGACTCAAGCTCTTTTCTACGGATTGCCATGGTTAACCTGGAACGGCCGACAAGCGGTGTTGTTTGATCTGGGTGCGCGTAAGTTTTATATCTTTGGCATGGTGCTGTGGCCGCAAGACGTTATCTATTTGACGCTCCTATTGATTATCTCTGCGCTGGGCTTGTTTTTGTTCACGGCCATCGCGGGTCGATTGTTTTGCGGCTATGCCTGTCCGCAGACGGTCTATACCGAAATCTTTATGTGGATTGAGCGGCGCATTGAGGGCGACCGCATCGCGCGTATTCGCTTGGACGAAGCGCCGCTTTCCTTGCGCAAAGTACGCATCAAAGTCACCAAACATTTTCTATGGCTGGCGGTCGCAGTGTGGACCGGGTTTTCCTTTATTGGTTACTTCGCTCCGGTGCGCGGTTTGATGGCTGATTTGATGGCATTTGCGCTAGGCCCTTGGCAGTGGTTTTGGTTGTTGTTTTATAGCTTCGCCACATGGGGTAATGCTGGGTTCTTGCGCGAGCAAGTTTGTAAATATATGTGCCCTTATGCTCGTTTTCAGAGCGTGATGGTTGATCGAGATACCTTGGTGGTGACGTATGACAATGAGCGCGGTGAGCCTCGGGGTTCGCGTTCCAAAAAAGTTGACTATAAAAAACAGGGGCTGGGGGACTGCGTGGATTGCAGTATTTGCGTGCAGGTCTGTCCGACAGGCATAGATATCCGCCAAGGCCTGCAATATATGTGTATAGGTTGTGGCGCTTGTGTCGATGCGTGTCACGAGGTCATGACGAAGCTTGAGTATCCGACGGGATTGATTCGATACACCTCTGAGCGCGCCTTACAGGAAAAGCTAACAGCGAACGGAATCCGACGTCATTTATTTCGCCCTCGGGTATTGATTTATTCTGTCTTGATGTTGGTGCTAGTCACGGTATTTATTGGTGCGCTTGCAACGCGCACGACACTCCGGGTTGATGTGATCCGAGACCGCGGTATGCTTGGCAGAGAAGTTGCCGGTGGACTCATTGAAAACGTTTACCGTTTGCAGATGCTAAACGCTTCCGAGGATTCTTTGCACTTAACACTCAGCGTTGAGGGTGCGCCAGGGCTTGCGTTAAAAATCGTTGATGGCACTGCGTCAAGCACAACGGTTGAAATCCCTAGTGCGTCGAATCGTATTGTTGCCGTCGTGGTGCGTGCTCCTTTAGGGGCGATGTCATCTGGTCCCCATCCCATCACCTTCGTCACAAAGTCTACGACTCCTGAAGGAAAACTCTTGACAGAAATTCGTGAAAAATCGAGTTTTATTGTCCCTAATTAAGGAATCACAATGCAGCCTAGCAATGGATTGACTTTCTCGAATGAGCCGCTGGTGGCGACGCCTTGGTGGCGCGAGCGTTGGCCGTGGTTATTGATGGCTGGACCGGCTCTCGCAATCGTGGGGTGTGTGATCACCATTACCTTAGCGTTTACGAGCTTTGGGGATCAGGCGATTGTCGATGGCGGGATGAAGCGCGGCCTGGTGGTTGAGCAAACGTCCGGTACGCCGCCGGTCACGCAAGCACGTTGACGGGAGACTGCCATGAAAGGGCGAGCCCTGATGTGGATTTTATGGCCATCTTTCTTGATAGCCGGCGCAGCGAGTGCAGTAGTCTTTGCGCTCGTTGACCCTTTGGATGTGGCCATTTTTGGCTATATCCGGCTAGAGCGTGATGTTCTATATGCGGCAGGTTTTTTCTTTTTTTGGCTAGTCGCTGCCGCGTCCAGTGCGCTGACGTTTTTCATGGCTCCGGTCAGAGACTTGGAATAAACGCACGGCTAGTGGTGCTCGCCCGCTAGCATTCTGACGGCCGTGTAGGTCATCACATCCACATTGTTTTGATTTTTCACATCCACGCGTGACGTCACGACCGCTCTGTTGTGTTTAGACGTCGGCCGTATTGCCGTGACCTCGACTTCAGCCCAAACGGTGTCGCCTGCGATGACGGGCTGCAAGATCTTTTTATGCACCTCTAACAACGCCAAGCCCGTGCCCTGTACCATCCCCTGCATTAACAGCCCCTCGATCAGTCCGTAGGTGAGTCCGCCAGGTACGGGGCGGCCCTTCATTGCTCCGTGCGAGAAGGTGGCGTCGATAAAAATAGTCTCAAGCATCCCTGTGACGCTAATGAAATTGACAATGTCGGTCTCGGTAATGGTGCGACGGAAGGTTCGAAATCGTTGTCCAACGGCCAATTCCTGCCAGATATATCCCGCGCCTAATAGCTTAGTTTCACTCATGTCTTTATCCTTAGTGATTGTCCCCGGACTCTTCAAACCCCTACAATCGAGGCTTGAATCAACGTTGCTGTATTCCTAGTATATTGCGGTCAGATGCCTCGGGCATCTTAGATTGAGTTTTCTTAATTTCCGGATACGTACGAATATGCTTACCGCATTAGAGTTCACTCAGGTGCCCGAACAAGAGCGAGCCTTTCGCGCTGAGGTTCGTGCTTTCTTAAAGCAAGAAATGCGGGATGTGCCTGCGCACATCAAGTCGCGCTCCTGGATGGGAACCGACGATGGCTTTAGCCGACGTCTTGCAGCCAAAGGCTGGCTGGGCTTGACGATTCCCGCCGCTTACGGTGGTTCGGGCAAGGGGTTTTTCTCGCGTTTTGTGCTGTCTGAAGAGTTGTTAGCGTCCGGTGCACCTGTTGCTTCGCATTGGATTGCAGATCGACAAAGCGGTCCTCTGATTTTGCGCTACGGCACAGATGTCCAAAAAGAGTTTTATATTCCCCGAATCTGTCGAGGCGAAGCCTTTTTTTGCATTGGGATGAGCGAGCCAAGTTCAGGCTCTGATCTGGCCAGCATCAGAACCCGTGCGACCCCCACGGAGGATGGCTGGCGGCTTAATGGCAGCAAAATTTGGACAACGAACGCCCACGGTTGTGATTACATGATCGCCTTAGTGCGTACGTCCGGTGAGACCACGGATCGTCAAAAAGGATTGTCTCAGGTCATCATCGATCTCAAACTGCCAGGCGTCACGATTCGACCTATCGTTGACATGGCCGGTGATGCGCATTTTTCGGAAGTTTTTTTCGATAACGTAAAACTTGGCTCTGATGCGCTCGTCGGCACGCCCGGACAAGGGTGGGATCAAGTCAATGCCGAGCTCGCGTTTGAGCGTAGCGGTCCAGAGCGCATTTACTCGAGCATCGCTTTGCTCGACTGCTGGCTTGACGAGGTCCGTGCACAAAAAATAGCGGATGCAGAGACCCAAGCACTCGTTGGCGCGCTCGCTGCGGAAATGTCTGTGCTGCGAGCGCTATCCCTAGCGGTAACGCAAAAGCTCGTGGAGGGTGAAAGCCCAGCGATCGACGCGTCTGTCGTGAAAGACTACGGTACAGATTTTGAACAACGCTTGATTCGCCAAATCGCAGACTGGCTGGGTGCGCGTCCTGACTTTGTTGCCTCAAGTGATTTGTTGCGCACCCTAGGGTATCTAGAGCAGATGGGTGCGACCTTCTCGTTGCGCGGTGGTACGCGCGAAATTCTGCGGGGGATCATCGCCCGTGGCTTAGGCTTACGGTGATCGTCATGCAAAATTCATTTTACGAATCGGCAGATCGGTTTTTTTCTCAAGAGTGCGGCGCAAGCGTGATACGCAGTGTCGAGCAGGGCAGTGCAGATCGCGCCGCGTTATGGGAAACATTGCTTTCTGCAGGCTTTGCTGATGCGCTCGTTCCTGAAAGCGCCGAGGGGGCCGGACTCGCTTTGGTCGATATCTGGCCGATCGTTTTTTGTATGGGCCGCCATGCCGTCCCGCTGCCTTACGCCCATACATTGTTTGCGCGTGCGTGGTTGAATCAAGCTGGCAAGCCTGTACCTGAGGGCACGATTACGTTTGCTCCGTATCAGGTTCAATCCGCGTCCGGACGACTGACCGCCCACGCAGTGAGTTTTGGCTATGTTGCGGATTGGGTGCTTGTGCAGCATGACAGCAATGTTTGGCTCTGTCCTGTGGCAAAGGCTGAGGTCGCGCGCTCTGGTGGTCACGGCTCACTGGACGCGGATCTGACCTGGTCTGCTGAGGTGTTGAAAGACGCGCACCTAGGAAGTCGGTCCACGCCGCAGTTTGAGCACGCACTTGCCTTATCTCTGTCTGTGCTGATTGCCGGCGCTGCCGACCGCGTCTTCGAGATGACACTCACGCACGCCAATCAGCGCGAGCAGTTCGGTAAACCAATCGGTCGCTTCCAGGCCTTGCAACAACAAATTAGTGAAGTGGCTGAATTAGTGTTTGGTGCGCGCATGGCGGCAGAAATGGCCTGTCGTAGTCAATCGTGGGAGCCTCTACCGATGCTTGCCGCATTAGCCAAAGCACACACGAGCCAAGCAGTCAGTAAGATTGTGTCGGTATCGCATGCCGTCCATGGGGCCATTGGCGTGACGCATGAATACGATTTGCAACTTTATACCCGCCGTTTGAACGAGTGGTCGCGGGCCGGTGGGGGAGCCGCGCACTGGTCTGCGCAATTAGGCCGTGCTATTTTGGTTTCGCAGCAAACGACGCTGGATTTTTGCCGGACTGAGTTGTTTCAGGAACAGGATACGGCCTAACAGGGCTTACCGAGTAACTCGTTAAGCGCAGCCATGTCGATAATCTTAATGTCGCGTTGATTCACGATGATCACGCCCTCACGTGCGAAGCGTGAGAACAGTCGGCTGACCGTCTCGAGGGTGAGTCCAAGATAGTTGCCAAGTTCTTCACGGCTCATGCGCATGATGAATTCACTGGAAGAGTATCCCAGTGCAGTCATGCGCTGCGACAGGTTCAACAGAAAAGCCGCCAGCCGCTGTTCCGAGCGCATGGACCCTAGCGCTAAGAGCACTTGATGCGAACGTGCGATCTCCCGACTCATGAGACGCCGAACTTGCTGCTGAAGCGACGGGACAAAACGCGAGATTTCGTCGATGTCTTGAAGCTTGACGACGCAGACTTCCGAGTCTTCCATGGCGATGGCCGTCGAGCTGTGCTTACTCTCGATCATTCCATCGAGTCCTACGATCTCGCCGGGTAAGAAAAACCCCGTGATTTGGTGCGTGCCATTGGCTTCATCGAGTTGCGTCTTGAGAGAGCCCGTGCGTAAGCCAAACAGGGCGTCCAGCTTCTCGCCGTGCTGATAAAGCGCTTGGCCTTTTTCGAGTCGAATGCGATCTTTGACGAGATCGTCTAGCTTGGCGATCTCGGTGGCGGGCATTCCCACAGGCAAACAAACACTGCCCATCATGCAGGTGGAGCAGTGTGTCGCTTCCTCTGTCACTGCAATATGTTTAAGCATGTCTTTGACACTTCGTGTGGTGAGACGGTTTAACCACTCAAAGACTTATTGTAGTCCCGTTGATTTGGATCAAGCGTATTATGCGCCCAAAAGGCTAAGCTTTTGTGAGTTGCATGGAATTTGAACAAACACCCATTGAAAAGTGGCGTTTTGCCCGCATCTTCTATGCATCAAATCTTGGCCACAAGCCGCACCTCGTTAGGAGCACCACCATGCGTTTTGACAAACTTACGACCAAATTTCAGCAGGCGCTCGCCGATGCGCAAAGTGTTGCCGCGCGTCAGGACCACCCCTACATCGAACCGGCCCATGTCCTGTCTGCGTTACTCGCCGACAGTGAGACCGGCGCGGCAAGTCTGCTCGCACGCGCGGGCGTGGCGATCAACAAATTGCAAACGAGTCTGGCCTCGACCCTGAAGGCCTTGCCGCAAGTCAAAGGCGGTGATGGCAACATTCAAGTCAGTCGCGACCTGCAGGCTGTTTTCACACGTGTGGATAAGGAAGCCTCAAAACGCGGCGACACCTACATCCCCAGTGAACTCTTTTTGTTGGCCTTAGCCGATGACAAAGGCGACGTGGGACGTGCGCTGAAAGAAGCCGGTTTGCAGCGCAAAGCGCTTGAAGCAGCCATCGATGCCGTACGTGGTGGCGAAGCTGTCAAAGATCAAGAGGGCGAGTCTAATCGTGAAGCCTTATCGAAATACACGATGGACTTGACCGAGCGTGCCCGTCAGGGAAAGCTCGATCCAGTAATCGGACGTGACGATGAGATTCGACGTGCAATACAGATTCTGCAACGTCGTACAAAAAACAATCCCGTGTTGATCGGTGAACCCGGAGTGGGCAAGACCGCGATTGTGGAAGGCTTAGCCCAGCGCATTGTGAATGATGAAGTGCCTGAGAGCTTGCGCGGCAAGCGAGTGCTTTCGCTCGATTTGGCGAGCTTGCTTGCTGGCGCTAAATTCCGTGGTGAGTTTGAAGAGCGCTTAAAGGCTGTGCTCAAAGAGCTATCCCAGGATGACGGCAGCAGCATTCTCTTTATCGACGAAATCCACACCATGGTCGGCGCAGGCAAAGCCGAAGGCGCAATGGATGCAGGCAATATGCTGAAACCCGCCTTGGCACGTGGGGAGTTGCATTGCATTGGTGCGACCACACTGGATGAATACCGCAAATACATTGAAAAAGATGCTGCGCTGGAGCGTCGTTTCCAAAAGGTCATTGTCGATGAACCCAATGTGGAGTCAACCATTGCGATCTTACGTGGCTTGCAGGAACGCTATGAGTTGCACCATGGTGTTGAGATCACCGATCCGGCGATTGTTGCGGCCGCTGAGCTTTCGCATCGCTACATCACAGATCGCTTCTTGCCGGATAAGGCCATCGATTTGATCGATGAGGCAGCAGCCCGTATTCGTATGGAAATCGACTCTAAACCCGAAGTGATGGATCGGCTTGATCGCCGTATCATCCAATTAAAAATTGAGCGTGAGGCCGTCAAGAAAGAGACCGACGAGGGCTCGATGCGTCGTTTTCAAATTATCGAAGAAGAGCTTGAAAAATTACAACGCGAGTACAACGACTTTGAAGTGATCTGGAAGAGCGAGAAAGCGGCCGTACAAGGGACGCAGTCGATTAAAGAAGAGATCGAGCGTGCCCGCGCTGAGATGGCTGAATTGCAACGTAAAGGTCAGTTCGACAAGCTCGCGGAAATTCAATACGGTAAGTTGCCCGAGCTTGAGACGCGTCTGAAAGCGGCGGAAGGAGCTGGCGCAGCGGCTGACGCGAGCGATAAGCCACGTTTGTTGCGTACACAGGTGGGTGCGGAAGAGATTGCGGAGGTCGTCTCACGTGCGACGGGTATCCCAGTGTCGAAAATGATGCAGGGTGAGCGCGATAAGTTATTGCAAATGGAAGATCGTCTGCATCAGCGTGTCATTGGGCAAGATGAAGCGGTTGGTCTGGTTGCTGATGCCATCAGGCGCTCACGTGCTGGGCTGTCTGATGCGTCGCGCCCGTATGGATCATTTTTATTTCTAGGCCCTACAGGTGTGGGTAAAACCGAACTGACCCGAGCCTTGGCAGACTTTTTGTTTGATTCGGATGAGCAGCTGATCCGAATCGACATGAGCGAATTCATGGAAAAGCATTCGGTTGCACGCTTGATTGGTGCTCCTCCGGGCTATGTGGGCTACGAAGAGGGTGGATATCTCACCGAGGCAGTGCGTCGCAAACCTTATAGCGTGATATTGCTTGATGAGGTCGAGAAAGCGCATCCCGATGTCTTTAATGTGCTGTTGCAGGTGCTTGACGATGGACGTCTCACGGATGGACAAGGACGTACGGTCGATTTTCGTAATACGGTGATTGTGATGACCTCTAACCTTGGCTCGCATCATATTCAAGCGATGGTGGGTCAGCCTTACGAAGCGATCAAAGCGGTTGTATGGGATGACTTGAAAAATCATTTCCGGCCAGAGTTCTTGAACCGCATTGATGAGGTTGTGGTGTTCCATGCTTTGGATAGTGCCCATATTGAGAAGATCGCTGGTGTGCAGATTCAACGCTTGGCCAAACGGATGTTGCAGCAGGAGATGATTTTAGAGGTCTCGCCTGCGGCGCAAGCCGAACTCGCGCGCTCAGGCTTTGATCCAGTCTTTGGCGCAAGACCGCTGAAACGGGCTATCCAACAGCAACTGGAAAATCCGATTGCGAAGTTGATCCTGCAAGGCAAGTTTGGGCCGCGTGATGTCGTGCCCGTAGATTGGCGAGACGGAAAGTTCGTGTTTGAACGAACTCTCCAGTAACTAAGGCCAATAACCAGCGTCGAGCAGCAGCGCTTACACAGGCTGCAGCGTCTGGTCTACCCTGAAACATCTGGCGCTGTGATCTTCAGTGAGCCAGATTGTTTCAGGCAGCGCTTTTCTGCAGTCGTCAGTCGCCAAGCCGCAGCGTTCTGCAAACACACATCCTGGCGGCAGATTGCTCAGGTCCGGAGGAGAGCCTGAAATGGTTTCCAAGCGCGTTCCCTTCTTGACTGAGCCATGGGCCAAACTTTTAAGCAAGGCGCGTGTGTAGGGGTGACGAGGTGAGCGCATGAGCGTTCGTGTCGTCCCTTGCTCGACGATGCGTCCTGCATACATGACGGCAATGCGGTCAGCGACCTCAACGGCTGCGCCGATATCATGCGTCACAAATACAACCGACAGACCAAGTTCACGCTGCAATTCACGCAACAAGAGCAGAATTTGAATCTGCACCGTGGCATCGAGCGCCGTAGTGGGTTCGTCTGCGAGGAGCAGTTGCGGTTCGCTTGCCAGCGCTAGTGAAATCATGGCGCGTTGACGCATGCCCCCTGACATTTCATGAGGGTAAGCATCAAGACGACGTTCAGGGCTCGGAATGCGTACGCGCTCAAAAAGCGATAGCGCACGCGCACGTGCCTGTTCCTTACTGATGTTCTCGTGCCGCAGGATGGCTTCGGTGATCTGCTCACCGACTGTATAAACTGGATCAAGCGCGAGAAGCGGCTCTTGGAAAATCATCGAGGCCACTTTGCCACGAAATGCCGACAACTCGGAATCCGAGAGCTTCACGACGTCTTGGTCGCCCACCAAGATTTGTCCTTCCAATACTGAGCGAGACGGATTGTGCAGTCGCAGAATAGAACGCAGCGTGACGCTTTTTCCTGAGCCGGATTCGCCAATCAGCGCGACCACTTCGCCGCGCTTCACTTTTAAATTAACGCCGGATACCGCACGCACAGGCTTGCGACCTCCTGTGAATGTCACCGTGAGATCACGAATATCCAAGAATGTTTTTTCGTCGTTCATGCGACCTCCTGCGCAGCGCGCGGCGCATCGGTGTGTCCACTACCCGCCACATGCATGAGGCAGGCCACACCATGTCCGGCCGTATCGGAGACGAGGGCCGGCATCGTCTGCGAACAGATCGCTTGTGCGTGCACGCAGCGAGTGTGAAAGCGACAGCCCGAAGGGGGATTGATGGGATTGGGCGGATCCCCCGACAGCGGCGGTTCTTCCGTTCGGTTGTCGGGGTCCATTGACGGAACCGACGAGAGCAGGGCGCGCGTGTAGGGGTGCTTGGGTTGCTTGAATAGAGTTTCGCAATCGCCGATTTCAACAATTTGACCGAGATACATCACCATCACGCGATCGGAGATATAGCGCACAACGTTCAGGTCGTGACTGATGAAGACGTAAGTCAGGCCAAAATCTTCTTTCAAGTCCAGGAGCAAATTAAGTACTTGCGCTTCGACGGACTTGTCCAGTGCCGATACCGCCTCATCGAGGATGATGAGGCGTGGTTGTAGCGCCAGGGCGCGTGCGATGTTGACGCGTTGCCGTTGGCCGCCAGACAATTCATGGGGATAGCGCTCCGCGAAGCGATTAGGATCTAAGCCGACGCGTCTTAAGAGGTCGCGCGCGCGCTCGACCGCATCGTCTTTGGACACGCCGTGCACTTGTGGCGCGAAAGCAACCGAGTCCTCGATCGTGAGGCGCGGGTTCAAGGACGCATAACTATCCTGAAACACCATTTGCGCTTGTCGCCGAAACTCTTTGAGCGACAAGTCGCGGCCGCCAACGGAGTGACCGTCAAAGATGATGTCGCCATGATCGGGGGGGGTTAAATTCATCAAGAGCCTGGCGGTTGTCGATTTCCCACAGCCTGACTCACCGACCACGCCCAGTGTTTCACCTTGCCGCACGAGAAAGTCGATATCGTCCACGGCGCGCACCACACCACCGCCTCGGCCAAACACGTCCTTTTTCAAGGCAAAGTGTTTGATCAAATTCTTGACCATTAAAAGAGGTTGTGCCGAACCAGGAGCGGGTTCCTTCTTCACTGTCGTATCCATCAGTTTTTGATCTCCATGGCCGTACGCAACCCATCAGAGACCAGATTGAAAGCGATTGACGTGATGAAGATCATGACGCCCGGTAGCGCGGCGATCCACGGTTGGACATAAATCGCCGTCCTTAAAGTATTAAGCATGAGGCCCCATTCTGGCTCTGGCGGCTTTACACCTAGCCCGAGGAAGCTTAAGCCCGACGCCAAAATCATTGAGACCGCAATTAAACTTGTTGCGTAAACAAAGATGGGCCCAAGCACGTTACCCAAGACGTGCACGCGCACAATCGTGAAGGCGTTTGCTCCAGAGGCGCGCGCCGCATCCACAAAATCACGACCTCGAATTTGGGTCGTGACGCTCTCGGCAACGCGAGCGATCGGCGGGATAAACACAATGGTTAAGGAGATCAGTGAATTGGTAATGCCCGCACCCAATACTCCAGATAAGGCGATCGCCAGTAGAACAGACGGGAAGGCATAAAACACGTCAATCGTCCGCATAATGACCGTGTTGAGCTTGCCGCCTGCGTAGCCCGCAATCAGCCCAATGACTGAGCCGATACAGAAGGCTAAGATCACCGGCGTAATCCCCATAAACAGAGACAGCTTGGTGCCCACAATGAGTCTCGTCAACATGTCGCGACCGAGTTCATCGGTACCCAGTAAATGACCTGGGAAACCGATTGGTTTGAGTCGCTTCATGATCGATGAGGCAAACGGGTCATAGGGCGAAATCCAAGGCCCGAAGATCGCCATAATCAGCAAAAGCAAGATAATGAAACCAGCGAACATCGCTAGCTTGTCCCGCATAAAACGTTGTCCGACATTACGCCAGTAGCCAGTGGATTTCTCCGTTATGACGGCTGGTACTTTGGTCGGGTCGACAGTGATGTTCAACATTTCAGATTCCCTGTTCTATTAGCTACGCGCGATCCGAGGATCGAGCAGGGTTTGAATGATGTCGACGATCATATTCAGTACAACAAAAAACATGGCAAGGACAAGAATGGTTCCCTGTAGTAGCGGTAGATCACGTTGAAAAATTGCCGAGTTCAACAGAAATCCAGTGCCAGGCCAAGAGAATACGGTTTCGATGAGGATCGATCCGCCAAGTAAATAACCGAGTTGCAAACCCATTACGGCCAGAGCCGTCGGTGCTGCGTTCTTGACGACGTGAACGAAGATGCCGAAGTTGGTTAAGCCTTTAGCGCGCAAACCGACGATGAACTCTTGCGCAAGGATATCGGCCACCAGCGCACGAACCGTACGCGCAATAATCCCCATGGGAATGACGCTCATGGTGACCGCTGGCAGGATGAGATGCTTCATGTGCTCAAGGTTCCAGACCCAGTCTGCTGAGCCACCGGGACCCGCACCGCTTGGGGGTAACCACATTAGCGTCGAACTGAAGATGATCACAAAGACCATGCCTAGCCAGTAGTGGGGCACGCTCACGCCCAAGACCGACGTCAAGGAGGCAGCCTTGTCGATCCAAGAGTTTTGAAAGTAGCCCGCGACAAAGCCGAAGAGGGAACCAAATATAAACCCAATCAGTGTCGCAAATACAGCGAGACGTAAGGTGTTTTTGACGGCTTTAAACACTTCGTCGGTGACGGGTCGATTCGAGGCGATCGAGGTCCCTAAATCGCCTTGCAGTGCACGCACGACCCAGGAAAAAAATTGTTCTGGATAGGAGCGGTTAAACCCGTAAAGCTCCATCAGCCTATCGCGCAAGTCTTGCGAAGCATCAGGTGGAAGAATCGCCATCAACGGGTCGCCGGGTGCCAGGTGCACCAAAGAAAAACAAACAAGCGCGACACCAAGCATGATCGGCATGGTGTAAATCAGACGCCTCAGTAAAAAGCTCAGCATTAGAGGTGTGTCTCAATAGAATTGAATCGGAATAGATATTGAATCTGAACAACAAAAAGCACGCCGCACCGACAGGCACGGCGTGCTTCGTATAACTTACTGCAAGTTCATCGTGGCAATATCGATAAACCAGTTTTGTGGCTGTACGACACCTGTCACTTTCTTACTCATGGCGCGTGGACCGACGTCATGCGCAATCCAGACGAACGGTGCGTCGTCAACAATACGCGTGTGCAGTTTAGCGAGCGCTGCGTCACGTTGCTTGTCGTCAAACGTCGTACGGGCTGCCACCACTAAAGCCTCAACTTCTGGGCTGGCATAGTAGCCCCAGTTGTTTGACACAGGTGGGAAGGTACCCTGGCTGCTGAAACGAACCATGCCAAAGAATGGATCCATCGCCGAGAAGCTGACGTTCGTTGCCGTTGCACCGTTTGCAGAAGGATCTTTTGCTCCCTTGCGCCAGTTTGTGAAGAGTGTGTTCCACTCGATCACGTCAAACGCAACATCAAAGAAGCACTTCTTGAGCGACTGTTGAACGAATTCGTTCATGGGCAGAGGCTGCATCTGGCCTGAACCGGAAGCCGAGATCTGAATCTTGACTTTCAAGGGCTTGGCAGCAGAGAAGCCTGCTTCAGTCATCAGCTTCTGTGAAGCGGCTACGTCGTACTTGATGTCAAACGAAGGCGAACCAAACCAAGGATGTCCTGGTGCCATGGTGCCCTTTGGAATACCCATCAAACCGCCGAGTAGTGTCTTCAGACCTTCGCGATCGACGCAAAGGTTCGCCGCTTGACGCACGCGCTTGTCAACCCATGGTGAGCCGTCAGCAAAAGACAACTGCCAGGGCCAGACGTGTGGCTGTGGGTTGCTGTAGATATTGAAGCCACGTTGTTTGATCTGGGGTAAGGCATCCGGTGCAGGCGCTTCGATCCAGTCCACTTGACCAGACAGCAGTGCTGCCGTACGGGCGTTCGCTTCAGGAATGGGCAACAACACCACGCGGTCTATTTTAGGCTTGCGTTTGTCATCCCAATAGTCTTTATTCGCCACCATCTCCATGCGCTCGCGTGGAACGAAGCGAGCCATCTTGAATGGGCCGCTACCCGAGGCGTCGGCGGCGAAGGCCGCCCAGGCTTGCTTGGCGCGTTCAGCAGGCGCTGCAACCGAAGCAGGAACCGCCTTGAGCTTTGCATTCCAGTGCGCTGGCGATGCAATAAACAAGTTGGTCAGGTTAATCGGCAAGAAGGCATCTGGCTCGCTAGTGGTGAGCTCTACTGTCAGGTCGTCGATTTTCTTTGCGCTGCGCAGCGTAGGCATACGCGAGGCAGTGACACCGACTTGTGAGGCGTCAAAGTGTGGGGCATCTTTATCAAGAACTTTTTGTACGTTCCAGACGATGGCATCGGCATTGACGGCCGAGCCGTCATGAAACTTAACGCCTGGGCGCAGCTTGAAAACCCATTTTTTCTTGTCGTTGGCGTCGACGGCCCAAGAAGTGGCCAGGCCAGGAATCACGGTACTGGGCACGTCCGACTTGGAGAGGTCCCATTGTGTCAGGGCATCGTACATTGGGATGCCGGTAAACCGGTTACCCTCGAAGCCTTGGTCAGGCTGACCGAGCGTGCGTGGAATGTCTGCTGCGGTCATGCCGATACGCAAGACTTTTTCTTGCGCCGAGGCGGGCATCGCAGAGGCGATCGCAAGTGCCGCGGTGAGCACGGTAAGCCCCAAAGGCTTGCCCATTAAACGGGATATCAATGCCGGTTGTTTCATGAGTTCTCCAGAAGTACGGTTGACGCGGTTAGATATAAATAGGTTGTGCAACAAAAAACAAACTTTAAAAAGCCAAATCTGATACTTTTATGCTGACGGGGTCTGATTTCTTGTATTGTCCAAGTGATATCAGCCCAAGCAGCCTGGCCTGAGATGCTAAGCAAAAATCGTGCCAAACCGAACTTAGGCGGCTCGGATGTCATACGTACTAAATATGATACCAAGGGAATTGCGTGCAAGGTTCCGTCTGACGGGATACGCTTGAACTACTTTGGTGCAGGCGATCCATTTTGATGCATTTTTATCCAACCTAGTGCATACAATCTCAACGCGTAAGGTAAACCATTCCATCCATATGAAACTACTTCTCATAAACCCTAATACCTCTTCACCGATGACGCATGCTATCGCCCAGGGTGCGCAGGCAGTGGCTGCACCAGGCACGCAAATTGTTGCGGTGCAACCAAGTTTTGGACCGCTTTCGATCGAAGGCCACTATGACGAGGCCTTCGCCGCCGCAGGGGTGGCCGAGCAACTTCGACTGGCTCAAGATTCAGGTGCCGATTCCAGACCAGATGCCGTGGTCATTGCCTGTTTTGGTGACCCCGGTCTAGAAGCCGCGCGGGAAATCACGGGCGCACCTGTTCTAGGTATCGCGGAGGCAGGGTTTCACGCTGCCAGTATGCTCGCTACCGGCTTCTCGGTCGTCACGACCATGACCCGCACCTGCATCATTGCCGAAAGGCTGGTGCAGCGTTATGGCTTTGAGCATCATTGCCGGGGTGTTCACGGCACGGATATTGCCGTGTTGGACCTAGAGGACGCGGGTGGCGGCGTCATTGATCAAATCGAACAAACAGCGCGCGAAGCGCTCAGCCGTGATCGCAGCGGTGCGATTGTTCTGGGTTGTGCGGGCATGACGACCTTATGCCAGACCTTAACCGAACGCCTAGGCGTGCCTGTCATTGACGGGGTAGCCGTCGCGGTGAAGTTCGCCGAGGCGTTGGCGATGCTCAGGCTCGGCACCAGCAAGCACGGAGACTACGCGACACCATTGCCCAAAGTCTATACCGGCTGGGCAGCGCCGTTCGGCTGGCCCAAGCGCTGAGAGCAGAGACGACCTCTTGCTCACTCGGCGCCAGGCTCTGTTTTCGATTCATCTTGTCGCGGTGCTATTTGGCGCGACCGGAATTTTTGGTGCGGTCATTGATGCAAACGCGGCAGTCATTACCTGGGGTCGTGCAGCCTTCGCGGTGCTGACGTTAACGGTGCTGGGCGCCGCACTGGGCGAGCGCGGATTTAAGCAAGCTTTTGTGCAGACGCGTGGCTGGGCGTTGCTTGGGTCAGGGGGCATGCTCGCGTTGCATTGGGTGAGTTTTTTTGTTTCGGTCAAGCTTGGTGGGGTCGCGGTGGCGACGCTGGGTTTTGCGAGTTTTCCAGCGTTTATTACCTTGATTGAATGGGCCGTCTTGCGCGAGCGTATTCAAAGGGCAGAGTGGTTACGACTGCTTGTTGTGTCTTTAGGTTTGCTGTTGATTACGCCTTCGTTTGATCTGAGCAACGTCGGCACCGAAGGATTGTTGTGGGGGTTGCTCTCAGGAGCCTCCTTCGGTGTGCTGGCGGTGATGAATCGTCGCGCACTGTCCGGCGTCAATGCTTTTCACGTCGCGGGCTTACAGAATGCTGTGGTGTGTCTATTGTTAACTCCGTGGGTTTTGTTCGAGCTGCGAGATGTTTCGCTGACAGCGTGGTACCTGATTGCGGCGCTCGGCATTGTTTGTACCGGCATCGCGCACTTACTGTTTGTTTCGAGCCTACGCGTTTTGCATGCGCGCACCGCAGGACTGGTTGTGGCTTCTGAGCCTCTGTACGCCATTGCTTTCGCGTGGATGTTGTTTGCCGAGGTGCCTAGTCCGCGAACCTTGGTCGGAGCGGTTATGATGATAGGTGCAATCTTTAGCGCCAGTCTGGCGGTTCATCGCGCAAAACACTAGATCACTATGAATCCAACCGATCAGTCTGTTTCTTCCTCGTCTGCTGTGCCCCGAGTGCAGTCGGCGCGTGAGGTCGCGTCCGCCACCATCAGTTGTGTTGTGCCCGCCTACAACGAAGCTGCAAACTTGGGCGTTTTGTTACCAAGGCTGCAGGCGGTTTTGGCACAAACGGGCGCGAGCTGGGAGATCGTCGTGGTCGACGACGGTAGTCGAGACAATACGGCTGCACTGATGAGTGCGTGGGCTGCAAACCCAGGTTTTCGCTATGTGCAGTTATCGCGTAATTTCGGGAAAGAGCCCGCGATCACTGCCGGTATCGAAGCGGCCATCGGTGACGTCGTTGTGATCCTTGATGCGGATCTGCAACATCCACCTGAGCTCTTGACCAAGATGATCGAGCGATGGGCGGTCGGTGTCGACATGGTGTACGCCGTGCGTGCAAATCGTGATGATGAAAGTTTCACCAAGCGTTTCGGTACGCGGGTGTTTTATTCCCTGCTAACCGGTGCCCGCGGCGTTCGCGTGCCGCCGCACGCGGGGGATTTTCGTTTGATGGATCGCCGCGTCGTTGATGCGCTGTTGCGCTTGCCAGAGCGAAACCGTTTCATGAAAGGGTTGTATGCCTGG
Organism: Bordetella parapertussis; assembly: GCA_945865935.1. Classification (GTDB taxonomy): domain Bacteria; phylum Pseudomonadota; class Gammaproteobacteria; order Burkholderiales; family Burkholderiaceae_B; genus Zwartia; species Zwartia parapertussis_E. Next base: position 48,566 of record CAMBFI010000013.1, on the reverse strand, counting down.
GTTGGATTTGAGGCTGAGCCAATCGAGTACGTGCCAGACGCTCGTCAACACGGAGAATCTCGATTCAGCACTTTTAAGCTATTACGCTTGGCCCTCACGGGTTTAACTGCGTTTACAACGTGGCCACTGCGGGCAGTCAGCTTGTTCGGCTTTCTCGTGTCGATTTGTTCGTTTGCCTATGGGCTATATATCGTCATTGAGTATTTATTATTTGCCAATCCCGTCGATGGTTGGCCGACGATCGTCACGATTCTTTTGTTTTTTTCCGGTATCAATCTGATCTCTCTCGGTATCGTTGGAGAGTACATCGCTGGGATCTTTGATGAGGTCAAGGGACGTCCGTTATATCTTGTGCGGCAAACGCAGGGGCGACCTTATCTGCAGGGCGCGCAACCTAGCCGCGTCCCACCACACGAATGAGCAGTGCGACGACACCGATTGTGGTGTGCGCAGACGATTACGGTCTAGAGTCTGGGGTAGATGCTGCGATCGTGGAGCTCGCGAGCAAAGGGCGCCTCAGTGCGACCGGGTGTCTTGTAACAGCTCCGGGCTTTGTGCAATCTGCCTCAGCGCTCAAGGCTTTGCCTATCGATGTGGGCTTGCACCTGAACTTTACCGAAAACCTCGGCCCGCCAGGCACCTATCGATCCCTCGGAGCGCTTGTCGCTTCTGCATATACCGGACGCCTGTCTGCTCACGCGGTACGGGCACAGATAGACCAGCAGCTTGATTTGTTTCATGCACATTTAAACCGCGCGCCAGACTTTGTTGACGGGCATCTCCATGTTCATCAGCTGCCTGTGATTCGTGAGCAACTCGTCGAGGCGTTGCGTAAACGTTACCCAGGCCGCTTACCTTGGTTACGTGACACGCGCCCGACGCACTTGTCCTCCTCTTTGCCATGGATGCAACGTATCAAGGCGCATGTCATCGGGGCGTTGGGTGCACGTGCCTTTTCCGCCTTGGCACAACGCATCGGCGCTGCGCAAAACAATGGTTTTGCAGGTGCCTACGATTTTTCACGGCCGCATCCTGATTACGCCTGGATGTTAGATCAGTGGTTGCATCAGGCATGCGCCTGGACGGTGTTGATGACGCACCCTGCCAAGAGCGCAAGTGCGGCTCTGGCTTTCGGTCAAGATCGCATGCGGGAATTCCAAGTGCTTGATAGCGACGATTTCCTAGCCTTACTCGCTCGCTACAACCTACGGATTACGCGCTTGTCTACTCGGACTGCTCAGTCTTAGGTTCTGCGAGCGCTTGGATATCTTCTCGGCCATAGAACTTCACACCCATTGCAATGCGTTCGCGTCCTTGCGACCGACGATGGCGGTTCGTATCGCGTAGCGAATACACACAGCCACAGTATTCCTGCTGATAAAACTCTTCGCGTTTACTGAGCTCAATCATGCGTGCTGAGCCGCCGTGTTTGCGCCAGTTATAGGTCCAATAGCTCAGATTGTCGTAACGAGCAGCTGCGCGTTCACCGCAGCCATTGATTTGCTGCATGTCTTTCCAGCGAGAAATTCCTAAAGAACTGGTGATCGTGTCGTAACCATGTTCATGCGCGTACAACGCGGTACGTTCGAAGCGCATATCAAAGCATTGTGTACAGCGTTCGCCGCGTTCTGGCGCATTCTCTAAACCCTTTATGCGCTCAAACCAGTTGTCGACGTCGTAGTCTGCATCGATAAAGCCAATGCCATGTTTTTCAGCAAAACGAATATTTTCGTTTTTTCGAATTTCGTATTCTTTAACAGGGTGAATATTGGGGTTGTAAAAGAAAATGTCGTAGTCAATACCCGCGACAAGCATGGCTTCCATCACTTCACCTGAACAGGGTGCGCAGCAGGAGTGCAGGAGAACCTTGGTTTTGCCTTCTGGGAGGGCTAGGGTGGGACGTAAGGGTTCTTTCACGATAGGAGCCGGCTGTAGGGTAGAGTGTCTGAGGTGTGTCGCATCCGAATCAGGCGCGCTAAGCGTACCCATTTTAAACGCTATTCCCCCAAAACCTCCTGCCAAAGGGCTCGCACCGCAGATCGAGCCTCTCGCAGCTCTGTTGGAGGTACACGCGGGCGGTCCGCTCCTTGCAGTCTCACCTCATGCTGTCTTCTGCGAAGCTCGCGGTAAGCGTCGGCGGCCCGCCCAGCAAGCGCTGGATTGATCAGACCAGCGTCGCCAGCGAGCTTGAGCAATGCGATATTGCCAAGGTTACCGATGAGTTCTGGATGATCTTTGCTATGCGTCAAGACCAAGTACTGCGTCACAAACTCTAGATCGACCATACCGCCTGCATCGTGTTTCAAGTCAAAATCTGTACTTTGATTGGGATGGCCTGCGGTCATTTTTTCACGCATTTTTCTCACTTCTGAGATCAAGGCGACAGAATCCCGCGTGGCGGTCATAACCTCGCGTCGGATAGACTCGAACGCCGCCCCGACTGCGAGATCACCTGCGGCATAACGCGCACGGGTAAGGGCTTGGTGTTCCCAAGGCCAAGCGTGTTCTCGCTGATAGTTTCGAAAGGCTTCGACCGATACCGCAAGTAGTCCCGCGTCCCCGTCTGGTCGTAAGCGCAGATCGATGTCATACAGTCGTCCCGATGACGTCATGGTCGATAACCAGGACGTCATGCGTCGTGCGAGCTTGGCATAGATTTCTGCGGCGTCTTCGCGCGGGTCATCATACAGATAGACAAGGTCTAAGTCCGAGGAATAGCCGAGTTCCTTACCCCCGAGCCGACCGTACGCAATGATGGCTAAGCGCAAGGTCGGGCAGGGCTGCCCCTCGTCAGGTTTACATACTAATGGCCAAACGCGCGCCAGCGTCTCATTCAGAAACAGATCAGCTAAGGCAGATAGCTGATCTGCAAGGCTCTCTACCGACAGTGCACCTTCTAAATCCTGTGCGAGTAGCTGAAAACTTAGTTGCCGTTGCGTATCCCGCATCAGATTCATCTGCTGCTCAACATCGGAGGTGCCATCTGGTAACACGCACGCGTCAAGATCGGCCCGCATTGAAGCGCTCGCTTGCTCGTAATTGATAGGCGTCATCAAAGTATGCCAAGTGATCAAGCTATCAAGAACAACAGGGTTTTGGATCAGGTATTGTGCAGCCCAAGGGCTGGCGGCCATCATGCGTGCGATGCGTGCAAGGGTTTCGGGGTATTCAGCCAGTAAGGCTAGATAGGCGCTACGTTGCGTGACTTGTTCGATCAAGTCGAGCATACGCAAGGCTGCCGTCATGGGTTGCCCTGTTTGCTTCGCTGCATCCAGAGCGATGGGTAATAGTGTGTCGATTCGCGCTTTGCTAGATGCAGACGCCGATCGAATCCTGTTGCCGTCAAGAAAGGATTCGACGCGTTTTGTGAGGGCACCCGCATCCTCTGCGAAAGCCGCTAGGCTTATTTCCAGTTTGGAGAGCGCTTGAGTGGTGTCGCTTTCAGGTGTGCGAGGTGTTTCGGATGTGGTTTTAGGTTGCGCGGGGTCCTCGCCGAGTCCTGCGAGTCGGAATGCATCTCTAAAGGTGTACGCAACGAACTCTCGGTTTTGCTCAAGAGTCTGCGTGAATTCAGCAACAGACATGCGCATGGCATGTGCGAGCTCTGCCATGCGGGACGCGTCATTGGGCAGAAGATGGGTTTGGGCGTCTTCGGCATACTGCAGCGCGTGCTCCGTGCGTCGAAGAAAAACATATGCTTCGGCTAGCCTGCTTGCTGTGAGCGCGGGCAGAATCCCCGCCCGGCGCTGCGCTTGCAAGGCCTCGAGCAGACCTCGCTGCTGCAGAGCCGGCATTCGGCCGCCACGGATCAACTGGGATAGCTGAACCACGAACTCGATCTCACGAATACCACCTTCTCCAAGCTTGATATTCAGGCGTGAATCGACACCTGGGCGGGCTAAAGCTTTGCGCTGCCAATCCTGGCGGATTCTTTCTCGCAGCGACCGAAGCGCTGCCAGCGCATCAAAGTCAAAATACTTTCGATAGACAAAGGGAACGCGCATGCTTTCCAGATGCTGCAGATTTAGTCTCGAATCACTATCCTTAAAAGCTTGGGCGGGCATGGAGCGTGCTTTGAGCCAAGCATAGCGCTCCCACTCACGACCTTGCGTAAACAGATATTGCTCAAAGGCATCCAGACTCCACGCTAAGGGGCCGGAGTCGCCATCGGGTCGCAGCCGCAGATCGGTGCGAAACACTTGGCCATCCGCATCCAACTCGGAAAGGAGTGGCATCATTCGCTGGGTCAGTCGACCATAGAACTCGTGATGGCTAATCGCCCGTGGGCCATCGGTCTCGCCTTCCTCTCCGTACAACATCACGAGGTCTATATCGGACGATACGTTCAGTTCACAACCCCCAAGTTTTCCCATGCCGATGATCAGCATTTCCTGAGGACGTCCAGTGGCCGAGTCTCGGGGGATGCCATGCGTAGACGCCATATCTGAGATGACGCTTCGGTATGCTTGCTCGACGGACCAATCCGCCAGTTTTGTCATTGCGCCAACGACTTCCTCGAGCGGAGCGACACCGCCCAGATCTCTGATCATGCTCAGATAAAAAGTGCGTTGACGCAACTGTCTGAGCACCTTGCGGCACGTCGTCGGGTCAAGGGCCAAGTTCTGGGAACGAGGCCCCGCCAGTTCGTTGAACCAAGTTTCGATGCGCACTGCGGTGATGGGCTCATGACAAGACTGATCTAGCCAGTCCGCAAACTCAGGTTTTGCCTGGGTAAGGCGGCGTAACACCCCGGACCAGGGTAGGGCGTGAGAAATCAGAGATTGATTCATTCTTGGTTTATCGCTAAGACAGCTTCTGCAGTTTGGGTTATAAGTTTGCACAATACCGCACAGAACGCTGCGCACGAAATTTTGAGCTCTAAATAGTTTTGCGAATTATCAAAAATACTCTTCGAATCCTAGTGATTGGCTTGCTGCTCGCGTACGGCGTTGCGGCGCTGGGTATGTTGATTGTTCGTTTTTGGGTGGTGCCCCATGTCAACGAGTGGCGCCCGCAGATTGAGCAGCGTTTGTCTAAAGCGCTAGATGCCCAGGTCACGATCGGTGCGATTGCGGGAGGATGGTCCGGACTAAATCCTACTTTAGCCATTCAGAATTTTCGACTGCTGAGCCCTCAGGGACAAGAGTTTTTAAGCGTACCGGACGCTTTTGCCGTCATAGGCTGGCGCAGCTTGATGACCTTGGATTTGCAGTTTAAAGAGCTGGAAGTCAATGGGTTTGAGCTTTCCGCTGAGCGTCGCACGGATGGCTCTATCGTGATTGCGGGTCAAGTCTTAAGCGATACGCCCTCACAACACCTTCGTGTCGATGCAGAGGCGCTGGCGGTGCGATGGCTACTTGATCAGGGGCACCTACAGTTGCGCGAGGCACGCATTGCTTGGCATGATCGTCTGCGTGGCGCTCCGCCCCTCGTGTTAGAGGGGATCGACGTAGACTTGGTCAATAGTCTGTTTTCGCACCAGCTTCGCGTGAGCGCCTCGCTGCCTAAAGCCCTCGGTCAGCGAATCGAATTTGTCGCCAAGACACAAAATAAACTGAATCCGCTCGCCTCCCACGAAAACGGCCAGGCGACTATTTTCTTTGAGTTGGATGATTTTCAACCTAGCGCGTGGTTGCCTTGGGTAGATCTGCCCCGAGTCGACGGGCGCGTCCACGCGAGATTCTGGAGCGATTTGAGTGCAGGTCATTTGACTGACGCCAAGCTAGAGCTGACCGGTTCGTCAATTGGGTTGCGTATTCCGGAAGAGGGGCAGGAAAGTGTTGATATCGAGCAGATGACCTTACGCATCTCCGGGCGTCCGGGCGATTTATTTAGGGGGGATGACTGGCCTATTTTTTCTCGTTCTCCCGATCGCGCAGGCTTGATGCTTTCTGCTTCAGGACAAAATCTGCACGTCCAAGGCCCTTGGTTTGGTCCGGAGCGTGTAGAGCTTGCGGATATCGCATTCCAAGGACAACTTATTCGCAAAGGGGATGGCGTTTTTTCCATTTCAGCCAAGCAGCTCGGGATTAAAACCGCAGGCGCCGATGTGTTGCTATCGGGCGCTTGGACGCCTGGCGGGGATTCTAAGGCCGGGTTGCTTGATTTAAACGGAACGCTCACCAATCTACCTATCGCCAATCTGTATCAATATGTGACGCCTGCTGTGGACGATATCACCCGGCGATGGCTGCGCGATGCCTTCAAGCTCGGAGTCGTCACCCACGCCACGATCAACGTTAAGGGGGATTTGACGCATTTCCCATTCAACACGCCAGGTCAACCCGGTGTCTTCAAAATAGACAGCGCCGTGCAGGATTTGGTGATTGACTACGATCTTGCGACATCACTCGAGCTTGGTTGGCCGGATCTTATTCTCGAGCAGGGTACGGTCACCTTAAATAAGCTTGCGTTGGATGTGCGCAGTAACCGTGCTGCCGTGTTCGATACGCATGGGGGGCGGCTCGCGATTCAAAGTCTTGTTGCGTCTATTCCAGATCTAGGCACCAAGCCTGTCTTGACGGTTCAAGCGCAAACCAAGAATTTGGCTGAAGATTATCTCCGGATTTTGCGTGCTACGCCACTTGCTAAAGACATGCTTCACCTACTGAACGATGTAAACGTGAGCGGATCGATTGGCGTTCCGCTTTTGCTCACTGTCGATTTGGATCACCCTGAGCAACCTCTGGTTAAAGGCACGATTGAACTCAGTGATAACGTCATTCGCTACGTGGATGACCTTCGTTTGGACGGCGTCCAAGGCGTCGTTTCTTTTACAGAGGCAAGTGTTCGTGCTGATTCCCTCACGGCGCAGTTTCTTGGTGGCGCCTTGCGTGTGACGGGAGGTTGGGGGCAGGGACAACCAGGCCTCAGTTTTGAGGGTGACTTGTCGGCTGACGGCGTGCGCAAACTTAGCACGGCTAAAACTCTGACAGTTTTTACGGGTAAGACAAAATACGCGGGTTCGATTAAACCGTTACCGAGAGCAGGTTTCGATGCACAGCTGACATCCTCCCTTGAGGGCATCACAATTAAATTGCCCGCGCCGCTTGGAAAGGCCGCCGCACGCCGTATGCCGTTGTCAGCGCGTTGGATACACACGCCAGCCCAGAAGGGTGTTGAGCACGCCTTGACTGTCTCGTTTGCAGATGTTTTGAATAGTAGGTTCGAGCGCCAGACAGCCTCCCGGAGCGCTACCTTCTTCAGTCGTGCCGCCTTAGCGATGGGGGGGCAGGCCACGCTCCCCGCTTCGGGGTTTACCGTGGATCTTAAATTAGATCGAATTGACTGGGATGACTGGAAGGCGTTTTCGGCGAACTTAAGCGAATCAAGTGGCGCCAAAGGGAGCGCCAATATTGTTCCAACGTTTCAGCAGTTCAACGTGAGTGCGACTCAGTTGATTTGGGGCGAAATGAAATTATCAGCCTTGAAGCTGGCGGCAAACCGACAGGGCCAGAGCAAATGGAGTGCGAAGTTAAGCTCTAAGGAAACTGAGGGGTTTGCCTCTTGGCAAGAGGCGCAGGGCGCACTCTCTGGGAGGGTCTATGCGCGGTTTTCGAAGCTCTCGCTTGGCTCGGCTAGCACGGGACAAGGCGAGCCACCCAAAACCGACATGATCGATGAGAAGCAGTGGTCGGAGATGCCGGCCGTGGACTTGACGATTGACGATTTCACGCTGTTTGGGAGCCGGTTGGGAAGCTTGCGACTCCTGGGTGCGACCGTGCGTCGCGGCGAAGATTGGAAAATTGAAAACTTAGAAATTAAGAATCCCTACGCAAGCTTGATTGCCACGGGTGATTGGCGTTTGAGCGGTCCCGCCCGTGGTGTGAGCCTCGATGCCAAGGTCGATATCCAGGATCTCGGCAAACTTTCTGACATGATGGGATATCCAGACCGGGTAAGGGGCGGGCAGGGCAGGCTCACGGGGCGAATCGACTGGGGTGATTTCCCTTGGGTGTATCGCTATAGTGGTTTGCACGGGCAGGCAAGTATTGCGCTCAAAGACGGAGTATTTGCACACGTAACCTCGCGCAGCGCACGACTGCTTGAACTGCTTTCTCTTCAGTCTCTACAGCGCATTTTGAGTTTGAATTTCCGTGTGGGCGACGAGTTCAAAGATGGCTTCCCGTGGAACACGATTGATGGAAACTTTACGATCGCAGCAGGGGTCGTGACGTCACAAGATTTGACAGTACGCAGCCCTGTTGCTTCTGTCGGGCTAACGGGCGGTTCTGACTTAGACAAGAAGCTTTGGGATATGCAAGCGGACGTCAAGCCACGCTTGGATTTGAGCGGCACGGCGGTCGCTACCGCCTTTGTGGTCAATCCGCTGGCAGGGCTCAGCGCCTTGTTGGGGCAATATGTGCTGCGCAATCCACTTGAGAAAGCCATGAGCGTGCAGTATCGGGTGAAAGGCCCCTGGGACGACCCGATCCTCGAACCCATGGAGGCACCGGCAAAGCCACCCGCGCCTCCCAACCCAGGCGGTTGATTACTTCTTCATCATGTCGAAGAATTCTGCGTTGTTCTTGGTTGAGCGCATTTTGTCCAAGATGAACTCCATGGACTCCACCTCATCCATATCGTGAATGAACTTGCGAAGCACCCAGATTTTTTGCAGCAGATCTGGTTTGATGAGCAATTCCTCGCGGCGCGTCCCTGATTTATTCAAGTTGATGGCTGGGTAGACGCGTTTCTCAGCAAGGCGGCGCTCTAGGTGAACCTCAGAGTTGCCGGTTCCTTTGAATTCTTCGTAGATCACCTCATCCATACGGCTACCCGTCTCAATGAGGGCCGTGCCAATAATGGTGAGTGAGCCACCTTCCTCAAGATTTCGGGCCGCACCGAAGAAGCGCTTCGGGCGCTGCAGTGCGTTCGCATCGACACCACCTGTCAGGACTTTGCCCGATGCAGGGACAACGGTGTTGTAAGCACGTGCCAAGCGCGTGATCGAGTCAAGCAGAATCACGACATCTTTCTTCATTTCAACAAGGCGTTTTGCCCGTTCAATCACCATTTCGGCTACCTGCACGTGACGCGTTGCAGGTTCGTCAAACGTTGAGGCGACCACTTCGCCGCGCACGGTGCGCTGCATTTCTGTGACCTCTTCAGGGCGCTCGTCGACCAACATCACGATCATGACCGCATCGGGGAAGTTGGTTGTGATGGCGTGCGCGATATGTTGCATCATCACGGTCTTGCCGGATTTTGGACTCGCTACGATCAGTCCGCGCTGACCTTTACCAATCGGAGCAAATATGTCCAGGATACGGCCAGTCAGATTCTCTTCACTTTTAATCTCGCGCTCGAGCGGCATGACTTTGTCAGGGTGAAGAGGCGTCAAGTTTTCAAACATAATGCGATGTTTGATTGCCTCGGGGGCAAAGCCATTTACCTTATCGACTTTAACCAGTGCAAAGTAACGCTCGCCGTCTTTAGGCGTGCGCACCTCACCTTCAATCGAGTCGCCGGTATGTAAATTAAACCGACGTATTTGGGACGGCGATATGTAAATATCGTCGGTGCTCGCTAAGTAAGAGGTGTCGGGTGAGCGCAAGAAACCAAAGCCGTCTGGCAGAACTTCCAGAACGCCGTCGCCGAAGATTTGTTCGCCTTGCTTAGCCCGACGCTTCATGATGGCAAACATCAGTTCTTGTTTGCGGAGCCGGTTGGCATTTTCGATTTCGAGGCCTGCGGCCATTTCGAGCAGCTGCGAAACATGCTGCGCCTTCAATTCGTTAAGGTGCATTGATGTGCTTATAGAAAAGAGACTTCAGTGAAGAAGCGGGATATGAAATAAACCAAGGGTAGTTGAAACAGAACGGCTCGCGCTAAGCAGAGTCAGTGGCGGGCCTCGAAGGGGCCCGCGCGTGGAAGCGATTTAGATCGAGTCGTTCAAGAATGCGGTTAGTTGTGATTTCGATAGGGCACCGACTTTGGTTGCTGCGACTTGGCCGTCTTTGAATAACATCAGGGTCGGAATGCCGCGAATACCAAATTTGGCAGCCGTTTCAGGATTTTCGTCAACGTTAAGTTTGGCGATTGTGACTTTGCCAGCGTATTCTGCCGACACTTCTTCGAGCATCGGGGCAATCATCTTGCAAGGACCGCACCACGCCGCCCAGTAATCCACCAACACAGGTTGGGATGACTTAAGCACGTCCGCATCAAAGCTGACATCGCTTACGTTTTTGATGTGTTCACTCATGGTTTTCTCTTGAATTTGGTCGCATCCGGCGCACAGGCCAAGACATCGTTTTGTCATTAAAGCATAACATCACGCCTTCGTTTTGGCATTTTCCGTAAAATGACCATCTTTTCTACCGCCGTTGGGGATAACTTGAGTAATCAGTCGTATAACGAATCATCCATTCGGGTATTAAAGGGACTTGAGCCTGTGCGCCAGCGCCCCGGCATGTATACCCGTACCGAAAACCCCCTACATATCATCCAGGAAGTGATAGATAACGCCGCTGACGAGGCGCTCGCTGGCTTCGGCAAACAGATTCTGGTGACCCTACATACTGATGGAAGCGTCACCGTTGAGGACGACGGTCGCGGTATACCGGTTGGCTTACACCCGGAAGAGAAGGCCCCGGTTGCGGAGCTTGTTTTTACGCGACTGCATGCCGGCGGTAAGTTCGACAAGAAGGGGGGTGGTGCTTACGCGTTTTCAGGCGGTTTGCACGGTGTGGGTGTATCGGTGACGAATGCGTTGTCCAAACGACTGGAACTCGTCATCTGGAGGGAGGGAGGGGCGCATCGGATGGTATTCGGGGATGGTGCGGTGGTTGAAGCACTCAAGCTGGCTCCGGAGCTGTTGCGCAAGAAGTCCGGTACGCGCGTGCGCGTCTGGCCGGACCCAGGTTTTTTTGATGCCGCGGCAATCCCTCTGAATGACCTCACTCATTTGTTACGTAGTAAGGCTGTATTGATGGCTGGCGTGAAGGTCAGCTTAATTAATGAAAAGACCGGGGATACAAAGACCTGGCAATATGAAAATGGCTTGGCCGGCTATTTGACTGAGGCACTAGATGGCACCGAGTTGCGCGTGCCGCTTTTCGGTGGTGAGCAATTTGCCGACGCCGACCACGAAAGCTTTGCCGACGGAGAGGGCGCACAGTGGGTGGTCGCTTGGGCCGACGAGGGCAATGTGGTGCGTGAGTCCTACGTCAACTTGATTCCAACCCCGGCTGGCGGTACCCACGAGTCCGGCCTGCGCGAAGGATTATTTGCATCGGTGAAATCTTTTTCTGAGCTGCACGGACTGTTGCCCAAGGGAGTCAAACTACTTCCGGAGGACGTGTTTGCCCGGACCAGTTTTGTGTTATCCGCCAAAGTGTTGGATCCCCAGTTTCAGGGGCAGATCAAAGAGCGGCTCAACAGCCGCGATGCCGTGCGTTTAGTCGGCGGTTTCGTGCGGACGTCGTTGGACCTCTGGCTCAACACACACGTGGAGTACGGGAAAAAGCTCGCAGAGCTCGCCATTCGGCAGGCGCAGGCTCGGGCGCGTTCCGCTCAAAAAGTAGAGAAACGCAAAAGCTCTGGTGTGGCCGTGTTGCCAGGCAAACTAACGGATTGCGAATCCTCGGATGTCTCTCGTACTGAAGTCTTTCTGGTTGAGGGTGACTCTGCAGGGGGCTCGGCCAAAATGGGACGTGACAAGGAATTTCAGGCCATCTTGCCCCTGCGAGGCAAAGTGCTGAACTCCTGGGAAGTCGATCGAGATCGTTTGTTTGCTAATAATGAAATTCACGACATTTCTGTGGCGATCGGTGTGGATCCTCATGGCCCAACAGACACTCCGGATCTTTCCGGTTTGCGTTATGGTCGTGTTTGTATCTTGTCAGACGCGGACGTGGATGGCTCGCATATCCAAGTGCTTTTATTGACACTGTTCTATCGCCATTTCCCGCGCTTGGTTGAGCTTGGGCATGTGCATGTCGCGCGGCCTCCCTTGTTCCGCGTCGATGTGCCATCGTTAGGCAAGCGCCCCGCACGCAAAATTTATTGCTTGGATGGCGGCGAGCTTGAGGTGGTTCAGGACAAGTTACGCAAAGAAGGGGTGCGCGAGGGCTCTTGGGACATCAGTCGTTTCAAAGGCCTGGGCGAGATGAGCCCGGAACAGCTTTGGGAAACCACCATGAACCCAGATACGCGACGTATGTTGCCCGTCAGCTATGGCTCACTCGACCCCACTGCCACCACACGCATGTTTGACATGTTGATGGGAAAGGGGGAGTCGGGTGCGCGCCGAACGTGGCTTGAGGATAAGGGTAATCTTGCAGAGGTTGATATTTAAATGAATGATGGTTCTCAACCCGGGTTGTTTGACCCTTCGTCGTCCGATGCGTCCCTGACGCTAGGACTGTATGCCGAGCAGGCATATCTAGACTATGCAGTGTCGGTTGTTCGCGGGCGTGCGTTGCCTGATGTGGGCGATGGCCAGAAGCCTGTGCAGCGGCGCATCCTTTACGCGATGCAAGCGATGGGCTTGCAATCGGGTGCGAAGCCCGTTAAATCGGCCAGAGTCGTGGGTGATGTGCTGGGTAAGTATCACCCGCATGGCGATCAGGCCGCCTACGATGCGCTGGTTCGCATGGCACAGCGATTTTCCTTGCGTTACCCCTTGATCGATGGGCAAGGTAACTTTGGTTCACGTGATGGTGATAACGCAGCTGCCATGCGTTATACAGAAGCGCGCCTGACGCCCTTCGCGCGATTGTTGCTTGAGGAGCTTGACGAGGGCACGGTTGATTTCATCCCTAATTACGACGGGAGCCATCAAGAGCCTCAGATGTTGCCGGCCCGCTTGCCGGTCATGTTGCTTAACGGCGCCTCTGGTATCGCGGTCGGAATGGCCACAGAAATCCCTGCGCACAACCTTCGAGAAATCGCGCAGGCCTGCGTGGCGTTGCTCAAGCAGCCAAACACGTCAGACGAAGCGTTGTTTGACATGGTTCCAGGCCCAGACTTTGCTGGGGGCGGGCAGATCATTACCCCTGCGGCCGAGATTGCTCAAATCTATCAGTCGGGGCGTGGCTCAATCAAGGCGAGGGCACGCTGGCAGTTCGAGGAAATGGCGCGTGGTCAATGGCAATTAGTCGTGCACGAATTGCCGCCTGGCGCATCATGCCAACGTGTCCTTGAAGAAATCGAAGACCTCACCAATCCTAAAGTCAAGGCCGGGAAAAAGAGTCTGAGTCCAGAACAACAGCAGACAAAGACACAAATGCTTGCACTGCTTGACGCCGTGCGTGATGAGTCTGGCAAAGATGCCGCCGTACGCTTAGTGTTTGAGCCTAAGACCTCCAAGATTGATCGTGACGAATTTGTCAATACACTGCTGGCGCAAACCAGCATGGAGACGAGTGTTTCGATCAATTTGGTTTGCATTGGCACAGACCATAGACCGCGACAAAAAGGCTTGCGTCAGGCGCTGCTCGAGTGGATTGGTTTTCGCACCGATACGGTTCTTCGCCGTACGCAATATCGCTACGACAAAGTCAGCGACCGTATCCATGTACTCGAAGGCCGGATGCTGGTGTATCTGAATGTTGACGAAGTGATTCAAACGATTCGCGAATCGGACGAGCCACGAACGGCGCTGATGAAGCGCTTTAAGCTGACCGAGAGACAGGCCGATGACATCCTCGATATGCGTCTGCGGCAGCTTGCGCGTCTTGAGGGCATCAAGATCGAACAAGAACTGTCTGAAAAACGCGCTGAACAAGAGAAACTTAAAGAGTTGATTGACCAGCCGACCACATTGAAGCGTCTGATTATCAAAGAAATCGAAGCAGATGCGAAGCAGTATGGGGATGATCGCCGCACACTGATTAAAGTCGCTGAGCGTGCAGTGATGGAGGTCCGTCTGCTTGATGAACCGATCACTGTGATTGTGTCGCAAAAGGGGTGGTTACGTGCGCGCCAGGGGCATGGGCATGATGCCTCTCAATTTAACTTCAAGGCCGGTGACGATTGTTACGGTGTCTTCGAGTGCCGAAGTACTGACACACTTGTCGCCGTGGGAAGTAATGGCAGAGCCTATTCCGTGGCCGTATCTAGCTTACCTTCGGCGCGGGGTGATGGCGCACCGGTCACATCAATGATTGATTTGGCACCAGGCACCCAGATTGAGCACATGCTTGCCGCTAGCATAGAGTCGCGGTTTCTGTTCTCGACGGCAATGGGCTTTGGTTTTATTGCGAAAGTCTCGGATATGGCGTCTCGACAACGGGCTGGTAAGCAATTCATCACGCTTGAAGATCAGGATGCGTTGATTCGTCCGGTTCCCGTTTTTGAGGGGGCGATCAACTTAGCGTTGATGTCGACCCGCCAACGCCTCTTGGTGATTCCGCTCGACGAAGTCAAGACACTTGCGTCGGGTGGACGCGGAACCATTTTGATGGGTATCGATGCCCCGGATAAGTTGGCGCAGTGCGTTCCGCTCTCCAAGGCGGGCATGCGCGTGGTCGGTCTCTACAGAAACAAGCAGGTCGAAGACGTTGTTTCAGGCTCTCAGTTAGGGGAATATCTCTCGAAGCGGGCCCGTAAGGGAAAATTGCTTGATATTCGTTCGAAAAATCCGATTCTTTCGCCCGTGCTTTGAAAGTAAAATGCACAGCAAGTTATATCTGAATCTTATAGGGCAGCAAGTCTCATGACGTTTCAAGTCACTATCGCACCAAGCCAACACCAATTCACAGTGACGGCTGAGCAAACCGTTTTGGATGCGGCCTTAGCCGCAGGCATTCTCTTGCCTTACAGTTGTCGCAGCGGTGCGTGCTCCACCTGCAAAGCCAAGATTGTGTCCGGCACCATACAGCCCGTGCCCAGCGCAGAGGTGGTGCTCACCCCTGAAGAGCGCGAGGCAGGATATACCCTGTTGTGTCAGGCGCGTGCCACCAGCGATCTGGTTGTCGAGTCCCGCGAGATTCGCTTGGCCTCTGATATTCAAGTGCGCAAATTACCGTCGCGTGTGACGTCTATTTCCCGTCCCGCAGCAGACGTGGCTGTCTTGCAACTACAACTGCCTGCAACGGAGACCTTCAAGTTCTACGCGGGTCAATATGTGGAATTAATTCTGAAGGACGGAAAGCGTCGGAGCTATTCGATGGCCAATCCGCCCCACGCGGCCGCTGCACTCGAGTTGCATATTCGTCACTTACCCGGCGGGTTATTTACGGATCATGTATTTGGTGTGGGTGCGACTCAAATGAAAGAGCGCGAGATCCTGCGTATTGAGGGGCCGCTGGGCTCATTCTTTTTACGTGAAGATAGCGACTTGCCGATTGTGATGGTCGCGAGCGGCACTGGTTTTGCGCCGATTAAAGCAATCATTGAACATATGGTGCATCAGGATATTAAGCGACCGGTCATGCTGTATTGGGGGGGGCGACGTCCGTGCGACCTCTACATGCACGCGCTCGCGGAAAACTGGGCAGCGACGATTCCAAATTTCAGCTATGTCCCGGTGGTATCAGACGCATTGCCGGAAGACGCTTGGACTGGCCGCACTGGGTTCGTGCACAAAGCGGTTATGCAGGATTTCCCTGATTTGGCTGGTCATCAGGTGTACGCCTGCGGAGCGCCCATCGTAGTGGATTCCGCGCGTCGAGAGTTCGTGGCGCAGTGCCGTTTACCTGAGGACGCTTTTTTTGCTGATTCGTTTACCTCAGAAGCCGATCTAGCCGCATTAAAATAGTTCGATATTTTGCAATTCAGCCTTTTTCAATAGGAAGTCTAGCGTGACGTTTCTTACTCGTATTGCTGCAGTCCTCGGCGTTAGCTGTTTGTTAAGCGGCGCGGTCGTTGCGAACCCCGTCGAAGTGGAAGTCTGGCACACTCTGCGTGCAACGCACAAAAGTGAGTTTGAAAAATTAGCAAAGCAATTCAATGGCGGCCAACGTGAGGTTGTGGTTGTTTTGAAGGCTTTCCCGGATCAAGCCGCTTTGCGCAGTGAAGAAACGCGCGCGGCGTTTGCAAAGAAGAAGCCGGCATTAATTCAACTCGACGACAACCGTTCGCCAGAAATCATTGCGCAACACAAAGATATTGTTCCTTTGCATCAGTTGCTCAAAAGGTATCCGATTAAAGATGCCGCCTGGTTTTTAAATCAAACGACCGGGTTTATGCGTGACCCGAAAGGTCAACTGACAGCCTTCCCGTTTATGGCTGAGATCCCAGTGATGTTTTACAACGTAGATGGCTATAAAAAGGCTGGTTTGAATCCTGCACAGCCTGCTAAAACGTGGCCTGCGCTGCAGGAGCATCTACTGGCTTTACGCGATAAAGCCCATTATGAGTGCCCCTTTGCCATCAGCTATCAAGTCAATACTCACCTTGAGAACCTCGCTCCCATCAATGGCTCGCTCTACGTGACCCCGACCAACGGTTTGGATAACGCACGCGCACCACAGCTCAATCTTTCCGATGCCGTATTTATGCGACATATTTCGATTATGGTCAGCTGGAAACGTTCTGAACTGCTGATGCATAACGGAAACGGTAACGAGGCCGACCGTATGTTTGCTGACAATCGTTGTGCGGTGATCACGACAACGTCTGGTGCCTTGGCGCAAATGCAAAACACCCGCGGACTCAGTTTTGGCGTGGCACCCATGCCTTTTTATGACCAAGTGACACCTAAAGCGGGTAGCCCCTTCGTGAGCGGGTCTGCACTGTGGGCGGTTGCTGGCCAAACTAAAGAGAACAATAAGGCCACGATGGCATTTTTGGCGTTTCTCTCTGAGCCAGTGATTGCAACAGCCTGGCATCAACGCACTGGCTTTCTACCGTTGACCGATGCGGCATTTCGCTCGAGCGAAGGGGGATTCTACGACCGCATTCCTGGTGCGAAGCAAGTTGTAGACAGCATGCGACAAGTGAACGACAAAAATAGTCGAGGCTTTCGGTTGCGCAACTATCCGCGCATCGAGCCTATCCTAAGTGGTGAGCTCGATGCCGCATTGTCTGGCAAAACACCGCCGGTTGCTGCGCTGATGATGGCACAGGAACAATCCGTGCGTATTTCAAATGAAGGATTGCCGACAGGAAAACCAGCTGCCCCAGCACGTCGTTAAGACCGTAGGTTTGGATAGCGAAAGGGAGCATAACCTGCTCCCTTTTTTTATGGCAATTTGATCCATGCGTGTCCTTCACAATTGCCACCCAGGGCGCTCCGCGACAACATAAGGCTTGTTTCTTTTTCGTGACAAGCTATGTCGAAGATTTTTGCCCGAACGCTGTTCTTGGTATTGTTCCTTTGCGTGTTTGGATGCACAAAGGTTGCAACCGACAGTAGACCTTACGCTGACTCCATCGTCGAGTCGCCAGTCGGCAAGCTAGACTTTGGTTGGCGTCTTTCTGGTGATCGTTCGGTCGCGCCGTTGCAAATTTTCTCTGATGCGTCCCGCATCTGGCTTCAATGGGGCTCTCAGCAAGCAGTGCCTGCGCTCATTGGTTTGGAGGCGCACGCAGAGCGCGTATTGCCCTATCGCGTGCAAGGACCCTATACCGTCATTGATGGACATTGGTCGCAGCTGCAGTTTCGCGCTGGATCCCTTCAGGCGCGCGCTCGTCGTGTGGCCGCACTGACCCCTCCAACACCTCAAGACCCCACACCTGTGGCTTCGTCAGTCATCTATGCTGTCACGCCGAAAGACCTACATCTGCGTCAAGCCTTGGGGCGGTGGGCATCCATCGGAGGATGGAGGTTTCAACCAGAACACTGGGTGGTAGACGTTGATATTCCGCTCACTGCAGGGGCTGCGTTCACCGACGACTTTGTTGATTCCGTACGCGCACTCGTTAGCGCAACCGAGTTATCAGACCGCCCTTTGCAGCCATGCTTCTACTCGAATCGCGTGCTGCGTGTCGTACCGCTGTCTGAACATTGCGATCGTACGAGTGAGCAGGGGGCACCAATATGAAGACGCGCCCCTTGCTTATGATGGGAATAATGTCCGTTGCATTGCTATCGGGCTGCGCCTTACATAAACGCATCGCTGAGCAAATCAGTGTGGCGACCAAAGCACAGTCCGAGATCGTGCGTCAACATCAGAAGTTTCAGCGCATCGCTACACAAAAGGATGAGAAACAGCGTTCCCAGCAAGTTAATCGTCCTTGGTTAGTGGGCCGAGCTGTGCCACTCGCACGGGAGTTCACTTTACCAGCAGCGTTACGGGCGCGGATCGACACAACGCTGATGTATCGCGAGGGGCACATTGATTTGCCAACGCTTGCTGAGCGCGTCATGCGCGCCACGGGTATTGCAGTACGCATCAAACCTGAGGCCTTATTACCCGCTGAAAACTTCTTACCACGCTTAACAATCACGCAGGCGAGCGGGGGTGTTGCGATGCCGCACACTATCTCGTTGCTGCAGGGCTCCTATCCTCTCAGTGATGTGCTGGATACGGCGTCGCGTCGTTTGTCTGTCCATTGGCGTTATCACGATCGCGCCATCGAGTTTTTTCGTACACAAACACGGGTATTTGATTTGCGTGTACTCAGCCTGTCCGCACAGGCCGATGCGCGTTTGGGCAGGAGTGTCAGTGCCAAAGGAGGTGGGTTTGATCATTCTTCCGGCACCTCTCTGACTGGCTCGACCCAACACGTGATGGAAGCCGTAAAGAGTCGTTTAGAGCCGTTTCTGAGTCGTGCTGCGGTGATCGCGGCGCAGCCTGGCGCATCTAGTTCGGTAGTCATTACAGATATTCCAGAGGCCTTGGCCGAGATATCAACCTATCTCGAGCGAGAAAATCGAATCTTGACCAAGCGTATTCGACTGATTTTTGAAGAAATTACGATCGCTACGAACGAAGATACAGAGTTGGGCCTTGATTGGGAAACTGTATTTGCACATGGCAAGCTTGCAGCAGGTCTTGTCGGTTCCCCCACGGCGACCTCGGTCGCAAGCACGCAGGCACGCCTAGCGGCGAGTACAAGTGCAACGCGAACCCAAGCGGTATTAAGTGCGTTGTCAAAGTATGGAACGATTCAGCGCCATGTGACGATCCCTGTGCTCACGCTTAATCGCAGGCCAGTCACCCATGCGGTACGCACAACGTTTACGTATATCGATCAAGTGAAATCGTCAGCCAACGCTCCTGTTGGACACATCACGAATAGCACTACCAGTACTTCAGTGTCGGTGACGCAAAAAGAGGAGACGGTCGGGGCATTTCTAACGCTATTGCCCGATGTACAAGAGGACGGCCAAATCTTGTTGTCGATTGCTTATGACAATACCGTGGCGCAACCGCTTAAGTCTGTCGTTGTCGGTCAGGAAAGCAATCGACTTCAAATCCAGCAAATCACGATCGATGGCCACGGCACCGTGCAGCAAATTGCTCTTAAACCTGGGCAGCCGATGTTGATCTCAGGGTTTGATGCACAGAATGACGCGACTGATCGCTCTCGCGTTACTGCGGAGGCACCCCTTGCTCTAGGCGGAGCCGATCGGCTTAAACGAGGGCGGACCGCGACGCTGATTATGTTGACTGCGCAAGTAGAAGAGGGCTTTTGACGTGTTGGTGGCAGACTCAACGCATGAGGTCGCTGCGCAAGACCCTCTGCGGATCCTCACTCTAGAAACGGGTGCACACTTCTTATTCGGGTTGCAATGGACCCCATTGCTAGGCGGTCGGCCGCTACAAATGGGACGAGAGCGGGCACGCCTACTGCATGCAACGCACTACCTCGTTAGCCCTGAGCCTGGTGCAGTACTTGGTTACGGCAATTTGAAGTCTGCAAAAGAGCAGCGCGGCGATTTTTTGCATTCCGCTGCCATGCAATACGCACGCACACATGCCAGCGGTACGGTTGCCTGCGTATTGCCGCATGCTAAGTACGGCTATTGGGTGGTGGCGGCGCACGAAGGGCAAGTGCTCGTGCAATCAGATAAGTGGTTTGTTAGTTCGGAACAGGCAGAAGAACTGCTCGCGTTGCTCGCTGTGCGATTCCCAGAGCTAGATGTTTGCTGGTTGTCGTCGTTTGATATATCAACACCACCAGATTGGCTTGCGCCCCAACCAGATGGTCTGAGTCGCTTGACGAGACTCGGTAAGCGCAGAGCGCCAAAAATAATGCTTGCTGTGATCTTGTTTGCAGCAGTGGTTGCGAGCTTATTTATAAGAGCGTTCGATCCGGTACGTGTCGAGACTGAAGCAACGCCAAGCGTGACGATGCGCTGGAATGAGGTAATACAGCGTCTCGCAGAGCTGTATCCGATTCATACCCCTCTGCATATTGCTCGAGTGATCGATGATTGGCGCCAGACACCTCTATATGTAGCGGGCTGGAAGCTTAAGCAAATTCAATGTGAGTCGAAGGGGCTGGAATGGCGTTGTATGGCGCGTTACCAGCGCGAGCATCGTTTGGCCTTGAATAAAAGCCTTGAAGGGATTACCCCACAGGGTTGGAGTTTTCGTTCCTTTGATTTGGATCATGCAGTGCTCAGCTGGACTATCCAGCAGGCAGCTCAGTTGCTTGACTTGACTGGCCGACACGCGCGCGAGGATTGGATGAGCTATTTGCAAGAGGTGAGCCCAGTATTTGAATCGATTCAAGTCGGGGCTGCCGCACGCTTAGCCATCACGGCGCCAATCGATGGGCAGGGCGTTCCTTTGGCGCGACCCGACGCGCTTGCATCGTGGCAAAAGCGAAGCGTTGCGATAAAGGGCCCCATGCGTTCGATTGCCGCACTCAGTGGTCTACAGACCCCTTTGCACTGGCGCACGCTAAGCCTCAGTGTTGACGCGATGTCCGGAGTCGGTATCGCCAGAAGTCAGTTAGTCGTGCAATTAATAGGAGACTTATTTGAAACGATTCAGTAGACGGTTATCGAAATGGAACATCATGAGGGCTCGGTTAATGGGAAGTGCGATGGTGTGCGCGACGACCGTCGTTCAGGCCGATAGTCCCACGCAAGTGGTCACCATCGATGAATTACTCCGACTGGACACACAAGCAGCGCTTATCGCAGCACGTCGCAGCGTCGTTGGCACGCTTGAACGTCCAGGACCGGCTGTTATCAACGATAGCGAAACGTTGCTATTGGCTATCTACGGCGTAGGGAAGTCACTCACAGCCGAAATCCTGATTGATGCAGAGCCGCATGTTTTTCGTGCGGCACGCGCGCAACCGGTGCTGGGACGCTCACGCACCTACACACTAGAACGTATCGCGCCACCTTGCGTGCATTTGCAGAATTCGGGAAATCCTGAGGTGCTTTGCCTGGGAGTCCGACGTCCATGAAGGTGACACGTTCAGCTTGGGCGCAACGCCCCTATATCGAGCTCAGTACGCGCAGCGCCCTGAAGTCTCTTAAGCCAGCCTTTGTCAAGACGCTTATGCATGAGCTCGATGTCGTCGCGCTCCAGGGCAGGATGTTCCCGGTTTGTTTCGATGACAACAGCGTTGGTGTTTTTGTATTGGAGGCATTTCGAAATGAAGATCAAACGCAGGCGCTCCTTGATTTGTTGGAGGCCCAGGGCCGACCGATGGCCGATCCTGGCTTATATGTATTGCCACCCGCGCTATTTTTGGCGGTCGCGCAAGGCGATGGGTTGTTGCCTCGGGCAGTTAAAGAACCGGGCGCCCGTGAAATACTGGGAAGTGCACTTAGCGGAGTGATGACCGAGGTAATCGAGTGGGCAGTCTCTAGGAAAGCGAGCGATATTCATTTCAATGTCCAAAGGCTGCTAGCGGAGTCTAGTATTTGGTTCACGATTGCGGGTCGTTACGTTTGCCCCCCGAGATACGCACATATTCCAACAGCAACGATGCTCGACATGTTGGCCGTGACCTGGATGGAGGTTCAGGGAGGAAACGGTGCAGTATTTGACCCATCTATAGAACAAGAGGGTAGGTTTGTTCGCGTGTCTCATGGACGACGTCATGTCATCCGCTGGGCATCGCTGGCCACGGATGCAGGTCCATCGGTGTGTATGCGTCTGTTACGCCTTGACACGGAGTCGGTGGCGCCTACGTTGGCAGAGCTCGGGTACTTGCCATCACAGGTAGAACTCCTTGAGGATGCGCGCCTGTCCCAAGGCGGCGCGATCATTCTTGCTGGGACTGTCGGCTCTGGAAAATCCACAACTATCGCATCGCTGTTGCGAGCAATACCCCCCTATCGAAAAGTGATTACGCTGGAGGACCCCGCTGAGTACGCCATTCCTAATGCGTTACAAAATTCGGTTGCTCGCAGTGTTCAGGGCGATGACCTCGTCGTGTTTGATCGAAAGCTTAAGTCGATTAAGCGTTCGGCCATGAATGATTTACTAATCGGCGAAATTCGAGATCAAGCTGGGGGTCGAGCGTTTGTGGATTTAGCGGCTTCAGGGGTGAGCCTCTACACAACGGTACATGCCGGGTCGGCTTTGTTGATCCCCGAACGCCTCTGCTCAAGTTTTATTGGTATCCCGAGGGATTTTTTGGCGGCTCCTGGCGTGCTTAAACTTCTCGTGTATCAAGTGCTCTTGCGTGAACTCTGCCCATATTGTGCGCTCGACTTTAAAGAATTTTTGAATTCAAGCTCTTTGCCGTGCGCACGCCATATCAACCGGAGCGTGAAGTGGTGGCGAAACTGGTCATCTGGCATTGAACGGGTGTTTGGCATCCCGGACGCATCACTTCGATTTTGCAATGCAGCGGGGTGCAGTCAGTGTGAGAGTGAAGTGCCGCTGATGACCGGAGTCAAGGGGCGAACGGCTGTTGCAGAGATGCTTTCGATGGTTCGGGATGCAGAGCTATTTTCTTTGTTCGGCCAAGCAAATCAAGTTGCGATGCATCGATGGGCGTCGAGCCGCGACAAGACGCTACATGCCGATCCGGATATGCGAGGTAAATCCGCTCGCGAATGCGCACTCTACAAAATGAGCATAGGTCAGATTGATCCGAGGGAAGTTGAATCAACCTTCGGTGCATTGACGGAACAATCTAGTGATGGGTACAGCCATGCGTGAGCGCTCTAGCGTGACAGATCTTCGTCGCTACTTAGACGATACCTTTCAAGCGTTTTGTCTGCGATGTTTAGCTTGGCGTTTTCGATTGCAGCGAGGGGACTATTACCTCTACCTGGCCGACTTAATTGACGCAACCGGTGGGACAAAAAACCTGTTTAGTATTTTTCAGGACGATGTACAGCGTATGCGTGGTCGAAACTGTCGAGGCGCATTGAGTGAAATTTGGCTACAGCGTTACCCGCTCTCCGGAGGTGATTTATTTGCGACCTGGTTCGGTGCCTTCCCACTTGAAGATTTGATCGCTATACAGAATGCCCAAAGTATGGGTGCCGATGCGCTCGTCGCAACGTTTAGAAAGCTTGCGAGCATGGCAACGCTTCTGGATAGCGCCAAGGTGACCTTCGCGCAAACGGCTTTAGTCGGATTTGTTGCGGTTCTTGTGGCCATCGGTGCTGTGATGTCGATTCCAATGTACACGGCAGATCATCTGGCTCGGGTGTTTTCTGCGGTGCCTGTGGAGTTGTTTGGTGCTTGGACGAAAGCATTGCAGTCCTTCGCGACGGTCTTGCGAGAGACGGGCCTATTGATCGCATTGATGGTTACGCTGATTGTTACTGCGGCGCTCTGGTCCTTGCCGAATTGGGTTGGCGCTTGGCGCCGCCGGCTCGACAACGTTGGGCTGTGGTTATTTTATCGACGTGTGCACAGCCTTCGATTTTTGTCGCTCCTTGGGGTCATCCTTAATCGACACGGTCATGCGGGAACTCGGCTGAGGCATGCTCTTGTATTGCAGTCACGGCATATGAGCCCCTGGTTAGGATCGCATTTGCAAAGCATGATTCAACGACTCGATCACGGTGCTTCCGTCATCGATGCCTTAGATTCGGGGCTGATTGACTCGGATATTTGGTGGTACTTCGTTGACATGGTATGCACATTAGGTCTCGATGCTGCTCTTGAGCGTACCTGCGAGCGGCTTGGCTCAAGTAGCTTAGCGGTCATTCATCGCCAAGCCATATTTTTGCGCTGGAGTCTGTTGCTCGGTGCCTTGTCTATCGTGCTTGGTATTTTATTCTGGCACTTCCGAGTCTTTGATGAACTGAGGCACGCGTTGAGTATTCAATATGCGTATTGATAAGAGTTATTTTTTTAAAGGTGATGGAATGGTTCTGATGTCAGAAAGTTATAAGCGTTGGTCAGCGTACGCGCCGCCGAAAGTTGTGCAGCGGGGGTTTTCATTAATCGAGATCTCAATTGTGACGACGATCATCATGCTCATTGCGATATTAGGAATCCCTGCGATTCAGTCTTACGTGATTGAGAGCAAGGTGCCGCGCGTTGCCGAAGAGTTGCAGCGTTTTGTGGCAAGAATGAAGGCCACGACGCAAGGCTTTGGTGTTGCGCCCTATGCGGGGATCGATACAGGTGTGCTTGCGAATGCGTTGCGCGCGTCCAGCGTTGTTCTCGTCAGTGGGGTAGGGTCCGGTGCGCGTGTCTTACATGGTTTGGGCGCGAGTTCTTCCGGGAAGGGAGGGGTGCAACTTGAGCCCTATGCCATGCCGGGCGGTCAATCGGGGACTGCATTCACATTGACGCTGCGAGACGTGAATCAGGCTGCGTGTCCTGGCCTTGCCGCGATTCTCCAGCGAATTGCTGAGCAGGTAACGATTGCCGGCACCAGTGGACCAGTCGTTGTGAAAAACGCGATGATGGAGCCTGTCATGTCCTACAACCCGTTGCTCGCAGATGCGCAGTGTGCTGCCGGTGACAATAATGTGTTCACATTTGTGGTGCGCTAGTGGTTCAGAATGTTGTTACGTCTGACCGTGGCTTAGTGTTTCGCGCAGGCGAGCGTGGCTTTAGCCTCATTGAGTTGATTATGGTGATTGCCATCACGTCATTGATGGGGACTTGGGCGGCCTCGACCTGGATGCAACATGCTGAGGACACGGCCACCCGAGCAACAGGCATTTGGCTGTTGAGTGTCAAACAAGCGTTAGATCAGATGTTGCATCGACAATCAGACGCCTTGGTCGGGGTCGTCGAGCCTAACGCGCGTGGTCCCCTATATCGGGATGTCTGGCGTCCTACCCTTGAGGAGTTGATCGCTGCGGGTCATTTGCCTCGTGCCTTTCCCTTGAGGGCTCCGCTTGCCTATTCTGTTTGGTTGCGTATTGACCCGCCCAAGGGTGATTGTTTACGGCTTGGGTGCAAGATTATTGGTTCGGTTTTTGCTGTGCCGGCTTCAAATGAACGGCGTGATGCCGAGCAAGTGACTCGAGTGGGACTTCTGCTTTCGACGATTGGAGGCCATGCGGCGTCCGTGACAGCCATGTCGGGGGCAAGGGTAAAAGGGGCGACGATCGATGTGGAAAATCCGCCCTACCCAGATATGGCTCCCTTGCCGCCAGGCTCGATACTGATGCGCAGTTTTTACGATTCGACACAGTACGCGGTGTTTTTGCGTCAAGACGATCAACGTGACGCCTCACTTCAAGGAAATCTAAGTGTGGCAAAAGACTTGCAAGTAGGAGGGGCAAGCAAGACCAAAGGAAGGGTCTCCGCCGGAGAGTATTTACAAGTGGGTGCTTCGGCCGTGGCGGGTGGGGCGTGCGAGTCGGAGGGGCTCATTGCCCGGGCAAGCGATCTGGGCTTGTTGGTCTGCCAGCAAGGCCGTTGGCAGCGGGTTGATCGCGGCAATGGCGGCGGCTACCTAGAGCTGTCAGGCTACCCATGCTTTGAAAATGACGACTGGATTGTCCGCAAGCGCAACCCCAAAACCGGGGATTGCACATGCCCGCCTGGCTATGAACCTTTTTTGATGTCCGTATGGAAGCATCCTGTGATGGCTACGCATGAGTACAGCGCTTTCCTTTGCATCTGAGCTTATCCATCCCTTGAGCCGTCTAGACATCGAAGGCGGGCCATACCCGTATAATCGATGCTCCGTTTACCTGTCCGTTGGAGCGGTGCTCCCGGACACGATCATCGGACCCTTATAACCTTGCTGCTGCACGCTGAAAATCGCACGATGAAAACGTCTGAAATCCGTCAAAAATTTCTGCAATTCTTCCAGTCTAAAGGGCACACGATTGTTCCATCGTCGTCGCTTGTTCCTGGTAATGACCCAACCTTATTGTTTACCAATTCGGGTATGGTGCAATTCAAAGATGTCTTTACTGGCAAGGACACGCGTAGCTACACACGCGCGACGTCCTCCCAGCGCAGTGTGCGTGCAGGTGGAAAGCATAACGATCTTGAAAACGTGGGATACACCGCACGTCACCATACTTTTTTTGAGATGTTGGGTAACTTTAGTTTTGGTGATTACTTCAAACGTGACGCGATTGCGTTTGCGTGGGAGATGCTGACAAAGGTCTACGGCCTACCAGCAGAGAAACTGTGGGTCACCGTCTATCAAGACGATGATGAGGCCTACGGCATCTGGGAAAATGAAATCGGCGTTCCCCGTGAGCGCATCGTGCGTATCGGTGACAACAAAGGTGCTCGGTATGCGTCGGACAACTTTTGGCAGATGGCCGATACAGGGCCTTGCGGCCCTTGCACTGAAATTTTCTTTGATCACGGAGCCGAGATCTGGGGCGGGCCTCCCGGCTCACCAGAAGAAGATGGCGATCGCTACATTGAGATCTGGAATTTAGTGTTCATGCAGTTCGAGCGAGACGCTTCAGGTACGCTGACACCGCTGCCTAAGCCCTGTGTCGATACGGGAATGGGGCTTGAGCGCATTGCAGCCGTGCTTCAACACGTTCACTCTAACTATGAAATCGATTTATTCGCGGCGCTGATCGCCGGCGCGGCGCGTGAGACTGGATGTAAGGATATTAAAGATAACTCGCTTAAAGTTATCGCAGATCACATCCGTGCTTGCAGTTTTCTGATCGTCGACGGTGTGATCCCTAGCAACGAAGGGCGGGGTTACGTCTTGCGCCGTATCGTGCGCAGGGCGCTGCGACATGGCTACAAACTTGGTCAGACCAAGCCCTTTTTTCATCGTTTGGTCCCTGATCTGGTCCAACAAATGGGGGAGGCATATCCTGAACTCGCGAAGAATGCCGTACGTGTTGAACAAGTCTTGCGTCAAGAAGAGGAACGATTCGGCGAGACGCTTGAACACGGCATGAAGATTCTAGATACTGCACTCGCCGCCTTGCCCGCGCCGGTTAAAGGGCAGGCTGCGATGCTAGACGGCAATACCTTGTTTACGCTGTACGACACCTATGGATTTCCGGTTGACTTAACCGCAGATATTTGTCGTGAGCGCGGTGTTGATATTGATCAAGCCGGCTTTGATGTTGCGATGGAGCGCCAGCGCGATCAAGCCCGCGCAGCGGGCAAATTTAAGATGGCTGAAGGTTTGGTGTATTCAGGCGCTCAGACAGTTTTTGAAGGTTACGATCATCTCGAACGTCACGCGAAAGTGCTCGCGCTGTACGTTGAGGGGTCGCAGGTGCCGCGCGTGACGGCAGGCCAGGATGCCATTGTGGTGCTCGACTCCACCCCGTTCTATGCTGAGTCGGGTGGGCAGGTTGGGGATGTTGGTGTGTTGTCCGCTGAGGCGACGACATTTGCTGTGCTCGACACTCAGAAAATTCAGCCTGACGTGTTTGGCCACCACGGCCGCTTGCAAAGTGGTGAGTTAACCGCTGGGATGCCTTTGCTGGCGACAGTTGACGCTGAACAGCGCGCTCGTACGATTCGTAACCACTCAGCAACGCACTTGATGCACAAAGCCTTGCGTGAGGTGCTCGGTGGGCATGTGCAGCAGCGCGGCTCGCTTGTGGACGGCGATAAGACACGTTTTGACTTCGCACACGATGCGCCGATGTCTGATGCGGACATTGAACGCGTGGAGAAAATCGTCAACGCTGAAGTCTTGGCAAACCAGGCCGCAAATGCTCAGGTCATGAGTTACGACGATGCGGTCAAGGGCGGTGCAATGGCCTTGTTTGGTGAGAAATACGGCGATACGGTGCGGGTGCTGGATATTGGGTTTTCGCGTGAGCTATGCGGAGGCACCCACGTCAGCCGTACCGGCGATATTGGGTTGTTCAAAATCGTCTCCGAAGGCGGTGTTGCAGCCGGAGTTCGTCGTATCGAAGCGGTGACTGGTGCGAATGCGCTTGTCTGGGTGCAGGGGCTCAATGCCACCGCTCAGCGTGCTGCTGCAGCGCTGAAGACTCAGCCCGCCGATTTGCCAGAGCGCATCGCCTTGTTGCAAGAGCAGCTAAAGTCAGTTGAAAAAGAGTTAGAGCAGGCGCGTGCAAAGCTTGCTTCGAGTGCTGGCAATGCGCTGAGCGATCAGGCGGTTGCGCTGTCGGCGGGCGTTAAATTGCTTGTGACGGCAGTCCAAGGCGTAGACCCCAAAGATTTGCGCAGTATGGTTGATCAACTGAAAGACAAACTAAAGTCGGCTGTCGTGCTCCTGGCCGCTACCTCTGCCGATGGAAAGATCAGTGTGGTGGCTGGCGTGACAGCGGACTGGTCTGGAAAGGTCAAGGCAGGGGATCTCGTCGGCTTCGTAGCCGGGCAGATTGGTGGTAAGGGTGGTGGTCGACCTGATATGGCCATGGGCGGCGGTACAGATACTCAGGCTTTGCCCGGCGCCTTGGCCGGGGTTAAAGCGTGGGTAGAGGCCAAGCTTTAATCCAAGGTTTTATATATGACCGAACCGGTTTCTGGCGTAGTTCCCAACGAGGTGCATCAAACGGTGGATGCCACCGGTTTGGCATGTCCGCTTCCTATTTTGCGGGCAAAAAAAGCGCTCGCAACCCTCACGAGCGGTGAGGTGCTGTGCGTGATCTCGACCGACCGAGGCGCGGTTCGCGACTTCCAGGCATTTTGTCGTCAAACTGGCAATGAATTACTGGCGCAGCTAGACGAGACTGAGCGCGTGACGCATTACATACGGCGCCGGTTCAAATAAATGCCTGCCGCCTGAAATTTTTGCTTCTTTAATGCTATACTCGTGGGCTTATCTCAGCATTGTGGCTGAGCATTTTTATTGAACATTTTCAAGGGATTACGTATGGTGGTGATTCGCCTGGCCCGTGGCGGCTCCAAGAAACGTCCTTTTTACAACCTCGTTGCGACCGATTCCCGTGATCGCCGCGATGGTCGTTTCATCGAGCGCGTAGGGTTTTATAACCCCGTTGCTAATGCAAACGAAGAGCGTCTGCGCATCGCGCTTGATCGCGTGCAGCACTGGACTGGCGTTGGCGCGCAGTTGTCGCCTGCTGTCGCTCGTTTGGTTAAGGACTTTTCGGCCAAAGTCGCGACAGCGGCTTAATTGATTCGGCCTGCTCGTGATGGCTGACACTGGCGCAGCAAAAGCGCCAAACGATCTAGTCGAACTAGGTTGGATCGTGTCAGCTTATGGAATACGCGGCTGGGTTAAAGCCCAACCGCATTCCGCGCAAAGCACGGTGTTGCGTGCAGCGCCGGTGTGGTGGCTTTGTCCGCCTGCGTCGCCGTTGCGTGACGCGTCAAACTCTTCCGCAAGCACTGAACCTTCCAAACTTTTGTTGTCTCGCTGCACGCCGCATGCGGTCAAACAGTGTCGTCCGCAGGGGCTGACTGTTGTGGCTGAGCTTGAGGGCGTATTGGATCGGGACGCCGCCGAGTCCAAGCGCGGCTATACCGTTTATGTTTCTCGAGAGTATTTCCCACAAGCGAAGTCTGACGAGTATTACTGGGTCGATCTCATTGGCTGTCAGGTCTTTAGCGAGGGACAGAAAATGGGTATTGTGCAAGAAGTACTCGATAACGGCGCCCATGCAATTTTGCGTGTTGAGCGTTTTGTCGTGTCACTAGACCTGCCGCCCGATTCCGACGCAACTCCTATTCCGATGCTCGATGCCAAAGGGCGCCCGCAAGAAGTGCTGGTGCCTTTTGTCGCTGCCCATGTGCAGAACGTCAACATCCTGCAGCGCCGTATTGAAACCGATTGGCCGTTTGACCTTTAATTTCAAAGCGCTGTGTATGCGAATTGACGCTATTACCTTGTTTCCAGAAGCGTTTAGTGTCGTGCGAGATGCTGGGATCACCGGTCGCGCGCACAAGCAAGGGCTTTGGTCGTTGCAGACATGGAACCCGCGCGATCAGGCGCAAGACATTCATCATACGGTGGATGATCGTCCCTACGGGGGTGGTCCGGGGATGGTGATGATGATGGAACCGTTACTCAAGAGCGTGGAGGCCATCAAACAAGATCGTCTTGCGAAGGATGCCTCTGACGTGCAGGCGCCCGTGATTCTGCTTTCTCCCGCCGGTGAAACATTTAACCAGCACCATGCGGCGACCTTAGCTGCAACAAAAGGGGCTATTTTTGTTTGTGGACGGTACGAGGGCGTCGATCAGCGTTTTATTAATCGTACTGTCGATGCGCAATGGTCACTCGGCGATTTCGTATTGTCCGGCGGAGAAATCGCGGCGCTCGCAATGATCGATGCGGCGGTGCGCCTATTGCCCGGCGCACTCAACCACGGTGACTCATCGGCTCAGGACTCGTTTCAGGACGCATTGTCGGGTTTACTGGACAGCCCGCACTACACGCGACCAGAGCTATTTGATGGTGAGTCAGTTCCCGCGGTACTGATGTCTGGTAATCACGCGTTGATCGCGCGCTGGCGGCGTGAGCAGTCCTTGAGGCTGACACTTGCAAAACGACCAGATTTGATCGCTCAGGCACGCGCGCGTGGATTGCTCAGCGCGGCCGATGAAAAATTTCTGGCCACACTGAGCGGATCGTAGCGCCGGGAGGCGCTGGGGCTAGCCCAGTCGAGCTCGCTGGCTTTTAACTTGTGCCAGCGTTTCGCCAAATTGCGCTACGCGCTGCTTCTCTTGCTCAACGACAGCAACAGGTGCGCGCGCGACGAAGGATTCGTTGGTGAGTTTGCCTTGAGCTTTGGCGATTTCACCCTCGAGGCGAGCGATTTCTTTATCCAAACGGATTTTTTCCGCTGCCACGTCGATCTCGACTTTTAGCATCAGACGGGTGTTGCTGACGACCTGCACCGGCGCACCGTCGTCAGGGAGGGTCGCCACAACCTGGACCTCCGATAGCTTGGCCAACGCAGCCAGGTAGGGTGCATGCAGCTCTAACTGATCTTTGGGGCCTTCGGCGATTAAAGGTACTCGTGCTGCCGGCGAGAGGTTCATTTCTCCGCGCAAGGCACGAACAGCTTCAATTTGTGCTTTTAGCGCGTTAAGTTGCAGAGTTGCTGCTTCATCGATGGTGCTCGCATCCCCAACAGGAAAAGATTGAACCGATACGCTTGAGATTTCGTTGACGTCGCGACACCCTGCGACCACCGATACTTTTTGCCACAGCTCTTCCGTGATGAAGGGCATGATGGGATGTAGCAGTCGTAACACTGTCTCGAGCACCTCAATTAGTGTGCGTCGCGTCGCGCGCTGTTGGTCTGCGTGACCCGTTTGAATCTGAACCTTCGCAAGCTCCAGATACCAATCGCAGTACTCATCCCAGACGAAGTGATAGAGCGCATTCGCAATATTATCGAAGCGATAATCTGAAAAACCTTTCGCGACATCGAGCTCAAGTTGTTGCAGCTGCCCAAGAATCCACTTATCGACAAAGCTCTGCGCGCTTGAGGGCGCAGCCGACATATCCTGGCCCTCGGTGTTCATCAGCACAAACCGCGTTGCGTTCCAGAGCTTATTGCAAAAGTTTCGATATCCTTCGCAACGCTTGAGGTCAAAGTTGATATTGCGCCCGAGCGTAGCATATGCTGCCATGGTGAAGCGCAGCGCATCAGCCCCAAACGCTGGAATGCCCTCAGGGAATTGCTTACGCGTAGCCTTTTCGATCGAGCCCGCTTGCTTAGGATTCATGAGACCAAACGTTCGCTTGGTGACGAGATTTTCTAGGTCAACACCATCGATGAGGTCGACGGGATCTAAGGTGTTTCCCTTTGATTTACTCATCTTTTGCCCTTCGGCATCTCGGATGAGTCCGTGCACATAAACATGCTTGAAGGGCACTTGTCCCGTCAAATGCGTGGTCATCATGACCATGCGCGCGACCCAAAAGAAAATGATGTCAAAACCGGTGACCAAGACACTCGAGGGTAAATAGCGTTTGTAATCGGGGGTTTCTTGTGGCCATCCCAGGGTAGTGAAGGGCACCAAGGCCGACGAGAACCAGGTGTCCAGTACATCGGGGTCGCGAGTCAGCGCAGCCGTCACGCCTGCCGCGCGCGCTTGATCGTTCGCATCTTTTTCAGTATGCGCCACGAAGACTTGCCCGTCGGGTGCGTACCAGGCAGGAATCTGATGCCCCCACCACAATTGACGCGAAATGCACCAGTCCTGAATGTTTTCAAGCCATTGGTTGTAAGTGGTGGTCCAGTTTTGTGGATAAAACTGGATATCGCCTTTGGCGACTACTTCCAGTGCAAAGTCGGTGATGCTCTTTCCGGGGTGAAGTGTATCGGCAGGCGCAGGCTTGCTCATGGCGACAAACCACTGGTCCGTCAGCATAGGTTCGAGCACGGCACCGGTTCTATCGCCACGTGGCTGCATCATTTTGTGCGCGTCAACTTTGACCAGAAAGCCTTTTTGCTCCAGTTCCTGAACGACAGCTTTGCGCGCGTCGAATCGATCCATGCCTTTGAACTGTGCGGGCCCCTGGTCATTAATGCGTGCATCCAGAGTAAAAATCACGATGAGCGGAAGGTGATGGCGTTGCGCGCAGGCGTAATCGTTGAAGTCGTGTGCGCCGGTAATTTTTACGCAGCCCGTTCCAAACTTTGGGTCTACAAAATCATCGGCAATGATGGGAATCTGGCGGTCGCACAAAGGCAGCTCTACCATTTTTCCGACGAGATGCTGGTAACGCGTATCTTCAGGGTGTACACAGAGCGCGCCGTCTGCGAGCATGGTTTCAGGGCGCGTGGTGGCGATGGTCATTCCGGTGATGGATTCTGACGTGCCGTCCTCGTGGGTAATAGTTTGGGGCCCGTCAACAAACGGGTAGCGGATATGCCAAAGATGTCCATCGGTTTCGACCGACTGCACTTCCAGGTCTGATACCGCTGTGAGCAGCTTTGGATCCCAATTAACGAGGCGTTTGCCTCGGTAAATAAGACCTTGCTTGTACAGACGGACAAAGGTCTCGACGACGCCAGCAGACATCTGGTTGTCCATCGTGAAGTATTCACGGGGCCAGTCTGCCGAAGCGCCTAAACGTCGCACTTGGGTCGTGATGGTGTTGCCTGAGAGTTCTTTCCACTCCCAGACTTTTTCGATGAATTTCTCGCGACCCAGGTCATGGCGTGAGGTCTTTTGTGCGTCAAGTTGGCGCTCGACCACAATCTGCGTGGCGATTCCTGCATGATCGGTGCCTGGCACAAACACGGTGTCGTGCCCTCTCATGCGGTGGTACCGGATCAGGCCATCCATAATCGTTTGATTAAAGGCATGCCCCATGTGCAAGGTGCCCGTGACGTTAGGCGGCGGGAATTGAATCGCGTAGGGCGCACCATTGGCATCGCCCTTTGCATGCTGGCCGGCGGCAAAGTAGCCTCGTTTTTCCCATTCTGTATACCAACGGGCCTCTAGATCCGCCGGCTCAAAGCTTTTGGATAGTTCTCCGTCGGGGAGGGTGCTGGGCTGATTCATCAAGTTATCCACAAAAAATAGGGTGACGCAGGGGCGATAAGGGAAACAAGGCCGCTTTTCGCCTAGCCATAAACTGGCAAAACCCTGCTATTTTAGGGTGTTGTGAGACTTAGTGGCGTGCTAGAATCAAGGGCTACGGTGGGCATAAGCAAAGTCCCTGTTTTTATTGAGAATTATTGGAGTTTTACATGTCTGTTGAACGTACCCTATCGATTATTAAGCCCGACGCAGTCGCAAAGAACGTTGTTGGTCAAATTGTTGCCCGTTTCGAGGGCGCAGGACTCAAAGTGATTGCTGCGCGCATGCTTCAGTTGTCGCGCGCCGACGCAGAGCGTTTTTACTCGGTCCACAGCGCTCGTCCATTTTTCAAAGACTTGGTCGACTTCATGATTTCCGGCCCAGTGTTTGTCCAGGCGTTGGAAGGCGAGAGCGCGATCCAGAAGAATCGTGACTTGATGGGCGCAACCGATCCCAAGAAGGCCGAGAAGGGCACGATTCGTGCTGACTTCGCGGACAGCATTGACGCCAATGCTGTGCACGGTTCCGATGCGCCTGAGACCGCGCGCGTTGAAATCGCGTTTTTCTTCCCTGAAATTAATATCCACAGCCGTTAATCCGGCTGCTTGGCTCGTGGCTTACCCTGCATGCACCCTGAACCGATCAATCTGCTTGGGCTCGACGCTTCGGCACTGACCCAACTGGTTGGGCAGTGGGGGGGGAAGCCGTTTCGTGCTCGCCAGCTGCAAAAGTGGGTGCACCAGCGGGGTGCGAGCAATTTTGATCTGATGACTGATCTGGCGCGTGATTTTCGTGCCCAGCTATCTGACGCATGTGTGATCCAAGCCCCCAAGGTGCTTACTCAACATCGTTCTGCGGACGGTACGCGTAAGTGGCTCTTTGATGTCGGGCAAGGCAATGCGATTGAATCCGTCTTTATCCCCGAAGATGACCGAGGCACCTTGTGTATTTCGAGTCAGGCTGGATGCAATGTTGCCTGCACGTTTTGTTCCACGGGGCATCAAGGCTTTAACCGTAACCTAACCGCTGCCGAAATCATTGGTCAGCTTTGGTGGGCCAGACACGAGCTCATGCAAGATACCGCCTCCGCACGGATCGGGTCGCAAGAGGGCTCTGCAGATGCACGCTTAATCAGCAACGTCGTGATGATGGGCATGGGCGAGCCGCTCCTGAACTATGAACCTGTGCTCGCAGCGTTACGCATGATGCTTGATGACAACGCCTACGGCCTGTCGCGCCGACGTGTCACGGTATCGACCTCGGGCGTTGTGCCAATGATGGATCGCTTGTCACAGGATTGCCCGGTAGCGCTGGCCGTGTCATTGCATGCGCCGAACGACGCCTTGCGTGATACGCTCGTGCCGCTCAATAAAAAATATCCACTCGATCAACTGCTGGCCGCCTGCGAGCGTTATCTAGAGTTCGCGCCGCGTGATTTCATTACCTTCGAATACGTGATGTTGGACGGTGTGAATGACCTTGATCAGCACGCCCAGGGACT
This sequence comes from Bordetella parapertussis, assembly GCA_945865935.1. Classification (GTDB taxonomy): domain Bacteria; phylum Pseudomonadota; class Gammaproteobacteria; order Burkholderiales; family Burkholderiaceae_B; genus Zwartia; species Zwartia parapertussis_E. The sequence continues at coordinate 13,412 of CAMBFI010000013.1, read as the reverse complement.
CATACAGATTGCGCGACGGATTCATTGCAAATTTAATTTGATTCCCTTTAATCCTTTTCCCGGCTCTGGGCTCCAGCGTTCATCTGCCATCCGAATTCGCGAGTTCGCCCAGCAACTTATAGACGCCGGGATCGTGACGACAGTGCGCAAGACACGCGGAGACGATATTGATGCCGCCTGCGGGCAGTTGGCGGGGGAAGTCAAAGACCGTACAAAATTAAGTGAAAGAATGGCGCAAAAGAAGATGATTGCCATCAAGGAGACCCGCGCATGAGCGCAGATGATTTCGCAAGTCCAGCCCGTGTTGGATCACCCCCTTCGTCTGTAGAGCACGTCACCGCAGCAGGTGCACTGCGAGCGTTGCGTGTGTCTAAAGGGTTATCGCTCGAGGATGTTTCTGGAAGATTAAAGTTTCCTGCGCGCCACATCGAAGCATTGGAGTCTGAGCGTTTTGAGGATCTTCCCAAAGGACTGGGGTTAAAGATCCTCATAAAAAACTATGCAAAGCTTTTGGGTATCGATTCCAAGCCGCTAGAGGATAGTTTGAGTCATTTCGTGGGGCACGTTGAGGGTGGGATCGGCAATCACAACTCGACGCGCACGCTTGACAGCCACGCGGTCACGCCGCTTCGCCCCGTGGTTGCTTGGTTTTGGTGGGTATTGATTGCTGCCGTCGTGGCGGTCGCCGCTGCGGTGGCACTTAGCCATGATATTTTGCCGACGGCATGGTTGCCAGCCGGGCTAGAGAGGTGGTTCAAATGAGCGCGTCTGACTCGGATACCCGTCCTGCCGTCATTGTGCGCCACGCCACCCGCACTGTGGCTGTTTCTTGGGGTGATACCCGCACGCTGATCGGTGGCTCTGCCCCTGTGTTGGTTCAATCCATGACCAACACCGATACGGCCGATGCGATCGCGACGGCCATTCAGGTCAAGGAGCTTGCGCTCGCTGGATCGGAAATTGTTCGGATTACCGTCAACACGCCGGAAGCCGCGAAAGAGGTGCCCGCCATACGCGAGCAACTTGATCGTATGGGCATATCGGTTCCCTTGTGCGGTGATTTTCATTACAACGGCCATAAGCTGCTGACGCAATTTCCAGATTGCGCGCAGGCGCTGTCGAAGTATCGGATTAACCCCGGCAACATGGGAGGGGGCAAGCGCCGCGATGATAACTTTGCGCAGATGATTGAAGTGGCCTGTCGTCATCAGAAGCCTGTTCGTATCGGCGTGAACTGGGGGAGTCTTGATCACGAGTTGCTCGCACGCATGATGGATGCCAACAGCAAACTTGCTCAGCCGCGCGAGGCGCAAGCGGTGATGCGTGACGCTTTGGTGGTGTCCGCCATCAGTAATGCAGAGCGTGCGCAAGAGCTTGGGCTGCCTGGTGATGCAATCATTTTGTCCTGCAAAGTGAGTCGTGTGCAAGACCTCATCGCGGTGTACCGAGATCTTGCGTCGCGTTGCGACTATCCTTTGCACTTAGGTTTGACCGAGGCAGGGATGGGTAGCAAAGGCATCGTGGCGTCCACGGCCGCGTTGAGCGTACTGTTGCAAGAGGGTATTGGTGACACGATTCGTATTTCTCTGACGCCCGAGCCAGGTGGCGACCGCACACGCGAAGTCGTGGTGGCACAAGAAATTTTGCAGACCATGGGGCTCAGAGCCTTTACCCCGATGGTTGTGGCTTGTCCGGGATGTGGTCGTACAAGTAGCACTGTGTTTCAGGAACTCGCTGATCGCATCCAAACTTACCTGCGTGAGCAAATGCCGATCTGGAAGAACAAGTATCCAGGGGTCGAATCCATGAATGTCGCAGTAATGGGCTGTGTGGTCAATGGACCAGGCGAGAGCCGTCATGCGGATATTGGTATTAGTTTGCCTGGAACCGGCGAGGTGCCTGCTGCGCCAGTTTTTGTGGATGGTGAGCGCACCGTGACCCTGAAAGGGGATCACATTGCTGAGGAGTTCCAAGTGATTGTTCAAGAATATGTGACGCGCCGCTACGGTGCAGCGCGCGTAGCGACAAGTACTCACTGACTGTATTTATGACTCAAGCGTTTGCAAAAGTTACCGCCATACGTGGCATGAATGACGCACTGCCTGGGGCGGGTGTGCGCTGGGAATTGCTCGAAGACAATGTGCGTGCCTGGATGCGCGCGTATGGCTATCGCAACATGCGTACGCCTATTCTTGAACATACGCGCTTGTTCACTCGGGGCATCGGTGAAGTGACTGATATTGTCGAGAAAGAGATGTACAGCTTTACGGATGCGCTCAATGGCGAGTCACTGACCATGCGTCCTGAGTTCACTGCTGGAATGGTGCGCGCGACCATCGAACACAACCTTATTTATGACCGCCCTCAGCGTGTCTATGCAATGGGCGCTGTGTTCAGACACGAGCGTCCTCAAAGAGGTCGCTATCGGCAGTTTCATCAGATTGATGTGGAAGCGCTCGGCTTGGCGGGTCCAGATATTGATGCCGAGATGATTATTATGGTCGCTCGCCTCTGGTCCTTACTGGGTATTAAAGACGTGCGGCTCGAGTTGAATTCTTTAGGTCAGTCCGAAGAGCGCGCAGCACACCGCGCGGCACTCATTCAGCATTTAGAGGCGCACAAAGAGGTGTTGGATGAAGACGGCTTGCGCCGGATGTATACCAACCCGTTGCGAGTACTTGATACAAAGAATCCTGTGATGCAGGCAATGGCAGATGCTGCACCGAAGTTGTTTGACTACTTGGGTGAAGAGTCGCGCGCGCATTTCGATGGCGTGTGTGCAAGGCTGCAGGATGCTGGCATTGCCTACCGCATTAATCCACGGATGGTTCGAGGACTGGATTACTACAATTTGACTGTCTTTGAATGGGTGACCGATAAGTTGGGCGCTCAAGCGACAGTTTGTGGCGGTGGGCGTTATGACGGGTTGATTGAACTTGTTGGGGGTAAGCCCGCGCCAGCGGTAGGTTTTGCGATTGGGATGGAGCGTTTGCTGGATTTATGGGGGCAATATCAACCCGAAACGCCTCAAACAGAATGTGACGTGTATTTTGTACATCAAGGGGAATCTGCGCAGCGCCGGGCGGCCGTACTGGCTGAGTCTTTGCGCGATGCCGGGATTTCGACAATTGTCCATGCTGGCGCAGGCAGTTTTAAAGCGCAGTTCAAGCGAGCAGATACAAGTGGTGCGGCGATTGCGGTTATCCTTGGGGATGACGAGTTGGCGGCAGGCGCAGCGTCAGTCAAGATGTTGCGCAGCCAAAGTACGAGCGAGCCCGCAGGGCAGCAACAAGTGTCACTGGATAATTTAGTGGCTTTTTTGAAAGAGAAGGTTAAATAAGTATGGCTTACGATCTTGACGAACAAGAACAACTAGACCAACTCAAGGCCTGGTGGCATAAATACGGCACCTTGGTCGTGACGTTACTGGTGATTGCGACGGCTGTTGCCGGAAGTTGGCGTGGATGGCAATGGTACGAAGGCAACCAGGCGGTGCAGGCGCGCGGCTATTTTGAGGCGCTTGAAGAAGCGGGCCGTCAAAAGGGTGATGAGTCGGTTGCTCGCATTAATGCAGCGATGCAAACGCTTCGCGCAGATTATTCAGCGACAGATTACGCTGCGCGTGGCGCACTCGTGGCTGCTTCAGCGCTTGCCGAGCGCAATGATTTGGTCGCGGCGCGCGCGCAACTTGAGTGGTTGGTGAAGTCCAAGCATCCAGCCTTGGTGCCCGTCGCGAAGCTGCGTTTGGCGGGATTACTGTTTGAGCAGAAAGAATTTGATGCAGCGCTCTCGCAACTGAAGGATCCTTCGGCTTCCTTTGCAGGCCTTTACGCAGATCGGCGTGGCGATATTCTTGCCGCGCAAGGCAAGAGTGCCGAGGCACGCAGCGCCTGGACACAAGCCATTGAGCTACTCGGTGCGATCAATCCTTTGACACCGGTGGTCAAACTTAAGTTAGATGCGCTCGGAGCCTAATATGAATTTTTCGTCTCTCTCTCGTTTGCTTTGTTTGGGTGCGGCAGCATGCTTTTTTTCAGCATTGACTGGGTGTGCGCTTATTACTGGCGATGATGGACGATATAAGCCCACTGCACTTACGACCTACCCTGCGGGTCTGTCTGTTCAGATGGGTTGGAAGGTGCCGATTGGTAGCGGCTCTGGCATTGGTTTTGCTCCAGCCGTGGTGGGCGATGCTGTCTACGGGGCGGCCGTTAATGGTACGGTCAGCAAATATGACCTCAGCACAGGCAATGCACTTTGGGCAGCCAAACTTGAGCTGCGTCTAGCCGCAGGGGTGGGAAGTGATGGAAAAACGACAGCCGTTGTTGCACGAGATGGAACCGTTATTGCATTAGACGAGACCGGTGCGGTGAAATGGCGCTCCAAGGCAACGAGTGATGTCTCGGTGCCGCCGGTTGTCGGTTACGGAGTCGTGGTGGTGAGAAGCGGCGACTACCGTATCCAGGCGTTCAATGCCGAGACTGGCGACCGAATCTGGAATGTGCAGCGTCCTGGACCAGCATTGGCCCTTCGTGCGCCGGCACGTATCGCATTGTTCGACGGATTAATCATCACGGGCATACCTGGCGGAAAGCTTATCGCGATCAACGCAGTGTCGGGTGATGTGCAATGGGAAGGTATTGTTGCGGCGCCAAAGGGGTCGACTGATCTCGAGCGTGTGAACGATGTGGTCGGTTTGCCGGTGTTGGCCCCACCACTGTTATGTGCAGTGGCTTTCCAGGGGCGCATTCTGTGCTTTGACTTGTCCGCGGGCGGTCGTCCCGTTTGGGCTAAGGATTTTTCTAGCGCAGCAGGCCTGACCATTGACAGCAATCAAGCCTACAGTCCTAATCAGTCCGATGTAGTGTCAGCATTTGCTCTGAAAGACGGTAAGTTGAACTGGACACAGGATGCGTTGCGTTACCGTCAGCTCACAAGCCCTGCCGTCATTGGTAGTGCAGTGGCTGTAGGCGATTACGATGGGTATGTACATTTCATGGCTGCGGATGATGGACGTTTACTCGCCCGCATAGCCGTTGGAGGAGGCAAGATTCATGCTCCTTTGATTGCGACACCTCAGGGTGTGCTCGTTAAGACCGGCGACGGCTCTCTTGCTTTGATTGTGTTGAAATAAATATTGTGTCGGTAAAGCCTGTTGTTGCCCTTGTAGGACGTCCGAACGTTGGAAAGTCGACCCTTTTTAATCGGCTGACGCGTTCGCGATCGGCCCTAGTCGCCGACTTCTCTGGCCTGACCAGAGATCGTCATTACGGTGAAGGACGTGTGGGCGATACGCCCTTCATCGTCGTGGATACCGGTGGTTTCGAGCCTGTTGCTAAGACGGGTATCCTGCACCAAATGGCACGCCAGACCAAACAGGCGATTGCCGAAGCCGATGTTGTTGTGTTTTTGGTGGATGCGCGTGCCGGTTTAAATGCACATGACCATGACATCGCTCGCTTGTTACGTAAGCTCGGACAAAAAGTTGTTCTGTGCGTGAACAAGGCCGAAGGCATGCAACACACCAGTGCTGTGGCGGAGTTTCATGAGCTCGCTCTTGGGCTGCCTTGTCCCATTTCAGCTGCGCACGGAGATGGCATAGCAGATTTAATCGAGCACGCTCTTGAAGGACTGGGTGAGAAGGCTGAAGATGAGGTGTTTGATGCGGATGAGGCTGAGCCGAGTCCGGATGCTTTGGCAAGTGACTCGCCTGAGCCGGTTGAGCCTGTCATTCATCACCGGATCAAGTTGGCAATTGTGGGCAGACCCAATGTTGGGAAATCTACCTTAATTAATACGCTGCTCGGCGAGGAGCGTGTCATCGCCTTTGATTTGCCAGGAACCACGCGTGACGCGATTGAAATTGAGTTTGATCGCGGCGGTAAGCAGTACACGCTGATTGATACGGCGGGTCTGCGCAAACGCGGCAAGGTCTTCGAGGCGATTGAAAAGTTTTCTGTGATCAAAACATTGCAAGCGATTGAAGCCAGTAACGTGGTGCTCTTAATGATTGACGCGCAGCACGAAGTGTCCGAGCAGGATGCGCATATCGCGGGCTTCATTCTCGAGACGGGCCGTGCGTTAGTTGTTGCGATCAATAAGTGGGATGGCCTCGATCCTGAACACCGTGAGCGCATCCAACGAGAGTTTGATCGCAAACTCAGGTTCTTGTCGTTTGCTCGTGTGCATACGATTTCGGCATTGCGTGGGCAGGGCATTAATACGGTGTTGCGTTCTGTCAACGCAGCGCATGCGGCCGCGTTTACCAAGCTGTCGACGCCTCGTCTGACGCGCGAGTTACAAGCGGCGATTGAGCAACAACCGCCGCCACGTAAAGGGATTTTCCGTCCAAAAATGCGCTACGCTCATCAGGGTGGACAGAACCCACCCCTGATCATCATTCATGGCAATGCACTGGATGCGATTCCCGATACGTACCGTCGATATCTTGAAGGGCGTTTTCGTGATGAGTTCGAACTTGCCGGTACCCCTTTGCGAATTGAGTTTAAGTCATCATTTAATCCTTACGCCGATAATTAATCGTTAAGGCGTTGACCGCGAGCCCTTATGAGTCGTTACTGGAATAGCCTCGTTTCTAAGTTGGAACCTTACGTACCCGGCGAACAGCCGCGCATTCAGAATCTGATCAAGCTCAATACGAATGAGCATCCTTACGGCCCTTCGCCTAAGGTGTTAGCAGCCATCGCTGCACAGACGAATGACAGTCTTCGCTTGTATCCGGATCCTTTAGCGCTCGAGTTGCGTGAGGCGATCGCAGGCCGCTTTGGTTTGACCGCTGAACAGGTGTTCGTCGGAAATGGTTCGGACGAAGTGCTGGGGCACGCCTTTCATGCCTTGCTTAAACACGATGCTCCGATTTTGTTTCCGGACATCACCTATAGCTTTTATCCTGTGTATTGCGGGCTCTACGAGATTGCCTATAAAGCAGTTCCTCTGGATGAAAATTTTAAAATTCGAGTGCAAGATTATCTTCCCGCAGGTCAGGCGAAGGCAGGTGGGATTATTTTCCCTAACCCCAATGCACCAACCGGAATTGCCCAGCCGCTCGACCAGATTGAACGTGTGATCGCAGGCAATCCAGATATTGTGGTGGTGGTCGACGAGGCATACGTTGATTTTGGTGCTCAGACCGCTGCAGGGTTGATCGCCCGCTACCCTAACTTGCTCGTGGTGCACACAATGTCCAAAGCCTATTCGCTCGCGGGCTTGCGTGTGGGCTTTGCGCTCGGTCATCCCGATCTGATTCAGGGCCTTGATCGAGTTAAGAATAGCTTTAATTCCTATCCCTTGGATCGTCTGGCTCTCGCCGGAGCGCAGGCTGCTGTTCTGGATCAGACTTATTTTGAGCAGGCTCGCGACGCGGTCGTGCGCAGTCGCGACGCGCTGACAGGTGATTTACGAAGTATGGGGTTTGAGGTGTTGCCATCGGCAGCGAACTTTGTCTTTGCCCGTCATCCGGCTCACAGCGGAGAGGCCTTAGCAAGCGCCTTGCGTGCACGCAATATTCTCGTGCGGCATTTCAAGCTCGAGCGGATCTCAAACCATCTTCGAATCACAATTGGCACCGATGAGCAATGTAAACAGTTGGTCATCGCTTGCCGTGAAATTCTAAAGTAAATAGTAATAATTATCGCTTAAACTATTGATATTGATAATAATATTATAAATGTTATGTAATCGTTTTGGATTGAAAAAAAATAGTAACAAACTGTTTTTGCTACTGGTATTCCAAGGGAAAACCCTGTAGAGTGTGACTTATGATTTCGTCGCACAACGCAGCTTAGGTGAGGCGTGGTCGCTAACAACAATACAAGGAGCCTGCCATGAGTAACAAAGGGCAAACTTTGCAAGATCCCTTCTTAAACGCTTTGCGTAAAGAGCACATTCCAGTGTCTATTTATCTGGTTAATGGGATCAAACTTCAAGGCCAGGTTGAATCCTTCGACCAGTATGTCGTCTTGCTGCGTAACACTGTTACCCAAATGGTGTACAAGCACGCAATTTCGACCGTGGTGCCTGCGCGCGCTGTGAGCCTACCGATTGAAGGCGCTGGCGAAACTGCTGCCGAATAATATCTCCGGGGTCAACGCATGCGTGCGTTGATTGTTAGCGTCGATCTCGGCTCGCCTGATTATCAGGCGCACGCCCAAGAGTTCGAGATGTTGGCGACGGGCGCCGGGGCCGAGCTCGTCGGTACGCTCAAGGCGCGTCGGCAACGTCCCGATGCGGCCTACTTTATTGGTTCAGGTAAGGTGCAAGAAGGGGTACTGCTGGCCGAGCAGGGTCAGGCTGAGGTCGTTTTGTTTGATCAGCCGCTGTCCCCGGCGCAGCAACGCAATCTAGAGCGTCAGTTCAATTTGCGCGTCGTTGATCGCGTTGCGCTCATTCTCGATATTTTCGCACTGCGCGCCAAGAGCCACGAGGGCAAGCTTCAAGTAGAACTCGCCCAGCTGCAACACCTGTCCACACGTTTAACGCGCTTATGGTCCCACCTTGAACGGCAGCGTGGTGGTATCGGTATGCGGGGCCCTGGCGAATCCCAGCTTGAGATGGATCGCCGCATGATCGGCGCGAAGGTGCGTGTGCTGCGCGAACGGCTTGAGCGTGTGCAGCGGCAGCGCACCACCCAGCGCCGCTCCCGTGCCCGCGGCGCGACGCTCTCGGTGTCTTTGGTGGGGTATACCAATGCGGGTAAGTCAACGCTCTTTAATGCCCTTACTCGCGCGGGGGCCTACGCCGCCGATCAGTTGTTTGCGACGCTTGATACGACAACGCGACGCGTATGGATCGAAGGGGCAGGGCAAATTACCCTCTCGGATACTGTGGGCTTTATTCGCGATTTACCCACTACACTCATCGCATCGTTTAGAGCCACACTCGAGGAAGCGATTCACGCCGATCTGTTATTGCATGTTGTTGATGCGGCGAGCCCTCAGCGTGATGAACAGATTCACGAAGTGAACAAAGTGCTAAGTGATATTGGTGCGGCAGATATCCCTTGTATTTTGGTCTACAACAAGATTGACCTGGTTGGGTTAGATCCGCGGGTAGAACAAGATGAGCATGGTACGATTTGCCGTGTGTTTTTAAGTGCTCAGCAGCGCGCCGGCCTTGGTGGCGTGCGTGACGCAATCAGTCAATTCGCTTTACTTTCGGATAACAATGCGATTTCTAACCAGAATATTCAACCTGAATGATCCCGGCTGGGGTCGGGGTCAGAACGGCGGTGGCAATGAGCCTCCTAAAGACGGCAATCAGCCGCCCCGTCGTCCGCCTCAGCAAAATGGCCCTCCTGATTTAGATCAGGTTTGGCGCGATTTTAGTGATCGGTTAGGCGGGCTGTTTGGTCGCAAGCAAGGTGGTGGTAATCGGCCGCCTTCTCAGGGCCCAGGTGGTCCGACTGCGCGCCAGTCAAAAATTGGTTTGGGTGTGATCGTGGCAGCCGGCTTGGCGCTCTGGTTGGCGAGCGGCTTTTTTATCGTTCAGGAAGGGCAGGTCGCCGTCTTGACGCAGTTCGGTAAGTACAAGTCAACTGCGTTGGCTGGTTTTCAATGGCGCATTCCATTCCCGATTCAGTCCCACGAAATCGTCAACCTGTCGCAACTGCGTACGTTTGAAGTCGGCTTTCGTACCATGGCACGCAACCGCGTGTTGCCCGAATCGTTGATGCTGACCGACGATGAGAACATCGTCGATGTGCAGTTTGTCGTTCAGTATCGTTTGCGTGCAGATGGTGCCCCCGCTTATCTGTTTAAGACAAAAGATCCAGATGAGTCCGTGCGTCAAGCCGCGCAGACTGCGATGCGAGAGGTTGTAGGTAAGCGTCCGATGGACGTCGTGCTCTACGAGGGCCGTACCGCTGTCGCTGTTGACGTGCAAAAGCTGATGCAACAGATTCTGGATCGCTACGAAACGGGTATTCAGGTGAGCACGGTCGCCATTCAAAACGTGCAGCCCCCTGAACAAGTGCAAGCCGCGTTTGATGACGCTGTGAAAGCAGGCCAGGATCGTGAACGTCAGATTAATGAAGGCCAGGCCTATCGAAATCAGATCGTTCCCATGGCGGCCGGTCAGTCTTCGCGCATGCTTGAACAAGCCGAAGGCTACCGCGCTCGTGTGGTAGGGAACGCTGTGGGTGATGCCGCACGTTTCACAAGCGTTTTCGCAGAGTACAAAAAATCTCCCTTGGTTATTCGTGAGCGCATGTATCTAGAGACTATGCAACAGATGTACTCTAGCGCGAGCAAGATAATGGTAGACACCAAAGGCTCGACCAATATGCTTTATTTGCCGCTCGATAAGCTGGCTCAGCAGGCAGCTCAGGGCGCGGGGCGTCCGGTGACTGCCCCCTCGATGCCGTCTTCCGTTCCGGTTACACCACCACCTTTCGTGCCGCCAGCTCCTAGCCAACGCCCGGCAGCGCAAGGCCCTACCAACAATTCACTGACGCGTGATCGCGGCAGTCGCTAAGCAGAGGATCAATCATGAATAGATTACTTCCCCTGTTGATCGCCGTAGTTATCGCGGTTGTCGCTTTTTCTTCATCAGTTTTTGTTGTGCGGGAGCGTGATTACGCTTTGGTGTTTGCACTCGGCGAGGTTAAGAAAGTCATTTCTGAGCCTGGGCTGTATTTCAAATTGCCGCCCCCACTGCAAAACGTCGTGACACTCGATAAGCGGTTGTTGACAATTGACTTGCAAGAAGCCGAGCGTATCCAAACGTCTGAGAAGAAGAACCTTCTCATTGATTCGTTTGTGAAATGGCGCATCGTTGATCCGAGGTTGTATTACGTGACCTTTGGCGGCAATGAGCGCGCAGCGCGCGAGCGCCTGCAGGCGCAGATCCGTGATGCACTCAACGCCTCGGTTAACGTGCGCACGGTGAAAGATGTGGTCTCTCTTGAGCGTGACGTCATCATGACCGAAGTGCTCACGAATGTGGCAAAACGTGCTGAGGCCCTTGGGGTTCAAGTCGTAGACGTACGTCTGAAACGTATTGAGTTTGCACCAGAGATTGCTGAATCCGTATTCCGTCGTATGGAATCCGAACGTATTCGCGTGGCAAACGAGCAGCGCTCAATCGGGGCAGCAGAAGGTGAAAAAATTCGCGCTGAAGCCGACCGTCAGCGCGAGCAAATTGTTGCTGAAGCCTACGGGCGTGCTCAAGCCATTATGGGTGAAGGCGATGCGCAAGCTGCGGGCATTTATGCAAAAGCCTATGGCGAGGACCTTTCTTTCTATAGCTTTTACAAGAGTTTAGAGGGGTATCGCGCCTCGTTTGGCAAGCCAGGTGACGTCCTGGTCGTTGACCCAAGCTCCGATTTTTTTAGATATCTGAAATCATCGTCTGGGAAGTAAAAAAAGGAGGCTTCGGCCTCCTTTCTGTTTGACGGAACAGGCAGCGCATAATAGGTATAATGCGCTGTAAGCTTTATCGATTGTTCTGGCGGCTTGCCGGGCTTACGCCCCAAGCCGCTTTTTGTATGGGTATTCGTTTTATGAAAGGCAATTGGTTGCTGCCTGAAAGTCTGGCTGATATGTTGCCAGCCGAGGCACGACGCATCGAAGACCTGCGACGCATACTGCTCGACTCGTTCCGTACTTACGGCTTTGAGTTGGTAGCGCCGCCCTTGGTCGAATACATCGAGTCGCTGCTCTCCGGTACGGGCAGCGATCTAAATCTGCGCACCAGCAAGTTGGTGGATCAGTTGTCTGGTCGCACGCTCGGCATTCGCGCAGACATGACACCTCAAGTTACGCGCATTGATGCGCACTTGCTCAATCGACCTGGCGTGACCCGCTTGTGTTACTGCGGCCCCGTGCTCCACGCGCGCCCTGCGGGCTTGCTTGCGAGTCGCGAGCTTCTGCAGATCGGTGCCGAAATCTTCGGCCATGCCGGGTTTGAGGCTGATCTTGAAATCATTCATTTGGCTTTGGATAGCGTGCGCCTGGCTGGTGTTCAAGCCTTGCGTCTCGATCTCTGTCACGCAGGCCTGGTACGAAGCTTGATTGAAACCGACGCCTTGGCGTTGGCCCGCGCAGACGAGATCATGGCCTTGTTGCGTGATAAGGATCTTCCAGGGTTGACGCAGCTAGGAACGGGCAAGGATGCCTTGTTGCCTGCAACGGTGAGCGCGTTGGTGCGTTTGCCCCAGTTGTATGGCGACGTGACCGTTCTTGAACGCGCACGTAAAGAACTCCCGAGGCTCCCGGGTGTCGTGACGGCGCTCGACACACTCGAGCACCTCTTGGGCGCGCTTGACGATGTGTCTGTTGGCATTGACCTTGCCGATGTGGGCACCTATGGTTATCACTCGGGTGTTACGTTTTCCGTATATGCCCAAGGTTGGCACGATGCAATCGTGCAGGGTGGGCGCTATGACGACGTGAGCCGTGCGTTTGGCCGAGCGCGTCCTGCGACTGGTTTTAGTCTTGACTTACGCAAACTTGTCGATGGCTTGGTGCCCGCGTGTGCGGCGCCAGCGATTCGTGCACCGTCTGGTCAAGATGCCGCACTACGTCAGGCCATTCATGGTTTGCGTCAGACTGGCAACATCGTCGTTCAGGTGTTTCCTGGTGAAGTAGCCACGCACGACGAATTTACCTTTGATCGCGCGCTCGTTTTGCGCGACGGTCAGTGGGTTGTACAGCAGGTTTTATAGGCCCCGAGCTCAACGTTCAATCCGCTTTGCGGTGATGCTCGGTGAGAACGTTCGTTCAAAAACTTAACTGATTTCTTTTTGTGATATGAGCAAGAACATCGTAGTAATCGGTACCCAGTGGGGTGACGAAGGCAAGGGAAAAATCGTCGACTGGCTGGCTGAGTCAGCCCACGGAGTCGTGCGCTTTCAGGGAGGCCATAACGCGGGGCATACGCTCTGGGTGAATGGCAAGAAGACGATTCTGCGTCTGATCCCGTCCGGGATCATGCATCCTTCCGTGACCTGCTACATCGGTAACGGTGTGGTGTTGTCTCCTGAGGCACTCCTTAAAGAAATCGTTGAGCTCGAAACCGCAGGCTTGGATGTGCGCTCGCGTTTAATGATTTCTGAAGCGTGCCCTTTGATTCTGCCTTATCACGTCGCCTTAGATCAGGCGCGAGAGGCGCGTCGTGGCGATGCAAAGATTGGCACAACAGGGCGGGGCATTGGTCCGGCCTACGAGGATAAAGTCGCGCGTCGTGCGTTACGGGTGCAGGACTTGTTCGATCCCGCCGGATTTCGGGCGAAAGTTGAGGAAGTTCTTGATTTGCACAACTTTGTCCTGACCCAGTATCTGGGTGCCAAGGCGGTGTCGCTCGATGAAGTCGTCGATCAGGCTATGGCGTTAGCACCAGCAATTGCTCCGATGGTGGGCGATGTGAGCAGCGCTTTGTTCGCGGTGCAGCAGGCC